>NZ_JBIBST010000006.1:0-562460 GCF_043077765.1 Streptomyces sp. NPDC015661 | reverse complement strand
ATCTCGTCGACGTGGGCGGAGTGGGAGGCGTAGTCCACGGGGATGCGGCGTGCCCAGACTCCGGAGGCCTCGCACTGGGCGAGGAGCTCGTCCAGGGCCTCGGGCTGCCCGGCGACCACCGTCGAGGACGGGCCGTTGGCCGCCGCGACCGAGATGCGGCCGTCCCACGGGGCGAGCAGTTCCTCGGCCCGGGCCTCGGGGACCTTCAGGGAGACCATGCCGCCGCCGCCGGACAGGACGCGCAGGGCCTTGGACCGCAGGGCGACCACGCGGGCGCCGTCCTTCAGGGACAGGCCGCCCGCGACGACCGCGGCGGCGATCTCGCCCTGCGAGTGCCCGACCACGGCGACCGGGTTCACGCCACCGGCGCGCCACAGGGCGGCGAGGCCGACCATCATGGCCCAGGACGCGGGCTGGACCACGTCGACCCGGTCGAAGCCGGGGGCGCCGTCCTCGCCGCGCAGGACCGCGGTGAGCGACCAGTCCACGAACGGTGCGAGGGCGGTCTCGCACGCGTCGATCACGCGGGCGAACTCCGGAGAGGAGTCGAGGAGGGCGGTGGCCATGCCGACCCACTGCGAACCCTGCCCCGGGAACACGAACACGGCGCGGGAGGGGGACACGCCGTTCTCGCCGTCGACCTGCCGGGAGGCCAGGGCGTCCAGACCGGCCAGCAGCCCGTCGCGCCCGTCGGTGCCGGGGACCACGGCCCGCGCCTCGAAGGCGGAGCGTCCGGTGGCGAGGGAGAGCGCCACGTCGGCGGGGCTGAGCCCGGCCCGCTCCCGTACGTACGCGGCCAACCGCCCGGCCGTCTCGGCCAGGGCGTCCGCCGTGCGCGCCGAGACCACCCACGGCAGTCCCGAGCCGTCCGGAGAGCCGTCCGGCGCGGCGTCGTCGGCGGGCTGCTCGGTGGGGGCTTCCGCGAGGATGACGTGGGCGTTGGTGCCGCTGATGCCGAAGGAGGAGACACCGGCACGCCGGACCTTGCCCTCCTCGACGGGCCAGGGGTGCGGCTCGGTGAGCACCTCGACGCCGCCGTTGACCCAGTCGACCAGCTCGCTCGGCCTGCCGACGTTGAGGGAGGCGGGGAGTTCGGCGTTGCGCAGCGCCATGACCATCTTGATGACGCCGCCGACACCCGCGGCCGCCTGGGAGTGGCCGAGGTTGGACTTGAGGGAGCCCAGCATCAGGGGCCGGCCGTCGCGCTCGCTGCCGTAGGTCGCGAGGAGGGCCTGCGCCTCGATCGGGTCGCCGAGCACCGTGCCCGTACCGTGCGCCTCGACGGCGTCGACACCGGCGAAGGTGACACCGGCGTCCTGCACGGCAGCCCGGATCACCCGCTCCTGCGCCGGACCGCTCGGCGCGGTGAGGCCGTTGGAGGCGCCGTCCTGGTTCACGGCCGAACCGGCCACCACGGCAAGGACCTTGTGGCCCAGGCGCCGGGCGTCCGACAGCCGCTCCACGACCAGGACACCGACGCCCTCGGCCCAGGCCGTGCCGTCCGCGTCCGCCGAGAACGACTTGCACCGGCCGTCGGGGGCGAGCCCCTTCTGGCGCGAGAACTCGACGAAGATGCCCGGTGTCGACATGACCGTCACACCGCCGGCGAGCGCCAGCGAGCACTCGCCGGAGCGCAGGGCGTTGACCGCCAGGTGCAGCGCGACCAGCGACGACGAGCACGCGGTGTCCACCGTCAGGGCCGGGCCCTGCAGACCCAGGGTGTAGGCGACGCGGCCCGAGGCCACGCTCGACGTCGTTCCCGTCAGCCCGAATCCGGTGGCGGCCGCGCTCGCCTCGCCGAGCCGCGGCCCGTACTCCTGGGCGATGGCTCCGAGGAACACGCCCGTCGACGTGCCGTGCAGCGCACCGGGCGTGATGCCGGCCCGCTCCAGGGCCTCCCACGACACTTCGAGGAGCAGCCGCTGCTGCGGGTCCATCGACAGGGCCTCGCGCGGCGAGATCCCGAAGAAGGCGGGGTCGAACTCGGAGGCGCCGTGCAGGAAACCGCCGTTGCGTACGTACGACGTCCCGGAGTGGTCCGGGTCGGGGTGGTAGAGGCCGTCGAGGTCCCAGCCCCGGTCGGTCGGCAGGCCCGAGATGACGTCGCGCTGCTCGGCGACGACGCGCCACAGCGCCTCGGGCGAGTCCACGCCGCCCGGGAAGCGGCAGCCCATGCCGACGATCGCGATCGGGTCGCTGTTTCCCGCCTCCAGTTCACGGACCCGCTGACGGGACTGGTGGAGGTCGACGGTGAGGCGCTTGAGGTATTCGACGAGTTTGTCGTTGTCCGTTGTTGTCATGGTGTGGGTGCCCCCGTAGGCGTTGTGGAGCCGTGCGTGCGCGAATTTCGGGCATGGCTGACCGGGCGGCGTGCCCGGGGGCACGCCACGCGCGGCGAACAGGACGAGCGGGGTGAGGGTCCGGCGTCGCGGACGTGGGATCAGAGTTCGGAGTCGATGAACGCGAGGAGTTCGTCGACCGAGGCCGACTGGACCCGGGCGGACAGATCGAGATCGTCCTCGGCCGGGGCGCGCTGAGCCGGTACCCGGGCCGCGAGGGCCTGGAGCCGCTGGACGATCTCGGCGCGCACGTCGTCCTGGGTGTCGTCCGGCAGCCCGACGAGTGCCGCTTCCAGCCGGTCGAGTTCGACCAGGCCGGGCGCGGACGAGGAGTCGGCGGAGTCGGTGGCGGATTCCGCTTCGGCCGGGGCCAGTTCGCCGTGCAGATGGCCCACGACCGCGAGCGGGGTCGGACAGTTGAAGAGGAACGTGGCCGGCAGCCGCAGACCGGCGGCGGTCTGCAGCCGGTTGCGCAGTTCCACCAGGGTGAGCGAGTCGCAGCCCATGTCCTTGAAGGGCCGGTCGGCGGGGATCCCGGACGCGGAGGACCGGCCGAGTACGGCGGCGGTCTGCACCCGGACGAGATCGAGGAGCAGTTCCTCCCGCTCGGCCGTGCTCAGCGCGGCGAGCCGGTCGCGCAGGGTCTCGGTCGTCCGGGGCGCGGCCGCGGTCGTCGGCCCCTGGGCCGGCCGAGGGGCGGCCGGTGCCAGGTCCCGCAGGACGGCGGGCAGTTGGGCGCCGAGGGCGCCGAGCGCGGCACGGTCGATGGGGGCGGGCACCAGCGCGGGGGAGTCCACGCGCAGGGCCGCGTCGAGCAGGGCCAGGCCCTCCGCCCGGTCGATGGGCGCGAGGCCGGTGCGGGCGATGCGTACCCGGTCGGCTTCGGACAGGGTGCCCGCCATTCCGGCGGCCCCCGGCCGTCCCGCCGTGTCCGCCCACATGCCCCAGGCGAGGGAGACCGCGGGGAGCCCCTGCGCCCTGCGGTGCTGGGCCAGGGCGTCCAGGGAGGCGTTGGCCGCGGCGTAGTTGCCCTGGCCGGCGCCGCCGATGACGCCCATGACGGAGGAGAAGAGGACGAAGGCCGCGAGGTCCTGGTCGGTGGTCAGCTCGTGCAGGTGCCGGGCCGCGGTGGCCTTGGCGGCGAGCACGGTGTCGAGGCGCTCGGGAGTGAGCGCGGTGATCACGCCGTCGTCGAGCACTCCGGCCGCGTGGACGACGGCGGTGAGCCGAACGCCGGTCAGCAGCTTCGCGAGCGCGTCACGGTCGGCGGTGTCACAGGCCGCGAGGACCACCTCCGCACCCGACGCGCCGAGTTCGGCGGCGAGTTCCCGGGCGCCGGGCGCGTCGGCGCCACGACGGCTGACCAGCAGCAGGCGGCGAGCGCCGTGCTCGGTGACCAGGTGCCGGGCGACCAGTCCGCCGAGGGCGCCGGTGGCGCCGGTGACCAGGACCGTGCCCTCCGGGTCGAGGGCCGGGGGCAGGGTGAGGACGACCTTGCCGATGTGGCGCGCCTGGCTGACGTACCGGAAGGCCTCCGGTGCCCGGCGGACGTCCCAGGTGCTCACCGGCAGCGGGGTCAGAGCCCCCGAGGACAGCAGGCGCAGGACGGCCGTGAGCAGTTCGGCGATCCGCTCGGTCGGCTCCTGGAGCAGGTCGAAGAAGCGGTAGTCCACCTCGGGGTGGTCGGCCGCGACAAGGACCGGGTCGCGCAGGTCGGTCTTGCCCATCTCCACGAAGCGACCGCCGTGCGGTAGCAGCCTCAGGGACGCGTCCACGAAGTCGCCGGCGAGCGAGTTCAGTACGACGTCCATGCCGCGGCCCCCGGTGGCCGCGCCGAACGCCGCCTCGAAGTCCAGGGTGCGGGAGGACGCCAGGTGCGCGTCGTCCAGGCCCAGGTTCCGCAGGGCGTCCCACTTGCCGGGGCCCGCCGTGCCGTACACCTCCGCGCCCAGGTGCCGGGCGAGCTGGACGGCGGCCATGCCGACGCCGCCCGCCGCCGCGTGGATCAGGACCCGCTCGCCCTCGCTCAGGCCGGCGAGGTCGACCAGGGCGTGGTAGGCGGTCAGGAACACGATGGGCGCGGACGCCGCCTCGGCGAACGTCCAGTGGGCGGGCATGACGGCGACCCGCCGGTGGTCGGTGACGGCCGTCGGCCCGAACGCCCCGGAGAACAGGCCCATGACGCGGTCGCCGACGGCGAGGCCCGTGACGCCGGGCCCGACCTCGGTGACCACACCGGCGCCTTCGAGGCCGAGCGGACCGGGATCACCCGGGTAGAGCCCCAGTGTGCCGAGGACGTCACGGAAGTTGACGCCCGCGGCGCGCATCGCGATGCGGACCTCGCCCTCGCCCAGCGGGGCCAGGGCCTCGGGGAAGGGTTCGAGGGCCAGGTGGTCCAGGGTCCCGCGCTCGCGCACCACCATCCGCCACGCGGCCGTGCCGGCCGGGGGCACCAGGGCGCCACCGGTCGTAGCCGGGGCGAGCCGGGGCACGAGCAGGACGCCTTCGCGTACGGCGAGTTGCGGCTCGGATCCGATCAGCGGCAGCGCGGTACGGCAGTCCTCCGGGGTCTCCACGTCGAGGAGTCCGACCCGCCCGGGGTTCTCGGTCTGTGCCGAGCGCGCCAGACCCCATACGGCCGCGATGTCGGGGTCCGCGTCGGCGCCCGGCGCCGTGGCCACGGCCGCCCGGGTGACGAGCACCAGACGGGAGTCGGCGAACCGGTCGTCGGCCAGCCACGCCTGGAGCAGCGCGAGGGCGCGGTGCACGACGGGCCCGGTGGCGGACGTCGAACCGTCGGCGGGCTCTCCCAGGTCCGCGAGCGGAGCGAGGACCACCGCGGGGGCGAGCAGTCCCGCCTCGACGGCCTCGCCCAGGGCCGCGAGGTCGGCGTACCGAGGGCCGACGCCCAGGTCGGCGGAGCCGAGCGAGACGGCGCGCGGGGAGGACTCCCCGTCCGCCGTGACCGGCTTCCAGTCCAGGCGATGGAGGGACCGGGGGACGGCCGCCTCCTCGCTGACCGGGCGCAGGACGAGTTCCTCGACCTCGGCGACGACCGCGTGGGACTCGTCGAGCAGGGTCAGCGACACCGCGTCCGGCCCGGTGGCGGTGATCAGTGCCCGTACGGAACGGGCACCCGGCTGGTGGACGGTCACGCCGCGCCAGGAGAAGGGCAGCAGTCGGCGGCCGCCGTCCTCGAGCGCGGTGATGACGATCGGGTGCAGGGCAGCGTCGAGCAGCGCCGGGTGCAGCCCGTACGAGGCGGCGTCGGTGACGTAGGGCGGCAGGGCGACCTCGGCGAGCAGGTCGCTGCCGTGCCGCCACGCTGCGCGCAGGCCCTGGAAGACCGGGCCGTAGGCGTAGCCCGAGGCCGCCAGTTCCTCGTAGCAGCCGTCGACGGGCAGGGCTTCGCCCTCGCCGGCGGGCCGGGCCGCGGCGGGCACGGCGGCTCCGTCGTGCGGGGCGAGCGCGCCGGTGGCGTGCAGGGTCCACGGCTCGACCGCGCCGTCCGGCGTCTCGGCGCGGGCGTGCACGGTCAGGGCGCGCAGACCGTCCTCGCCCGGCGCGGCCACGACGACCTGCACCTCGGTGCGCCCGTCCTCGGGGATCACCAGAGGGGCGACGAGGGTGAGTTCGGCGACCCGCGGCGTCCCGGTCTGCGCGCCCGCGCGGGCGGCGAGTTCGAGGAAGGCGGTGCCGGGCAGCAGGACCGAGCCGAGGACGGCGTGGTCGGCGAGCCAGGGGTGGGTGCGGCGGCCGAGCCGGGCGGTCAGGACGGCCTGCCCGGATTCGGCGAGCTCGACGGCGGGGCCGAGCAGCGGGTGCCCGGCGGGCCCCTGGGCGCCCTGCGCGGTCAGCCAGTAGCGCTCGCGCTGGAAGGCGTACGTGGGCAGGGCGGGCGTCCGCCCCGCGCCGAACACGGCCAGCCAGTCGGGGCTGCGGCCCCGGACGTGCAGGGAGCCGAGCGCGGAGGCCAGGGTGCGGCGCTCGGACCGGCCGCGGCGCAGCACCGGGACGAAGGCGAGGGCGTCGTCGTCCAGACAGTCCTGGCCCAGTGCCGAGAGGACACCGTCCGGGCCGAGTTCGAGGAAGGTCCGCATGCCGAGCCCGTGCAGTGCGGCGAGGCCGTCGGACATCCGGACCTCCCGGCGCACCTGCCGCACCCAGTAGTCGGCGGTGACCTCGACGGGCTCACCGGTGACGGTGGACACCATCGGGACGCGCGGCTCCGCGTAGCCGACCTGCGCGGTGACGGCGGCGAACGCGTCGAGCATCCCGTCCATGCGGTGGGAGTGGAAGGCGTGGCTGACGACGAGCCGGCGCGTCTTGCGGCCGAGGGCGGCGAACGTGGCGGCGACCTCCTCGACGGCCTCGACGTCGCCGGAGACGACGACGGCCAGGGGGCCGTTGACGGCGGCGATGCTCACCTCGTGTTCGCGGCCCGCGATCAGCGCGGTGACCTCGTCCTGCGAGGCCTGGACGGCCGTCATCGCCCCGCCGGACGGCAGCGCCTGCATGAGCCGGCCGCGCGCGGCGACCAGGGTGCAGGCGTCGGACAGCGTGAGGATCCCGGCGACGTGCGCGGCGGCGAACTCGCCGATGGAGTGGCCGAGTACGGCGTCGGGCGCGAGGCCCCGGTGCTCCAGGAGCCGGTACAGCGCGACCTGCAGGGCGAAGAGGGCACACTGCGTGTTCTCGGTCCGGTCGAGCGCCTCGGCGTCGTGGAACATCACCTCGCGCACCGGCGGAGTCCCGGGCACGGAGGCGCGGCAGGCGTCGAGTTCGGCGCAGACCGCGTCGAGGGCGGCGGCGAAGACCGGCTCGGCCTCGTACAGCTCGCGTCCCATGCCGACGCGCTGGCTGCCCTGTCCGGTGAAGAGGTAGGCGAGGCCGTCGTCGGCACGTGCCGTGCCGAGGGCCAGGGCGGAGTGCGGCTCACCGCGGCCGAGCGCGGTCAGGGCCGCGACGGCCTCCGTACGGTCCTCGGCGGCGACGGCCGCGCGGTGGTCGAGAGCGGTACGGGTGGTGGCGAGGGCGCGCCCGAGGCCGGTGGTGGACCCCTCGTCGAGGGTGTGCAGCGCGTCGACGAGCGCGGTGGCCTGGGCGCGCAGCGCCGGTTCGGTCCGCCCGGACAGCACCCACAGCGGGTGGGTGCCGTCGTCCCCGGCGCCCGACGCCGGCGTGTGGTTCCCGGCGGGGGCCTCGGCGAGGACCACGTGGGCGTTGGTGCCGCTGATGCCGTAGGAGGAGACGCCGGCGCGCCGGGTCCTGCCGTCGGTGGCGGGCCAGGGGCGGGGCTCGGTGAGGAGGTCGACGCCGCCGCTCTCCCAGTCGACGAGCTTGCTCGGCGTTCCGACGTTGAGGGTGGCGGGGAGTTCGCCGTGGCGCAGGGCCATGACCATCTTGATGATGCCGCCGACACCGGCGGCGGCCTGCGCGTGGCCGAGGTTGGACTTGAGCGAGCCGAGCATGAGCGGCACGCCGTCGCGCTCGCTGCCGTAGGTGGCGAGGAGGGCCTGGGCCTCGATGGGGTCGCCGAGGACGGTGCCCGTGCCGTGGGCCTCGACCGCGTCGACATCGGCGAAGGTGACACCGGCGTCCTGCACGGCGGCCCGGATGACGCGCTCCTGCGCGGGGCCGCTGGGGGCGGTGAGGCCGTTGGAGGCGCCGTCCTGGTTGACGGCGGTGCCCGCCACCACGGCGAGGACGGTGTGGCCGAGGCGCCGGGCGTCCGAGAGCCGCTCCACGACCAGGACACCGACGCCCTCGGCCCACGCGGTGCCGTCGGCGTCCGCGGAGAAGGACTTGCACCGGCCGTCGGCCGCGAGGCCCCGCTGCCGCGAGAACTCCACGAAGATGCCGGGCGTCGACATGACCGTCACACCGCCGGCGAGGGCGAGCGAGCACTCGCCCGACCGGATGGCGCGCACCGCGAGGTGCAGGGCGACCAGCGACGACGAGCACGCGGTGTCGACCGTCAGGGCCGGGCCCTGCAGACCGAGCGTGTAGGCGACGCGGCCCGAGGTGACGCTCGGCGTGGTCCCCGTCAGACCGAACCCGGCGGCACCCGCACCCGCCTCGCCGAGCCGCGGACCGTACTCCTGGGCCATCACACCGGCGAACACGCCCGTCGGGGTGCCGCGCAGGGAGTCCGGGGCGATTCCGGCCCGCTCCAGGGCCTCCCAGCACACCTCCAGGTACGCGCGCTGCTGCGGGTCCATCGCGAGCGCCTCACGCGGCGAGATCCCGAACAGTTCGGCGTCGAACTCCGCGGCGCCTTCGAGGAATCCGCCGTTGCGGACGTACGTGGTGCCCACGTGGGCGGGGTCCGGGTGGTAGAGGCCGTCGAGGTCCCAGCCGCGGTCGGCGGGGAAACCCGAGATGACGTCGCGCTGCTCGGCGACGACCCGCCAGAGCGCCTCGGGGGAGTCCACCCCGCCCGGGAACCGGCAGCCGATGCCGACGATCACGACGGGATCGTCCTCGTCGGTACGGGCCTCGGGCCCCGTGACGGCCTCGTGCGGCGCGTCGGCGAGCAGCGCGGCCAGCCGGGCGGGGCTGGGGTGGTCGTACACGACGGTCGTGGGGAGCTTGCGCCCGGTGGCGTTGACGAGCCGGTTGCGCAGCTCGACGACCATCGCCGAGTCGATGCCCAGCTCCTTGAAGGTCCGCCGGGGCTCGACCTCGGCGACGGAGTCGTACCCGAGGACGGCGGCGGTGTGCGCGCGAACGAGCTCCAGGGCGGCCGGGCCGGTCAGGGAGACCTTCGGCTCGGTCTCGGGGGCCTCGGCGGTGTCCTCGTGGAGCGGCGCGGTCCGCCCCGTCGGCGTGGCGGCGGGCGTCAGGGGCCGGGCGGCGTGGGGCCGTCCGGAGATCCAGTGGCGGCGGCGCTGGAAGGCGTACGTCGGCAGCTCGGCGCGGCCGGTGCCGGCGGGCAGGACGGTGGACCAGTCGACCTCCGCGCCGTGGCAGAACGCCTCGCCGAACGCGAGCAGCAGGCGTCGGCGTCCGCCCTCGCCGCGGCGCAGGGTGCCGAGCGCGGCGACCGGCAGCTCGGCGGCCTCCGCGGTCTGCTGGACGGCGAGCGCCAGGACCGGGTGCGGGCTCATCTCGATGAACAGCTCGTGTCCCGCGTCGAGCAGTGCCCGCACGGCGGGCTCGAAGCCGACGGGCTCGCGCAGGTTGCGGTACCAGTAGCCGACGTCCAGCTCGGAGCCGTCGAGGACCGTGCAGGTCACGGTGGAGTGCAGCGGTACGGTCCCGGCGCGCGGTGCGATGCCGGCGAGTTCGGCGGGCAGCGTGTCGCGTACGGCGTCGACGTGCGGGCCGTGCGAGGCGTAGGCGACCGGGACGCGCCGGGTGCGCACGTCCTCGCCGTAGTGCGCGGCCAGGGCGTCCAGGGCGTCCCCGTCGCCGGCCACCACGGTCATGGCCGGCGAGTTGACGGCGGCCACGCTCAGGCGCGGGAATCCGGCCAGGTCCTCGCGGACCCGGTCTGCGGGCAGCGACACCGTCATCATGCCGCCGCCGCGCCCGGCGAGCGCGCCGAGAGCGGTGCTGCGTACGGCGATGAGCCGGGCGGCGTCGTCGAGGGATAAGGCGCCGCTGACGGTGGCGGCGGCGATCTCGCCCTGGGAGTGGCCGACGACCGCTGCCGGTTCGACGCCGGCCGCCCGCCACAGGGCGGCGAGTCCGACCATCACGGCCCACAGGGCGGGCTGCACGACGTCGTCGCGGTCCAGACCGGGCGCCTCGGGTCGCCCACGCAGCACATCGGTCAGCGACCAGTCGCGGTACGGGCGGAGCGCGCGCTCGCAGTCCTCGACGACCCGGGCGAACACGGGGGAGCTGTCGAGGAGTTCGGCGGCCATGCCGGCCCACTGGGAGCCCTGTCCCGGGAAGACGAACACGGCCTCGCGGACGGCCCGGTGGCTGCTGCCCTCGACCGCCGCCGGGGTGACCCGGGCGTCGGCGACCGCGTCCAGGGCGTTGAGGAGCTCGTCGCGGCCGGTGCCGGTCAGGACGGCGCGGTGGGTGAAGGCGGTGCGGTCGTGGGCGAGGGCGCGGGCGACCTCGGCGACGTCGGACTCCGGGTGGGCGGCGAGGTGTTCGCGGAGGCGGGCGGCCTGGGCCCGGAGCGCCTTGTCGCCGCGTCCGGACAGCACCCATGCGAGGGGATCGGCCGGGGCGGAATCGGCCGGGGCGGAGTGGTGGGCCGGGTCCGGTTCGTTCCCGGCGGTCGGGGCGGTCGGGGCGGTCGGGGCGGTCGGGGCGGTCGGGGCGGTCGGGGCGGTTTCGCCTCGCCATTCGCCGAGGACCAGATGGCAGTTCGTACCGCCCATTCCGACCGATGTCACACCCGCGAAGAGCGGACCCTCGGGATTCGGCCACGGCCCGGTTCCGGTGGCGGCGGCGAGCCGTAGATCCTCGAACGGGATCTGCGGATTCGGGGTTTGATAGTTGAGCGTTGGAACGATTTCCCGCTCTTTGATGCAGAGAATCGTCTTGACGAGCCCCGCTATGCCCGCGGCCCCTTCGAGGTGGCCGATGTTCGTCTTGACCGAGCCGAGACGGAGCGGATTATCAGGGGTGCGGGAGGAGGAGAATACGGCGCCCAGAGCAGAGGCTTCGATGGGATCGCCGACCCGGGTGCCCGACCCGTGTATTTCTATGTACTGCGCATGTCCAAGAGGTATACCGGAGTTTTCCCAGGCGTTACGTATGACGTGTTCCTGAGCTTTTCCGTCAGGCGTGGGAAGCGTCTCGCTCGCCCCGTCGTTGCCGACGGCTCCACCGTGCAGCAGACAGTGGATGCGGTCCCCGTCGGCGATGGCCCGACTGAGGAGTTTCAGCGCGACCACGCCGCCGCCCTCACCTCGCACGTACCCGTTCGCCCGGGCGTCCAACGAGTAACATCGCCCGTCGGGCGAGAGGCTGCCGAAGGCCGCGAGGGCCTCGGTGCTCTCCGGCGCGAGGTTGAGGTTGACGCCGCCGGCGAGCGCCGTCACGGACTCGCCGCGACGCAGGCTCTCGCAGGCCAGATGCACCGCGACCAGCGAAGACGACTGCGCGCTGTCGACCACCATGCTGGGGCCCTGGAGCCCGAGGGCGTAGGAGACCCGGTTCGCGATGATGCCCCGGTGCAGGCCCGTCACCGTGTGCGCGGAGGTGGCCTCGGGGCCGGCCGCGTGGGTGAGGGCCGTGTAGTCGTCGGCGATCGCGCCGACGAAGACGCCGGTGGCGGTGCCGGCGAGGGTGGCCGGGACGATGCCGGCGTCCTCGAGCGCCTCCCAGGCGAGCTCGAGCGCGAGCCGCTGCTGCGGGTCCATCGCGGCGGCTTCGCGCGGGGATATCCCGAAGAACTCGGCATCGAAGGTGTCGACACGGGGCAGAAAACCACCGGGGCGCGGCGAACCGTCCTCCCGGACGCCGAGGTGCGCACGATCCGCGGGCGGCTCCGCAATGGCGTCGCGGCCGTTCCTCAGGAGATCCCAGAATTCGGCAGGACTCGCACCCCCGGGAAAACGGCAGGAAAGACCGACGACAGCGACTGTACGGTCATCTGCCGCCCCAATCTGGGCATGGCGGATCATAGTGTTCTGCTCCCCCCGTGAAGCACGATCAATGGCGATGCCGACTCGGCGGCCCTGCCAGTCTCAAACTCGTTTTGGACCCTAGCACCGAGGCGGCGCTCCGTAAACCAATGGCCAGGGCGGCGAGTTGGTATGCAAAACGAATGTGACGGAAAGTCCGGGGGGTTCTTGCGCAGGCTCGACGAGACAGCCGTCTCACGCCGGTAAAAGGGCGCAGCCGAAACCTCCCGACCCGGTGACCCCACCTTCCCGGACGCTTTGCGGGAGGGTGGAAGTCAGGCCGGGGCGGGAGGTCGGGAGCCCGGGGAACTCAGCCGTGCTTCGCCGCCGGGTGCGCCTTGGTGAGGGTGCAGACGCCGTCCACGCACTGGCGCTCCAGACGACCCCGGGAGATGGTCTGCGCCAGGCCGACCATCCAGCAGGTGGGGCAGCCCTTGAAGGCGACCAGCGACAGCGGGGCCGCGAGGAGGACGGCCGGGCCGGCCACCGGCAGCAGGGCGAGGGAGCCGATGATCAGCCCGAAGCCGATCACGCCGCGCGCCAGGTGGCGCGGGACGGACTTGCTCGCGAAGTTCGGCGCCGCGGGCGGTGCGGACGGCGTCGCGACCTGGTTCGCGGACGGTGCGATCACCGGTGCCTGCACGCCCTCGGGGGGCTTCACGATGTTCAGAGTGGTCATGGTCATGGTCGTGAATCTCCTTCGACTGGTCGGTCGATGGCCTGATCTGGTGCCTGGTCGGTCGCTTCCAGCGCGTGACGCAGCGTCGCGCGCGCCCTGTGCAGCCGCGACTTCATCGCCGCGGTGCTCAGGCCCAGCGTGTGAGCGACGGTCTTGCCGGGCAGGCCCTGGACGTCCCGCATGATCAGGACCTGCCGCTGGTCACGGGGAAGGGCGCTGACCGCGGCCGCGATCCGCTCCACCTCCAACCGGTACAGCACCGCCTCCTCGGCGGACGGTTCCGCACTTCCCTCCGGTTCGGCCGGTACTTCGTCACGTCGTGCGACGAGCAGCCGTACCTGCCGGAGACACTCGTTGCGCACGATCCGGAACATCCAGGAGGCGAGCGCGCCGGTGGCCCGCAAGGTGCCGATCTTCCGGTACAGGATGATCAGAGCCTCTTGTGCCGCGTCCTCCGCGTCCTGCGGCGAGGCGCACAGCGATATGGCGAACTTGCGCACATGGGGCTGCGATTCCATGACGACGGTGGTGAGCGACGTGACGTCGCCGTCCTGAGCGGCCTTGATCAGCCGCTCGTCGGGCCAGGGGAAGCGTTGATTCATGCGCTACTCATACCGGAAGGCGCCCCGCGCGCAGGCGCTGGTCAGCTTCGGCTCTTGTTGAAGCGCCGCATCAGGTGCCAGCTGCACGCACCCACGAGCACCACGCCGACCACGATGAGTGCAGTGACCATAATTGCTGTTTCCTCCCGATTCGGTCCGGTCCGTTCGACCGGTACACACATAAGAGACGGGGAGGTCCCGAGAGGATTCGCGTCTCGCCGAAGTTTTTTTTCGAACCGGTCCGAGGCGGCCCGGGGGGACCGGCCGGACCGGTCCACGGGCAGGGGATCGGACCTACCGGCGGGCTGCCCACGCCCGTAGCGTCGCCGTGTGACCAAGATGCTCAACTCCCAAGCGGAGGGCGCCGGTTCGCGGCCGCCCCTGGTGACGCGGCCCCTGCTGCTGCGCTTCGTCTCGATCATCGGTGCCTCGACGAGCTTCTATCTGCTCCTGTCGGTCGTCCCCCTCTACGCCGAGGAGGCCGGCGGGGGCCACGGCGATGCCGCCGGGCTCACCACGGGCGCCCTGATGCTCGCCACGGTCGGTGGCGAGCTGGCCACCCCCCGGCTCGTCGCCCGCTTCGGCTACCGCCTCGTGCTGGGGGCGGGACTCGTCCTCCTCGGCGCGCCGGCGTTCGCGCTCTCCGCCTCCGGGAGCCCGGCGTGGATCACGGCGGTCTGTGTCCTGCGCGGTATCGGATTCGCCTTCACCGTCGTCGCGGGCGGCGCCCTGACGGCCGCGCTCGTCCCGGCCGCGCGCCGGGGGGAGGGGCTGGCGCTCGTCGGCATCGTGTCCGGTGTCCCGTCCCTGGTGGCACTGCCGCTGGGCGTGTGGCTGGCGGCGCACGTGGGGTACGGGCCGGTCTTCGCCGCCGGAGCCGTGGCCGCGCTGGCCGCCGTCGTCTCGGTGCCGGGACTGCCGGACCGCGATCCGACCTCGGAGCGGGTGCTCGGGGTGACGGCGGGGATACGGACGGCCGCGCTGTCCCGGCCCGCTCTGGTCTTCGCGGCGACCGCCCTCGCCGCCGGAATCCTGGTCACCTTCCTCCCGCTGGCCGTCCCCTCGGCCTCCGCGGGTGTCGTCGCCACGGCCCTGTTCGCCCAGTCCGCCGCGGCGACCGCGGCCCGCTGGGTGGCCGGCCGGCACGGCGACCGGCACGGCCCCGCCGTACTCGTCGTGCCCGGTCTCGCCCTGGCGGCCGGGGGAACGCTGCTCACCGCCCTGACCCACAGCCCGGTCGCCGTCGTCATCGGCGTCACGCTGTTCGGGATCGGCTTCGGCATCACCCAGAACGCCACCCTGACGCTGATGTACGCGCGGGTCCCCGCCTCCGGCTACGGAACCGTGAGCGCCCTGTGGAACTTCGCCTTCGACGCGGGCATGGGCCTCGGGGCCGTCGGCTTCGGGTTCCTCGCGGCCCGGACCGGCTACCCGTCGGCCTTCGCCCTCACCGCCGCCCTGATGCTCACGGCCCTCGTCCCGGCCTGGCGCGACCGCCGGACGGAGGCGTCCCCCGGACCCTCGGACCGCCCTTAGGGGGTGTCTTCCGGATCAGGCCGGATCACATGTGCGGCTGGCCGTAGTACCGGGCGAACTCCTCCAGATAACTGGGCTCGCCGTACTTCGCCTCGTCGAAGTCGGGGGCGTCCTTGATCTGGTCCTTCGTGCGGTCGACGTAGACCTTCTCCTCGGCGGTGTCGATCAGCTCGATGGTCCCGGCCGGGAGGAGCACCCGCCTGCCGAAGATCCACGTTCCGACGTCGACGAGCAGATGCGACGAGTCGACCTCCTCGGTGTGCTTGTCGATCTTCCCGATGGGGCCGTCCGTGGCCTCGACCTTGTAGCCGACGAGATCGACGCCCTGTCGGTACCCGGCGCCCGGGCGGTAGTTCCAGATGTCGAACTCACTCATGGCGACCCCTCTCCGTCTCCATGGTCTCGTGGGCCGCCGACGCACGCACGTCGTCGTGGCGCGTCGCGACAACTCCCTTGGGTGCGAGGGTGATTGACGAAAGGTCTGGACCAACTTACGGTCTGCTGGAGCGCGCGCCACGCCCAGGACCATCCCCCCACGTCCCCAGGGAGCACGCATGCCAGGCCCTCGGATCACCCGTGTCCTCGGAGCGGGGCTCGCCGCCCTGCTCGCCGCCGCCGTCCTCGCGGCCCCCGCCGCCGCCGAGGACGCGAAGCCCGCGCGGTCCCCGTCCTCCGCCGCCGCGGACACCTGCGCCCTCAAGCCGAAGCCCGCCGGGAAGGTGCTCCAGGGGTACTGGGAGAACTGGGACGGCTCGGCGAACGGCGTCCATCCGCCCTTCGGCTGGGCGCCCATCGACGACCCGCGCTTCGCGGCGCACGGCTACAACGTGATCAACGCGGCGTTCCCCGTGATCCGTTCCGACGGGACGGTGCTGTGGGAGGACGGCATGGACAGCACCGTCCGCGTCGCCACCCCGGCGGAGATGTGCCGGGCCAAGGCCGCCGGGGCGACGATCCTGCTGTCGATCGGGGGCGCCGCCGCCGGGATCGACCTGAGCTCCCGCGCCGTCGCCGACCGGTTCGTCGAGACCGTCGTGCCGATCCTGAAGGCGTACAACTTCGACGGGATCGACATCGACATCGAGACCGGCCTCGTCGGCAGCGGCAGCATCGGTACCCTCTCCACCTCGCAGGCCAACCTCGTGCGCATCATCGACGGGGTCCTCGCCCGCATGCCCGCCGGCTTCGGCCTGACGATGGCGCCGGAGACCGCCTACGTCATCGGCGGCAGCGTGGCGTACGGGTCGATCTGGGGCGCGTACCTGCCGATCGTCAAGAAGTACGCGGACAACGGGCGCCTGTGGTGGCTGAACATGCAGTACTACAACGGCAGCATGTACGGATGCTCCGGCGACTCCTACTCCGCCGGCACCGTCGCCGGGTTCGTCGCCCAGACCGACTGCCTGAACCGGGGGCTCGTGATCCAGGGCACCACCGTCAAGGTCCCGTACGACAAGCAGGTCCCCGGTCTCCCGGCGCAGCCGGGCGCAGGCGGCGGGTACATGGCGCCGTCGTCGGTGGCCCAGGCCTGGAGCCACTACGGCGGCGCGCTCAAGGGCCTGATGACCTGGTCGGCCAACTGGGACGGCTCGAAGGGGTGGACCTTCGGCGACAACGTCAAGGCGCTCCAAGGGCGATGACCCGCTCCGACCCCTCGCCTGTTACCCGCCGGTAGGCAATGATGGTGGGCGACCATCCACACGGCCGGGGGCTGAGGCAACGGTGACGACGTACGACGAGAAGACCAGGGTGCACGCCTTCCGGGACGACGCCCTGGGGGAGCACGACGCCGTCGGGCTCGCCGCGGCCGTCCGCCGCGGCGAGGTCGGCGCCGCCGAGGCCGCACGGGACGCGGCCGAGCGGGTGCGGGCCGTCGAGGAACGGCTCCACGCCGTCCAGGTGCAGGCCGACCCTCCGGTGCCCGGCACCGGCGGCCCCTTCGCCGGGGTCCCGACCTTCGTCAAGGACAACACCGATCACCAGGGGCTGCCCACGGGCCACGGCAGCGCGGCCTTCACGCCGCGGGCCGCGCGGCGGCACGCGCCGTTCACGCGGCAGTTCCTGAGCACCGGCGTCACCGTCCTCGGCAAGACCCGGCTGCCCGAGTTCGGCTTCAGCCCGACCACGGAGTACGAGGACGCCGAACCCGTCCGCAATCCCTGGAACACCGGCCACTCCGCCGGCGGCTCCTCGGGCGGCAGCGCGGCGCTCGTCGCCGCCGGCGCGGTCCCGATCGCCCACGCCAACGACGGCGGCGGATCCATCCGGATCCCCGCCGCCTGCTGCGGGCTCGTCGGCCTCAAGCCGACCCGGGGCCGGGTCGTGCCGAACGACCAGAGCCGCCGGCTGCCCCTCGACCTCGTCGCCGACGGGATCGTGAGCCGTTCCGTACGGGACAGCGCCGCCTTCCTCGCCGCCGCCGAGAACCACTGGCGCAACCCGAAGCTGCCGCCCGTGGGCCTGGTCGAAGGGCCCTCCGGACGACGCCTGCGCATCGGATTCCTCCTCGACTCGCCGAACGGCGTCGCCTCCGACGCCGCCACCCGGGAGGCCGTCACCGAGACGGCGACCAGGCTCGAAGGGCTCGGCCACACCGTGGAACCGGTCGAGATGGCCGTCGACCCCCGCTTCACCGAGGACTTCCTCACCTACTGGGGGATGCTGTCGTTCCTCCTGGGCGCCACCGGCCGGACCCTCGGACCGGACTTCGACCGGCACCGCATGGACGCCCTCAGCCGCGGGCTGCGCGCGACGTACCTGGAGAACTGGCGGCGCACGCCGGGCGTGCTGCGGAGGCTGAAGCGGACGAAGGTGGCGTACGCGGCGGCCTTCCGCGGACTCGACCTCCTCCTCACCCCGGTCCTCGCCCATCCGGCGCCGCCGATCGGCCACCTCGCCCCGACGGTCCCCTACGACACGCTGATCGAGCGGATCCTCCAGTACGTCGCGTTCACCCCCGTCGACAACGTCGTCGGCACCCCGTCGATCTCGCTGCCCAGCGCCCGGGCGACCGACGACGGACTGCCCGTCGGCGTCATGTTCTCCGGCCGCCCCGGAAGCGAACGGACCCTCCTGGACGTGGCGTTCACCCTGGAGGCGGACCGGCCGTTCCGGCGGATCCAGGACGCGTGACCGTGCGGTGAGGCACCGGCGGGTTGGGGCAACAGGTCGAATTACGGGCCGCCGGCCGAGGCGTCGCACGGGCCGGCGGCAGGGCGTCCTCTAGCCTCGGCCGGAACCACCGACCCGTCACGGAAGGGGAGGCTCGTGCCCTCTCGGCTCAACCCGTACATCACCTTCGACGGCGACGCCCGCCAGGCCATGGAGTTCTACGAGGAGGTCTTCGGCGGCACCCTCGCGCTCAACACCTACGGCGCGTTCGGCGACAAGGCCGCCGACAACGCCGACAAGATCATGCACGCCATGCTGGAGACCGACAGCGGCTTCACCCTCATGGCCGGGGACGTCCCCCCGGGCATGCCGCACCGGCCCGGCACCAACATCGCCGTGAGCGTGAGCGGCGAGGACGACGGCGAGCTCCGCGGCTACTGGGAGCAGCTCTCCGGCAGCGGCACCGTCTCCGTCCCGCTGGAGAAGCAGATGTGGGGCGACGTCTTCGGCATGTGCACGGACCGCTTCGGCATCACCTGGATGGTCAACATCACCAGCCCGGAGAACGCCTCCTGACCGGCTGACCGGCCACCCGTTCGGCGAGGCGCGCCATGGCCCGCTCCAGTTCACGGCGCGTCCCGAACGGCACCAGCGCGGCACGCCCCGGGACCCGGACGCCGCCGGTGAGCGCCACCCGGGTCCGGCCGCCCTCGTCGACCGCCGCCATCCCGATGACCAGGAACCGGCTCTGCAGCCAGCACCAGCCCGGCCGCAGCACCCCGTGGAACCGGGCCCGCAGGCCGTAGCGGCTGCGGGCGAGGGCCTCGACCCGGTCGCCGTCCCGGCGCAGCACCCGCACCGACCGCATGTCGGGCTGGAACTCCCCGAAGCCGCCCTCCAGATCGCCCATGACCGCCCACACCACGTCGAGCGGCGCGGGCAGCACCTCCTCCACGATCCGCGCGCCCCGCACGCCGGCGCCCATCACGCGCAGTCGCCGCACGTCGTCGATCATCGCCTCTTCGCCGTTCACGCGGACCACGCCCTTCGGAAGCTCTGCCGTGCCCGGTGCAACCGGGACTTCGCCGTGCCCGCCGGCACCCCGAGGAGGGCCGCCGCGGCCTCCTCGTCCATCCCCTCGACGTCCCGCAGCACCAGCACCGCCCGGTGCGCCGGCGACAGCCGGGCCAGGACGTCGCCGATGTCGGCGGCCAGCTGCGGATCGCCCCGCTCCGGTACGTCGGGGAGCTCGGCCGGCCGCGCCCGCGCCGCCCGCCTGGCGACCCGCACCGCCTCCCGTACGGAGATCGCCCGCACCCACCCGTACAGCGCCTCGGGCTCCCGCAGCGAACGCAGCGAGGTGAAGACGGCGACCAGGGCCTCCTGGGTGGCGTCCGGCCCGTCGTCGAGGGCGATGGGCCCGCAGATCCGGGAGATGTACGGGGTGAGGTGGTCGAGGAGGTCGTGCAGGGCCAGGGTGTCGCCCCGCCGGGCGGCCCGGACGAGCGTGACACCCCGGTCGACGGGGCCGGCGGACTCAGCGGGCGGCACGCAGGGCCGTCCAGCCGAAGACCAGGCTCAGCGGGGTGTAGAGCAGCGCGTTCAGCCAGGGGAAGGCCGCCCCGGAACCGTCCCGGCCCACCACGATCCACACCACGCCGGCCACCCCGCGCAGCAGCATCCCGCCGGCCACGGCGTACGTGACGAGGCGGGGGATCCGGCGACCGTGGACCCCGTGCGCATGGGCGGCCACGGCGACCGCCGCACCCCCCTCGACCACCGCGAGCGGCAGCACCACCGCCGGACCGAAGGACACGACGCTGCCGAGGACGGCGAGCGAGAGCCCCCGCTCGTCGGCGGCCGGCCAGGTCAGGCCGGTCGCCCAGTAGACGTGCGCGAGCGCGAGAACGGCGAGCAGTGCGGCGACGGCAAGCCCGCCGCGGGCCGCGCGAGGCCGTTCGATGTCGATGACCGCCATGGGGTCCCCTCCGTATCGGGGTCGAGGTCGAGACCGGATCGGGCGCCGGGGCGCCGACACCTGAAGGAGGATGCGTACGCCTCGAACGTTCCGTGTGATCCGGCTCACTCCCTACCGGTCGGCGGCGTCCGGCGCTCGGTCGTCCGCGGCGGCCAGGCCGGCGCGTGCGCGGTCGTACTGCCGGGGGTGGTCGCCGGCGTCGGGAAGGGAGAGGGCCGTCCGGAACTCCCGGCGGGCCTCCGCGTGACGGCCCGCCGCCGCGTAGGTGCTGCCGAGCCGGATGCGGATCTCCATCTCCAGCCAGGTACTGGTGTGTTCGGTGAGCGTGGACAGGGCCTCGTGGTGGGTGTCGACGGCGGTGCGCAGCTCGCCCCGGACCTGTTCGGCGGTGGCCAGGCGGGACAGGGCCGAGGCGTGCAGCGTCGCTTCGTCGGCCTCGCGGGCGAGAGCGGCCGCCCGCCGCAGCAGTCCGACGGCCTCCGCGGTCCTGCCGAGGGCCAGTTGGGCGTCGGCCACGAAGCACAGGCTGCTGCTGATCGTGCGGGGCCTGCCGCTCCTCTCGGCGAGCGCGAGGGCCGACAGGTACAGCGAGAGCGCCTGCTCGTGGCGTCCCTGCTGGTGGTGGATCGCGCCGAGGTTGCAGGTCACCACGTTGGTCAGCCAGTCGTCGCCGTGCCCCGCCGCCAGCTCCACCGCCTCCTCCAGGTGTGCGGTCCCCTCCTCGACGCGGCCCTGCGTCCACGCGCAGACGCCGATTCCGGCGACGGCCCGGGCCCGGTCCCGGGCGCCGGTGCTGCTGTGCAGCGCTTCCGTGAACCAGGCGTGCGCCTGCCGGAACCGACCCCGGTGGACGTCGACGACCCCCCTGCAGGACCGGAGCGAGGACCGCATGCGCCGGTCGGTGGCCCGGTCGGCGCAGGGCAGGGCGAGTTCCAGGGCGGCCCGGCACTCGTGCGGCTGGCCCTGCCGGAGCAGATGGTCCACCAGGGCCTCCGCGATCCAGCAGGCATGGTCGAACTCCCCGGCCGCCGCCGCGTACGCCACCACGTCGACCAGCTCCCCGCCCGCCGCGTCCAGCCACGCCGACGCCTCCCGCCGGCCGGTGAACGGGGCGCCGGCGGTGTCGGGGCCCGTCGGGAACGCGTCCGGACCCCAGTCGCCCGCCAGCCGGCCCGCCGCCGTGTAGAGACGCAGGACGGCCGCGCGGTCCGCGGCCGCCTCCCCGGGCGCGGCGGCGGCGAGCCGCCGCGCGTGGGCCCGGACGAGGTCGTGCAGCCGGTAGCGCCCCGGATGCGGCTCCTGGAGCAGACTCGCGTCGACCAGGCCCTCCAGGATCCGCTCGGCGTGCGCACGGGAACGGCCCAGCGCGGCGGCCGGGCCGAGCCCGTCGAACCGGACCGTCGGGAGCACCCCCAACACCCGGAACCCGCGCTGCAGTTCGGGTTCGAGCCGCTCGTACGAGAGCCGGAACGCCGCCTCCACGCTGCGGTCCTCCGCCCGCAGCTCGTCGAGACCGCGTGCGTCGTCGGACATCCGGCCCGCGAGGAACGACAGGGTCCAGGACGGGCGGTTCTGCAGCCGGGCGCTCGCGATCCGCAGCGCCAGCGGCAGTCCCCCGCAGCGCCGGGCGAGCTCCACGGCCGCCTCGGGCTCGCCGTCCGCCCGGGACTCCCCGAGGAGCGCGCGCAGCAGCCCGACCGATTCACCGGTGTCCAGCGGCTCCACCGTGAGCCTCGCGTCGGCGTCGAGGCCGGGCAGCCGCCGTCGGCCCGCCACGAGGACCCGGCTCCCCGGCCCGGCCGGCAGCAGCGGCCGGACCTGTTCGGCGCTCCGCGCGCCGTCCACGACGAGCAGCAGCCGCAACCCGCTGGTCGCCGCCCGCCAGGCCGTGACCAGGTCCGTCAGGCCGTCCGCGTCGTCCCTCTCGGCGGGGAGCTCCTCGGCCGGGCCCCGCACGGTGCGGAGCAGCCGGCGCAGGGCCCGGTGCGGGCCGTCCGCGCCGTGCGCCTCCAGGTCCACGAACAGACAGCCGTCGGGGTGCTCGTCGGCCAGCGCCCAGGCGGCACGCACGACGAGCGCGGTTTTGCCGACCCCCGCCGTCCCGTCCACGGTCATCACGGACACGGCGCCCGGATGGACGGGAGCCGTGAGAACGGCGAGATCCGCCGCACGCCCCACCAGACAGGCCGTGTCACCGGGGAGTTCGTTGCGACGGGGGCGGACGGGGCTGTCGGGGACGCCGGAGCGGCGGGCGTCGACGGGGCGGTCGGGGTCCTCCGCGCGGCCGGTGTGCACCGACTCCTCCGGGTCCGCGGCGGTGGCCCACAGGGTCCCCGCGCCCGCGGCCCGCGCCCCCCGGCCGAGGAGCAGCGCGTCGTCCCGGCGCAACACCGCCTGGTGCACGCGGCGCAGGTCCTCGCCGGGTTCCACGCCCAGCTCGTCGAGGAGCCGCGCGCGGGTCTCCCGGTAGACGGCGAGGGCCTCGGCCTGCCGGCCGCTGCCGTACAGCGCGCGCATCCGCAGGGCGGCGAGAGGTTCGTCGTACGGCAGCGCCCCGGACGCCGCCAGGAGGCCGTCCAGGGCCTCCGGGTGACGGCCGAGCAGGATGAGGCACTCCGCGCGCTCCTGCTGCAGGGCCCGGCGCAGCCGGACGAGCCGCTGCCGCTCCGTGTCGGCGAGCGGGCCCGGCAGGCCGGGCAGCGGCTCGCCGCGGAGCAGCGCGAGCGCCCGGCCGCCCGCGTCGAGGGCGCCATCGAGGTCGCCGGAGGCCTTGGCGTGCCGGCCGAGCGCCGCCTGCTCGGCGAGTTCGGCGAGGTCGGTGCGGGCCCCGCCGGGCTCGAAGCGGTAGCCGCCGCGCCCGCCGCCGATCACGGAGCGGTCCGGCCCGGCGTCCGCCGGGTCCAGGGCCCTGCGGAGCGCGTACACATAGCTCGGCAGGACGCGGTGGCCCGTGCCCGGCGGTTCCGCTCCCCAGACGTCGTCGAGGAGCTGCCGGTACGTCACGAAGCCCGGGGCGCGCAGCACCAGGGCGGCGAGCACCGCCTGCCGCCGTACCGGACCGAGAGCGACCGGGACGTCGCCGCGCAGCGCCCGGACGGGCCCGAGCAGATCGATCCGCAGGGGCCCGGCCGCCCCGGCCGGGCCGCGGCCCAACGGTTCCACACTCATGTCCTCGCCCCGTGTCCCCCGTGCGCGCGGTGCCCGCACCGCTTCCCAAGACCTTCGCTTCAGCAGCATTTCATCGGCCTTGCAGCGCGCCGCGTCAGGGTGGGCGCCGTCGGGCCGGCTGCCGCCGTGGGGGCGGCAGCCGGCCCGCGTCGTCAAGAAGAGAGAGACCTCGCCATGACACAGGCCGGCACCGCGCCGGGGCGCGGCCTCGTGATGTGGCCCATGGTTCGGTTGATCCCGCACCGGGCCGGAGGCTCCTCAACTATGTTGCTGCCGTGGACCAGTTGATCACCGAAGATCCGACGCGCATCGGCCCGTACCGTCTCATCGCCCGGCTCGGCGCGGGCGGGATGGGACTGGTGTACCTCGGCCGGTCCGAGGCCGGGCGGACGGTCGCCGTGAAGGTGGTGCAGGCCGAGCACGCCCAGCACCCGGAGTTCCGCCGGCGCTTCGCGCGCGAGGTGGAGGCCGCGCGGCGGGTGGGAGGGGAGTGGACGGCGGCGGTGCTCGACGCCGACACCGAGGCGCCGGTGCCGTGGGTGGCGACCCAGTACATCCCCGGGCCCGACCTGACCACCGTGGTGGCCAAGGACTTCGGTCCGCTGCCGGAGCACTCGGTGCGCACCCTCGCCCACCGGCTCGCCGTGGCGCTCCAGTCCGTGCACGCGGCGGGACTGATCCACCGCGATCTGAAGCCCTCCAACGTGCTGGTGACCGTGGACGGGCCGCGCGTGATCGACTTCGGCATCGCGCGGGCCATGGACGGGCTCGGCGGGGACAGCCTGCACACCCGCACGGGCATGCTGATCGGCTCGCCGGGGTTCATGTCGCCCGAGCAGGTGCGAGGGCTCGAACTCACCCCCGCCAGCGACGTGTTCTGCTTGGGTGCCGTCCTCGTGTACGCCGCCACCGGGCGGCTCCTCTTCGGCGCCACCGACACCGGACTCGGCGCGCACCTCTTCCGGATCGCGGAGGACGAGCCGGACCTGACCGGCGTGCCGGACTCGCTGGTCGATCTCGTACGGGCCTGCCTGCACAAGGATCCCGCCCGGCGCCCGACACCGGCCGACGTGGCGGCGCGCACCGCCACCGACCCGGCCGAGGAGTGGCTGCCCGGCGCGGTGCTCGCCCAACTCGGCCGGCACGCCGCCAGGTTGCTGGACTTCGCGCCCGAGACGAGGGGCACGCCGCCGGATCCGCGGATCCCGGCGCAGCCCCAGCCGTACCCGCCGCACGTCGCCTACACCCCGACGGCGCCGGTGGGCGGCAACCCGGCGCCGCCGGGGTTCGGGCCCGCCGTGGACGCCGTGCCCGGAGCGTGGGGCCCGCCCACCGCCCCGGCCGGCCAGGCGGGTCCGTCCCCCCGGCGGTGGTGGGGCCTGGTCGCCGCTGTCCTCACGCAGTTCCTCGTCCTCGTCGGGGCGATGAGCACGAACATCGCGGTACCGATGATCCGGGTCGACCTGGGCCTCTCCTCCGACGACCTCCAGCGGATGTCGTTCGCCTACGTGATCGCCTTCGGCGCCCTGCTGCTGCTCGGCGGCCACCTCGCCGACCTCCTGGGCCGCAAGCGGGTGGTGATCATCGGGCTGGCGGGCTTCGCCGTGGCCTCCGCGGTCGGCGGAGCGGCCACGGGGGCCGGCGTGCTCATCGCGGCACACGCCCTCCAGGGCGTCTTCGCCGCGCTGCTCTCCTCGGCCGCGCTCTCCCTGGTGGCCGGCGGCTTCACCGACCCCAAGGAGCGCGGCACGGCCTTCGGGATCTACGCCGTGTTCGCCGGTGGCGGCCTGGCCGTCGGAGGCTTCGCGGGCACCTGGATGGCCGAGACCATGAGCTGGCGCATGAACCTGTACGCCGCGGTCCCGCTCGCCCTGATCGCCGTGGTCCCCGCCGCCCTCCTCGGGGACGACCGGTCGGCCCGTACCCCTGCCCGCCCCGACGCACCGGGCCTGCTGCTCGGCACCGGCGCGTCGGCCGCCCTCGCCTTCGCCTTCGACCGGGTCCAGGAGGCCGGCTGGACCGCACCCCTGACCCTGCTCCTCCTGCTCGCCGGCGCGGCGTTCCTGGTGACCTTCGTGTGGTGGCAGACCCGGACGGGCAGCCCGCTCGTCCCGCCCGGGCTCTTCCGGGACCGCGACCGCGCGGGCTCCCTCCTCGCGCTCGCGCTCGCCGGTGTGGGCACGCCCACCCTGTTCCTGATCCTGTCCCTCTACCTCCAGAACGCCCTCGGCGACAGCCCGGCCCAGCTGGGTCTCGCCCTGCTCCCCATGGCCGGTGCCGTCCTCGTCGCCGCCCAGGTCACCGGCTTCCTCCAGGCCCGGCTGGCGCCCCGGCTCCTCGCCGTCCCGGGTCTGGCCCTCGCGGCCGTCGGCATGGGACTCCTGGCCGGACTGGAGGCCGACAGCCCGTACGCCTCCGTCGTCCTGCCCGGCATCGTCCTCGTCGGCCTGGGCCTCGGCACGGCCCTGGGGCCGCTGCTCGCCACCGCGACCGGAACGAGCGGCTTCCAGGGCTCCGGCGGCACGGCGGCGACGGTGCTCGTGGCCCAGGGCCTCGGCGGATGGCTGGCCGTCCCGCTCTTCGTCACCGTCGTCACGCCGGCGGTCTCGGGCCACCTCGACGCACTCCAGGGTCTGCCGCAGCCCCTCGTGGAGGCGGTCCGGAACGGCGTCCTGGTCAACCCGCGCATGCTTCCGGAGGCGGCGGCCGAGTCCGTCACGCAGGCGAACGCGGCCGTCCTGGACGCCTACTCCGCCGTCCTCTGGGCCGCTGCCGGGCTCCTGCTCCTCGCGGGCCTCCTGGCGGGCCTGCTGGTCACGACGAGGGCCCCGGAGCCGGGCCGCTGAACCGGAGGCCGGGCCCCGCGAGGGACGTCACCGACTTCTCCGCGGGGACGCCGGCCGGTCAGCCGCCCCGGCGGACCTTCGCGGCCCGGCGGGCCTCGGCCGTCTTGCGGGCCTCTGCGGCGCGGCGGGACTCGTTCTTGGCACGGCCCGGGCGGCCCGGGACGGTGCCCATGCCCCGGAAGGCCGCGCCGCCGCGCCTGCCGCCCTCCTGGCTCGGCGCGCTGCCGTCGACCGGTACGCCCGAGGGCTTCCGGGCGCCGGTGATGCGGGTCAGCTCGGCCTCGCCGGAGCGGACCCGGGTGGTACGGGGCCGGATGCCCGCCTCCGTCATGAGCCGGGCCACGTCCCGGCGCTCCTCGTCCGTGACCAGCGTGACCACGCGCCCGGACTCCCCGGCGCGCGCGGTGCGCCCGCCGCGGTGGAGGTAGTCCTTGGCGTCGGCGGGCGGGTCGACGTTGACGACGAGGTCGAGCTCGTCGACGTGGATGCCGCGCGCCGCCACGTCGGTGGCCACCAGGACGGTGACCTCGCCGGTCCTGAAGCGGTCCAGGGTCCGCGTCCGCAGCGGCTGCGACTTGCCGCTGTGCAGGGCCGCGGCCCGCACACCGCTGCCGAGGAGGTGCTTGGTGAAGCGGTCGACGGAGGCCTTCGTGTGCAGGAACATGATCACGCGCCCGTCGCGCGCGGCGATCTCCGTGGCGGTGGCGAACTTGTCGGGTCCGTGCACGTGCAGCACGTGGTGCTCCATCGTGGAGACCGCGGCGGCCGAGGGGTCGACGGAGTGGGCGGCCGGGTCCTGCAGGTAGCGCTCGACCAGCGCGTCGACGTCCCGGTCGAGGGTGGCCGAGAACAGCATCCGCTGGCCGCCGTTCGGCACCTGGTCGAGGAGCTCGGTGACCTGGGGCAGGAAGCCCATGTCGGCCATCCGGTCGGCTTCGTCGAGGACGGTCACGGCCACCCGGTCGAGCCGGCAGTCCTTGCGCTCGACGAGGTCCATGAGCCGGCCCGGGGTGGCGATCAGGACCTCGGCGCCGTCCCGCAGCGCGGTGGCCTGCCGCCCGATCGACATGCCGCCGACCACGGTGGCCAGGCGCAGCCTCAGGGCCTCGGCGTACGGGGCGAGGGCGTCGGCGACCTGCTGGGCCAGCTCGCGGGTGGGGACCAGGACCAGGGCGAGCGGCTTGCGGGCCTCGGCCCGGCGCCCGGCGGTGCGGGCGAGGAGCGGCAGGCCGAACGCGAGCGTCTTGCCGGAGCCGGTCTGCCCGCGGCCGAGGACGTCGCGGCCCGCGAGGGCGTCCGGGAGCGTGGCGGCCTGGATCGGGAAGGGCGCCTCGACTCCGCGGCGGGTGAGCTCCGCGAGCAGCTCGGCCGGCAGGTCGAAGGCGGCGAAGGTCTCGGCCGCCGCGGGGGCGTCCTTGTGGGGCGTGGTGGTCATGCGGCACCTGGTCCGTCGGAAAGTCTGGGAAACGCGACGGGCCGGGGCCCCCACCACACGGGTGGGGACCCCGGCCGCGTCGGACGTGTCAACGTCAGGCGGGGAGGATGTTCTCCGCCTGCGGGCCCTTCTGGCCCTGCGTGACGTCGAAGGTCACCTTCTGGCCTTCCTGGAGCTCACGGAAGCCGGAGGTGGCGATGTTGGAGTAGTGGGCGAACACGTCCGGGCCGCCACCCTCCTGCTCGATGAAGCCGAAGCCCTTTTCCGAGTTGAACCACTTCACGGTGCCATTAGCCATGACATATCTCCTTCGGGGCGTAGCCCTGGGAACCGCACTGTGCGGATCCCGGCGTCGCCGTGATGATTGCCCCGTCCGGAAAACTGCACCGAAAACACATAAAGTGCCTGGCGATGTCGAATCGCCAAAGGCACTTGTAAGTTCATTGGGAACCACGACTGCAACTGGGCTCGACTGTAGCACGGTTCCTTCGGGCATGCACGAAGAATGTCCGATTTGCCGTGAGGGTGAAGGTGACGGTGACGAGCAGCGCCCAGGCGCCGAACTTCGTGAGGGAGACCGGCTGCCAGCCGTCCAGCTGGTCCGGGTAGCTCCAGGCGCCGACGTACGTGGCCACGTTCTCGGCGACCCAGAGGAAGAAGCCGATCAGGACGAAGGACAGGGCCAGGGGCATCCGGTGGTCGCTCTCGCCGACCCGGAACCGGACCCAGGTCCCCGCCGTGGCGGCCAGGAGCAGCGCGGCCAGGGCCCAGCGGGCGTCGGGCAGCCAGTGGTGGCTGAAGAAGTTCACGTACACCGCCCCGGCGAGGACCGCCGTGACCCGGGGCCGGTAGCCCGTGAGCCGCAGGTCGAACAGGTGCCAGGCACGGCAGACGTAGCTGCCGAGCGCCGCGTACAGGAACCCGCCGTACAGCGGCACGCCGCCGAACTTGGTCAGGGCGTCCTCCGGATAGCTCCAGGAGCCCATCCGCACCTTGACCAGCTCGAAGAGGAGGCCGATGACGTGGCATCCGGCGATCACGGCGACGTCCCGGCCGGTGTCCCAGCCGACCTTCCACGCGAGGACGGTGAGCGCGACGCCGTACAGGAGCAGCAGGTCGTAGCGGGCGACCGGCAGTTCGGGCAGCAGCGTCGAGACGGCGATGCCGCCGACGAGCGCGACGGCGAAGGCGCAGCAGCGCGCCTCCAGGACCGCGAAGCGCAGCAGTTGACGTGTCCCGTGGGTGAGCGTCCTCATGGCGGGAGGGACGCGGGCGCACCGGTGTTCGGTTCGCCGCGTTCCCGCGGCGGAACAGCGGCGCGCCGCACCCCCCGGACGGGAGGTGCGGCGCGCCGTGGTGCGGTCGTGCTGCGGAGATCAGACCGCCGGGGACGGGAAGGTCGGGTACTCCACGCCGGAGACGTGCTGGACGACCCGGATGACCTGGCACGAGTAGCCGAACTCGTTGTCGTACCACAGGTACAGGATCGCGTTGTCGCCGTCGACCTTGGTCGCGCCGGCGTCGACGATGGACGCGTGGCGCGAGCCGACGAAGTCCATCGAGACGGCGTCGGGGGCCGTGGTGAAGTCGATCTGGCGCTTCAGCGGCGAGTGCAGCGAGACGTCGCGGAGGTACTCGAGGACCTCCTCGCGGGTGGTCTCGCGGCCCAGGCGCAGGCTCAGGATGGCGATCGAGACGTCCGGGACGGGGACGCGGATCGAGCTGCCGGTGATCGGGGCCTTCAGGTCCGGCAGCGCCTTGGCGACGGCCGAGGCGGCACCGGTCTCGGTGATCACCATGTTGAGCGGCGCGGAACGGCCGCGGCGGTCGGCCTTGTGGTAGTTGTCCAGCAGGTTCTGGTCGTTCGTGAACGAGTGGACCGTCTCCACGTGGCCGCGCAGCACGCCGTACTCGTCGTCCATGGCCTTGAGCGGCGGGACGATCGCGTTGGTCGTGCAGGAGGCGCAGGACAGGATCTGCTCGTCCGGCTTGACCGTGTCGTGGTTGACGCCGTGCACGATGTTCGGCACGTCACCCTTGCCGGGCGCGGTCAGGACGACCTTGTCGATGCCGGGGCGCAGGTGCTTGGAGAGGCCCTCGCGGTCCCGCCACTTGCCGGTGTTGTCGATGAGGATGGCGTTGTCGATGCCGTACGCCGTGTAGTCGACCTCGGAGGGGTCGTTGGCGTAGATCACCTTGATCGTGTTGCCGTTGGCGACGATGGTGCTGTTCGCCTCGTCGACCGTGATCGTGCCCTGGAACTGGCCGTGGATGGAGTCGCGGCGCAGCAGCGAGGCGCGCTTCACGAGGTCCTGGTCGCCGCCGCCGCGGACGACGATCGCGCGCAGGCGCAGACCGTTGCCGGAGCCGGCCTTCTCGATGAGGAGACGGGCGACGAGGCGGCCGATGCGGCCGAAGCCGTAGAGGACGACGTCACGGCCGTCACGGCGCTCGATCTTGTTCTCGCCGGTGGCACCGGCGACGGCCTCGGCGGTGAACTCGGCGACCGAGAGACCACGGTCGTCGGTCTTGTAGTCCGCGGCGAGCACACCGATGTCGATCTGGCAGGGGCCCAGGTCGAGGGTCGTGAGCGTCTCGAGGAACGGCAGCGTCTCGGTGACCGAGAGCTCCTCGCCGTCGATCTGCCGGGCGAAGCGGTGGGTCTTGAGGATGCTGACCACCGACTTGTTCACCAGGGAGCGGCTGTGGACCAGGACGGTGACGTCCTGCTCCCGGTGCAGCTTCCCGATGATCGGGATCATCGACTCCGCGATCTCCTCGCGGTTCTTCCAGCTGGTGAACGAGTCGTCATTGACAGTCACAAGATTATCTTTCGAGCTAGGCGGCGCTCATATGGTAACCCGCGGCCGGTTTGATCAATCAAGGGGTGCCGAACCGTACGATGGGTCACGTCGGGATCCGCCGCAGGCGGGCGGGCCCTCCTACCTTGATGCGGGGGCATGGTGGTGAAGTTCGGGCTGCTCGGATCGCTCGTCGTCCACGACGGGACGGAGCTGCGGCCGGTGACCGGCCCCAAGGTCCGCGTCCTCCTCGCCGCCTTACTGCTCCAGGCCAACCGCACGGTCTCCCGGGACGCCCTCAAGGAGGCCCTCTGGGGCTCCTCGGTCCCCGCCAGCGCCGACGCCGCCCTCGCCAACCACCTCACCAGGCTCCGCCGCGTCCTCGCCGCCGCCGACGGCGGCACCGACGAGCGGCTGCGCACCGTCGCCCCCGGCTACCAGCTGACCGTCCACGAGGGCGAGTTCGACGCCGACGTCTTCGAGGCCCGGGTCCTGGCCGCCCGGCAGGCGCACCGGCGGGAGGACTGGGAGGCGGTCCGCCGCGAGACCGAGCTCGCCATGCCGCTGTGGCGCGGCACCCCCCTCGCGGACCTCGCCCCCTACTCCGAGACCGAGACGCCCGCGCTCCGGATCCACCAGCTCGCGGAGGCGCGCCTCCAGGCCCTCGAATGGAGCTTCGACGCCGAACTGCGCCTCGGCCGCCACCACGAGGCCGTCGCCCCGCTCACCACCCTGGCGGGGGAGCACCCGCTGCGCGAGGGCTTCCACCGGAGCCTCATGCTCGCCCTGCACCGCTCCGGCCGCCAGGCCGAGGCCTTCTCCGTCTTCCAGCGGCTGCGCCGGAACCTGGTCGACCAGCTCGGCACGGAACCCGGCGCGGCCGTCCGGGAGGCGTACGCGGAGGTGCTCGCGGGAGAAGCCGCACCCCGCCCACGCCCCGCCTCGGCCCGCCCGCCCTTCCAGCTGCCCTGCGAGGCCGACGCCTTCACGGGCCGGGAGGCCGAGGTCGCGGCCGTACGGGCCCTCCTCGGCGGCACGGGCGCGGCGGCGGACGCCGGGCCCGCGACCGCCCGCGTCCGGGCCGTCGTGGTCTCCGGCATGGGCGGCGTCGGCAAGACCGCCCTCGCGGTCCACGTCGCGCACCGGCTGCGCGAGGCCTTCCCCGACGGCGCCCTCTACGCCGACCTGCGCGGCTACTGCGTCGGCGGGGCGCGCACGGCCCACGAGCTGCTCGCCCGGTTCCTGTCCGACCTGGGCGTCCACCAGGACGCCCTGCCCGAGGACACCGACGACCGCGCCCTCCTCCTCCGCTCGGCGCTCGCCGAGCGCCGTGTGCTCCTGGTCCTCGACAACGCGCGCAACGCCGCCCACGTGGCGCCCCTGCTGCCCGCCGGCGGGCCCAGCGCCGCCCTGATCACCAGCCGCCAGCTGCTCGCCGACCTGCCGGGCTCCGCCAAGGTCCCGCTCTCCCCGCTGCCGGAGTCCGACCAGCACGCGCTGCTCGCCAGGCTCGCCGGCGCCGAGCGGGTAGGGAGCGAGCCCGAGGCGCTGGCCGACATCATGGCCGCCTGCGGAGGCCTGCCGCTGGCCCTGCACATCGTCGGCAGCCGGCTGGCCTCCCGGCCCTCCTGGCCCCTGGCGCTCCTGGCGAAGCGGCTCACCCCCCACCGGGGCCGACTCGACACCCTCGCCATGGGGGACTTCGACGTCCGCCGCACCTTCGCCATGAGCTACGTGGCCATGCGGGACAGCGACCAGCCGCTGGAGCGCGAGGCCGCACGGGCCTTCAGACTCCTGGGGCGGGTGTGGTCGGCGCACGCCGTCACCCCGCAGTCCGCCGCGGCGCTCCTCGACGTCACGGAGGCCCGGGCGGCGGCCGTCCTCGACGTCCTCGCCGACGCCCACCTCGTCCTCAACCCCGAGCCCGACCGGTACCAGCTGCACGACCTGCTCGGCGAGTACGCGGCGCAGCGGGACGAGGAGGACACCGAGGAGGAGCGCAGCACGGCGCTGCTCCGGCTGCTCTCCTGGTACGCGGCGGCCCTCGCGGCCGCGACCCTGGCGGCCACCCGCGAGACCCAGTCCCCGCCGCCGCTCGACGGCGAGGCGCTGAAGAACCTGTCGCTGCCCGAGTTCGCGGACGACGACGAGGCGATCCGGTGGACCGCGAAGGAGCTGCCGGCCGTCCGGGACGCCCTCACCGGGGCCGGGGAGCTCGGCCGCTCCGACATCGCCTGGCGGCTCGCCGTGGGCCTCTTCGGCCACGCGAGCACGCACTGGTGGACGGGGGAGTGGGACGCCTGCCTGGAGCAGGCCATGGACATCGCCCGGGCGCACGACGACCGGCTCGGGCAGGCCTGGCTGCACCGGCGCACGGCCGTCGCCCACGGCATGGCCTTCCGCAACGAGGCCTGCCTGGAGCACCTCCGGATCGCCCTGGACCTCTTCACCGAGCGCGGGGACCTCACGGCCCGCGCGTCGATCCTCGGCAACATGTCGGCGGTGTACCTGCAGCTGGAGGACTCCGAGCAGGCGCTCGTCCACGCCGAACGCTCCCGCGACCTCTACCGCGAGGCCGGGAACACCCGGGGCGAGGCGCTCCTCCTCAGCCGGATCGCGGACGTCCACAAGATGCTCGGCGAACCGGACCTGGCGGCCGCGGACTACCGCAGGGTCATCGAGCTGATCCGCGGGACCGGCCACGGGGTGTTCCTCGCCACCGCGCTCACCAACTACGGCGACGTGCTGCGCGTCCTCGGCGACCGCGACGAGGCGTTCGAGGTCCTGGCGGAGGCGCTGTCCATCCGCCTCCGGATGAGCGACCAGGGCGGTACGGCCGACTGCCTGGTCTTCACGGCCCGGGCCCACCACCACTTCGGGGAGTGGGACGCGGCCCGCGAGACCTGGGAGTCGTGCCTGGAGCTCGCCCGCCGGCACAACCTCGCCAAGCGGATCGACGAATGCCTGGAAGGCCTGAAGGCCCTCGCGTCCCGGGCCCTGGAGGAGGGGACCCGGCTCTAGCGGACGGGACCCGGCCCTGGCGGAAGAGGAGCGGCCCTAGCGGAAGGCCAAGGTCCGGAAGGCGTTCCTGACGTGGGTCAGCGGGCCCGGGTCCCGGGTGAGGCGGAGCCGGTTGGTGAGCAGCACGGCCCAGCGGCCGCTCGTGGGGGAGACCCACAGGGCCGTGCCGGTGAAGCCGAAGTGCGCCCAGACGTCCTCCGCCGGTTCCATGCCGGGCGCCGGATGCCAGAAGAGGCCGCGCGGCGGGACGAGCGGCCCGGTGTGGACGCGCAGCGAGGCCGCGGTCCACTCCGCGGAGAAGGTCCCCGGCGCCGGGACGAGCAGATGGCGCAGGAACCGGCCGATGTCGGCGGTGGTGGTGAACACCCCGGCGATCCCGCAGGCGCCGCCGAGGAGGCGGGCCGAGAAGTCGTGGACGACGCCCCGGAGCGGGGCGCCGCTCTCCGGGTCGTACTCCGTGGGCGCGCACCGCTCCCGCGCCCCCGCGGGCAGCGGCCCGTACCGGGTCTCCGTCATGGCGAGGGGCGTCCAGACCCGGTCCTGCGCGAGCCGGGGGAGCGGCTGCCGGGTGAGGTGCTCGGCGAGGTAGCCGAGGATCAGCGCCGCCCGGTCGGTGTACGCGACGGCCTCCCCGGGCCGGTGCCGGAGCGGCTCGGCGAGGACGCCGTCGCGGACGTCCTGCGGATCGGAGCCGTACAGATGCCGGAGGTTGGCCCGGAGCGGCAGGCCCGCGGTGTGGGTGAGGAGGTGGTGCGCCGTGGCCCCGGCGAGCGGCCGGCCGGCGGCCTCCGGCCAGTACGAGCCGAGCGGGGCGGTCAGGTCGAGCTTCCCGGCGTCGACGAGGGTGCCGACGACCGCCCAGACCGTGAGGATCTTGGTGAGGCTGGCGACGTCGAAGAGCGTGTCGGGGTGCGCCGGTCCACCCGGGTCCGCCGGGTCCAGCAGCCCGACCGCCCCGGACGAGAGGGTGGAGCGTGCGTCGCCCACGGCCCACGCGGCGCCCGGGTACGTGCCTGCGCGCGCGGCCTCGCCGAGGAGCCGCTCGAAGGGGTCGCTGCGCTGTGCCAAGGCGTGCCTCCGACGGTCCGGGGAGATGGGTGGCGGCCCGTCGGGGGTACCGACGGGCCGCGCTCCGAAGTCATGCCCCGGCCGAACGGGAAGACACCCTTCCGTCAGCGGCCGTCGCCGCCCTGCCGGCCGTTCTGTCCGGTGTCCTGGGCGCCGTCCTCGGCGACCGGCTTGCAGGTCACCTCGTCGCGCGGGGTGTAGTGGGTCTTGTAGGTCTCCCGCTTGACCTCGGTGCCGCCGTTCTTGAAGACGCGGTCCACCGAGATGTCGAAGCCCTCCAGCGGCGGCTGCGGCACGCAGGCCTCGCCGGTGCCCTCGCGCTTGGTGGGCTGCGTGAGGTTGGTGCGCGGGCCGGCGACCGCCTCCACGGAGTCGTACTTCTTCGTGCCGAGGAAGCTCACCGTGACCGAGTGGTCGGTGGCGCTCGCCTTGATGTAGATCGGCTTGCCCGTGTCGTTGCGGAACTTCAGGTCGAGCGAGCCCCAGGCGACGGTCGCCTCGCGGCCGGCCGGGTAGCGCTCGATGTAGAAGGAGTGCGCGCCGTGCTCGACGGGCTGCACCCCCGCGAAGAACATCGCGTTGTAGACGGTGGTGGCCATGGCCGACACGCCGCCGCCGGGCGCGGAGCGGTAGGAGCCGTCGAGGATCATCGTGCCGTCGACGAAGCCGTTGTCCGGGGTCCGCTCGCCGACCGTCTTGTTGAAGCTCCACACTTCGCCCGGCTGCACCAGGGAGCCGTTGATGAGCTCGGCGGCCCGGCCGATGTTCGTCGTCCGGTACGGGGCGGTGGGGAAGTTCACCGTGAACGTCGACATCTGCTCGGTGATGCCGAGCCGGGCCAGCGAGGCGGAGGTCAGCTCGGGCTCGGTGACCTTGGTGGCCACCGGAGCCGTACGGGCCGCGTCACCGGACCTGGTGAGCAGCGGGCGCACGGCGTCTCCGAGGGCCTTCGCGGTCACCTCGTGCCCCGGGCGGCCGTCCGACTCCACGACGACCCTGCCGTCCCGTACCCCGAGGGAGGCCTCCACCGGCGCGCCGGTCAGGGCGGCGAGCGGACGCGCCACGTCGGGGTCGCGGAGGAGGGCCTCCTCGTCGAGGGAGGCGGTCAGGCGGCCGTTGTCGTTCTTCACGGTGAGGTGGTCGCCGAGGGTGGCGGCGGAGATCCGCAGCCGCTGGTCGCCGGCGGTGAGCGTCACGGGACCGGAGACGGCGGGTTCGGCGTACGTGTCGAGGAAGCGGTTCACCTCGGCCGCGGGCAGCTTGGGCTGGGTCACGGCGACGGGCAGCGTCACCGGGCTCGCGCCCGTGGCGGCGGGGTAGGAGGCGCGCAGTGTCTCGGCGGCCTGCCCGGTGTCCAGCTTCCGGCCGGCCACCGGCTGGGTCGCGACGGCCTTGCCGTCCCGGAAGGCGACGGACCCCTCGCGGACGCCCAGGTCGTTCCGCTCGGCGAGGTCGGCGACGGCGGCCCGGGTCTTGGCCTCGTCGTACGCGAGGACGGGGCTGACCTCGCGCTCGCCGGAGGAGAAGAGCCGCCCGATGACGGTGAAGGGGTCGCGGGACGGGTCGGCCGCGCGGTCGGCGGTCTTCGCCACGTCCACGGTCAGCCCGGCGGTGGCGGGATCCACGGTGGCGGCGCGGTCGCCGACCTGCACGGGTATCGGCGCCTTCCAGGATGCCGGGGCCGCGGCGGTCAGCCTGGCCTCGGCCTCGGCACGGCTCATGCCGCCGATGTCCACGCCGTCGACCCGGGTGCCGGCGGATATGTCGTCCCCGGTCGCGAGCAGACCCGCCACGTACAGGCCGCCCGCGGCGACCGCGACCACACCCGTCGCGATCGCCGCCGTCCGAAGACGCGGACGGCGCCCCTCGCGGGGCGTCGGGGCATGGTCGGTCGTGGAGCGGGGCACACGCTCTCCCGGTGCGTCGGGGAATGGGGGAACCACACGACGGTACGCCGAAAGAGTGTCTTATGCACATAAGGGCGGTTTGACCTGCGGGGATACGGAGCGGGGCGTCGCGCACGCGGAGCGTGACCCGAGCGGCCCCCTGCCCCGTTCGGCGCGGCGTCCGAGCGGCTCTCGCCCCGTTCGGCGCGGCGTCCGAGCGGCTCTCGCCCCGGCCGGTGCGGCGTCCGAGCGGCTCTCGCTCCGGCCGGTGCGGCGTCCGAGCGGCTCTCTCCGGTGCGGCGCCCGAGCGGTCGCCTGCCCCGGCCGGTGCGGCGCCCGAGGCGTTCCGCAACGGCCCCCGGCCCCCGCCGCCCCGCCTGATAGGTTCGCGTGCACACGCAGGCGGGGGCGGGCGGCCCGAGGGGAGAAGCGGCACATGGCGGTGAGCGGGCGGCAGACCGGCAGGCCCACCCTGGAGGAGGTCGCGGCCCGGGCCGGAGTCGGCCGCGGCACGGTCTCCCGCGTCATCAACGGCTCCCCGAAGGTGAGCGAGCAGGCCAAGGCCGCCGTCGAACGGGCCGTCGCCGAACTCGGCTACGTCCCCAACCGGGCCGCCCGCGCCCTCGCCGGCAGCCGCACCGACGCCGTCGCCCTGGTGATCCCCGAGACCGAGGCGCGCCTCTTCGCCGAGCCGTACTTCCTCGACATCATCCGCGGCGTCAGCGCCGAACTCGCCGACGCCGACAAGCAGTTGCTGCTCACCCTCATCCGCAGCGAGCAGGAGCGGCAGCGCTTCGAGCAGTACCTCGCCGCCCAGCGCGTCGACGGCGTCCTCCTCGTCTCCGTCCACGCCGACGACCCGCTGCCCGACCAGGTCCGCGCCCTCGGCCTGCCCGCCGTACTCAACGGCCGGCGCACCGAGGCCGAGCAAGTCGCCTTCGTCGACTCCGACAACACCGGCGCGGGACGGACCGCCGTCGCCCACCTCGCCGCCCGCGGCCGCCGCGCGATCGCCACCATCACCGGGCCGCTCGACATGTACGTGGCCCGCTGCCGCCTCGACGGCTACCGCGAGGGCCTCACGGAGGCCGGCCTCGGCCCCGACGCGACGCTCGTCGCCAACGGCGACTTCACCGAGGAGGGCGGCCGGCGCGCCATGCGGGAGCTCCTGGACCGCCGGCCCGACCTGGACGCGGTCTTCGCCGCCTCCGACGTGATGGCGGCCGGCGCGCGGAGCGTCCTGCGCGAGGCGGGCCGCCGGGTCCCCGAGGACGTGGCCCTCGTCGGCGTCGACGACTCGGCGGTCGCCCGGCACATGGACCCGCCGCTGACCAGCGTGCGCCAGCCCATCGAGGAGATGGGCCGCACCATGGCACGCCTGCTCCTGGAGGAGATCGCCTCGCCCGGCGACGCCGACGAGCAGCCCCGCCGGATGCTGCCCACGGAGCTCGTGGTCCGCGACTCCTCCTGACCCCGGAGGACTGGCACCGGGTGCCGAGATGCAGCCCTCCCGGGGGCCTCGGAGAATGGACACCGTACGGGGTCCGTATCCGCGACCAGGGCGCTGCCGACGGCGTCCGACCCGGCAAGGGGGCGGTGGACGATGTCGCTGCGCAGGCCCAACCGGCCGCCCGCCTCCCGGGCACTGCGCAACTGGACCCTGCTCTACCTCCTCTTCGTGACGCTGCTGACCGTCGCGTACCTGCAGCTTCCCGCCCGCCACACCACCCTGTGGGCGCTGATCGGGCTCAGCGGCGTCGTCGCCATCCTCGTCGGGGTCCATCTGCACCGCCCCGCCCGGCGCTGGCCCTGGCTGGTGCTCGCCGCGGCCAACCTCACCTTCGTGAGCGGCGACACCACGTACAACGCCCTGGAGGCCTTCTTCGGCCAGACCAGACCCTTCCCCTCGGTCGCCGACGCCCTCTACCTGGCGACGTACCCGCTGTTCGCGGTCGGCCTGTACGGGTTCATCCGCTACCGGGCCGTCGGCCGCGACCTCGCCGTCCTCCTCGACGCGCTGATCCTCACCTCGGGCCTGGCGCTGCTCTGCTGGGTCAACCTCATCACCCCGCTCGCCCGCAGCGAGGGGATGTCCTGGACCGAGAAGGCCATCTCCATCGCGTACCCCCTCGGCGACGTGCTGATGCTGGCGATGCTCGCCCGGCTCCTCGTCCCCGGCGGGCTGCGCTCCCGCTCCGTGCAGCTCCTCACCCTCGGCACCTGCGGGATCCTGGCGTCCGACGTCATCTACGGCATCCAGCAGCTCAACGGCACCTGGATGGTCGGCACCCCCTGGGACCTCGGCTGGGTCGTCTTCTTCACGGCCTGGGGCCTCGCCGCCCTGCACCCGTCCATGACCGGCCTGACCGAACGCGCCCCCGAACCGGCCCCGCGCATCGCCGAGCGGCGGCTCGCGCTGCTCGCCGCGGCCTCCCTGGTCGCCCCGATCCTGCTGCTCCTGCAGTCGCTGCGCCACGACCGGAGCGAGGACATCGGTGTCATCGCGATCTTCTCGGCGATCATGTTCCTCCTCGTCCTCGCCCGGCTCTGGGGCATGATGAGCGACCACGGCAAGGCCGAGGCCCGTGAACGCAGCCTCAGGCTCGCCGCCGCCTCCCTCGTCGCCGCCCTCAGCCCCCGCGAGGTCGCCGGAGCGGTCGAGACGGCCTCCGCCACCCTCTTCGCACCCGGCGCCTCCCACCAGGTCCTCCTCTTCACCCGGGACCGCCGCGGCGGCCTCACCGCCGTGGCCACCGCGGAGCACCCCTGGAGCTGCCGCACCGACGATCTGATCCGGCCCCGCGGCACCCCCTGGCCCGAGCTGGTCGCCGAAGGCCCCCGGCTGCTGCCCCTGACCCGGCTCGATCCGTCCGTCGCCGCCGAGATCACACCCGAGACCCACGTCCTGCTCTGCCCCCTGGAGCTCCAGGCCCCGTCCGGCGGCGAACCGCTGCTCGGCGTGATGCTCTTCGCGGGACCCGAGAAGAAGCTCGCGGAGATCGCGGCCCCCGCCCAGTCCCTCGCCTCCCAGGCGGCCCTGGCCCTCGAACGCTTCGGGCTCAGCGAGGAGGTCAACCGCCGCACCAGCGAGGCCTACTTCCGCACCCTCGTGCACAACACCTCGGACGTCATCCTGATCGTCGACGACGACGACAGCATCCGGTACGCCAGCCCCTCGGCCGAGTCGATGTTCGGCCGCTCGCTGCTCCAGGGAACCCCGCTCACCGATCTCCTCGCCCCCGCCGACACGGCGAGCGCCCTGCGCCTCGTCGCCGACGCGCGCGCCCGCGGCGCCGCCGACGCCCGGGACGACTGGAAGCTCCTGCACGGCGGCTCCGGCGAACTGGAGGTCGAGGTCCGGTGCAGCAACCTGCGCGACGAGCGCACCGTCCACGGCCTCGTCCTCACCCTCCGGGACGTGACCGAGCAGCGGAAGCTGGAACGGGAGCTGACCCACCGGGCCTTCCACGACTCCCTGACCGGGCTCCCCAACCGCGTCCTCCTCCTCGAACGCATCGAGCGGGCGCTGCTCCGCGGCCGCCGCGAGTCCACCCTGACCTGCATGCTCTTCGTCGACCTCGACGACTTCAAGGTCGTCAACGACACCATGGGCCACTCCGTCGGCGACGAACTGCTCGTCGCCGTCGCCCGCCGCCTCACCTCGGTCCTGCGGCTCACCGACACCGCCGCCCGGCTCGGCGGCGACGAGTTCGCCGTCCTCATCGAGGGCGCGCGCGAGCCCCGCGACGCCGAGGCCCTCGCGGCGGAGATCGTGCACACCCTGAGCCAGCCGTTCCACCTCACCGACGGCGCCGTCTCCGTGTCGACCAGCGTCGGGATCGCGACCGTGCTCGACAGCGCGCACGCGGAGGAGCTCCTCGGCCACGCCGACCTCGCCCTGTACGCGGCCAAGGCAGCCGGCAAGAAGCGGTGGCGGCTCTTCCACCCCGAGCTGCACTCCCGGCTCGTCGCCCGCCACGAACTCCAGGCGGGCATGGACACGGCCATCGCCGACCACGCCTTCGCCCTGCGCTACCAGCCGATCGTCGAGGTGGAGGGCGGCGCCCCGGCCGGCCTCGAAGCGCTCATCCGCTGGCCGCACGCCCGGCGCGGGATGGTGCCGCCCGACCAGTTCATCACCCTGGCCGAGGAGAGCGGCCACATCATGCCCCTCGGTGCCTGGGTCCTCGAACACGCGGCGCTCGACATCGCACGCTGGCAGCGCCTCCATGCCGGCCGGACGCCGCTGCGGGCGAACGTGAACGTCTCCCCCCGCCAGTTCCGCGACCCCGGCTTCCTCGAAGAGGTGCGGCGCGCCCTGCACTCCTCCGGGCTCGAGCCCGGCTCGCTCTTCCTGGAGCTCACCGAGAGCGTCCTCATGCGCAAGGACGCCCAGGTCCGGACCACCATGGCCGCCCTCAAGGAGCTGGGCGTCGGCATCGCCATCGACGACTTCGGCACCGGGTTCTCCTCGCTCAGCTACCTCCGTGAGTTCCCCATCGACGTCCTCAAGGTCGACAAGTCGTTCATCGACGACATCACGACCGACCCCCAGCAGGTGGCGCTCGTGGAGGGCATCGTGCGCATCGCCGACGTCCTCGGCCTCCAGGTCGTCGCCGAGGGCATCGAGCACGAGGAACAGCGGGCGCTGCTCGCCCGGATGGGCTGCCGGTACGGGCAGGGCTACCTCTTCGCCCGCCCCATGACCGCCCACCAGACCGAGTCCTATCTGCACCGCGCCCCGCCCACCGGCACGGTCCCGGCCACCCGCCCCCGCGGCCGGCTCGCCGGTCCCGTCCCCGAGGTGCGCACCGTCCGGCCCCCGCGCGAGTCCCGCTGGCGGGACCTGGAGCACCTCCAGCGGACCAGCGTCATGTGCGACGCCGTCATCGACGAGATCGACGGCCGCCGCATCCGCGTCGGCGACGACTGGCTCGTCGACTTCGCCTCCTGCAACTACCTCGGCTTCGACCTCGAACCCGACATCATCGAAGCCATCGAACCCGAGGTCCGGCGGTGGGGCACCCACCCCAGCTGGTCCCGGCTCATCGGCAGCCCCCGGCTCTACCCCCGGATCGAGGAGCGGCTCACGGAACTCCTCGGCGCCCCCGACACCCTGCTGCTGCCCACCATCACCCTCATCCACCAGTCCGTCATCCCGCTCCTCGCCGGCACCGGACAGGTCTTCGTCGAGGCGCAGGCCCACCGCACCGTGTACGACGGCTGCGTCGGCGCCCGGGGACAGGGCGCCGAGATCCACCGCTTCCGCGCCGACCGGCCGGAGGAGCTGGCCGCGCTGCTGCGCGGCGCGCCCCCGGACGCGGGCCGGCTCGTCTGCATGGACGGCGTCAACAGCATGACCGGCAACTTCCCCGACCTGCGCGCCCTGGCCCGGATCTGCCGGGAGAACGGCGCCCTGCTGTACGTCGACGACGCCCACGGCTTCGGCGTCATCGGCGAGCGCCGTGCGGGCGAGAGCAGCCCGTACGGCTCGCGCGGCAACAGCATCGTCCGCCACCTCGGCGAGACCTACGACAACCTGGTCCTGGTCGGCGGCTTCTCCAAGGCCTTCTCCTCGCTGCTCGCCTTCCTCGCCGTACCGAGGTGGCTCAAGGACCACCTCAAGGTGGCGGCGGCCCCGTACCTGTACTCGGGGCCCTCGCCGACCGCCTCGCTCGCCACCGCACTCGCCGGCCTCGAACTGAACGACGAGCGGGGGGACGAGATCAGGGGCCGGCTGTACCGCAGGACCGCCCGCGTCCTCGACCACGTGCGGGGCCTGGGCATCGCCACCCCCAACACGGACGGCCTGCCGATCGTGGAGATCCCGCTCGGCGACTCCGGCGACCTCGACGCCGTCGCCACCTTCCTCTGGGAGCACGGCATCTACGTGACGCTCGCGTCCTACCCGCTCGTCCCCCGGGACCGGGTCGGCTTCCGCATCCAGATCACCGCCGCCAACACCGACGAGGAGATCGATCAGCTGTGCGACGCCCTCACACAGCTCGCCGCGCGCTTCGTGCTGCAGCCCGCGGCGGCCACCGGTTCCGTCACCGCCGGAAGGTCGGCGGAGGAGTGATGGACCCGATTCCGCCGGGCCCCGAGGAGACGGGACGGATCCGCCGCAACCGGGACGCCGACTGGAACGCCTGGCCGGTCGACGCCTACCTCGCCGAGAACTACCGCAGGCTCCACCCCTGCGACATCGGCGTCATCCGCCACCACGCCGCGGTCTACCGGCGCTTCGCCCCCGGCAGCCTCTCCCGCACCCTGGAGCTCGGCGCCGGGCCCAATCTGTACCCGCTGATGCTCGCGGGCGCCGCGAGCCGCGGCGTCGACGCCCTCGAACCCAGCGCCGCCAGCGTCCGCTATCTGCGCCGGCAGCTCGCGTACGGCATCGACGACAGCTGGCGGCCCTTCTACGCCCTGTGCCGCTCCCTCGACCCCGCCCTCCCCGCCGAGTGCGCGGAGGCGCTCCGCCGGGTCCGGGTCGTCCGGGGCACCGCCGACGACCTGGTTCCCGGCACGTACGACCTCGCCTCGATGAACTTCGTCGCCGAGAGCGTCACCGAGGACTTCGGCGAGTTCACCGGCGTCTGCGACGCCTTCGTCCGCGCCGTCCGCCCCGGAGGGACGCTCATCGCCGCCTTCATGGAACGCATGCCGAGCTACCGCATCGGCACCGGCCCGGTCTGGCCCGCCTGCCCGGTCGACGAGGCCGCCCTGCGGGCGGTGTTCGTCCCCCGCACCACCGGGCCGCGGATCACCAGGCTCGCGAAGGACCGCACCCTGCCCGAGTACGGGGACACCGGCGTCCTGCTCCTCACGGCCACCCGGCCGGACGGCTCCTCCCCACCGGTACGAGGGCCGGACGGCTCCTCCCCACCGGTACGAGGGTGAGGCGCCGGTACGGGGAGACGGGGAGGAGGCCGGGCCGTCAGGCCAGCAGCTCCCGGTAGAGCGCCGCGTACCGGGCGGCGAAGCGCTCGGGGCCGAAATGGTCCTCGACCAGGGCCCGCCCCCGCTCCGCGAGCATGTCCCAGGAGCGCGGCTGGTCGAGCAGCCAGGCCAGCTGCTGCCCGGTGCGGCGCGCGTCGCCCGCCGGGGCCCGCAGCACGGCGTGGCCGAAGTCGGCGAACTGGGGGAGGTCGCTGAGGATCGACGGCCGGCCCGAGGCCAGCGCCTGGAGCACCGTGAGCGGGATGTCCGCGCTGCCGCCGAGCCGGGGCGGCGGGAACAGCAGCACCCGGACGGAGGCCAGCAGGGCGTGCATGTCGTCGACGTGTCCGCGGACGTCGACGTCGGGCAGCCCGGCCGCGCCGGCCCGCTCCCGCAGCGCCTCGTCGAGGGCCTCCGGGTCCTGCCCCGGCCGTCCCCGCATCGCGAGCACCAGGCGGAACCTGGCGCCCTCCCCATGGGCCACCGCCGCCGCGTCGATCGCGATCTCCGCCCCGCCGTGCGGATCGTGGTGCCCGGCGAAGAGGACCGCAGGGAACCCCTCGGGCCGCGGCAGGTACGGCCACTCGTCGAGCCGGACCATGGGCGGGACGACCCGGACGTCCCCGAAGTCCGCCGCCCGCAGCCGGCGGGCCATCGACTCGGACAGGGCGACCGTCGTCCCGAGCGGCCGGGCGCGCCGCAGGGAGTGGGTGTCGGTCACCGCGGGCACGGTGTGCACGACCGGCCGTCCGCCCAGCAGCAGGGGGCGCAGTGAGGAGAAGGCGGGGAAGGCGCGGCCGATGTTCAGGAAGGCGTGCACGAGGTCGACCCGGTGGGCGAACACGGCCCCGGCGAGCGCGGACTGCACCCGGTCGCTGGCGTGCGGCCCGCGGCCCCGGGACAGGACGCGGACCGGCCGCCCGCGCTCCGGCGGGGCCTGGCGTCGTCGCGGCCCCTGGGTGAACCAGACGAAGTCCATGTCGGGCAGGGCCCCGAGGACGTCGGCGGCCAGCCGCACGCCGCAGCCTTCCGGCCCGTCCAGCGGGCTGCCGGTCAGGAGCAGGACACGGGGCCGCCGCTCAGGGCGCGCCATCGGGGACCTCCGCCGCGTCCGGGCCCGGCGCCCGGCACAGCGGCGACGGCGGCCAGCACGGGGCGGCCCGCCCGGTCGCGGCGGGCGCGGGGACGGGGACGGCGCGCGGGCCGGTCACGCCACACCTCGCGCGGTCCGGGCCCGGGTGCCGCGCAGGCGGTCGGCGCCCCGGGACACGGCCGGCCCGGCGGCCTGGGGCAGCAGGTACACCTCGGGCGCCCGGGGGATGCGGCCCCCGGGGAACAGCGCCCCGGCCTGCGTCCGGTAGCCGCGGATCAGCTCCGCCTTCCGGTCGAGGTCTCGCTCCCAGGCGCGGGCCACCAGACGGTGACGGTCGGTGAACTCCGTGTCGGCGGCGGCCGTCTGGTTGTACGGGAACTCGCTGTAGTACACGACCCGGCGGCCGCTGCGCTCGGCGGCGGTGCGGACCAGGACGTGGTCGGCGTGCCCGCCCACGCCGAGGGGTGCGAGGACCAGGCCGTCGGAGCGGGCGGGCAGCAGCGCGTCGACGGTCTCCTCGGCCACGCGCAGGGTCTCGGCGTCGTACGCGGAGATCCGGCCCCGGGACAGGTGCAGCCGGTACGTCGGGTACACATGCGCCAGTTCGGGCAGCACCCGGGCCAGCCGGGCGGTGCCGAGGCCGATCCGCGGCAGCCGCCGGAACAGCCCGTCGACCAGGCCGACATGGCGCCAGTCGGCGTCGAGCAGCTCCAGGACCCGCCGGTCCTCCGCGCGCCGGTCGGCGAACAGTTCCTCCGCGTCGCGGGCCCCGGCCCGCTTCAGGTACTGCCGGGCGGAGAGGGTGTACGGAGGCGGCGCGGCCTCCGTGAACAGCGTGGCGACCGTCACCGGGGCCCGCCGCCCCGCCCAGCCGAGCAGCGCGCCGCAGGACAGCACGGCGTCGTCCAGATGCGGCGAGAGCACGAGCATCGGGACGCCGTTGCCCAGGACGGTGCGGACGAAAGCGGTCAGCGGGTCGTCTGCCATGACGACGCACCCCTCTTCCTCGGCCGCCGTGCGGCGGCGGGTGAGTCGAGAAGCCGATGGGCCAGGGCCAGATAGCGGCCCGTCGTCTCGTCCCACGTGTAGTGCCGCGCCGCGATCCCGGCGCGGTGGCCCAGTCGTCGGCGGAGCGCCGTGTCCGTGGCCAGTTCGGTCATGCGCGCCCCGAAGGCCGCCACGTCGAACGGCCGCACGGCCACATCGCCGCCGTCGCGCATCCAGCGCAGCGCCGGCAGGTCGAAGTGGAGCACCGGCTTGCCGTACGCCATGCCTTCCAGGGCCACCAGACCGAAGGTCTCGTGCCGGGACGGCATCACCAGGAAGGCGCTGTCGCACAGCAGTTGGCGCCTGCGCTCCTCTCCGGCGGGCCCGACCCAGTGGATCCGGAGTCCGGGGCCGGGGCTGCGGGCGGCGAGGAGCGCGGCGAGCCGGCGTTCCTCGGCGGGGGTGCCCGTGCCCGCGAGCAGCAGGTCGAGCGGTGGCCGGGCCCGGTCGTAGGCGTCGAGCAGCAGGTCCAGGCCCTTCACCCAGGTGTCGATCCGGTCCAGGAAGAGGATGAACTGCCCGGCGCCGAGCCGGGCCTCGTCAGGGAAGGGCTGCTCCACCCCGTTGGGGACGACCTGCACGTCGGCCCGGGGGCTGAGCCTGCGGACCACCGCCGCGTCCGCAGTGTTCGTCACCACGATGTGCCGGTAGCAGCGCCTGCCGAGCCGCTCCACCAGGAAGAACGGCACATGGTGGCGCCACCAGGGGGCCTCGGTGACCCCGTGGTCGATGCCGACCACGGGGGCGCCGGTCGTCAGGGGCAGGAAGCTCGTCGAGTACGGCGGAGTGAAGCTCTCCAGCCACAGGTCGTGCCGGATCCGGCGGGCCGCGAACGGCAGCATCGCGAGAAACAGCAGCCGGCCGGCGCGCGGGCCCGCCCGGCCCACCCGGAGCCGGACGTACCGGATGCCGCCGCGGTCCTCGCTGCCGCCGCGCCGGCCCGCCGTCACGACGGTCACCCGGAAGTCCTCGGCGAGCCGCCGCGCCACCTTGCCGGCCAGCAGCGGCCCGTCGCCCCGGTGGGCGGGGTCGTCCTCGTCGTCGTAGACCGACAGCACCACGCGCGGCCGCTCCCCGCCCCGCTCGGGCTCCGGCCCGGCGGTCAACGGCTCCCGCTCCCGCACCTCGTCGAGGATCCGCTCCACGGCCGCGCCCGCCACCAGGGACGGGGCCCGTTCGCCGTCGAGGTGCGCGACGCCGGTCAGCCGCAGCGACCAGCTGCGGTAGCGCCCCCACCGCACGGTCGGCGGTCCCCCGGTCTCCTCCCGGCCGCGGCCCCGCCGGGACCCGGGCCCGGTCTCCACCAGCAGCGTCAGCCCGTAGCCCGCGGCGATCCGACGGAAGGCGGACGCCGCCCCGGAGGTGGCCGGCGGGTCGAACCTCACCAGAGCGTCCAGCGGGCCCCGGTCCGTCAGGACCACGTCCTGCCCGCCGTGCGCCCGTGCCCGTGCGAACAGCCCGGCCGCGGCGATCCGGGCCGTGAGCTCGGCGGCGTCGAGGAACGCGTGGGCACGGCGCAGCCGGGATCCCCGGCGCTCGGGATCCGAGGCGCGCCGTGCCCACACGTCCCCACCCGGTTCCCCCGTCTCCCTCACGCGTGGCGGAACCGGGAGTCGGCGGCACAGGAAGCAGCCGTGACCGTGGACGGTGACGACGGTGACGCCGCGCTCGCGGAGCAGTGTCCCGAGCCGGCGCACCAGCGAGGAGGTGCCCACGCCGTCGGGTCCCGACACCGCGACGAGCAGAGGCCCGCGGACGCTCGTCATGGCACCCGCCTCCGCGGCTCGGCGGCCCTCACGGAGGCGAAGGCGGCGGGGGCGATGACAGGGGCGGTGACGGCGCGGTCAGAAGCGCGGTGTGTGCCGCATGCGCCGCGTGCGCCGTGTGGGCGGTGTGGGCGGTGTGGGCCTGGTGAGCCGGACGCGTCGGACGATCGGCCCGAGCCGCGACCGCGCCGTGCGGTGCTGGTGTGCGCCGTACGGGCGCGCCGCCGCCGTCCGGCGCCGCGCGGCCTGCGTGTCAGGCAGCGGGGCGGAGCGGCACCGAGGCCGAGCCGGTCGCCGGCGCGGCGGGCGGGGTGGGCCGTCGGACGGTGCGGGGGACGGCAGGGCGAGCGGCGCCGGGCATCGGCGAGGGGCCAGTCGGTCACCCGCCGCAGAGGGTGCGGAACGGGTGCCACCGGCGTCCGGCTGGAATGGATGGAGGTCACGACGAGCCTCTTCCGGCAACCGACCCTGCCGAGGGTGTGCGCTCACTGTCTGCTTTGTCGAGAAATGTTGCTCATCTCAGCGTTAGCACTGTTGGGAGCATTTCGTCAACCGGAAGCGTCGCGCGAGCCGCGCGCGGGGGAGCGCGCGAGGCGCGAGAGGGCGTTGTGCGGCCGTTCGTCGAGGAGGGCGCCGAGGATGCGGGCGCCGTCGCGGATCGTGCGGGGGTGCGACGGGCCGTGACGGCGCGGCAGTTCGAGACTCGGCACCTCGGCGACGCGCAGGCCGTAGTGGAGCGCGTGCGTGACGAGTTCGGCCCCCAGCTCGACCCCGTCCTCGCGCAGGTCGAGGAGGTCGACGAAGGGGCGCCGGAACGCGCAGAATCCGTACCAGAGATCCGTCAGGTGCTGGCCGTAGAGGCGGTGGGCGACCCGGAGCAGCGCACGGTGCCCGATCCGCCGCGACAGCGGATAGTCGGCGTAATCCCCGCCCGCGATGAAACGCGATCCCTTGACGAAGTCGTAACCGCTTTCCAGATAGTGCAGGTAATGCGGGATCTCCTGCGGCGACATGCTTCCGTCGGCGTTCATCAGGACGACCAGGTCCCCGGTCGCGGCGAGCAGGGCCGCGTGCGGGATGTCGCCCCGGGTGAAGTCCCAGGCCCCGAGCCGGAGGACGCCGAGCCCGGCACGCTCCTCGATCCCGCCGGAGGGTCCGCCGATCAGGACCAGTTCCCGCACGCTGGCCGGGACCTGGTCGAGGATCCGGTCGAGCGCCGCTCCCGGATCCCCGCCGTCGGGGCGGAACGTGAGGACGAGACTCACCGTCCGGGTGCCGGAACGGGGTGCCCGGTCGGTCGACCGGCGCAGGGGATGCGCATGGGGATCGCTACTCATCGGTACGGCCTTACTCGTCGGTTCGGCCCTTCGGTGGCCGGCCCGCGTTCTCAGAATCCTGCGCGCGGGGCGACGCCGTCAAGAAAAGCGGAAGAATATACGGGCCGCCGCGAAGGGATGACCCGCCCTGCCGCCGTGTCATTCCCCCCTGTCACCAGGTCATTTCTGCACGCGTTCTCCGGGAGGAATACAATCCCGTCATGGCAGGGCGAATTGAGGACTACGCCCTCGTCGGTGACCTGGAGACCGCTGCGCTCGTCGGGACCGACGGGTCCGTCGACTGGTGGTGCGCGCCCCGCTTCGACTCGCCGGCCTGCCTCGCCGCTCTCCTCGGCGAGCCGGACCACGGTCGCTGGATCCTGGCCCCGGTCGGCAACGCCCGCTGTTCGCGCAGGAGTTACCGAGGCGACACCATGGTCCTCGACAGCGTCTGGGAGACCCTGTCCGGAACCGTCCGGATCACCGACTTCATGCCGCCGCGCAGCCGGGGCGAGGACTCGCCGAGGATCGTCCGCGTCGTCGAGGGGATCGCCGGACGGGTCGCCGTACGGGGCGAGTTGAGGGTCCGGTTCCATCACGGCAGCATCGTGCCCTGGACCCGCTCGACGGACCGGCGCACCGTCGTCTCCGTCGCCGGGCCGGACGCCGCCCACCTCTCCTGCGGGCCCGGCGTCGAACTGGACGTCACCCCCGACCGGACGAGCTGCGAGTTCACCGTCACGGCCGGCCGCCGGGTCGCCTTCGTCCTCGGCTGGAGCCCCTCGCACGCCCCCGCGCCGCCGCCCGCTTCGCCCGCCGGCGTCGCCGCCGCCCTCGCCCGCACCCTCGCCTTCTGGAACGACTGGGCATCCGCCCTCCGCTACGAGGGTCCCGCCCGCGAGGCCGTGATCCGCTCCCTGCTCACCCTCAAGGCCCTCACCTACGCCCCCTCGGGCGGCATCGTCGCCGCCGCCACCGCCTCCCTCCCCGAGTCCATCGGCGGCGGCCGCAACTGGGACTACCGCTTCTGCTGGCTGCGCGACTCCACCTTCACCCTCTCCTGTCTGCTCCGCAGCGGATGCCGCAGGGAGGCTCTGGCCTGGACCTACTGGCTGCTGCGCGCCGTCGCGGGCGACCCCGCCGACCTCCAGCCGCTGTACGGGGTCGAGGGGCAGCGGCGGCTCCCCGAGACGTACGCCGACTGGCTGCCCGGCTACGAGGACTCACGCCCCGTCAGATTCGGCAACGCGGCCGTCGGCCAGTTCCAGCTCGACATCTACGGCGAGGTCCTCAGCACCGTCTACTCCGCCGTCCGGGCCGGAGTCGACCTCGACCCCGCCGCCTGGTCCCTGGTGGCCTCGCTCCTGGAGTACCTCGGCAAACGCTGGCGCGAACCCGACGAGGGCATCTGGGAAGTCCGGGGCCCGCGCCGCCACTTCGTCCACTCCAAGGTCATGGCCTGGGTCGCCGCCGACCGTGCCGTCCGGCTCGCCCGCCTCGCCGGACTGCGCGGCTCCCTCGGGCGCTGGCAGGCGCTCCGCTCCGAACTGCACGCGGAGATCTGCGCCCACGGCTGGAGCGAGGAACAGGGCTCCTTCACCCAGTACTACGGGAGCCGGCAGGTCGACGCCACCGCCCTGCTGATCCCGCGGCTCGGCTTCCTCCCCGCCGCCGACCCCCGCGTCCTCGGCACCGTCCGGGCGATGGAGCGGCTCGACGACCACGGCTTCCTCCGCCGGTACGGCGACGTCCGGGACGGCGGCACGCACGAGCTCGACGACCTCGGCGGCACCGAGGGGAGCTTCGTCGCCTGCACGTTCTGGTACGCCGACGCCCTCGCCGTGACCGGCCGCGCCGACGAGGCCCGGACCGTCTTCGAGCGGGTCCTCGACGTCCGCAACGACGTCGGGCTCCTCGCCGAGGAATGGGACCCGGTCGCCGGCCGCCAGCTCGGCAACACGCCCCAGGCGCTCAGCCATGTCGCCCTGGTGAACACGGCGTTCACCCTGTACGGCACCCGCCGCCACGACCGCGACCGGGCCCACCCCCTCGCTGTGGCATGATCGCGTCGACTTTCGGCACGGTGCCGGAGGATCAGGAGGTGGACCGTGTCCTGGTACCTCGCGCTTCCCAGTGCCGTCCTGGGCGTGCTGATGCTGGCCGGCGGGGCGGCGACGCTCAGCAGCGGCTGGATCATGCCCTGGCAGCGGGGCTCCGTGTACCGGCCGCGGTTCTTCGGCTGGGGGCAGCTGCTGATGGGGGCCGCGCTCGCCATCCAGGCGTCCACGGCGCTCGTCGACGACCGTGCCACGCGCTCCACCGTCCAGGGGGCCGGGGTCGGCTTCCTGCTCGCCGGACTGATCCTCCTGACCCTGTCCCAGCGCCCGCGCCAGGACGCCTGACCCGGTCCTCGGCGTGTCGTTCGGGTGAGTCCAGCGGGCGCCACGGGCGCGCGTGGGTTCGAATCGGGGCATGGCTTCCTACGACAGGCTCCGTGCCGGCGGCTCCCCGAGGCCGCTGAAGTCCGGTGACACCTGGTGGTACGCCGCCGTGGCCGGCGAGGCCGCCGGCTCGTTCAGCACACGGGTCCGCACCCGGACCCGCCGTGCCTGCCTCGGGGCCGTCCTCCTGCTCACGGTCGTCTACGCGGGACTCGTGCTCACCGCGACGGGCCGCCGCTGGGGCGACGCCGCCGTCACCGGCCGCCGCGCCGACTCCGCCGCCGTCACCCTGCTCCGGGAGCATCCCTCCCTAGCCGGACTCACCACCGTCTCGCTGGTCCTCGGCTGCGTCCTCCTCCTCGCCACCGGGCTCATACGCAAGCGGTACGCCCTCACCGGCGCCGCCGCCGGTGCCGTCGTCACCGCCCTCGCCGTCACGGGGCTCCTCCAGCGGTACGCCCCCCGCCCCCGGCTCGTCGACCCCGCAGGAGCCCTCGTCCCCAGCGGCTTCCCCAGCGCCCAGACCACGCTCGCCCTCGGCATCGCCCTCGGCCTGGTCCTCGTCGTCCCCTACCGCCGGCGCGCCCTGGCCGTCGGCGCCGCGACCCTCTGGGCCGCCGCCGTCGGCGCGTACACCATCGCCGCGGGGCAGCACCGGCCCGGCGACGTCATCGCCGCCGCCCTCGTCGTCCTCGCCGTGACCTCGGGCCTCCTCGCCGTCATCGCCCGCCGGGGCAAGGTCCGCCCCGGCCCGCGCCGCGGAACCGCCCTGACCGGCCTCCCGGTGACCGTCCCGCTCGCCCTCCTCGCCCTGGGAGGCATCGGCGCCGGACTCTGGCTGCTCGGCGACACCCTCGCGCTGCCCGCCACCGCCCCGTACGACCCGGCCGAGCTCCGGCTCGCGCACCGCTGCGGCCAGGCCCTCGCCGCCGGAGTGGTCGCCGCCGCCGGGCTGATCCTGCTCGCCGTGCTCCGGCGCGTCGACGTGGACGGCGCCCCCGCGGCGTACCGGCTCGGAGGACCCTTCGTCGAGGCCGCCGGCGTCCCCCGCGACGCCGAGCTCGTGGGGCCCTTTACCGAGGAGCACGATCACGAGATATCTTGATGTCGAGCAATCTCGCAGACGCAGACGTGGAGCGGAGCACCCGGTGACTGACTCGACCATCATCTACACCCACACTGACGAGGCGCCCGCCCTGGCGACGTACTCGTTCCTGCCCGTGATCCAGGCGTACGCCTCGCAGGCCGGTGTCACGGTCGAGACGCGTGACATCTCGCTCGCGGGCCGCATCATCGCCGTCTTCCCGGAGTTCCTGGAGGAGGGCCAGCGCATCGCCGACGCCCTCTCCGAGCTCGGCGACCTGGCCAAGACGCCCGGCGCCAACATCATCAAGCTGCCGAACGTCTCGGCGTCCATCCCGCAGCTGAAGGCCGCGATCGCCGAGCTCCAGGCGCAGGGCTACGCCCTCCCGGACTACCCGGACGACCCGCAGACGGACCAGGACAAGGACGTCCGCGCCCGTTACGACAAGATCAAGGGCTCGGCCGTCAACCCGGTCCTGCGCGAGGGCAACTCGGACCGCCGCGCCCCGGGCTCGGTCAAGAACTACGCCAAGACCCACCCGCACCGCATGGGCGTCTGGACCCCCGAGTCCAAGACGAACGTCGCCACGATGAGCGAGAACGACTTCGCCTCCACGGAGAAGTCCGTCGTCATCGCCAAGGACGACACCCTCCGCTTCGAGTTCACCGCCGCCGACGGCACCGTCAGCGAGCTCCGCGAGCCGCTGAAGGTCATCGCCGGTGAGGTCGTCGACGCCGCCGTCATGCGCGCCGCCGCCCTGAACACCTTCCTCGCCGAGCAGGTCTCCCGCGCCAAGGCCGAGGGCGTGCTCTTCTCCGTGCACCTCAAGGCCACGATGATGAAGGTCTCCGACCCGATCGTCTTCGGCCACGTCGTCCGCGCCTTCTTCCCGAACACCTTCGCCACGTACGGCGCGGTGCTCGCCGGCGCCGGCCTCTCCCCGAACGACGGCCTCGGCACGGTCCTGAACGGCCTCGACGCCCTCCCGAACGGCGACGAGATCAAGGCCTCCTTCGAGGCCGAGCTCGCCGCGGGCCCCGCCCTGGCGATGGTCGACTCCGACAAGGGCATCACCAACCTGCACGTGCCGTCCGATGTCATCGTCGACGCCTCGATGCCGGCCATGATCCGCACCTCCGGCCACATGTGGGGCCCGGACGGCCAGGAGGCCGACACCCTCGCGGTCCTCCCGGACCACAGCTACTCCGGCGTGTACCAGGCCGTCATCGAGGACTGCCGCGCCCACGGCGCCTTCGACCCGGCGACCATGGGCTCCGTCCCGAACGTCGGCCTCATGGCCCAGAAGGCCGAGGAGTACGGCTCCCACGACAAGACCTTCGAGATCGCCCAGGCCGGCACCGTCCGCCTCGTCGACTCCGAGGGCACCGTCCTCCTGGAGCAGGAGGTCGCCGAGGGCGACATCTTCCGTGCCTGCCAGACCAAGGACCTGCCCATCCAGGACTGGGTCAAGCTCGCCGTCACCCGCGCCCGCGCCACCGGCGCCCCGGCCGTCTTCTGGCTGGACGAGAACCGCGGCCACGACGCCCAGATCATCGCCAAGGTCAAGCAGTACCTGCCGGAGCACGACACCGAGGGCCTGGACATCCAGATCCTCTCCCCGGTCGAGGCCACCAAGTTCTCCCTGGAGCGCATCCGCCGCGGCGAGGACACCATCTCCGTCACCGGCAACGTCCTGCGCGACTACCTGACCGACCTCTTCCCGATCCTGGAGCTGGGCACCAGCGCCAAGATGCTGTCGGTCGTCCCGCTGATGGCGGGCGGCGGCCTCTTCGAGACCGGCGCCGGCGGCTCCGCCCCGAAGCACGTCCAGCAGCTCGTCAAGGAGAACTACCTCCGCTGGGACAGCCTCGGCGAGTTCTTCGCCCTGGCCGCCTCCTTCGAGCACCTCGCGACCAGCACGGGCAACTCCCGCGCCCAGGTCCTCGCCGACACCCTCGACCGCGCCACCGGCACCTTCCTCAACGAGGACAAGTCGCCGACCCGTCGCCTCGGTGGTATCGACAACCGCGGCAGCCACTTCTACCTGGCCCTCTACTGGGCCCAGGAGCTGGCCGCCCAGACCGAGGACGCGGAGCTCGCCAAGGCCTTCGCGCCGCTCGCCGAGACCCTCACCTCGAACGAGCAGAAGATCGTCGACGAGCTCGTCGCCGTCCAGGGCTCCCCGGCCGAGATCGGCGGCTACTACCAGCCCGACCCGGCCAAGGCCGCGGCCGTGATGCGCCCGTCCGCCACCTTCAACGAGGCCGTCGCGTCCCTCGCCTGATCCGGCGCGAGACCGTCGTCCGCCCCGGCGCGCGACCCGTACCGCCCCGGCCGGAATCCCTCCGGCCGGGGCGGTCCCGTCGGTGGCGCATCTCACCCCCCGGTGTGACCCTGGAGGGCATGAGCTGGGCATCTTGGACGACCGCCGGTGTCTACACCGGGCGAGGTGGGGTGCTGACCGACGAGGCGGGCGTCGTCACGGGCGATCTGACCGTGCACACGACGTTCGCCGAGCGGGAGGCACGCGTGGCCGTGCAGTACAGCGGCGCATCCGACTGGTTCACCATGTCGGGCAGTCCCGTTCCGTGCGGATCCGAGGAGGAGAGCCGCGACCTGCACGACGCCGTCGTGGCGGCTGTCCGGGAGGGGAACGGGGCCACGGTCCCGACCCTGCCCGCGGCACCACCCGTGTAGCCACCGTTCTTCGGAAAGTGTTATCCCTCCCGTGCCCGCGGGTCTCCTGACGACGGGGGACTCGGACCAGGGATGAGGGAGCAGACCCATGCACAGCGACGAGCGACGCACCACCGCGCTCGTGGAGGCGGCCAGGGCGGGTGACGCGGACGCCAGGGACACCCTGGTCCGCGACCACCTTCCGCTCGTCCACAACATCGTCGGCCGGGCCCTCGACGGCCACGCCGACACGGACGACATCGTCCAGGAGACGATGGTCCGCGCCCTCGACGGCCTCACCGGCCTGCGCGACCCCTCCCGCTTCCGGTCCTGGCTCGTCGCCATCGCCATGAACGGGATACGGCGCCGCTGGCACGAACACCGGCGGGCTCCCGTCCCCGGCCTCGACCGGGCCGCGGAGCTCGCCGACCCGGCCGGCGACTTCACCGAGCTCACCATCCTTCGCCTCGGCCTCTCCGGGCAGCGCCGCGACGTGGCCCGGGCGACCCGCTGGCTCGACGAGGACGACACCGACCTCCTCGCCCTGTGGTGGCTGGAAGCCGCCGGCGAACTCAGCCGTGCCGAGCTCGCCGAAGGCCTCGGCATCACCCCGGCGCACGCCGCCGTCCGCGTCCAGCGGATGAGGGAACGCCTGGACACCGGGCGCGCCGTGGTCCGCGCCCTCGACGCGCTGCCGCCCTGCCCGGAGCTCACCGAGACCCTCACGTCCTGGGACGGCCGGCCCTCCCCGCTCTGGCGCAAGCGGATCGCCCGCCATCTGCGCACCTGCGCCGACTGCGCCTCCCGCGCGGCCGGCCGCAGCGGACTCGCCCCCGTCGAGGGCCTCCTCGTCGGCATCGGCCTCGTCCCGCCCCTGACGCTCGCGGCCTCGCACACGGAAGGACCGGCGGTGGAGACCGTCGCCCACGTGTCCCCGCAAGCCGACGGACCCGCGGTGGAGACCCTCGCGCACCCGTCCGCGCAGCCCGGCGCGTCCGGCGTCGCCGCCCCTCGCCCGCTCCCCTGGCGCCGCGCCACCGTCGCCGGCCTCGCGGCCGTCGCCGTCCTCGGGGCGGTCGCCCTCCTCGTACCGCCGCGGCCGGAGGCACGGGTCAGGCCCGAGCGACCCGTCGCCGAACCCCCCGCGACGACCGCCCCGGCCACCGTCTCCCCGAGCCCGGTGGTCACCGCCGCCCCCGTGCCGACGACCGCCGTCCCCACCCCCCGGCGCACCACCCGCCCGACACCGGCCGCCGACCCGGGGGAGCGGGTCACCACCCTCGTCAACCGCCTCCGGGCGAAGGCCGGTTGCGGCCCGCTGCGCACCGACCCCCGGCTCGTCGAGGCGGCCCGCGACTACGCCCGGGACATGGCCGCGCGCGGCTACTACGGACACGGCAGCCCCGAGGGCGAGTTCCCGGACGCGCGGATCACCGCCGCCGGATACGACTGGAGCGCCCTGGCCGAGAACCTGGCACGCGGTGCGACCGGTCCGGAGGCCGTCGTCGAGGACTGGCGGGACGGGGCGATGCACGAGCGGAACATGCTCGACTGCCGGTACCGGGACACCGGCGTGGCGTCGGTGCCCGGCCCCGCCGGACGGATCTGGGTGCAGGAGCTGGCCGCCCCCGCCTCCTGAACGGGGGACGGCGGCCGCTCAGCGTCTCGCGCCGAAGTCCTGGACCCACCACGGCCCGTTGGCGGCGAGGGTCACCCCGACGCCGATGTCCTTGAACGAGCAGTTGAGGATGTTCGCCCGGTGCCCGGGACTGTCCATCCAGTCCTCCATGGCCCGCGCCGGGGTCTTCGGCCCGCGGTGGATGTTCTCCCCCCAGGTCGACCACGCGTACCCGGCGCCGGTGATCCGGTCGCCCGCGTCCCGGCCCTCCGGACTGTGGTGCTCGTAGTAGTCGCGGGCGGCCATGTCGTCGGCGTGCCCCTGCGCGGCGACCCGCAGACGCCCCTCGGAGCGGAGCGGGCCGCAACCGGCCTTCTCCCGCTCGGCGTTGGCGAGTTCCACGACGTCCCGCACGAACCGCGCGGCCTTCGCGGCGGCCGCCGTCGGCCGCTCCGGGGCGGTGGCCGCGGTGGCCGTCGTGCCGGTCGCGGGAGTGGCCACGTACATCCCGGTCGCCACCGTGAGCACGACGGCCGCGGTTCCGGCCAGGGTGACGGCGGTTCGGAACGACGGACGGCGCGCACCGAGCCCCCGCACCCCGCCCGTTCTCCGGTGCCTGCCCGCGGCCGGAGGACGGGGATTCGCGAAGCGGTCGCCGTGGTCGTGGTCGTCGGGGTGGCCGGGACGGTCGTGGTGCCGCATGGAGCTCCGCTCTCTCGCCGGGGTCGCCGTTCGGTCCGGCGCTCGGAGAGCCACCGGGGCGACGGCGGTAAGACTTTCCGGCCCCGGCCGCCCCGACACTCCTCGTCAACGCAGTGCGTCAACCCACGTCCGAGCCTGTCAGCCCTGCGGGATTACCGCCACCGGGCAGGGCGCGAGGTGGAGCGCCGCGTGCGCCACCGAACCGATCCGCGGCCCGAGGGCCCCGCGACGGGCGCGCCGGCCGACCACGAGGAGCTGGGCGCCGCCCGAGCCCGAGAGCAGCACCTGCCCCGCGCTGCCCAGCTCGACGTGCTCGACGACCGGCACGTCGGGGTACCGCTCGCGCCACGGGGAGAGCGCCTCGCGCAGCGCCTTCTCCTCGTACGGGACGAGACCGCCGGCCTCGTCCGCGAGCCGCATCGACGCCGGGCTGTACGCGTAGAGGGGCGGCAGGCTCCACGCCCGCACGGCCCGCACCGCCGCCCCGCGCGCGGCCGCCGTCTCGAAGGCGAAGCCGAGCGCGGCCGCGCTGTCCTCCGGCGTGCCGTGCTGACCGACGAGCACGTACCCCGAGGGCGGTTCGGCCTGCTCGCCGTCGCGGGACCGGACGGCGACGACGGGACGGGTGGCGCCGGCGATGATCTGCTGCCCGTACGAGCCGAGCAGGAAGCCGGTGACGGCGCCGTGCCCGCGCGAGCCGATGACGAGCAGTTCGGCCCGCTCCTCGGTGCCGAGCAGCGCGGCGACCGGGGTGTCGGGGAGCAGCTCGGCCGTGAGCGCGAGCCCCGGGTGGCGCTCGGCGATCGTGGCCTCGGCCTCGCGAAGGACGGCGTACGCCGCGCGCTGCTGTTCCTCGGGGTCCTGGACCAGGGGGATGTCGAGCGGTTCCCAGCGCCAGGCGTGCGCGAGCCGTAGCGGGAGGCCCCGGCGCAGGGCCTCGCGGGCGGCCCAGTCGGCCGCGGCGAGGCTCTCCGGGGAACCGTCCACTCCTGCGACGATCTCACGACTCATCAGGCTGCCTCCGTCGGTGCGGTGTCGGGCCCGCCGGCCGGCCGGCCCTGCTCCCTCCAGCTTGGGCCCTTCGGCGGCTCGACGGGAGGGCCGGACGTCCCGACATGACGGTCCGTCCGGCCCTTCGCCCGGCCCTCCGTCGGTCTTTCGCCCGGCCCGTCGTTCGCAGGGGAGCCGCTCGGGCGGGGGTCAGGCGAGCAGGGTGAGCCGGGCGTGGGTGCCGTTGAGGTAGTGGTCCCCGATGTCCCGGAGCCGGTGGGCCGCCTGGGTGGGGGCGGTGAGCGCGCGGGCGTTGCGCCAGAAGCGGTCGAAGCCCGGCCCGCCGCCCCGGACGTCGGCGCCCGCCGTGCCGTCGACGAGTTCCAGGATGCGGGTGGTGATGTGGACGGCCGCCCGGCCGGTGACGGTCTCGGCCGCCGCCACGAGGACGGCGATGTCGGCGCGTTCCTCCAGGCCGAGCGCCCACTCGGCGAGCAGTCCCCGGGCCAGCGCGTCCGTCGCCCGCTCCACCACCGCGGCGGCGGCGTGCGCGGCCGTCGCCAGCTCCCCGTAGGCGAGGAGGAGGTACGGGTCGTCCCCGGCTCCGGCCGGCGCGATCCCGTCCGCGGCCGACGTGCCTCCCGCGCGGTCGCCGAGCGCGGGGCCCGCCTGCCCGGCACGGCTGATGTCACGGGCCTCGGCGAGCGCCCCCTCGGCGATGCCGAGCCCCACCTGGACGAGGAGCAGCCGCAGGGCGAGCGGCGCGAGGGTGGTGAACGGCGCGACGGCGTGCTCGTCGTGCGGGAGGACCCCCAGGACGTGCCCGGGGTCCACCGGGACGCGGTCGAAGGTGACGGTGCCGGCCCCGGCCAGCCGCTGCCCGACCCGCTCCGTGTCCGGGTCGGTGAACACCCCGGGGTGGGCCGGGTCCACGAGGACGACGAGCAGGTCGCCGGTGCCGCCGGGCCGGGCACCGACGACGAGCCGGTCGGCGACGGTCACGCCGGAGGCGAAGGCGCGGCGCCCGTCGAGGATCCAGCCGCCGCCGGGACCGTCGGCGGGGGTGAGCGTGAGCCCGGGGTCGGTCCCGGCGCGCGGCGGTTCGACGCCGCCGGCGAGCAGCCAGCGCTCCTCGGCCGTACACACGTCGAGGGAGAGCGCGGGGGAGGGCGCGTCGTCGACGTCCTGTGCCGCGGGGCCGAAGAAGCGGCTGCTCCAGGACAGCGCGTAGTGGTGGGCGAGGAGTTCGCCGACGGAGCTGTCGGCGGCGGAGATCTCCCGTACGACCGCGCAGGCGGCCCGCCAGTCCGCGCCCCGGCGGGTCGGTCCCGGCGCGGTGAGGAGGGCGGGCAGGCCCGCCTCCTGGAGCCGCGCGACCTCGTCGAAGGGGGCCTTGCCGGCCCGGTCCCTGGCGAGGGCGTCGACGGCCAGGTCGTCGGCCAGCTCGCGGGTGACGCGGGGCCAGATCTCGTCGTCGGCGGGCCGGTCGGCGGGCCGGCCGGGTGGTGCGGAGGCGGTGCGTATCGCTGGTCTCTTCGGCGATTTCCTCGGCGTGCTCACGTCACCTCACCCGATCCCTAGTATTCCCACTGGAATAGTAGGGATATTGGCAGAGGTGACCGCTCGACCCCAAGGGCCGTCCACGTACTGGACAGGCTCGTATCGACGAGCGAGACGACGTCAGGTTCACGCAGGTGGCAGGAGGTTGACCTCCGTACGGGACGGGAAGTGGCCCGGCGAGGGTCAGGGGGCCGCGGGGCACGGCTCAGGAGTCGGCCCGGCACGGGTCAGGAGTCGGCCCGGCGCGAGTCAGGGGTTGGTCCACGCCTCCGGATCGTCCGCGAGCGCGACGATCTCCGGCGGGAGCTTCGCGGCCGCGAGTTCCGCGAGGGACACCCCGAGCACCCCGCGGACACTCGCCCGCAGCGCGATCCACAGTGTGAGCAGCGACTCGGCGGGCCCCGTGTACGACAGGTCCGGCGGCCGCTCCCCGCGCACGGAGACCAGCGGGCCGTCCACGCAGCGGATGACGTCCGCGACCGAGATCGTCTCGGCCGGCCGGGCCAGCCAGTACCCGCCGTTGCCGCCGCGCTGGCTCTGCACCAGACCGCCCTTGCGCATGTCGCCGAGGATGCCCTCCAGGAACTTGTGCGAGATGTCCTGGTCCACCGCGATGGACTCGGCCTTCAGTGGCCCCGCGTCCTGGGCTGCGGCGAGCTGGAGGGCGGCCCGCACCGCGTAGTCGGCCCTGGCTGAAATGCGCATGCGCGCATTATTCCGCACGGACGTGACCGGGTCCGCGCGCCCGTTCCGCCGCCCGCGCGGCGGGTCCGCGCGCCCGTTCCGCCGCCCGCGCGGCGGGTCCGGGCGCCCGTTCCACCGCCCGCGCGGCGGGTCCGCGCGCCCGTTCCACCGCCCGCGCGGCGGGTCCGCGCGCCCGTTCCACCGCCCGCGCGGCGGGTCCGGGCGCTCGATCCGCCGGCCCGTTCCACCGCCCGCGCGGCGGGTCCGCGCGCCCGTTCCACCGCCCGCGCGGCGGGTCCGGGCGCTCGATCCGCCGGCCCGTTCCATGCCGTGAGACGAGCCGGACCGCACCCTTGACGTCACCCATGACCCGCCGGACACTCATGGACGGGAAACCGAGCGAACAGGTAGGGAACCATGGGACGCACCGGCCGGAGGGACACCTCACCCGCCGCGCCCCTCCCGCGCTCGCTGCCCCTCACCTCCCGCAGGCACATCGATCTGCTGCGGGTCTGCAGCGCCGCGAGTCGCCCTGCCCGCCCGGGCGTCCGCCCGTCCGCCGAGGCCTGATCCGCCGGACCGGCCCCGGGCGCCCCCGCGGTCCGCCCGTCTCCTCTTCCCGTACCTCTGCTGCCCCCGGGCCCCGCGCGACCCCGCGTCACACCGTCCCGACCGGACCGCCGCGCGCCGCCCGGCCCAGCACCGAGCACCCCCGAGGGAGAAACATGTCCGTCGTCGTCCCGACCTCGCTCCTGCCCGCCTCCGCCGTACCCGCCTTCCGGGGCAGGATCGGCCGCGACGCGTGCAGCGGCCACTACGCCGTGCCCCACCGCTACCGCCTGCACGTCGAACCGTCCGACCCCCGGTGTCTGAGCATCGCCCTCACCCACGGACTCCTCGGACTCGACGACACGCTCCCGCTCACCGTGCTCCCCGGCACCCCCGACACACCCGACGGCGGGTACGCCGCGCTCCGCCCGCTGTACGAGGCGAGCGCCCACCTCTACACCGGGCCGGCCACCGCACCCGTACTCAGCGACGGATGGACCGGACGGATCGTCAGCACCCACGTCCCCGACATCCTCCGGGACCTCGCCCTCCGCTTCCGGGGCGACGGCCCCGACCTGCTGCCCGAGGAGCACCGCGACGCCGTCGACGCGATCGCCGACCTGTGCGAGCGGAGCGTCAACCGGGCCGCCCAGCGCGCCGGCGAGCTCGGCCTCGACGGCGAGTCCGCCCACCGCGACCCGCTCACCGTCCTCTTCGCCGCGCTCGGCTCCCTCGAACGCCGCCTCGCCCGCGGGCCGTACGTCCTCGGCGACGCGCCCACCGCCGCCGACGTGCACGTCTGGGTCACCCTCGTCCAGCTCGACACCGTGCACCGCTGGCACCTCGACGCCACCGCCATGGAGCGGGTCGCCGCACACCCCGCCCTGTGGGCCTACGCCCAGCGCCTCGCCGCCCGCCCCGAGTTCGCCCGCCACCTCGACATCGACGCCCTCCTGCGCCGCCACCGCGCCCACTGCCGCGGCCGCGAGGCCGCGGGCGCCGGGATACGCCTCGTCGACTGGACCACCGGGGCGCGCTGACGCCGTACGCCACGGCCGGGTGCCGCATCGCGCCGACGCCCGCGTCAGCCGATGCGGTGTCCCGCGAGCGGTGCCGTGTCGTCGCCCGAGCCCGCCCGGACCCCGCGCAAGAACGCCTCCAGGGCCTCCAGCGAGCTCGCCGCAGGCTCCCAGCCCAGCTCCCGCCGGGCCCGCTCGGTGGCGAGGAGCGGCAGCTGCCGCAGGGCGTCGAAGAGCTCCGGGGAAGCCGGGGCGAGCCGCAGCCGCCAGGCCGCCGACAAGGCACTCCGTACCGCGCCCGCCGGCACCTTCACCGGGCGGGCGTGCAGCAGTTCACCCAGCGTCGCGGCGTCGATCACCGGCTCCGCGGCCAGGTTGAAGGCGCCCCGGACGTCCCTCAGGAGCGCCCTGCGGTAGGCGTCCGCCGCGTCCTCCGTGTGCAGGACCTGGAAGCGCAGCCCCTTGAACTCCGGGAGCAGCGGCAGCAGATCGGGCCGCACCAGCTGCCCCGGGAAGAACCGCCCGGCGAAGATCCGCCGCTGCCCGCTCGCCGACTCCTCCTTGAACAGGAACGCCGGCCGCATCCGCACCACCCGGGTCAGCGGATGGTCCCGCTCGAAGGTGTCGAGGACCCGCTCGAGATAGGCCTTCTCCCGGGTGTACGCGGCGCCCGGCCAGCCGTGCGTCGGCCACGCCTCGGACACCGGGGCGCCGCCCTCGGGCCCGGGGGAGTAGGCCCCCACCGAGGAGGCGTGCACCAGGACCGGCACCCGCGCGGCCGCCACCGCGTCGAAGACGCGGACCGCGCCCAGGACGTTGGTCCCCCAGGTCTCCACCGGGTCGTGCGTCGGACCGAACCGCCACGCCAGGTGCACCACCGCGTCCGCGTCCGCCACGTACTGCGCGAGCCGCGGCGCGTCCCCCTCCCGGGAGAGGTCGAGCTCGGCCCACTCCACCCCCGGGAGATCGAGTCCCGGCCTGCGCCGGGCGAGACCGAGGACCGAGCCGACGCCCGGATCGCTCGCCAGGATCCGGACCAGGCTCGTTCCCACGTTGCCGGTGGCGCCCGTGACGACGACGCGCGCAAGCGTGCTCGGATTCATGTCTCCGACCCTCCGCCATCGGCGGCGGAACCGCACTCCGGCGGCCTCCCCGGACGCGCCCCGCTCACAGAGCGTGTCCGTACGGTTCGCGAGCGCGGCCGACGACCGGGAATATGAAGCGACTCAGGAGACAGGAGAACGGCCATGCTGCTGCCCGACAGGAACACCGTCGAACGGCTGCTCCGGCACTTCCGCGTCCAGGAGCGGTCCGTGCTGGACAGGCCGGGCGACCTGTCGGCCCGCCGGCGCTTCGAGGACACGGCGTACACCCTGTGCGTCCTCATGGGAGAACGCACCGCCCGCGAGGCCGTCCTCGCGGCCGAACGGTACGTGGCCTCGGGAGGAGATCAGGAATCGAGAAGCGTCGTCATCGTGCCGCCACTAGCGTGACAGCCATGACCTTCGCCCCTGTGCTCGACGCGCTCGGCCACGGGCGCGAAGGATCGCCGTCAGGAACCGCGCGAAGGCTGGAGACACGATGAGCAAGGCCCCGAGGCCGGACGAGCGGGCGTCCGTCCCCCACGCCGCCGACCGTCACGACCTGATCCGCGTGCACGGCGCGCGCGAGAACAACCTCAAGGACGTGAGCATCGAGATCCCGAAGCGCCGTCTCACCGTCTTCACCGGCGTCTCCGGCTCGGGCAAGAGCTCCCTCGTGTTCGACACGATCGCCGCCGAGTCACAGCGGCTGATCAACGAGACGTACAGCGCCTTCGTCCAGGGCTTCATGCCCACGCTCGCCCGGCCCGAGGTCGACGTCCTCGAAGGCCTGACGACCGCGATCATCGTCGACCAGCAGCGCCTCGGCGCCGACCCCCGCTCCACCGTCGGCACCGCCACCGACGTCAACGCCATGCTGCGGATCCTCTTCAGCCGCCTGGGCAAGCCGCACATCGGCCCGCCCAGCGCCTACGCCTTCAACGTCCCGTCGGTCCGGGCGAGCGGCGCCATCACCGTCGAGCGCGGCAACAAGAAGACCGAGCGGGCGACCTTCGAGCGCACCGGCGGCATGTGTCCGGGCTGCGAGGGCCGGGGCACCGTCTCCGACATCGACCTCACCCAGCTCTACGACGACTCCAAGTCGCTCGCCGAGGGCGCGCTCACCATCCCCGGCTACACCCCCGGCGGCTGGAACTACCGGCTCTACAGCGAGTCCGGCCTCGTCGACCAGGACAAGCCGATCCGCAAGTACACCAAGAAGGAACTCCAGAACTTCCTCCACCACGAGCCCGTCCGGATGAAGATCGCCGGGATCAACATGACCTACGAGGGTCTGATCCCGCGCATCCAGAAGTCCTTCCTGGCCAAGGACAAGGAGGGCATGCAGCCCCACATCCGCGCCTTCGTCGAGCGGGCCGTCACCTTCACCACCTGCCCCGACTGCGACGGCACCCGGCTCAGCGAGGGCGCCAGGGCCTCCAAGATCAAGAAGATCAGCATCGCCGACGCCTGCGCGATGCAGATCAGCGACCTCGCCGACTGGGTCCGCGCCCTCGACGAGCCGTCGGTGGCGCCGCTGCTCACCGCGCTCCAGCTGACCCTCGACTCGTTCGTGGAGATCGGCCTCGGCTACCTCTCCCTCGACCGGCCCTCGGGCACCCTGTCGGGCGGTGAGGCACAGCGCGTCAAGATGATCCGCCACCTCGGCTCCTCGCTCACCGACGTCACGTACGTCTTCGACGAACCCACCATCGGCCTGCACCCGCACGACATCCAGCGGATGAACGACCTGCTGCTCCAGCTGCGCGACAAGGGCAACACGGTGCTCGTCGTCGAGCACAAGCCGGAGGCCATCGTCATCGCCGACCACGTCGTCGACCTCGGACCCGGCGCCGGTACGGCGGGCGGCGCCGTCTGCTTCGAGGGCACCGTGGAGGGGCTGCGCTCCGCCGGCACCGTCACCGGCCGCCACCTCGACGACCGGGCCGCCGTCAAGGAGTCGGTGCGCACGCCCACCGGCGCCCTGGAGATCCGCGGCGCGTCCACGCACAACCTGCGCGACGTCGACGTCGACATCCCGCTCGGCGTGCTCACCGTCGTCACCGGGGTCGCCGGCTCCGGCAAGAGCTCGCTCGTGCACGGCTCGATCCCCGCCGGCGAGGAAGTGATCTCCGTCGACCAGGGCGCGATCCGCGGCTCCCGGCGCAGCAACCCCGCCACGTACACCGGGCTCCTCGACCCGATCCGCAAGGCCTTCGCCAAGGCCAACGGCGTGAAGCCGGCGCTGTTCAGCGCCAATTCCGAGGGCGCCTGCCCCACCTGCAACGGCGCGGGCGTCATCTACACCGACCTGGGGATGATGGCCGGGGTCTCCTCCACCTGCGAGGACTGCGAGGGCAAGCGGTTCCAGCCCTCGGTGCTCGAATACCTCCTCGGCGGCCGGGACATCAGCGAGGTCCTGGAGATGTCCGTGACCGAGGCCGAGGAGTTCTTCGCCTCCGGCGAGGCCCACACCCCGGCCGCGCAGCGCATCCTCGCCCGGCTCGCCGACGTCGGCCTCGGCTACCTGAGCCTCGGCCAGCCCCTCACCACCCTCTCCGGCGGCGAGCGGCAGCGGCTCAAGCTGGCCACGCACATGGGCGACAAGGGCGGCGTCTACGTCCTCGACGAGCCGACCACCGGCCTCCACCTCGCCGACGTCGAGCAGCTCCTCGGCCTCCTCGACCGGCTCGTGGACTCCGGCAAGTCGGTCATCGTCGTCGAGCACCACCAGGCGGTCATGGCGCACGCCGACTGGATCATCGACCTCGGCCCCGGCGCGGGCCACGACGGCGGAAAGATCGTCTTCGAGGGCACGCCCGCCGAACTCGTCGCGGCCCGCTCCACCCTGACCGGCGAGCACCTCGCGGAGTACGTCGGCGCCTGACCGTTCCCGGGCGGCGATCAGGGGCCCCGGGCCACCGGGTCGCCGCTCAGTCCCGTGGACGGGGAAACAGCGCCCGGGGCGCGTCCACGCAGGTGTCCCGCGAGGTGGGGCCGCCGAAGCGCAGCCGGTCGTACGCGGTGAAGGCCGGCTCCAGGGCGTCGAGCGCGTCCACGCGCGCGTGGAGGTCGCCGCGCCACTCCGGCGAGGGATCCGCCCCCGCGGTCGCGAGGCGCGCGGTGATCTCCGCCGTCAGCTCCTCCTTCCGCCGGATGTTCGCCGGAGTCACCTCGTGCAGGCACACGTACTGGCCGCTCAGGTACGCCGCCCACTCCTCCTCGCCCCGGACCGGGTCCGCCCAGTGCCCGGTGAACCACGCGCGCAGGAGGCCGGGACCACCCGCCGCCTCCGCGAGCGCGAACAGATCGCGCGGCACCATCTCCGCGCCGTCCGACCGCAGATAGCCCGGCAGCGGCAGCAGACCCCCGAGCATCAGCCCCCGGACCTCGTCGGCGTCCCTGCCCAGCGCCGCGCACAGCGCCTCCAGCGGTACGAACTGGGCGGAAACGTACGCGTCGTCGGCGGCCGTCATCGGATGGTCGCCGTTCACCTCGCGGAACCGCTCGGCGATCCGTACGGCGGCGGGCGTGCTGTCCGTCATCGGGTCACTCCTCGGGAAGACCGTCCGGGCCGGTCCCGGACGGTGTTCCCGCAGGCTAGGACCCTGATCGTGCGGCGCCGGCCGAACCGTCGCCGGCACGACCCGGTCCGGCGGCTCCCGTGGCACCGCACGACCGGCGGCCCTCGGAACGAGTCCCCAGGGGGTGTCCGGAGAGTCCCGCACAGTACCCGCGACTCTCCGGACACCCCCTAGCCCTGGCGGGCCGCCCTGCGCCGCCAGCCCCACAGGGCGAGCGCGGCGGCACAGGCCGAGCCCACCAGCGCCAGCGGAAGCCCGGCCGACGGGTTCGAGGCCTCCGCCTCCGGGGCCTTCTTCCCGGCCGCGGCCAGCGCCTCCGCCCCCGGCTCGGCGCCCGCCCGGGGCGCCACCGGCGCCGCCTTCGTGTCGTGCCCGCCACGGGTCACCGACACGGCCCGCGTGCCCGCGTCGGCCGCAGCCTTGACCCGTGCCGGTGCGAGGGAGCCCACGGGCTGCACCCGCCCCGCCGCCTCGAAGCCCCAGTCGAGCAGCTCCCGCGCCTCCTCGTACACGGCGAAGCCGCCGCCCTCCTGAGGGTTCATCACCGAGACGACGAGCGTCCGGTCACCGCGCCGGGCCGCCGAGATCAGGGTGTTGCCCGCGTTGCTCGTGTAGCCGTTCTTGATCCCCAGGATCCCCGGGTAGCGCTCCACGCCGTCCTCGCCCGTCAGGAGCCGGTTGGTGTTGGCGATCCCGTACGACCAGGAGCCCGCCGGGAAGTCCGCGTACCGCGTCGAGCAGTACCGGGCGAACGCGGGATCCTGGAGCCCCGTCCGGCCGAACACCGCCAGGTCGTACGCGGAGGTCACCTGGCCGGGGGCGTCGTAGCCGTCGGGGGAGACCACGTGGGTGTCCTCGGCGCCCAGGGAGCGGGCCTTCTCCTGCATCTGCCGGGTCATCGACTCCCAGCCGCCGTTCATCTCCGCGAGGACGTGCACGGCGTCGTTCCCCGAACTGAGGAAGACCCCGTTCCACAGGTCCGAGACCTTGTACGTGTACCCCTCCTTCACGCCGACCAGGCTGCTCCCGGCCCCGATCCCGGTCAGCTCGGAATCGGCCACGGTGTGCAGCTCGGAGGGCTTGTGGTGGGGGAGCGCGGTGAGCGCGAACAGGGCCTTGAGGGTGCTGGCCGGCGGCAGCTTCCGGTGCGCGTTCCGCGCGGCGAGCACCTCCCCCGAGGAGGCGTCCGCCACCACCCACGACAGGGCGGACACCGGGGGCACGGACGGCGCGCCCGGCAGCCGCTCCACCTGCGTGCCCTTCCGGTCGAGCCGCGCCCGGTCGACGTACTGGCGCGCGGGCGGGGTGGGCTCCCCGACCGTGGCCGCGACGTGGGGGACCGGGGTGGCGGGAGAGGCGGCGGCCGCCGGAACGGGCAGCACGAACAGCAGCGCCGCGGAACCGGCGGCGGCATGACGGACAGCTGACGTGACGATCATTCAGCCACCGTAGGAAGGAGGTGCGGAGCCCGCAGATCGGAGTGCGCCGACCGGCGTAGCGGGTGTGGCGTACGGCGGCGCGTCGTGCGTCCGCCCGGGTGGTCCCGAGCCCGTCGAGGGGGCCGGGCCCGCTGTCGGTGGCCCAGGGCATTCTTGTGACGTGCCCTCATACCCGCATCAGAGCAACGCCGTTCCGGACGGGACTCCCACGGCCGCCGCCCCCGCCGAACCGGCGGCCCGGCCCGTACCCGCCCCCGCAGGCCCGTTCGGCGCGCCCGCGCCGCGGACCGAACGGCCGTCCCGCACCGCCCCCGCCGGGCACATGATCGTGTGCGGCGACGACGCCCTCGCCCACCGCCTCGCGCGTGAGCTCCACGAGGTGTACGGGGAGCAGGTCACCCTCCTGGTGCCGGCGCTGCCCGACGCGCCCCGCACCGCCGCCGGCCGCACCGGCCGGGCGCTCGCCCTCTTCGGGCGGGTCACCGCCGCCGTCACCCGCACCACGGGCGCCGCGGCCGGGCCCGGAACCACGGAGGACGGCGCCGATCCGACGGGCACCCTGCGCGTCGTCGAGGCGGCCGAGGCGGACGACCGGGCCCTGAGGGACGCCGGGGCGGAGCGCGCCGCCGCCCTCGCCCTCGTCCACGAGGACGACGAGGCGAACATCCGCGCCGCGCTCACCGCCCGCCGCCTCAACCCCCGGCTCCGCCTCGTGATCCGGCTCTACAACCGCAAGCTCGGCCAGCACCTCGAAACACTCCTCGACCAGGCCGCCGCCGTCGCCGAACCCGGCCTCGACCCCGAGAAGCTCGACGCCGCCACCACGGTCCTCTCGGACGTCGACACCGCCGCCCCCGGCCTGGCCGCGGCCGCCGTCGCGGGCACCAGCAAGGTGGTCCAGGCCGAGGGACTCCTGCTGCACGCCGTCGACCGGCCGCCCGTCGCGGGCCAGGCACCCGACCCCGGGCTCTGCACGCTCGCCCTGCTCTCCGCCACCGCCGGCGACCCGGCCGGCTGCGAGGGTTCCGAGCGCAGCGGCGACGCGGGCCCCCGCCTCCTGCCCGACGACCGGACGGTGGCCGCCGCCACCGGGCGCGCCGCCGTCACCCTCGAAGCGGTCACCCCGGCCGGCCCGGCCCTGCCGGCGGCCCGCCTCGCCGCCTCCGCGCTGCCCGTCGCCTCGCTCTTCTCCCGCCGGCTCCGCTGGTCCCTCGCGGGAGCCTTCGCCGCCGTCCTGGCGCTCGCCCTCGCGTCCACCGTCACCACCGGCGACCACCCCCTGCACGCCGCCTATCTGACGCTCCTCGACATCTTCGCCATCGGCGACCCCGCCGTCGGAGAGCCGACCAGCCGCCAGCTGCTCCAGATCCTCGCCGGGTTCGTCGGCCTCCTCCTGCTGCCGGTGATCGTCGCCGCCCTCCTCGAAGGCCTCGGCACCTTCCGCACCGCGACCACCCTGCGCCGCCCGCCGCGCGGACTCTCCGGCCATGTCGTCCTCCTCGGGCTCGGCAAGGTCGGCACCCGCGTCCTCGCCCGGCTCCGCAGACTCAACATCCCGGTGGTGTGCGTCGAATCCGACCCGGAGGCCCGGGGCATCGCCGTCGCCCGCCGGCTGCGCGTCCCGACCGTCATCGGCGACGTCACCGAGGAAGGCGTCCTGGAGGCGGCCCGCATCCATCGCGCCCACGCGCTCCTCGCCCTGACCAGCGTCGACATCACCAACCTGGAGGCCGCGCTCTCCGCCCGCTCCGTCACCCCCGACCTGCGGGTCGTGCTGCGCCTGTACGACGACGACTTCGCCACCGCCGTCTTCCGCACCCTGCGGACCGCCCACCCCGGGGCCCTCACCCGCAGCCGCAGCGTCTCCCACCTCGCGGCACCGGCCTTCGCGGGCGCCATGATGGGCCGCCAGGTCCTCGGCGCCGTGCCCGTCGAGCGCCGGGTCCTCCTCTTCGCCGCCGTGGACGTGGCGGACCACCCGCTCCTGGACGGCCGGACGGTCGCCGAGGCCTTCCGCCCCGGCGCCTGGCGGGTCGTCGCCCTCGACGGACGCGCGGCCGGCGCCGGCGGCGGGGGCGCGCGCCTCCCTCCGGAGCGACGTCTCGGCGTGGGGGACCGGGTGGTGGTGGCCGCCACCCGTCGCGGCCTGGCCGAACTCCTCGGCCGCGGCGGCCGGGACGAGCGCGGTGCGCCGGACAACTCCGTAAGAACAGAGCGGGGTTGACCGTAGGATCTGACCGCCCACGTGCCGAAACGGCCCTCAACGGCTCTCAACGGCTCTCGACGGCCCGCGACGGCCCGCGACGGCTCTCGACGGCCCGCGACGGCCGCGCGACAGTCCGCACGTGCCCGCACCGGTCCGCATCCGCAGTCAGGAGTCCCTTCCTTGAACACACCGCACACCACCCCGCCCGCCGGCCGCCCGCCGTACCGCATGGACCCGGCGGGCGGCTGCCCGCACGCGGCCAACGCCCGGCTGCTCGCCGAGGGCGCCGTGGCTCCCGTGGTGCTGCCCGGCGAGATCGAGGGCATGGCGGTGCTCGGCCACGACGCGTTGCGCGACTTCCTCACCCACCCCGACGTCGCCAAGGGCCCCCAGCACTTCACCGCCCTCGCCGAGGGCCGCATACCCGAGGGCTGGCCGCTGCGGACCTTCGCCACCGTCCCCGGCATGATGACCGCCGACGGAGCCGACCACCGCAGGCTGCGCACCCTGGTCAGCAGCGCCTTCACCGCCCGCCGGGTCGAGGAGCTCCGCCCGCGCGTCGAGACGGTCACCGCCGGACTGCTCGACGGGCTCGCGGAGGCCGCCCGCGCCGGCGACGGCGTCGCCGATCTGCGCCGCCACTACGCGCTGCCCCTGCCGCTCGGCGTCATCTGCGAACTCCTCGGCGTCGACCCGGCCCACCAGGACCGGCTGCACCACCTCTCCAGCCTGGTCGTCGCGACCGACACCGAGCCCGCGCGGGCCGTCGCCGCCAACCGTGAACTCGTCGAGCTCCTGGCCTCCATCGCCGCCGCCAAGGCCGCCACCCCCGGCGACGACCTCACCAGCGCCCTCATCGCGGCCCGCGACGAGGGCGGCGACCGGCTCAGCCAGCCCGAGCTCATCGGCACCCTGCTCCTGATGATCGTCGCGGGCCACGAGACCACCCTGAACCTCGTCACCAACGCGGTCCGGGCGCTCTGCGCCCACCGCGACCAGCTCGCCCTCGTCATCGAGGGCCGCGCCGACTGGGCCGACGTGGTGGAGGAGACCCTCCGCTGGGACAGCCCGGTCAGCTACTTCCCGTTCCGCTACCCCACCCGCGACCTGACCGTCGACGGCACGGTCATCCCGAAGGGCACGCCGGTCCTCGCCGGATACTCGGCGGCGGGCCGTGACACGAAGGCCCACGGCCCGGACGCGGACCGCTTCGACATCACCCGCGCCGCGACCGTCAAGCACCTCTCCCTCGGCCACGGCCCCCACTACTGCCTGGGCGCGCCGCTCGCCCGGATGGAGGCCGCGATCGCCCTGGAGGCGCTGTTCACCCGCTTCCCCAACCTGGACCTGGCCGTCCCGGAGACCGAGCTGACCCGCCACTCCGGCTTCGTCGGCAACAGCGTCCGGGCCCTGCCCGTCCGCCCGGGCGTCTGACGACGCACGGGGCCGGTCACGGCCGGGGCACCCGCGCGCGCCCCGGCCGTGACGGGCGCGCCGCGTCAACCGGTGCGCCCCCAGGCGGTCGCCGGTGAGGCCCGCAGGGAGGAGACGAGGCGCAACAGCCGGTCCTCGTTCCCGGCGAGACCCGCGGCGCGGAGCGCCTCGTCCGCCTCCGCCATCGGATGGGTGAGCATCACCCCGGCGTACGGGGCGAGCTGCGGGTCGGTCAGCACGGCCTGAGTGGATTCGAGCAGCCGCAGGTACGCCTGGGCGGCCGCGCGCTCGCTGGCGGTGATCGTGGTCATGTCGGGCTCCCTCTCGACAGTTCGGCGCTCACCACCCTCTCGTACGGGTCTGACAATCGGCCTCAGGCCCGCCCGTCGAGGTGTTCCGACAGCCGCTCCAGGAAGACCCGCTGCCCGGAGACGAGCAGCGGAGCGGCGGCCTCCGGGGCGAACCAGCCCACCCGGTCGATCTCCGGGAACTCCTCCCGGATCCCGGACCGGGGCGGCCATTCCATGACGAAGGTCCCCGGCACCACCTCGGCGGGGTCGAGATCGCCCTCGACGGCCCACACGGTGACGAGCTTTCCGTTCCGCTGGCGGGACTCGCCGAGCGCGAACCACTCGCCGTCGGGGGCCGGGAGGCCCAGCTCCTCCAGGAACTCACGGGCGGCCGCGGCCTCCGGGGCCTCGGCCGGTTCGTACTCCCCCTTGGGGATCGACCAGGCCGACTCCTCGCGGGACGCCCAGAAGGGCCCGCCCATGTGACCGATGAGGACCTCGACGCCACCGTCCGTGGTACGGCGGAAGACCAGAAGGCCCGCGCTGCGTTTGTCCGGCATGCGCCCAGTGTGTCCGAAGCGCCCGTCCGCCGCAGCCCCTGAGAGGTCACTCCTCCGCTGCGACCGTCACCGGGCCGTCCGCGAGGTCCACGCCACTCGTCCACCGCGCCCCGAGCCGTACCGAACGCCAGGGGAGGAGCGTCCCGCTCAGCCGCTCCCGCCGCAGCGGGACGCCGTTCTGGGCGACGGTCAGGACCGGGCGCACGAGCCGTCGCTCCGGCCGGACGAGCAAGGGGCCCGCCTCCGGGCCGAGGAGACCGGGCGTCACCCAGCGCAGCGGGGCCGGCGCCGTCACGGGCACCCCTCCGGCCGGCCGGGGACGGCCGCCGAGGAGTTCGAGGACCGACTCCGCCGCCGCCCGCCCCTCGGCGGCGGCCACGAGCGCGGGTTCCACCCCGCGCAGCAGATTGCCGGCGGCGAAGACCCCGGGCTCGGAGGTGCGGAAGCCGTGGTCCGTCACAGGGCCCCGGGTGGCCGGGGCGAGGGCGAGGCCACGCGCACGGACGAGCTCGTGGTCGGGGATCCAGTCGCCGGTGAAGACCACCGTGTCGCACCGCAGCACCGCCGTCCGCCCGTCCGGGCCCCGCACCGCGACCCCGGTGAGCCGGCCGCGTCCGAGCAGCTCCGCCACGACCGTGCCGGTGAGGACCGGGACCCTCGCGAACGCCACGGCGGCCGACGGGAGTCCGGTGACGACGGCCGCGACCTCCACCCCCGCCGCACGCAGTGTCCGGACCGCGCCCCGGGCCACCGGGTCGCCGCCGACGACCACCGCCCGCCGTCCGAGGGACTCCCCGCGCGGCCCGAACCGCCCTACCGTCCGCTGGAGTTCGCCCGTGGTCAGCACCCCGGCGGGGCGGGTGCCCGGGACGAGCCGGGCGCTGCGAGGTCGTTCGCGCGCCCCCGTCGCGAGGACCACCGCCCGGGCCCGGACGCGTTCGAGTCCGGTCGGGGCGGTGACGTCCAGGGTGAGGGGCCCGGCCCAGCCGGTGGCCGAGACGCCGGTACGGACGACCGCCCCCGCCCGCAGCGCCTCCCGCACCGCGCGCCGGGCGTACGCCGGTCCGTCCAGGGCCCGCCCCCGTGCGTCCGCGCCGAACCCCGGCCGGACGCAGTGGCGCGGCACCCCGCCCGCAGCGGTCTCCCGCTCCAGGACCTCGACGCGGCCCGCCCCCGCCGTCGCGAGCCGGGCGGCCGCGGCGAGCCCGGCGGGTCCCGCACCCACGACGAGGACGTCGACCGTACGGTTCACCGTGCCCCCTCTCCGTACGGCCCCTGCTCGGGCGGCCGCTCCTCGAACAGCGCCCGCACCTCCGCGCCGCAGTGGTTCCCCTGGCAGCGGCCGCCCCGGGCGCGTGTCCTGCGCCGCAGCCCGTCGAGGCCGCCGGGCGGGATCGTCGAGGCGAGCGCGGCCCGGATCTCACCGCGGGTGACCCGCTCGCAGTGACAGACGATCGCCCCGAACTCGGGCTGGCGCGCGATGAGTTCGGCGTCCCGGTACGGGCGGGGGAAGGCCTCGCCGAGGTTCGGCATCCGGACCGGGGCGAGCGGACGGGCCGGACCCGGTTCGAGCCCGCAGTCCGCGAGGAGGCCGAGCACGTGCTCGGCGATGGCCAGGGAGGCGGTGAGCCCGGTGGAGCGGATCCCGCCCACCGTCACGTACCGCAGGCCCGGGTGGGCGGCGATCCGGTAGTCCTCCCGGCCGGTGGCCGCCCGCAGGCCCGCGTAGACCGCGGTGACCTCCTCGTCGAGCAGCGCGGGGAGGATCCGGCCGCCCTGCTCTCGCAGTCCGGCCAGCCCCTCCGCCGTCGTGCCCGTCGCGGTCTTGTCGTCCAGGTCCTCTGCGGTGGGCCCGAGCATGACGTTCCCGTACACCGTCGGCGAGATGAGCACGCCCTTGCCGAGCGGCCCGGGCACGGGCAGCAGGATGTGCCGGACCAGGTCGCGGGCGAACTTGTCGAAGACGAGCAGCTGGCCCCGGCGCGGGGTGACGGTGAAGTCGTCCCGTCCGACGAGCGCGTCGAAGGCGTCCGCGTGGAGACCGCAGGCGTTGACGAGGAGGCGGGTCCTGAGCACCCCGCGCCGGGTGACGAGCCGGTGGTACGGCTCGCCCGGACGCACCTTCTCCACCCGGCAGTTCAGATGGAGGTCGACGCCGGAGCGGACAGCCTGCGTGGCGTAGGCGAGGGTCGTCGTCCAGGGGCAGATCACCGACTCGCCCGGCACTTCGAGCGCGGCCGCCGCGCCGGGACCCAGGTGCGGCTCGCGCGCTGCCAGTTCGGCGTGCGAGAGGAGACGGGTGGTGCGGTGGCCGTTGCGCTCGGCCTTCTCCGCGAGGCGGGGGAGCGTCGCTCGCTGCTCCTCGTTCCAGGCGACGAGCAGCGCGCCGAGCGGCTCCACGGGAATGCCGGCCTCGCGCGCGTACGCGTTGAGCAGCCGGTGCCCCTCGCGCACGAGGCGGGCTTCCAGGGTGCCGGGCGCGGCGTCGAAACCGGTGTGCAGGATGGCGGTGTTGGCCTTCGAGGTGCCGTCGCCGACGTCGTTCGCCGCCTCCACGAGCGCGATCCGCAGCGGGTGTCGGGCCAGGGCGCGGGCGATCGCGGAACCGACGACCCCCGCGCCGACGACCACGACGTCGTACTCCGCGGCCTCCCCGGCGGGCAGGGGCCCGGTCCGCGTGACGCTCATACCGTCCCGCCGCCGGTGCCGTCCCCCGCACCGGACGCGCCCGCCGACCGCTCCACCAGGGCCGACACCTCCGTACGGAAGCGTCCCAGGCGCTCCGCCGCCTCGTCGGCCGAGATCCGGGGCTCGTACACGGCCGAGGGCTTCCACTCCGGCACGGCCTCGCGGAGCGTGAGCCCCGGGTGGTGTCCGAGCCGGGCGGCCGCGCCGACCCCGAGCGCCGTGGCATCGGGCAACGAGGCCACCTCGACGGGGAGTTGCAGCAGATCGGCCTGGGTCTGCATGAGCAGGGACGAGCGGGTCAGGCCGCCGTCGGCCCGCAGCGCGGTCAGCGGCGCGCCCCGGTCCGCCGCGGTGGCCGCGGCCAGCTCCACCACCTGGGCGGAGACGCCCTCGCACAGGGCGCGCACCAGATGGCCGGGGCCGGTGTCGAGGCCGAGTCCGGTGAGCGAGCCGCGTACGTCCCCCCGCCACCACGGCGCGGCGAGCCCGGCGAACGCGGGGACGAAGGTGACGCCGCCCGCGTCCGGCACGCCGGCTCCGACCGCGTCGAGCTCCCCGGCCCCGGCGATCACGCCCAGGTCGGTGAGCCAGCGCACGGCCGAGGCGACCGTGTACACCTGGCCGTCGAGGCAGTGGGTGACGCGTCCGCCGAGCCGCCAGGCCACGCAGCTCACCAGGCCGGAGGCGGCGCGCCGGGGCTCGGGGCCGGTCTGCGCGAGGAGGAACGCACCGGTGCCGTAGGTGCACTTGGCGGCGGCGGGGTCGTCGGCGCTCTGGGTGAGCAGGGCCGCCTGCTGGTCCACCATGAGCCCGGTGAGCGGCAGCGCGGGGCCGAACGCGGTCGTGGTGCCTACCGGGGTGTCGCAGTCGACGACCCGGGGGAGTGCTTCGCCGCCGAGTCCGTACAGGTCGAGGGCGGTATCCGACCAGGCGACCGTGTCGAGGTCGAGGAGGCCGGTCCGGCCGGCCGTGGCCGCGTCCGTGACGAAAGCGCCGGTGAGCCGGTGGACGAGCCAGGCGTCACTGGTGGTGACCACACCGGCGCCGGTGGCGTGGCGGCGGATCCAGGCCATCTTGGGCGCCGCGAAGTACGGGTCCGGCGGAAGCCCGCTGATGCGGCGCAACTCCTCGGCGTGGGCGTCGAGGCCGGCGCAGACGGAGGCCGCCCTGCGGTCCTGCCAGACGAGGGCGTCGGTGAGCGGCTCCCCGGTGGCGGGGTCCCAGGCGAGCACGGTCTCGCCCTGGTTCGCGAGGCCCACGGCGACGACGCGCGTGTCGGCCTCGGCGAGCGCCGCCCGCCCGGCGACGACCACCGAGTCGTACAGCTCACGCGGGTCGACCTCGACCAGGCCGCCGGGGAGGTGGCGGGGCCGGACCGGGGCCGTCCCGGTGCCGAGGACTCCGCGCTCGGGGCAGAGGACGAGGGCCTTCGTACCGGACGTGCCCTGGTCGACGGCGAGTACCGCTCCGCCCGTCATCCCGCTGCTCCCGTCGCTCGACCGCTCCGTGATCACCCGATCACCGAAAAGGGTCAGGGTGCCGTCGCGCGGGCCCTTCGTCAAGGCTCGGCGCCCGAGCACGTCAGGTCGCGCGGTGTACCTGACAGTAAGTCAAATTCGGTCGTTGGCCTAATAATTACTGTCAAAAAAGAAAGTGGACCGGTCGGGTCCAGAGCCCTCTATAGTGATCGCCGATCAACGGCCGGGACGCCCGCCGGGGGACTGACCACCCCCTCCATCCACCGAGGACCCATGTCATCCACACCACGCCCCACCCCCTGATGGCCGGACACGGATTCCGGCCCGTCTACCACCCCGCCGGCCACGACCACGCCCTGCGCAACGCCGTCCAGGACTTACGCACCGGCCGCTGGGTGTCCATGGCCCGGCTGCTCGACGAGACCTCCGACTGGGAGGCGTGGACCCGGCGCACCCAGGTCCTCGCGGCCGTCGCCGCGGGCAGCGACGTCGTCCCCATCTGGCGGGCCGAGCAGCCCGAGAGCCTCGCCGCCACCGTGATGCACGGCAGGGTCGCCGTCGAGCGCGCCGTCCGCGCCCACCGTGCCGGCCACGCCAGGACCCGTGCACTCTGGCAGGAGGCCTGGACCGCCTGCCGCGACGCCTCCGAGAAGTCGCCCGCCGACCCCGTGCCCTGGGTCGGGCTGCTCGCCCTCGCCGCCCTCGACGGGGGCCAGCGCATGGCCGAGCACCGGCTGACCCCGCCGGCGCCCATGCTGCCGCCCGGCCCGTGGGGCCTGCTCGCCGAGGTGGAGAAGCGCGATCCGCACAACCGCGAGGCCCACCACCGGATGCTCCAGTTCGTCTACGCCCGGCGCTCCGGACCCCTCTCCGAGGCCGTCAACTACGCGTACTGGGCCGCCGGTTCGGCGCCCGTCGGATCCGCCCTGCACGCCCTTCCGCTCTACGTCCGCGTCGAGCGCTACCGGCGCGAGCGCGGCCACGAGCGCGCCCTCGACCTCCACTGGGTCGCCGAGGACGCCGTACGCGACGCCCGGCACGCCCTGGACACCTGGTTCCTCTTCTGCGCCACCGACGAGGCCTCGCTGCTCGACCTCAACCACCTGGCGCACGCCCTCTTCGGCGCCCTCCGCTTCGCCGACGCCGCCCGGGTCTTCGAGGCCCTCGGCCCGTACTACACGACCCTTCCCTGGGCCTACCGCACCGCTCACCCGGACGACCGCGGCCTCGCCGAGGAGGTTTTCCTGCGCGCCCGCGCCCGCTGTCTCGGCGGCTGACGCGCCCCGCGTCCCGGCGCCCCTGGCTTCCGCCCCTCACCCCACTTCCACCCCGACTTCCACCCCCGCTTCCACCCCCCCCACTTCCACCCCCCCACTTCCACCCCCCCCACTTCCACCCCCACCCCCGCTCCCCCCGTCCCCCGGAGGTCCCCATGTCCCGCACCGCCGCCCCGATCGGCGCGACACACAAGCCACCGTCCCAGGACGAGGAGGCGAGACTGAGAGAGCTCGGCTACCAGCCCGTCCTCGCCCGCCGCATGGACGGCTTCGGCAACTTCGCGATCAGCTTCTCGGTCATCTCCGTCCTCTCCGGCTGCATGACCCTCTACGGCTTCGGCCTGGGCACCGGCGGCCCCTCCGTGATGCTGTGGGGCTGGGTCGGCGTCGGCCTCTTCGTCCTCTGCGTGGGCCTCGCGCTCGCCGAGGTCACCAGCGCCTACCCGACCTCCGGCGCCCTCTACTACATGGCGGACAGGCTCGGCGGGCGCCGATGGGGCTGGTACACCGGCTGGCTGAATCTGCTCGGCCTGCTCGGCGCGATCGCCGGCATCGACTACGGCGCGGCCCTCTTCACCGGAGCCTTCCTCAACCTCCAGTGGGGCTTCGTGCCCACCCCGGGCTCCACCTTCCTCATCTTCCTCGCGATCCTGCTGCTCCACGCCGCACTCAACCTCTTCGGCGTGCGGCTCGTCAGCGTCCTCAACTCGGTCAGCGTCTGGTGGCACCTGATCGGCGTCGCGGTCATCGTCGGCGCGCTCGCCCTCGTCCCCGACCGGCACCAGTCCGTGGAGTTCGTGTTCACGAAGTTCGTCAACGACACCGGCTGGGCCAACCCGTTCTACGTCGCCGCGATCGGCCTGCTCCTCGCCCAGTACACCTTCTCCGGCTACGACGCCTCGGCCCATCTCTCCGAGGAGACCTCCAACGCCTCCGTCACCGCCGCCAAGGGCATCGTGCGGGCCATCTGGGTCTCCTGGCTCGCCGGCTTCGCGCTCCTCGCCGGACTCACCTTCGCGATCCAGGACTACGCGGCCACGCAGAACAGCGCCACCGGCGTCCCGCCCGCCCAGATCTTCCTGGACGCGCTCGGCTCCGGCGGCGCCGCCGCCCTGCTGCTCGTGGTGATCGTCGCCCAACTCTTCTGCGGCAACGCCGAGGTGGCCGCCGCGAGCCGCATGGTCTTCGCCTTCAGCCGCGACAACGCCCTTCCCGGCTCCTCCCTCTGGCGCAAGGTCAACGCCGCCACCCAGACCCCCGTCCCCGCCGTCTGGCTGGCGGTCGTCGTGGCCGCGCTGCTCGCCGTCCCCTCGCTGTACTCGGCCACGGCCTACGGCGCCGTCACCGCCATCAACGTCATCGGCATCACCCCCGCGTACGCCATCCCGATCTACCTGCGGCTGCGCGCGGGGAACCGCTTCGTGCCCGGCCCGTGGAGCCTCGGCCGCTGGAGCAGGCCGATCGGCTGGATCGCCGTCGTCTGGGTGGCCTTCGTGACCGTTCTCTTCTGCCTGCCGCAGAAGTCCCCGGTGAACGTCGACACCATGAACTACGCCTTCATCGCGCTCGCCGTCGTGCTGATCCTCGCCAGCGTCTGGTGGTACGTCGCCCGCCGTTCGTACGGCACGCCGACCACGTACGGGAGCGCCCGCGAGGAGGCGGAGATCTCCGAGGGCATCGTCTGACGGCGGTACCCGGCTTCCGCCCCCGGGGCCCGGAGCCGGAGCGCCGTCAGGCGCTGAACTCGTAGGTCCAGGCGGCCGACTGGGCCGAGAAGTCGATGTCGGTGATCTCCAGGGCGTGCCCGTGCTGGTCGCTGACGACGCGGTGGACGACCAGTCGTGCCGTACCGCCCTCCGCCGTCGTGGCCGGGCCGGGCGGGACACCGACCGACTCCCGGTGGGTGATCCGCAGCCCGGCCTGGTGCATCCAGTGGTACAGGAGCCGCAGATCCGGCTGTTGGCGGCAGTCCCTGCCCCGCCGGTACCGGGAGAGCTGGGGGATCTCGGCGAGGGCCGGCCGGGAGAACCACGACACCGCCCGCTGGAGCGCCGCCCCGTGCGGCCCGAGCACCGTGTGCCGGTGGACGAGCGTCGGCTCGCCCGGCGTGAGCAGGAGCCGGGCCGCCAGGGGAGTGGGCGGCGGCTCCCAGGTGAGCGAGGCCCGCACCAGTGCCTCGGCCGCCCGCGGACCCCCGGGGAACGTCGGCCGGCGGGCCGTGAGGGCGGGTGCGGCCGGCTCGGGCGCGGTCGCGTCGGCGGCGGCGAAGGTGCCGCGCCGGTCGGTGACCACGAGCCGTTCCTCCCTGAGGAGTTGGAGCGCGCTGCGCACGGTCTGCCGGTTGACGTGGTAGCGCTGGGAGAGCGTTCGCTCCGACGGGAGCCGGGTGCCGGGGGAGATGCGCCGGTGGGTGAGGTCCTCACGCAGGGCGGCGGCGACCCGGAGATAGAGCGGCACGTCCGCCACCGCCTCGGAATCGGGCTCGGCCATGATCAACCCTCTCTTTGCTCAGCGTGACAGCGTGGTTCGGGTGGGTGATCAATTCCTATCATTGGTCTAAACCATTTTGCCAGACCGGTCCGGCAGAGTGGCCGAAACGAGTGGCGAGCCGTGTAATGAGGTTCCAGGTGACCGGGCCGAGAACATCTCGGCGGGAGAAGGCGGGTGAGGCCGGATGACGACAGTGTCGGAGCGCGCCGCTCGGGGCAAGGAGGCCCGCAAGAGCGTCCCCAGAGCCGCCCACGGCCGCTGGATACCCAGATCACAGCGCCCCGACCCGCTGGTGGTCCTGGAGCGTGAATCCCTGGACCGGCTGCCGGACCTCGTCCCCCTCCGCTACGCCAGGATGGCGGTCTCCCCCTTCGCCTTCCTGCGCGGCGCCGCGGGCGTCATGGCCGCCGACCTCGGCGCGGAGCGCCACACCGGGCTCACCGTGCAGCTGTGCGGCGACGCCCACCTGCTCAACTTCGGGGTGTACGCCTCACCCGAACGGACGCTCCTCTTCGACGTCAACGACTTCGACGAGACCCTCCCCGGCCCCTTCGAGTGGGACGTGAAGAGGCTCGCCGCCAGCGTCACCGTCGCCGCCCTCCAGAACGGCAGCGCCAAGCCCAAGGCCCACCGCGCCGCGCTCGTCGCCGTCGAGTCCTACCGCACGACCATGCGGCGCCTCTCCGGGCTGGGAGAGCTCGAGGTCTGGTACGAGCGGATCGCCGCCGACGACATCCTGCGCGTGGTACGCGGCCAGGACCGGGCCCGCCTCACCAAGCGGCTCGCCGGTGCCCGCCGGCGCACCAGCCTCCAGGCCTTCGGCAAGCTCACCGAGACCGACGGGGCCGGGAACCGGCACATCGTCGACGATCCGCCGCTCCTCGAACGCGTCGCGGACGTCGACCGGATCACCATCGGCAAGATCTTCAGCGACTACCGCAGCTCCCTCGCCGAGGAGCGCCGGGTCCTGCTCGACCGCTACCACTTCGTCGACGCGGCACGCAAGGTCGTCGGAGTCGGCAGCGTCGGCACCCGCTGCTTCATCGTCCTCCTCGAAGGACGGGACGACGGCGACCCGCTCATGCTCCAGATCAAGGAGGCCGGCCGCTCGGTCCTGGAGCAGTACCTGCCGCCGACCGCCTACCCCCACCAGGGCCGCCGCGTCGTCAGCGGCCAGCGGCTCACCCAGGCCGCCAGCGACATCTTCCTCGGCTGGATGACCGGACCCGAGCAGCGCCACTTCTACTGGCGGCAGCTGCGCGACATGAAGGGCTCGGCCGAGGTGGAGAGCATGTCCCCGGCCACCCTGCGGGACTACGCGCGGCTCTGCGGCCGGGCCCTGGCCCGCGCCCACGCCCGCTCCGGCGACCGGATCGCCATCGCCGCGTACCTCGGAGGCACGGACGTCTTCGACCGTGCCGTCGCCGACTTCGCGCTCGCCTACGCGGGGCAGAACGCCGACGACTACGCGGCACTCGGCGCGGCCATCGCCGCGGGCATGGTGACGGCGGCCCCGGGCGCCTGAACTGCTCCGAGTGGAGCTCACGAGTGGTGGGGGTCCCACCACGACCGCAGGCTGACAGGCACAGTGCCCCCACGAACCATGCGCCGGCGGGCTGAGCCACGCGGTGTCGTCCCGGTCGGGACGGCCGTGGTCCACAGAGAGACCCGATCACATGACGGAAGAAGGCACCGTACGAGCGCGCGCCCGGCGCCCGTACGGCAGACGACGATCCCGAGGCGGGCGCACGGGCCTCGCGCTCGTGGCGGCCGGACTCACCCTCCTGGGTGCGGCCGGTCCGAGCGCGGCGAGCTCCCCGGCGACGGGGCACATTTCGCGAACGGGCGACACGCTGCCACCCCCCGACCGGGGGCCGGGTCCAGGAGGCCCGGCGCGCTTCGTGCCCAGTGCCTGCCCGCAGACGCCCGACCCGGTCCCCGGACGCTGCGGCTACCTGGAGGTGCCCGAGAACCGCTCCCACCGCGGCGGCGGCCGGACCATCCGGCTGGCCGTCGCGATCATCCCGGCCACCTCGGCCAGGCCGGCCGCCGAGCCGGTGGTGTTCATGGAAGGGGGGCCCGGCGGCGACGCCTTCGACAACATCCCCTTCCTCATCGCCTCCGGGGTGAACCGGAACAACGAGCTGATCGTCGTGTCCCAGCGCGGCGGGCGGTACTCACAGCCGAACCTCGCCTGCCCGGAGGTCGACCGCTTCAACGTGAAGGCCGTGGGGCTGCGCTACGACGCCCCCTCGACCGGGCGGCTGCTGGTGCGCGCGGTCAAGGAGTGCCGGGACCGGCTCACGTCCGAAGGGATCCGGCTGAGCTCGTACAACACCACCGAGAACGCGGCTGACTTCGCCGACCTGCGCACGGCGCTGGGCATCGACCGGTGGAACGTCTACGGGTACTCGTACGGCACGAACCTCGCTCTCACCTACATGCGTCGGCACCCCCAGGGGATCCGCTCGGTGGCGATCGACTCGCTCGCACCCCCCAAGGTCGTGAACATGCCGTGGACCTGGGACAGTGCCGCCGAGGGGATCGGCGAGATCTTCGCGGCGTGCGAGGCCCAGCCCCGGTGCAAGAGCCGCTACCCGCATCTCCGCCGCACGCTCGACGAGCAGGTGCGCCGCCTCGAGGCGCACCCCCTCACGCTCATGGCCGAGCCCCCTGGGGGCGGGAACCCGGTCAAGGTCGACCTCGACGGGGGCGCGCTGATCAACATCCTCGTCGCCAACACCGTGAAGGCCGTCGACGTCCCCGCGGCGCTCGACGAACTCGCCCACGGAAATCCGGAGCGCTTCGCGCGGGCCCGTGCAGTCGACGTGGCGACCGTCATCGGCGCGTTCGCCTACGGCCTGACCAAGTCGATCGCCTGCGCCGAATGGGTGCCCGGCTACTCCGAGCACGACGTGCTGGAGGCAGGGCGCCGGAACTTCCCCGGGTGGCCGGACACGGTCCTGGCGCAGCCGCCGCAACTGCCCTTCGAGTACGACGTGTGCCGGGCCTGGAACGTCCCGGACCGCACCGCGATCCAGCGGGTGGACACCTTCAGCAGGACGCCCGCACTCCTCCTCTCCGGAACCTTCGACATGAAGACCGGCGCGAGCTGGGCCCACGTCGCGGCCGCCACGCTGCCCGGCTCGACCTCCGTACGGATTCCCGGCATCGGCCACTGGGTGGTCCCCCAGTCGCCCTGCGCGGCGAGCGTCCTCGCCTCCTTCCTCGCCCGTCCGACCGCGCCCGACACCGGCTGCGTGGCAGGACTCCAGCCCCGACCGTTCACCATCACCCCCTGACTCCGGCCCCGACCGTTCACCATCACCCCCTGACTCCGGCCCCGACCGTTCACCATCACCCCCTGACACGGAGACCCCTTGATGTCCCTTCGACCACCCCACCACCGGAGCACGGCACGACGCCTTCCCGCCGCTCTGGCCGGGGCGACCGCCGGTGTCCTCGCCGCTGGCCTCGTCGCGGCACCCGCCCACGCCGACTCCGGCCCCGCCGCCCCGCTCGGCACCCGGGCCCGGACGGTGGGCCACGCCCGCTTCGTGCCGGGCCCCTGCCCGAGGACGGCGGACCCCGTCCCCGCCCTGAAGGACGCCCACTGCGGAACGCTCACCGTCCCCGAGAAGCGTGACGGGCACAGAGGCCAGGGGCGCAGGATCACCCTCGCCGTGGCGATCATCCCGGCGGCCACGGAAAGGCACGCCGGCGACCCGATCGTGTGGCTCGCCGGCGGACCCGGCGACGACGCGGTGTCCGAGATCCCGATGGCGCTCGCCGGAGGCCTGAACCGCGACAGGGACCTGATCTTCATGTCCCAGCGGGGCACCTACTCGGCCGACCCGGAGCTCACCTGCCCGAACGTCGACGAGTTCGTCGCGAACAACCTGGATCTCGTCTTCGGTGCGCCGTCCACCGGGCGCCTGCACGTCGAGGAGACGCGGAAGTGCCGCGACCTGCTGGTGCGCCGCGGGGCCGACCTCAGTGCCTACAACGGCACCGAGAGCGCCGCCGACTACGACGACCTGCGCAGGGCGCTGGGCATCAGGCAGTGGAACGTGTTCGGCATCTCCTACGGCACCGACCTGGCGCTCCAGTACATGCGCCTTCACCCGAAGGGCATCCGGTCGGTCGGCATCGACGGCGTCCTGCCGCCGTCCCTGGCCGGCGGGGCCGTGACCTGGAAGGCCGCACGAGAGGGCTTCGACAGCATCTTCAAGACCTGCGCCGAGCAGCGTGCCTGCAACAACCGCTATCCGAACCTCAGAGCCACCTTCGAGCGACTCGTCGTCGAACTGGAGGCCCGACCGGTCACCACCACGGTCACGGTCCCAGGCCGCACGGAGCCGGTGAAGGTCACGTTGGACGGCGGAGTCCTGGTGACCTGGCTGACCTTCGCGAGCCATCTCGCGGAGGGAGTGCCCCGTTCCATCGACGAACTGGCCCACGGCAACCCGCGGCGGATCGCCGAGCAGTGGGCGGGCGGAAAGGTCAGCCCGCAGGCCATCGGCAGGGCCTCCCTCGGGATCGCCAACGGCGTCTTCTGCAGCGAGTGGACACCGTTCGAGAGCCAGGCCGACATCATCCGGGCAGGGCGGCGCCTGTTCCCGTCGTTCCCCCGCTCGGTGCTGGCCAACGCTCCGCTTCTCCCCTGGATGCACGACGACTGCCGGGTCTGGGACATCCCCCCGGCACCGCGCTCGATCCGGAGCGTGACGCGCAGCGACATCCCGACCCTCGTCCTGTCCGGCGGGTTCGACTCCCAGACCGCGCCGAGCAGCGGGGCGTACGCGGGACGGACGCTGAGCAGGTCCACCGTCGTCACGGTGCCCTACGTCGCCCACGTGGTGTTCGCCGACTCGAAGTGCGCGCAGACGATGACCGTCTCGTTCTTCGACAACCCGACCGCGCCGGACACCGGCTGCCTCGCGGGCCTGAAGCCGCCCACGTTCGAGATCGGCACGTGAGCCGCGGGGGCGGCGGTGGCAGGTCCACCGCCGCCCCTCGAACTTCTAACCGCCCGTACGGCGCAGGGGCGGCTCCGCCGGCGTCTCGGACACCGGACCGAAGAGCACCGCCCGTGCCACCGCGGGGGCGAACAGCGCCGTCATCGGGGCCGTGAGGGTGAGCGCCCTGCGGAAGGGGACGCCGACGACCGGGTCGCCAGCCGCCCGCGCCTGCACCCGGCCCATGTACCAGCCGACCGCCTTGTCCAGCGCGCCGGGAGCGGCCGCGCCGCCGACGGCGCCGGGCATCTTCTTGTCGGCGCCCGTCGAGATGTCCCAGGCCTGGCGGGACGCGTCGAAGAGTGCCCGCTGCACCTGCCGGGTGGTCGGCGTGCGCTTCGGGTCGGCGAGCGCCTGGCGCAGGGCGACGGCGGAGATCGCGGCGACCGCCATGCCCTGCCCGTAGATGGGGTTGAAGGCGCAGAGCGCGTCGCCGGTGGCGAGGAAGCCGGCCGGGCGGCGGCCCGGACGGTCGTACCGGCGGCGGATGTTGGCGGTCTTGCGGAAGCCGTACACCGGGGACACCGGCTCCGCCTGCGCAAGCCACTCGCTGATGACGGAGTGCGGCATCCGCTTGGCGTAGTCCTCGAACGCCCCCTCCTCCGTCGGCGGTTCGTTGCCGCGCAGCCCCGAGAGGGTGACCAGGTGGGTGCCGTCGCCCACGGGCAGCACGACGGCCCCGTACTCCTGGGCCGGGTTGGGCACGATGAAGTACCCCATGGCGTCGCTGTCCAGGACCCCGGCCGGGGCGCGGTAGACCCGGGTGCCGTACGCGAGACCGGTGTCGATGGTCTCCTCGTGCGGGGCCTCGGCGCCGATGCCGGCCAGCCAGTCGGCGGACTTGGTGGACCGTCCCGAGGCGTCGACCACGAGGTCGGCCTCCAGGACGTGCGTCTCCTTCTCGGCGCCGGCGCCGGCGCCGCGCTCCCGCAGCCGTACGCCCCGGACCCGCGAGGAATCGCCGGTCAGGCCCACCGTCTCGTGGCCCTCGACCAGTTCGATGCGCGGGTCGGCGAACACCCGCTGCCGCACCAGCCACTCCAGCTGCGGGCGCGCACCCGAGTAGAAGTGCGCGCTGGCGGGCGTCCGGCGGAACCACTTGCCGTTCTGCCACTGGACCATGTCCTCCGGGACACCCACCTTGGGCGCGCCGAGCTCGCCGAGCTCCTTCGTGAAGCCGGGGAGCAGCTCGTCGAAGGCCTGCTGCCCGCCCGCGATCAGGACGTGGAGGTGCCGGCCCTGCGGGACGCCGGGCCGGGCCTCGGGTCCCTCCGGGAAGCGGTCGCGCTCGACGACCGTCACCTTCTCGGCGTGCTCGGCGAGTACCCGAGCGGCCAGTAGTCCAGCGAGACTTCCCCCGATGACCACCGCGTGACGTGTCGCGCGGCGCCCCAAGTCGTCGGCCATACCCGCCCTTTCGTGTCGTGGAACTACGACTGACCAGTATCCACGCCGATGCGGGCCGCGTCGCGTGCGCCGGGCCCGGAACGGGGAGGCGTGAGAGGGCGCAGCTATCCCTCCGGGCCCAGCTCCGTCAGCGCGTCCGTCAGCCACCCCACCCAGAACCGCTCCAGATCCACCCCGCCCCGCAGCACGAGGTGACGCAGCCGGTCCGGTTCGCTCCGGCGGCGTTCCGCCGGGAAGTCCCGCGCCTCGATGACGAGGTACTCGTCCAACTGGGCCCGGTGCAGGGCGAGGTGTCGCCGAAGCTCGGCCCGCAGCCCCGCCGCCCCCACCATCGCCGCCGCCCGCATTCGCAGCAGCAGGGCCGACCGGAGCGGCTTCGGGTCCTCCGCCCGGCCCACCCAGTCGGTCAGCTCCGCCCGCCCCGCGGGCAGCACCTCGTACTCCTTCCTCTGCCCCCGCGCGGGCACCGGAGCGGGCAGGGCGCGGATGTGCCCCGCCTGCTCCAGCTTCCCGAGCTCGCGGTAGATCTGCTGGTGCGTGGCCGACCAGAAGTAGCCGATCGACTTGTCGAAGCGGCGCGTCAGTTCGAGGCCGGAGGACGGCTTTTCGAGCAGCGCGGTCAGGATCGCGTGCGGGAGGGACATGCTCGCATCCTAGGTTCGGCCGGCCACGGTGATCACGGGACGGAGGTCAGAGGGCCGCCGCGAGCCGCGTGCCCTGGTCGATCGCCCGCTTCGCGTCCAGCTCGGCGGCGACGTCCGCGCCGCCGATCAGGTGCGCCGAGCGGCCGGCGGCGACCAGCTCCTCGTACAGGTCGCGGCGCGGCTCCTGCCCCGCGCAGAGCACGATCGTGTCGACCGGCAGGAGCTGAGCCTCGCCGTCGATCGTGACGTGCAGGCCGGCGTCGTCGATCCGCTCGTACGACACCCCGGCCACCATGGTGACGCCGCGGTGCTTGAGCTCGGTGCGGTGGATCCAGCCGGTCGTCTTGCCGAGGCCCGCGCCGACCTTGGAGCTCTTGCGCTGGAGCAGGTGCACCTGGCGCGGCGGCGCGTTCCGCTCGGGCGCGCGCAGTCCGCCGCGGTTCTCGTACGAGGTGTCGACGCCCCACTGGCGGAAGTACGTCTCGGGGTCCTGGCTCGCGCCCTCGCCGCCGTCCGTGAGGAACTCGGCGACGTCGAAGCCGATGCCGCCCGCGCCGATGATCGCGACCCGCTCGCCGACCGGCGCGCCGTCCCGCAGCACGTCGAGGTAGCTGAGGACGCTCGGGTGGTCCTCGCCGGCGATCCCGGGCGTGCGCGGGGTGACGCCGGTCGCGACGACCACCTCGTCGTAGCCCTCCAGATCGTCGGCGGACACGTACGTGTTCAGGCGGACGTCGATGCCGCGCTCGGCGAGCTGGACGCGGAAGTAGCGCAGCGTCTCGTCGAACTCCTCCTTCCCCGGCACCCGCTTGGCGATGTTCAGCTGGCCGCCGATCTCGGCGGCGCCGTCGAAGAGGGTGACGGAGTGGCCGCGCTCGGCCGCCGACACCGCGCAGGAGAGTCCGGCCGGGCCCGCGCCGACGACCGCGACGCGCTTGGCGGTCCGGGTGGGGGAGAGGACGAGCTCGGTCTCGTGGCAGGCGCGCGGGTTGACCAGGCAGGAGGTGATCTTGAGGCTGAAGGTGTGGTCGAGGCAGGCCTGGTTGCAGCCGATGCAGGTGTTGATCGTCTCGGCGCGGCCGGCGGACGCCTTGCTCACGAAGTCGGGGTCGGCGAGGAAGGGGCGGGCGAGCGAGACGAGGTCGGCGCGGCCGTCGGCGAGGATCTCCTCGGCGACCTCGGGGGTGTTGATGCGGTTGGAGGTGACGAGCGGCACGGAGACCGCGCCCATCAGCTTCTTCGTCACCCAGGTGTAGGCGCCGCGGGGCACGGAGGTGGCGATGGTGGGGATGCGCGCCTCGTGCCAGCCGATGCCGGTGTTGATGATGGTCGCGCCGGCGGCCTCGATCTCCTTGGCGAGCTGGACGACCTCCTCCAGGGTGGAGCCGCCGGGGACGAGGTCCAGCATGGAGAGGCGGTAGACGAGGATGAAGTCCTCGCCGACGCGCTCGCGGATCCGGCGGACGATCTCCAGCGGGAAGCGGACCCGGTTCTCGTACGAGCCGCCCCAGCGGTCGGTGCGCCGGTTGGTGGCGGCGGCGATGAACTCGTTGATGAGGTAGCCCTCGGAGCCCATCACCTCGACGCCGTCGTAGCCGGCCTCCTTGGCGAGTTCCGCGCAGCGCGCGTAGTCCTCGACGGTCTGCTCGACCTCGGCCTCGGACAGCTCGTTCGGTACGAAGGGGCTGATGGGCGCCTTGATCGGGCTGGGGCCGACGAGCCCCGGGTGGTACGCGTACCGGCCGAAGTGCAGGATCTGCATCGCGATCCGGCCGCCCTCGGCGTGCACGGCGTCGGTGATCAGCCGGTGCTCGGTGACCTCCTCGGCGGTGGTCAGCTTGGCGCCGCCGTCCCAGGGCCGGCCGGCCTCGTTGGGCGCGATGCCGCCGGTGACGATGAGGCCGACGCCGCCCCGGGCACGCTCCGCGTAGAAGGCGGCCATGCGCTCGAAACCGTGCTCGGTCTCCTCCAGGCCGACGTGCATCGACCCCATGATCACCCGGTTGGGCAGGGTGGTGAAGCCGAGGTCGAGCGGGCTCAGCAGGTGCGGGTACGGGGTCATGGGGGCGCCTCCTCGCGCAGCGGTCGTCGACCGCAGGGGTCGTCGACCTCAGTTCTAGGCGACCCCTCGCGCCTTCTGCAACTAGTTGCAGAAGAATCCGGGAGTGATATCTACTACTCGGTAGCCTGCGGGCTCGGTACGAAGGAGACCCCGGGATCCCGGCCCACGCGTCCAGCCCCTCGGAGGCGTCCCGCGGCGAGGGCCGCCCCGGGTACGGCGCTGACGCGGCACCGGCGCAGCACTGAGGTGGCACTGAGGTGGCACTGCCACGGCACTGGCACGGCACTGGTACCGCATTGGCGCGACACCGGTGCGGCGCCGGCACCGCAAACCGGCACCGCAAACCGGCACCGGCATCGCACCGGCACCGCAAACCGGCACCGGCACCGCAAACCGGCACCGCAAACCGGCACCGGCATCGCACCGGCATCGCACCGGCACCGCAAACCGGCACCGGCATCGCACCGGCACCGGCATCGCGCCGGTCTGCCGTACTCGAAGGCCCTGCGACAACATCCCAGTGCCGGCCTGCTGGATCGCATCACGGTCGTCACCCGGCGCGGCGCCTCGGTCACTCCACGCTCACGCCTCCGGCCCTCACTCCTTGCGGTAGCCGTATGCCTCCGAGGCCGCGGCCACCACCGCGTCGAGGTCCCCGCCGGCGCTCGCCGTCACCAGCGCGGCGACCGCGCCCTCCACGAACGGCGCGTCCACCAGGCGGCAGCCCTCGGGCAGTTCGTCGCCCTCGGCGAGCAGCGCCTTCACGGTGAGGACCGCACTGCCCAGGTCGACCAGGAGCGCCACCCCGGCCCCTCGGTCGACCGCCTTCGCCGCCTCGCAGATCAGCTCGGCACTCGTCCCGAGCCCCCCGTCCGGCGTCCCGCCCGCGGGCAGGACGGGCGCCAGGTCGCCACCACCGGCGAGTCCCCGGGCCAGCTCGGCCACCGCCGTGGCGACCGCCGCGCTGTGCGAGACGAGCACGATGCCGACGGGCGCGGGGACAAGGACCGGGCTCGCCGGAGCAGGGATCTCCGCCCCTCCGGTCGCGGGGCTCATCGCGCCCCCTCCGCGCGCGCGGTGTCGGCGAGCGCGGCGAACAGCAGCGCCGACGAGGTCGCGCCCGGATCCTGGTGCCCGATCGACCGCTCGCCGAGATAACTGGCCCTGCCCTTGCGCGCCTGGAGCGGTACGGTCGCGAGGGCGCCCTCCTCGGCGGCGGTGCGGGCCTCCTCGTACGAGCTCCGCAGCGCCTCCACGGCCGGTACGAGCGCGTCCAGCATCGTCTTGTCGCCCACCTGGGCACCGCCCAGCTGCGACACGGCCGCCACGCCTGCGTCGAGCGCCTCCGCCAGCCGCTTCCGGCCGACCTCGGGCTCCTCGCCCAGGGTCTTCCCGGCGCGCCGGAGCAGCGTCCCGTAGAGGGGCCCCGAAGCGCCGCCGACCGTCGAGATGAGCTGCCGCCCCGCGGCGGTGAGCACGGCGCCCGGGCTCCCCGGCGGCTCCTTGGCCAGAGCCTCCGTCACGGCGGCGAAGCCCCGCTTCAGATTGGCGCCGTGGTCGGCGTCGCCGATCGCCGAATCCAGCTCGGTGAGCCGGTCGGCCTCCCGGTCGACGTCCTCGGCCACCGCGGCCAGCCAGCGCACCAGGAATGCGGCGCCGAAGGTCTCCGTCACGTCGTCGCTCCCCGTCCCCATCCCCGTCTCACCGGCCCCAGCGCAGGGCGGGCGTCTGCACCGGAGCGTCCCACAGACGCAGCAGCTCCTCGTCGACCTCGCACAGGGTCACCGAGCAGCCCGCCATGTCGAGCGAGGTCACGTAGTTCCCGACGAGCGTCCGGGCCACCGGCACCTGCCGCTCGGCGAGCACGCGCTGCACCTCGGCATTGAACCCGTACAGCTCCAGGAGGGGGGTGGCGCCCATGCCGTTGACGAGGGCGATGACCGGACCGGACGGGCGCAGGTCGTCCACGACGGCGTGGACGGCGAAGTCGGCGATCTCCCGCGAGGTCATCATGGCCCGCCGCTCCCGGCCCGGCTCCCCGTGGATGCCGATCCCCAACTCCAGCTCCCCCTCGGGGAGATCGAAGGTCGGACTGCCCTTGGCGGGGGTCGTGCAGGCGCTCAGGGCCACCCCGAAGGACCGGGACCGCTCGTTCACCCGGCGGGCGATCGACTCCACCCGCTCCAGCGGGGCGCCCTCCTCGGCAGCCGCACCGGCGATCTTCTCGACGAAGAGGGTGCCCCCGGTGCCGCGCCGCCCCGCCGTGTACAGACTGTCCGTCACCGCCACGTCGTCGTCGACGAGGACCTTGGCGACCTGGATGCCCTCGTCCTCGGCGAGCTCGGCGGCCATCTCGAAGTTCAGCACGTCACCGGTGTAGTTCTTGACGACGAACAGCACTCCGGCCCCACTGTCGACCGCGGCGGCGGCACGGACCATCTGATCGGGCACGGGCGAGGTGAACACCTCGCCCGGACAGGCGGCCGCCAGCATCCCGGGCCCCACGAACCCCCCGTGCAAGGGCTCGTGCCCGGACCCGCCCCCGGACACCAGCGCCACCTTGCCCGCCACGGGCGCGTCCCGCCGCACCACGACACGCCGCTCGACGTCCACGGTCAACTCGGGATGCGCCGCGGCCATCCCCCGCAGCGCATCGGCGACGACGGTCTCCGGAACGTTGATCAACATCCTCATGGATATCTCCTGGTGAGATTGGCTGGCAAGCCGTTGAGCAGGGTTTGTGCAGGTCAGATCAGGTGCTGCGAGTTGTTGATCTTGGCGGTTCGCGGCGGCGGGGCGGCGGTTCCGTGCGGTGCCGACGCTGACTCGATGCCGACTTTCCCGACACTTCATCAGGTCGCGTTCGCATGGAATGGTCGTTGCGAATGCGCATCATGGCGCAATTATCGCCGTGAGGTCGCGAGCGCGCTTTCACTTCCGGGTTCGTCTCCGCACAGCTCGGCATCCGTCAGGTTGGCTTTGGTGAGGTTCGCGTCATTCGGTCGGGCGCGAACCAGGTTGGCGCCGTGGACAGGTCCGCTGCTGGACCGGGAGCCCGCGACCCGCACCGTCGGGCCCGCCGGCGCCGGCCGCAGACCGGAAGGATGGCGGCGCGGTGTCACCAGCACCGTGTACCGCTTCGAGGGCGCAAAGGACCTGCACAGTTACGTGACTGCCGCGCGTGCCCTTGTACGTAAGTGGGACCTCGAGCGGATCGGCGCCCTTCCCAGGTCCTCCGAACTCCCGCACATTCCCGTGCCCGCACAGGAGCTGAAGCCGGCTCAGTACATCAGCCAGGACCTCCTCGACGAACTGCGGGCCGTCGGCGCGGAATCGCCATGGAAGGTCGACAAGCCGCTGGGCCTGCTCGGCGAACTCGACGGCAACCACGCCGACCACCACCCTTATGCCTGTCTCGCCCTGATCCGTGCCCTGATGGATCACGTGCCCGCGCAGCACGGCACAGCACCTTCCCGCGACCCAGAGCTGGCTGACCACCGCGGGTCGTCGCCTATCACCACGGCACGGCTGGGTGACGCCCTGTCACGATCTATGGTGGCGTCTGTTTCGGATTCTCCGAGGGCGCGATCGACTTCCGTACCCCGGCGGCCGAGCTGGACGGGGACGTCCGCCCGGCACACGGCGCACTTGCAGTCGGACGGGGAGCCGATTCGAGCGCGTCCCGCCGGAATGAACGGCTCAGCGGCGGACGCTCAGGCCCCGGAGTTGCCCGTCGTACCGACCGGGTTTGCCACGCCGCTCTCGTTGACGATGAAGTGTCCGTTCGCGGCGCCGTCGAAGGTCCCGTTCGTGATCCACTCGATCAGCGCTGCCTGGTACGTGGCATGGGGACCAGACCAGGGGCGGCCCGGGCGGCCGCCGTAGGGCGTTCCCGCTTGCGGTGTGCACCGTGGGCCGGAGCATCCCTCCAAGAGCAGCGCGTGGCTCGCGCACTGGACCTGTACCAGCACCTTGTTCGTCACCAGGAGGTTGTCGTAGATGGCGGTCTGGTTGCTCGGCGCCGCGAGTGGTTGAGTGTCGTCAAGACCGTGGATGACGAGTGCGGGTGTGGTCAGCTGCCGCGCGACAGTGGTGTTCCAGCCGTAGCTGGAGAAACTCGGCGCGCGGACGAGGCCGGTCGGGTGTTCGGGCTCGTCTCCGCCCCAGGTGCTCCCCAGGCCGTCCTCCTCCATGAGCTGCGTCCACAGCTGACTTTGACTATTCGCGACGATGTGGCCGGTGCAGGCGGCATCACGCCCGGGCGGCATCGCCCACGTCCCGTTGGATCCCTCCTGGGTGCCGAGCCTGAGCGGGAAGGACGTAAAGCCCGCGGGGGGCGTCACCTCCTCGGTCGGGTTGCCGAAGGCCGACGACTGGAACACGGCGCGGTTAACCTTCGCGATGACGGCGGCACTGTCGGGAAGCACCGGGTTGGCCGCATACAGCGTCCGGGCGACGAGCTGGCCGCCGAACGACCAGCCGAGCAGGGTGACCTTGCCGTCCGCCGGCTTCGCGCGGGCGATCGCGTCGTCGATGACCTGGCGGATGTCACGGACGAAGGTGTCGACGCGCGCGAAGCGAAAGTTGCTGGAGTGTGCGCGCCGCTGCCCGTCGAGCGGGTTGTTCAGGAGCAGTGATCCCTGCTGGTCAAGGGGGAAGAACGGGACCTCGGTCCGGTCACACCCCTCGGGATGGGGACAGCTGCAGTCCGGCAGATAGGGCCGCAGGCTCGCGTTGCCGGGATCGTCAAGACCGTCCTCAAACCGTGTGGAGCGGCCGAAGCCGAGCAGACTCGGGGCGAAGGTGTCGATCCCCGCCCCTGCGAGGGCCCTCTGCGCGCTGAGAGAACCGCCGCCAGGGGCACGGTGTCGCACGTCGAACACAGCCGGCCCGGTGATGGTGGCGCCGTGGACCATCACCGCGGCCCTGTTGGGCACGCTTGAGCATTTGCCGTGGGAGTACACCGGCCGGACACGGTGTACGTGGATCCTCGCCGCACGCCCGTCGAACCGAGGGTCCGGCATCAGGCCGGGCGGCACCGTGAAATCCAGAAAGTAGTCCTGGACGCCGGTGCCGGTCGGCACCGTGTCGCAGGGCCGCGCCGAAGACCCGGTGCCGGCGGCGGCCACTGTGTTGCCCGGACCGAACACGCCCGTGATCAGGCAGACGCCCAGGAGGAGCCACCCTCGGCGGGCCCAGGACGTACGGTGTGCCCGGGGAGGAAGGGCCCCGGCAGGCTCCCACCGTTTCGGTCTCTCGTTCATGCCCAGGTCTGGGGCCTGGTCGTCGCTCTCCGGGGTGGTGCGCATTTCGTCTCCTGACTGGCGCCGCGGCCGGGACTACCGTCAGCAGCATCCTTTGGCGTGGATCCTGCGGGCCCACGCCGAACGCGCCGGACGACCGATGCCGGCGCGCATGCCCGAGGTCGGATGGACGTCGGATCCGCCATCGCGGTGAGACACCGTAGGGCTGTGCCACGGAAGTGGCGCCGATGAGTTTCCGGCGGTTGTGTGGTCTACCCGTCAACAAAGGGAGCACACCATGCGCAAGATCATCGTTTGTACGTTCCTGACGCTGGACGGCGTCATGCAGGCGCCGGGCGGTCCGGACGAGGACGTGGAAAGCGGCTTCAAGCACGGCGGCTGGCAGAAACCGGTGGACGACGACGAGGTCGGCGCGGCGGTTGCCGGTTGGTATGAGCGCGCCGACGCGATGCTGCTCGGCCGCAAGACGTACGAGATCTTCGCGTCGTACTGGCCGACCGCCGATCCTGACAACCCGTTCACCGAGCGGATGAACAGCATGCACAAGTACGTGGCGTCTCGGACCCTGACGTCCGTCCAGTGGCAGAACTCCACGCTGCTGGAGGGCGACACCGTCGATGCCGTACGTACGCTGAAGGCGTCCGACGGCGGCAACATCAACGTTGTCGGCAGCGGCGACCTCGCCCAGACCCTCATGCAGCACGACCTCGTCGACGAGTACCGGCTGACCATCCACCCGGTGATCATCGGCACCGGCAAGCGGCTGTTCGCCGACGGCGCGATCCCTACGGCGCTGGAGCCGGTCAGCGTCTCGACGACGAAGGGCGGCACCGTCGTCGGCGTCTACCGGCCGAACGGCAAGCCCAGCTACGACAGCTACTGATGTCCTGTGCTGCGGAATGTCCGCCGGCGATGCCTTGATCGCGATCGACACCCTGGCCGCTGCACTCGCCCAGATCGACCGGGGTGGGGGAAGCGCCGGCCGCAGTGAGGACTGCGACAGTCACAGCCCGTCGGCGCCCGGGCCTGCCTGTCGACACCGAGGAGACGGAGCCTTCCACGACCACGACAACGCCGGGCGTACCTGGACCGCGCGCTGGGAGCCAGCCTCGAAGGCGTGGTCTCGGGTCCGGGTTCCGGGGCATCCGCTGAACGGCCGCCTCGGGCCCGGCGCTCCGCATGCAGCGACACCTATCCAGTGTCCCCGGGGCCCGGATGCAAGATCCACAGACAAGGTCCATGCGACAGGACATCCTGACCACTGCCATCACTCGTTCAGGCGACATCGCCCCTGTCTTGGCGTCATCGCGATATGACCCCGTCCCTTCCCCACACCGTCCGAGCCGTCGACACAGCTCATCTCCTGGACCTGGCCCAGGAGGCCGCGATGCACAACTTCAGCCAGCGGCTCCCGGCCGACTGGCTCCGAGAGCACCTCGCCGCGGAGGCAACGCACTACGTCTTGAGCGAGCAGCAACCGTGCGCGAGTGGATGGAACGGATGGGAGTCGAAGCAGGTCCGTGACGACCCTGAGCAGCGATGCAGCCTGTTGGACAGTCTGAGGAAATAACACCGATGAGCTGCGCTGGCCGTACGGACTGCATACGCCTCAGATGACCCTTCCACGGCGCGCGACGGTTGGGCGGTCGGCGACGATTCCTACTCGTCCCAGGGGTCGTCCGGGTCGGTGATACGTCCGATCGGGGTGGTGTGGGTGTAGGCACACAGGGCCGGTTGAGCGTCGGGAAGGCCGAGGTTCACGCAGAGCGCGTTCGAACTTCTCGCCGTACTGCTTCCAGGGCCGTGCGCGGTTGATGGGGGCGCTGTCGGTGGGGGTGGTGACGGCGGTGCACCAGGCGGCGCCGGCGGTGGTGAGGACTAGGCCGTTTCCTTCGGATCACCTGCAACGGTGTTGTCCGGCCTGGATACGGTGACGGCATGACGACAATCCTGCGGAACCCCCGACCTGGATTCATGTGGGATTGGTGGGCTGTGGACGCTCAGGGCTTTCTCGTGCAGTTCAGTGGCGGGCCTGCTCCTGAGCATCTACTGGTGCACGTGGATCGTGTCGATGCCGCGGCTGCATGGGCCGAGGAGAACTGTCCCGCATGGTTCAACGATGCTCCCCCATCGCTTCACGCCTTCAACTGCAACGGTGAGCTGCCGGTCTACACCCGCAACAGCGTCCCGGACTCCCCGTTGCGGCTGTCCGACGCCCCGGCAGCCATCGCCGACGTTGCGGCTCTGGTTGAACTGCACAGGGCAGTGGGAGACAGCTGGACGGTTTACCTCGACGAGGGATGGGTCTAGGCCGTTTCGTTTGGATCTTGCGAGGCTTGTCATACTTCCCGAGTGGAGATGCAAGCCGAGGAGGCAGCGCGGCGGTGGCTGGCTGATCAGGGCGTCAGCCAGGTGCGCGACGGGTGGGTGAGCAACGAGAAGCCGGACGCGTTGCTCACCGCCAATCAGGTAGCGCACTCCTGGGCCGGTGATGTGTTTGTCGAAGACCTGGACGCGGCCGACCAACTGCGGCTGGCCTTCGGGCTGCTGGACCTCCTCGACGAGTACTGGGTCACGTGCGAGATCCGGTTCGCGAACGAGGATGCGGAGGGTCCGCTGCCGGCCGACGTGCTATGGGACGGCTACCGTCAACGGCTGGAGGCGGACCGGGACACCGAGGCCGTCACCTACTCGCTGTGGGTGGACTGGTTCGAGGACCCCACCACGTCCGCGACGGCCTTCGCCGAGACCCTCGGCAACGACATCGACCGCGTGGTCGCCGAGGCATCGGAAGGCCTGCTCTGCCGAGCCCGTCGGGTCCTGGAGTGCTCAGGCCCGGTGCGCTGGACGGTGAAGGAACTGACGTACCGCACCGCCATGCGGCTTCCCGTCCTGCACCTGGCCGTCTTCCGCGGCCTCCTAACGAGCTTCCACGACGTCTACGGCGACCTGGAACCGGCTGCCGCACTGGCTCTGCTCGACCGGCTGGAACTCCCCGTGGACACCCAGCACCTTGCCGAACTGCGCCACGTACTCACCGCGGGGCACAAGAACCACTACCGCAGTCCCGGCGCCTGGGACGATGCGGTTCGCTCCTGCTCCTGAGCCGTGGGCCTGGCGGACCAAAGAAAGATGCCCGCGATGTGAAGTCCGGCCAGGTAGATGGTCGCGGTCTTCTCGTAGCGGGTGGCGATACCTCGCCACTGTTTCAAGCGGTTGATGCAGCGTTCGACGGTGTTGCGCTGTTTGTATGCCTCGCGGTCGAAGGCTGGTGGCCTGTCGCCGCGGCTAGCGCGACGACTTCGGTGACCACGTTGATCGGCTGGAACGGGGATCACCGCGCGGATCCCGCGCTTGCGGAGATGCTCGCGAATCGCGCGGGAGGAGTACGCCTTGTCGGCCAGGACCACGTCCGGCCTGGTGCGGGGCCGTCCTCGTCGACGCGGAACGCGCAGGCGAGCCATCACATGCGGGAAGGCAGGCGCGTCGCCGGTCTGTCCGGCTGTGAGGTAGAACGCCAGAGGCCGGCAGTGGGCATCGGACGCGAGATGGATCTTTGTGGTCAATCCGCCGCGGGACCGGCCGATGGCGTGGTCTTCCGGTTCGCCGGCTGGGGCCCCTTTTTGCGGGCCCCGGCCGCGTGCTGGTGTGCGCGCACGATGGTGGAGTCCACCGAGACGGCCCAGGTGAGGTCTTCGTCGGCGTCTGCCTGCGCGATGAGCGTGGTGAAGACCCGCTCCCAGGTGCCGACGATGGCCCACATTCGCAGCCGGTTATAGACGCCTCGCCAGTTGCCGTACTTCTCGGGCAGGTGGACCCACTGCGATCCCGTCTGGAACTTCCAAGCGATCGCATCGATCACCTCACGGTGATCCCGCCATCGGCCACCCCGCCGCGGCGTCCGATCTGGGAGTAGCGGCTCGATTCGCGCCCACTGCGCGTCAGTCAACAGCACGCACGAACAACGACCGGCGGGGCTGGCCGGAACGGCGTCACTGTCAGGCGGTCGCCCCAGTGCGGAGCCGCCGCGCGTCCCTAACGAGCGTGTACGAAGCGCTGAGGAAGATCAGGGCTCCAGCCACGAGCCAGAGGACCGACGCCCCAGAGCGGTATTCACGAACGGCAAGAACGAGCAGCATCATGCTTGCAAGGACGCCGAAGGCCGAGATCAGAGCGCTGATGCGGTGAGTCACACGGACATCATCAACGACAACCTCGACCAGCGGAAGTGATCCAAACGAACCGGCCTAGGCAGCCCGGGTGGAGTCACCTGGCTGACCAGATAAAGATGGCGGCGATGTGGAGTCCGGCAAGAGGTACATGGTGGCGGTCTTGTCGTAGCGGGTCGCCAGGCTGCGGCACTGCTTGAGCTTGTTGATGCACCGCTCGACGGTGTTGCGCCGCTTGTAAACCTCGCGGTCGAAGGTCGGCGGACGGCCACCGAGCCGGCCGGGTCGCTTGCGGTTCGCGGCCTGGTCGGCGGGTTGCGGGATCACCGCCCTGATCCCCCGTTGTCGCGGATGGGTCCGGAATGCGCGGGACGAGTAGGCCTTATCGGCCAGGACCACATCCGGGGTGGTGCGGGGCCGGCCGATCGGCCGCGGCACCCGTAACTGGGCCATGACCTCGGAGAACGCGGGCGCGTCACCGGCCTGGAGGAAACGCCCTGGGGTCGTCGATGGTGAACGTGGACCGTTGCTCGTTGCACATGGCGTGCACCCTGGAATGCGAGGCGTACAGGACTTCTGGAGATCTCGACAGGCCGACATGACCGTTGGCAACCGACCGGGACAGTGAGTCAGCGTCGTGGTTCCTGGGTCCCGCTTTCGACAGCCATTCGTGCGATGGCGATCCCCGCCCAGTGCGCGGCGTGCTGGATGCGGCGCCAGCTCCGAGCGGGCCAGGCGCATCGGCGTCCAGGATCCGTTGCACCATCACCTCGGATCCACTCGCCCCGTGCTCACGCTCTGAACCTGCGCATCGTGAATCCGTTCGCTCGCTTCGTGCATCTCCTGCACAATCCGTCCGTGGGCACAGACATCAGCGGTTACATCGAGTGCAAGCGCGACTATCGCGTCGATTTCGACGAGACGGACTCTCTCTGGCATCCCGCCATGGACTTGGACCATCTCTATGACCGGCGCGACTACAGCGCCTTCGGCTGCCTCTTCGGAGTACGCGACAGCAGCTTCGAGCCCCTCGCTGCAGACCGAGGGCTGCCCGATGACGTGTCCAACCGTGTGGCCCAGCTCGTCGAGGAACTCGGCGGACGATCCCCCTCATGGATCAGCTGGGCCGAACTGGAAGGGGCTGATTGGGACAAGGCCGCTGAGGACGTGGACCCCTACGTCCACGAGTACATACGCCAGGCGTCAGGGGATGACTGGCGCTTTCACGCACGAGGCAACCACGACGGCCGCTTCGCCCAGGTGTCGGGACTCGAAGGCCGTGAGGCCCTCTGCCCCGGACAACATTGCGCGGAGGGAACCGAATGGTCCGACGGAGACCGGCTCTTTCGAGTTGAACGCCTCACTCGCCGTCAGGCCGTCCCCGAGGCGCACTGGTCCCCGATCTGGACGGTTATGCGCACTCTTGCCGCCCGGCACGGCGCTGAATACGTTCGGCTTGTGGTGTGGTTCGACTGACACTCGGCTTCGGACCGGCACACGCGCGGCCAGAGCCGCCGGCACCACCGCGCCTGGCCATCTCGCGGCAATGCGGTCGATGACCGGCTCGAGTCGGCGGGCGTTCTCCGTCTGCTGATCGAATGTGAGCTGCTGACCGGAGAGCTCAGCGGTCATCCGCCAGCTGTTGTTCGAGCAGCTTCCCGGCGCCGCGCGCTGGGGGAGTTCGCACCCGGCTGGGACCCCGATGGCTGGCACAGCCCGAGTACGCTGTTCGCCGCGTCGTTCGCGCAGACCGGCTTCGCCACGGACATCCCCTCGGCGGAGCTGTTCTGAACTCCTGGCCGCGCGCCACATCCGCATCGACCGGCGGCATGGGGTGAAGATCCGTGGCCTTTGGTACGACGACGCGGATGTGCTCGGCCCCTATCGCGGCGAACGCTCCACCCGCGGCGGCGCCCACCCGGGCAAGTGGGTCGTACGCCGGGACCCTCGCGATCGCCGGTTCGTCTTCTTTCAGGCTCCGCTGACTCGCCCGGTGATCTGACGCACCACGTGGGTTCGTGATCACATGCGACTGCCACCCGGCAGGCATCGCATGCCCGGTGGCGTTCACCGTGCTCACCCCATGACCCCGCGCCCCAACTCCGATGAGGGTTTTACTGGCATGCGCCAAAGCGAATTGCTCACAGCCTTGGAGGGTGAACCTCCGGCCGCGTCACCATCCAACCGTGCGACCTGGGCCTCGCCCACAGATGCGAGGAGCTGGTCTTCGACAGTGCCTTCGTCCGGGCGGAGTTCACCGGCGACGGCACGGTGGTCCGGACGATGGAGATCACGGCGACGCTGCCCGACGGCGAGGTGAGCACCGGGCGCATCGCCACCGCGTACGGGTACGAGCTGGACGGTCTGGGAGCGCCACCGGTGACGGGGCTGCGGCTCCGCGCGGACGGCGACGCGTACACCCTGGCCCTGGACGGGATCGGCGGCGAGGCGAAGTCCTCACCTGGCGCTTGAAACCCTGCCGGACCCGGCAGGTCAGAAGCCCCTCCGCAGCAAGTCGCCAGGGAAGGATCAGCCCGTTTCCGTCGCCGTCACGTCCAGAGCCGCGCCGCCCGCGTTCCGGCCAAGGGGCCGGTGACGCGGGGACTGCCCGGGTGGTGCGTCCGCACGTTCGCTCAGTGAACAGCCAGCGCGTTCATTCGGTGAATACCCAAGTGATGTTCGGGGCTGCAGTTGGCCCCCCGATGTGGCTACGCCGGCACCAGTCAGCAGGGTTGAGTGCCTGTCCCGGCCCAAGTGAGTATGCGTACTCACGCGCAGGGAGCGGCTTGATCAGAGGCTGTGCACATGAGACGAATCCCTTCCTCGACCAGCATGTTCGCCCGCTCCTCGCGCCGGCCGCGGCTCGCCCTGGCCATGACGGCCTTCGCTGTTGTGGTACTTGGTGCGTGCGGCACCGCGAAGACGACCACCGGCATCGGCGGAGAGCAGGCCGTGCGCGCAGAGGGCGTAGGAAGCCGGCAGTCTGGTCCGAGCCTCGCGGAGATCCAGGAGCACATCGAGCAGTCGTGCCCCCCTGCGGGCGCCCCGCCCGTGGGGCCGCCGACACCGGCACCGGCCCCGCCCGGCGAGGAGGTGCCGGACGACATGGTCCTGCCGATCGAGCCCACGGTGGGGCCGGAGTTTGAGCTGAACGCGCGCGACTGGTGCGCCAGCAACTTTCACGAGGAGCGCATAGCCCAGGCCCTCTGGGATCTGGCGGATCCCACCCCCGCGAAGGTCAGGACGATTCTGAACGACCTCGGCTACGTCGACGAGCGCATCCACGACCTGAAGCAGTCCGGTGCGACCACGAGGTTCTTCATCGACCTGCGCGAGAAGGGCGGGCGGCTCTGCCTGGAGGGCTCGGCAGCCGGCGAGGAGACCATCGTCGACAAGTGTGTAGCCCCCGCGACCGGTCCGTTCACGCCTGGAGATCGGAGCCAGTGACCACCAACTTGGCGTGACCGACCCGAGCCACGGGCACCCGGAAAGGAGATGGGCAAGGACTGCCCGGCCTGTCCCGCCGACGAGACCGGTCTGCCTGCCCGTATCCGCACGTGCGCCGACGACCTGGTCGCGGGCCGACTCCAAAGCGACGGTGAAGCCGGCCGGCCCGGTCGGGATCGGTGCCGGGCACCGACTCAACGGCGTCGACGAGCACTGTCCCGCAGGAGTTGGTGGAGTGTCAGCAGCGGCCCACATCTCCTGCTCAATGCCGTACGGGTCCCTGGAGCGCCGTACCCTTCCCTTGAGTGGCGTGTGGCGCAGGGCGTAGTAGGCAGTCTCGATCTCCCAGCGTTCGAGGTAGAGCTCCACCAGGGTCGGTGCTGGATCCCGGTCGGAGGCCAGCAGGGGCCTGACCAGGCGGTACCCCTCTCTCAGGGTGATGCCCTCGGCGCAGGTCGCTGTCACGTCTGCCTCGACCACGCGGACCGGGCGACCGCGGACGCGGGTCACGTAGGGTGGGCCTCGCCGTGAGACTTGGGTCCGAAAACGGCACCGAGCAGACCACGGATGCCCGTCTCGACCAGCGTCACCAGCCGGAGCGTGGGGTAACCGGCCGATCTCAAGAGAGACCTTCGCCCTGCCCAGCCATCGGCGGTTGCGTTCCCTGTCGGGCACACTGAACGAGCTGCACCCGTCGAAAGTGACGGTGCGCCAGTTCCGGTAGCACGTCTCGGGAGTACGGGACGGGCCAGGGACCTTGGCGTAACCCGGATGCGGGAACAGGCCCAGGGCCAGGGGGAAGTACACACCGACCCGCGACGCCAGCGCCCGCAGCCGGCGCTGCACCGCTCCGGTCTCCGCCGGCACCGCGTCGACGAGCTCGAACGGAAGGTAGGTGGTGAGCCCGCCCAGATGGCCGGGCGTGAAGACACCAACGCCGTCAGGAGCAGTAGCAGACTGGCCCCGCAATGGAACCTCGGACTCGAAACGATCTTCTCGGATCGTCCCTGACTACCCAGGCTCCACCAGTACCGCAGCGGACATCACCCATTCCGGCATCCGGGTTGAACACAGCAGGCAACCCCTTGGGGGGACGAGTCGGAACGCTCAATGCCGCGAAGTTAGGGGTGTGACCCAGATACGGCAGAAACCCGCCAGAACTTGATCTTGGGTTGAGCCGGTGGTTTACCACGTCATGCGTTGGGCTGTCGTGGATAAGGGCCTTCTGCCTCGCGGCGTGATCTCGTGCGGCACGACGCGGCGCGAGGCTGCCGGATCTTGCGGGGCGTGGGGATGACTTCGATCGAGCGGACTGCGTATCCGCGGTTGGTGGGCGGCCGTACGGCGGTGCGGAAGCGGCGGGTGGTGCATCTCAATTCCCGGCGGGGGCGGCGGGCTGGTCGGCTTGCCGGGAATCGGATCGCCATCAACGGGGTTGGTGGGGGACATGCGAGCGATCCAGGTGTACGAAGTGGGCGGTCCCGAGGTGCTACAGGAGGCCGAGGTGGACCAGCCGCGGCCGGGTCCGGGCGAGGCGGTCGTGGAGGTCGCCGCATCCGGGGTCAACTTCCTCGACGTCTACCACCGCGAGGGGCGGTACAGCCTCCCACTGCCCTTCACCCCGGGCGCTGAGGGCGCCGGCACGGTCGTCGAAGTTGGACCCGGCGTCACCGACGTCGCGGTCGGGGACCGGGTCGGTTGGGTGGAGATTCCCGGCACGTATGCCGAGCGGGCCGTCGTGGACTCCTCCCGGCTGGTGCCGCTGCCCGACGATATCGGCTTCGAGACAGCCGCCGCCGTGCTCCTCCAAGGCATGACCGCGCACTATCTCGTCAAGGACGCCTACCCGGTTCAGGGGGGCGACACGGTGCTCGTGCATGCGGCTGCTGGTGGCATGGGGCTGCTTTTGACCCAGCTCATCACCCATCTCGGCGGCAGGGTGATCGGCACGACGTCGACCACGGCGAAGGCCGAGCTGGCGAAGCGTGCCGGGGCCGCTGAGGTGATCCTTTCCTCCGCAGTCGACGATCTCGCAGCCGAGGTGAGGCGGCTCAACGGCGGTCAGGGACTGCCGGTTGTCTTCGACGGCGTCGGCGCGCACACCTTCGATGCGAGCCTCGCCAGCCTGCGAACCCGCGGCCATCTCGTGCTCTTCGGCGCGGCAAGTGGTGCCGTGCCGCCGTTTGATCCGATTCGGCTCGCCCACGGCGGTTCGCTGACCCTGATCCGGCCCAGCCTCGGGGACTTCATCGCCGATCGGTCCGAACTGCTCCGACGGGCCGCCGATGTGTTCGAGTGGGTGCGCTCCAAGGCGCTTGAGGTCACCGTAACGGACCGCTACGCATTGTCCGAGGCCGCCCAGGCCCACAGCGATCTGGAGGCTCGGCGTACCACCGGCAAGCTGCTCGTCGTACCCGATGCGGCCGCTATTGGACGCCGCGAGGAGACGCAGAGCTGATCGCGGGTGACGACGCCGGGGATCTTGGAGACTGCTCCTGGTGACCCGCCCCTGTCGTGCCCAGTACGCCACCTTGGCGCTCCAGGGACGCCCTGGGTGGCGTCTGAGGAAGGCGAAGGCACGCTCGACGTAGGAGGGCGGGCGCAGGACGACCGGTCGGGACGGACGAGGGTAGGGGTGCCGGCGGGAGACGAAGGCGGGGGTGAGCGGGCGTACGGCGTGGACGGTGATGGTCACGGATCTGATGTCCGTGCTGGCCAGTGGTCTTCCGTCCTCGGTCCTGGCGTACCGGGACAGTGGCGCCTTGACCTTCCGGGAGCTGATTCGTGGGCGTCGGGCGGGCAGGAGATGGGCAAGCTGTGCCCGTCCGATGCCACCGACGAGGCCACCGTCGCTGTCCAGGACCTCGCGCGCGCCGACGACCTGGTCGCGTGCCGCCTCCACGGCGACGGTGCAGCTGGCCCGGTCGGGATCGGTGCCGGGCACCGACTCGACGGCGTCGACCATGACGGTCCGCAGGACCTGGTAGAGCGTCCACAGCGCCCACATTTCCTGTTCAACACCATGCGGGTCCCCCGAGCGCAGTACCCGTCCCTCCAGCAGGGTGTGGCGTAAGGCGTAGTAGGCCGTCTCGATCTCCCGGCGTTCGCGGTAGAGCTCGACCAGGGCCGGCGCGGGGTCCACGTCGTGGTCCAGCAGCGTGGTGACAAGTCGGTAGCCCTCCCGCAGCGTGGTGCCGTCGGCGCAGGTCGCACGTACGTCGGCCTCGATGACGCGGACCGTGAGCGTGCGGATACGAGTCAGGTAGCACCCGTCCGGCAACCGGTCCGTAGGCGCAAGACGCCGGCTGGAGGTGAGGCGGACCAGGAACTGAGCTCCGGTCTCGGCGATCTCGGTCAGCAGCCTGCCATCGTCGAACCCGCGGTCGGCCAGGACCAGCATGTCCGGCCGCAGCCGACGCGGCAGTTGCCTGGCGTAGTGGGACGCACCGCGGGCCTTCGGTCCGAAAGCGGCCGCCAGTAGCCCGCGGCTCCCGGTCTCGATCAGCGTCATCAGCCGCAGCTTGGGGTACCCGCCCCACCCCAGCCGGAGCCGGGGCCTGCCCAGCCACCCACGGTTGCGCTCCAGGTCGGGCACCTTGAATGAACTACAGCCGTCGAACGCGACGGTGCGCCCTCGCCGGTACCGTGTCCCGGGCGTCCGCGGCTGGGCCAAGGGGCCGGCCACCACTTCGAAGAGAGCCTTCATCGGAGCAGGCCCAAGGCGCCGTCACAGGTCACGCAGAGCCTTCTCCGAGGGGGCGGGTGGCCTCTCTCCGGCCGGGCCGGAGACGAGCGTGCTCCAGACCATGGCATAGCCCAGGTGCGGGAAGAGTCCCAGCGCCAGCAGGAAGTACACGCCGACCCGCGAGGGCAGCACCCGCAGCCGACGCTGCACCGTTCTGGTCTCCGCCAGCACCGCGTCGACGAGCTCGAACGGTAGGCACGCGGTGAGTCCACCCAGGTGGCCAGGGGTGAAAACCTCGTCGGCGACGGAGGCTGCGGGGGTAACGACGCTGGTAGCAGGCTTGCAGCGCAAGAGAACCTCGAACTCGGAACGGCCTTCTCGGACCGTTCCTGCCTACCGGCGCCCCATCACCGTAGAGGCCAGAATCACCAATCCCGGCAACCCGGTTGACCTGCACTGATAACGCCTGACTTCGAGGCATTCTCGGAACGCTCGCCCTGTTCCGACTCGAAACAGATGGCTGCTGCGCGATCAGCCGTTGCTGTGGTTGAGGACGTTGCCGTTGGTGCAGTGGTTGACGGTGTTGCCGTCCCAGGCACCCCCGACGGGGACAACCGCCAGCTCCTGGAAGCAGACTGCGGCGGCGCTGAAGTTCCAGTTGTTGGCGGCGTTGACGCCGGCACCGAAGTCGCTGTCGTTGTCGGCGTGGGCGGGAGCGGCCAGCGCGAGGCTCGTGAGGGCCAGGGCGGCCACAGAGATGATCTTCTTCATGGCATGCCAAACGGCGCCCGGTGTCCGTGGTTACTGGGCCATAGCAAGAATCCGTCGGACGCCCCTGGCGCCCGCGTCCATCCGGGTACCGTGCTGGTGGCCTCGCTACGACCTCTCCCCGGTCTTCGACGGGACGCCGAGGCCGGCCTCACCGCTGTGGCGTGAGGCGACCCGCCTGCACCGGCTCCGGGACACCGCCTCGAACGAGGCGATCCTCCGCGTCCTGCCGGACCTGTTCCGTGAAGCGCGGGCTCTGGCCGAGGCGTCGGAGGGGCACGAGCGGGAGGAGGCGTACGCGATCTACGCGCCGCCGTCCGCTCCCCAGCCCTCCTTCACGCCGTCCGGAAGACCACCGGTCCGGACCTCGCCGTGGAGAACACCTTCCTGGAGTTCAAGTGGCCCGACCGTCCCGTCGAGCTCCCGTGGCACCAGGACGGCATCAACGACCGGATCAATGCTGCGCCCGCACCGGTCGGTCGCCGCCTGGTTGGCCCTGACCGACGCCGACGAGACCACCGGCTGCCTCCGCGTGATCCCCGGATCCCACCGGCGGCGGCGTGCCTGCCGTACGACACCGAGCCGGACGCGGGAGCCCGAAGAGGGCGGGGACTGCTCTTGGGTTCACGCTTGCTGCTGGGCGCGAGCGGTTTCACGGTCCGCGCCGGTCGCCGACGGTGTGGTGCGGGGCCAGGTCCAGGCGTACCGCAGGATGAGGGCGAGAACGATCATTTCCAGTGCGACGCCAAGGCCGTAGAAGTACGTCCAGGACTCGCCCACCGCGTTGAATGCCGCGAAGGGGACCTGTACCGAGGCCACGACGAGGTTCGTGATGCGGTTCGCCCGGGCGGGCAGCGTCACCGACAGCACGACCATGAGGATCGGGATCGCCATGAGCGCGAGGAAGGCGGTCAACAACGTCTGGCTGATGGTGAACTCCCAGACGACGCCGCCCTCGATGTCACGGATGACGCCGGGCTTGAAGAAGGCGAGAATGTCCACGTAGACGTACAGGAACATGAAGCTTGTCCACGCTGCGGCGAGCTTGGCTCTCACCGGGATCCGCTGGTTGTCCAGTGCGGTCGTGGTGGGTCGAAGCGTTGTCATCGTAGGCTCCGTTGTCGTGGTGAGGACTGGTAGGCCCACGATCGCCGAGCCCGGCGGCGGGCGCATCGGCGTGGAGGCCGGACCCGCCTCGGCCGTTGGGACAAGCCGCGTCTCGTTCTTTCGGTCGGTCCCCGACGCCTCGGCGGCCCCTAGGCTGGGTGTGTGACCACCAACGCCCTGACCTCGCTGTGGGCCGAGCCCCGCGCCAAGGACGCTCCTGAACGGGTGTCGCGCGACTGGGGGCTGGTCGGGGTGGTGATGGTGACGGCGCTGCTCGAAGGAGTCCTCCGGGACGACGTCGCCTGGCGGCCGTTTGCGACGATCGTGGCGGTCGGACTTGCGCCGGTCCTGCTGTGGCGGCGTACCCACCCGTTGGCCTGTGTCGTGGTGGCCTTCGGCACCGCGCTGACGTTGGGACTGGCGAGCCTGCTGGGCGGGGCCCCGAGCGTGGGCCTCGACACGATGGTCTACTTCCTGGTGCTCGTCTACGCGCTGGTCCGCTGGGGCTCAGGGCGCGAGATCCTGATCGGGCTGGCGGTGGTGGCGGTCGCTGCGGGGATCGGTACGTTCGCCGACTACACCGGGCCGGCCAACGTCATCGGCGGATTCGCCGTCCTCGTGGCGGCGGCGGCGGGCGGAGCGGCGTTCCGCTACCGCGCCGAGAGCTGGCGCCGGGCGTTGGACCAGAGCCGCAGCCAGGAGCGGGTCGGCCTCGCGCGCGAGCTGCACGACATCGTCGCCCACCACGTCTCGGCGATCGCTGTGCAGGCGCAGGCGGGCCGGGCGATGGCCGGGCAGCGACCCGAAGCGGCGCTCGAGGCACTGGTGGTCATCGAGGCGGAAGCGTCGCGGACGCTCGCGGAGATGCGGGCGATGGTCCGGGTGCTGCGCGACGGAGCGCCGGCGGAGTACGCCCCCCAGCCCGGCGTTGCCGACCTGCTGTCCCTCGCCCGACGCGCCCCGGTCCCGGTCGTCGACGTACAGTTGCCAGATGACATGGACGCACTTCCGCCCCAGGTCGACGCGGCGGTCTACCGGCTGGCGCAAGAGGCGCTGACCAACGCCCTGCGGCACGCCCGCAACGCCTCGCGTGTGGAGATCCGGGTCGTAGAGGACGCGGAAAGGCTGCGACTACGCGTGACCGACGACGGACAGATCGACCCCGCACGGTCGGTGAACCACGGCTTCGGGCTGCTGGGGATGACCGAGCGCGCGCAGCTGCTCGGCGGCACGCTGCGTGCCGGTCCGGCGCCCGAGGGCGGGTGGACGGTCGACGCCGAAATCCCGACGAAGGTACGCCGATGACCGTACGCGTGCTGGTGGCCGACGACCAAGATCTGGTGCGCACCGGCCTGTCGATGATCCTCGACGCGCAGCCCGACATCGAGGTCGTCGGCCAGGCCGCCGACGGTCATGCCGCCGTCGAGCTGGCGCATCGGCTCCGCCCCGACGTCTGCCTGGTCGACATCCAGATGCCCGGGCTCGACGGCATCGAGGTGACCAAGATCCTCGCAGGGCGGGGCGTCCCGGACCCGATCGCGGTCGTGGTGATCACGACATTCGACCTCGACGAGTACGTCCACGGCGCGCTCCGGGCCGGTGCCCGAGGCTTTCTGCTCAAGGACGCCGGGCCGGCGCTGCTCGTGCAGGCCGTCCATGCCGCCGCCGTCGGCGATGCCCTGATCGCGCCGAACATCACCCGGCGGCTGCTGGCCACCCTCGCCGGCAGGGAACCGTCGAGCCGACGGACCCAACCGATCGAGCCGCTCACCGAACGCGAGGAGGAGGTGCTGACGCTGGTCGCCCGTGGCCGCACGAACGCCGAGATCGCCGCCGAGCTGTTCATCGGCTTGACGACCGCCAAGACCCACGTCGCCAGCCTGCTGACCAAAATCGGCGCCCGAAACAGGGTCGAGATCGCGATGTGGGCGTACGACACCGGCCGGGCGGGGGCCTGAACCGAGCCTCGAACCCTGACGGCGGCGGCACAGCGTGCCTTCCGCATCCTCCCGAAGCCGGACGCGGCCTCCGCACCGGCGGACGTCGGATCCGGCCGTCCGCCGGGCCCGGCCGTCGGATCCGGCCGTCCGCCGGGCCCGGCCGTCGGATCGGGCCGTCCGCCGGGCCCGGTCGGCCCTCCTCTCCGACGCCGAGGGCGGCACCGGCCCGTTCCTGAACCGGACGGCTCGGTAGGGCGGGAACGCCGGAGCACCCCCGCCGGTGAGGATCGGGCGGGGAACACGCCAATTTCCGATCCTGGGGTTTGGGTGGCGCCATATCGCCTGTTGAGGTGATGGGGGCGGTTTGCCGCCCCCGGGCGACCGCACCCGGCAAGCATGCATGCGACGGCTCATCCGAACGAATGCCATGCCACGGAAGGCGGACACCCCATGACGTGAGACGGAACCCCGGAGAACCCGTTCGCGTTCAGCGCCGACGACGTCGCCAAGATCCAGGCGATCCGCGACGCGCTGCTGAACCCGGCGCCGCGCAGCATCGGCAGGCTCGACCAGTGGGGCCTGGCCGGCACCTACGAGGAGACGCTGGAGAACCTCCTCTACGAGGAGCACGGGATCCCCATGGCGGACGGGACCCGTCTCGACGCCGGTCTCGCCGTGCCCCGCAACCTCGCGTCCGGGCAGACCTGTCCCGTCATCGTCATGCCCGCCCCGCTGAACGACCTCGGCCGGCTGGCGTACCTCGGCATGATCCCGCGCTGGACGCTCGGCACGTACGCCGTCCTGATGTACAGCCAGCGCGGCCTCGCCGGCTCCGAGGGCGAGATCGACGTCGCCGGCCCGCAGGACGTGGCCGACGGCATCGAGATCATCAACTGGCTGTCCGGCGTCGAGGGCGTCGACTCGAACCGGATCGGCTTCTTCGGCGCCTCCTACGGCGCCGGTACGAGCCTGCTCGTCGCGGCGGCGGACGCCCGGGTCAAGGCCGTTGCGGGCGCGAGCGCGTGGGGTGACCTGTTCGCCTCGCTCTACGAGAACGGCACCCGGCACATCAAGGCGTTCGAGGCGCTCGTGAAGCTCTTCGACGAGGAGAGGTGCTCGCGCGAGTTCAAGGGCATCATCGCCAAGATCCGGGCCAATGCCATCGACGACGAGGTCAGGGAGTTCGCCCGGCTCCGGTCGCCGAAGGAGCACCTGACCGCGTACAACGACCGCGCGCTCCCGGTCCTGATGACGACGTACTGGCACGAGACGATCTTCTCCGTGCCGGCCGTCGTCGACCTGTTCACCGGCCTCACCGGGCCCAAGTCGCTGCTCGTCCAGATCGGCGACCACGGAAACGGCGAACTCCCCGGCCTGTTCGGCCTGATCGCCAAGCCGACCGAGATGACCTACCGCTGGATGGACCACCACCTCGGCGGCACCGCGGGCGACGGCACGCAGCCGCAGTTGGGTATCCGCTCGGAGTACATGCACAACCTGCTGTCCGACCTCTCCCACCCCGACTGGGCGGGCTACGCCCTGCCGAAGCAGCGCTTCCACCTCGGCGCCGTCCCCGCCGGCCGGCAGGACGCGCCGATGGAGCAGGACCTGCCGCAGTCCGGCTGGATCCGCTCCGTACAGGCCGCGGGCCCGGACACCGGCATCGTCGTCGCCCCGAAGCTTATCCAGACCGGCATGGCCGAGCGCGCGGGATTCCCGCACGTCTACCAGACCGCCGACATCAAGCGGGACGTCGCCGCGGTCTGGACGACCGAGCCGCTGGACCGTCCCCAGCGCGTCCGGGGCGACCTGGAAGCACGGTTCACCGTGAAGCCGCAGACCCAGGACGCGACCTTCATCGCCTACCTCCTGGACTGCGACCCGGCCACGGGCGCGGCCACGATCATCACCCACGCGCCCGTCACCCTCACCGGCCAGGACGCCACCACGGTGACCTTCCGCCTCCAGCCCGCGCACTACGTCCTGCGCGCGGGCCGTAGGCTCCAGCTGATCGTCGACAGCTACGACCCGTTCTTCGCGGACGACAGCACCGTCCCCTCCGCCCTGGAGATCACGTCCCCGCAGGGCGCGGAGTCGTACGTCGACCTCCCCCTGGCCCCGCTGCCCTGACGGCGAAGCGCCCACCCGGCCGCCACCGGGTGGGGCAACCCCGCGCCGCGCGCACGCTCCGCCCCCAACACCCATCGAACACGGCCGGCGCCTGGGCGCCCAACCCCGGGACGGGGAGCGTCAGGCGAGGGCGGGCGCGCGCGTGAACCTCCTGCGTGGCCCCGTTCCCACGGCGTCGGCGGGCGACGGCCGAGGGTCCTCGTCGCCCCGCAGCAGGGCGATCAGTGACGTTCGGGCCCGGGCGACACGCGAACGGACCGTGCCGACGGGGCAGCCGATGGCCTCGGCGGCCTCGGCGTAGGGCAGGCCCAGGAGTTGGGTGAGGACGAAGGCGTCCTTCCGCTCGGCCGGGAGGGCGGCCAGGAGTTCGGCCAGGGCCACGCCGTCCTCGAAGCCGGGAAGCCCCTGCGGCTGCGTGTGCTCCGCCTCCCGCTGCCAGTCGTCGCGGTCGGAGAGGCGTGGGCGGGCGGCGGCATGCCGCAGGCTGTCGACCACGGTCCGGCGCGCTATCGACAGCAGCCAGGTACGGGCCGAGGAACGCCCCTGGAACCGGGGCAGCGCGGCGATCGCGCGCAGGAAGACCTCCTGGGTGAGGTCGTCGGCCGCCTGACGGTCGGCGCTGAGGTAGGCCACGTACCGCCAGACGTCGCGGTGCAGGGCGCGGACGAAGAGATCGGCCTTCGCCGGGTCGCCGTCGCGGGCCGCGAGCGCGAGCAGGGTCGTCGCCGCGTCGGCGTCGGCGTCAGGCGTGTGAGTGGTGCGGGTCGGTCTCGTCGGTCCCTGGTGGAGGGTGCCGTGGGCAGGAGTCATCGCCACAAGTCCTTACGAGGCAAAGGGAATCCGGCGGCGCGCGATCGGCGGCGCCGGTGACTGGTACGGCCCGCCGGAACGGCGCGGCCGATGCCCGGGCGGACGGCCGTGTGCCGTCGGGCCCGGGAAGCCGGCTGTCAGAGGACAGCGAGTGCCTGCGGGGGACCCCGGGAGATGACGGAATGGGCGAGAAGGAGCCGCCGGGGAGCGCGTTCGTCACGGGCGCGACCAGGCCGGACCCGGGACCGCCGCGGCGGTACGGGGACGACGGCGGCGAGCAGCAGGCGCAACGGCCGGAAGAGCCCCAGCGGCAGCGCCCGCAGCACGCGGAAGACGGCGCGCTCGCCGTACGCCATCCACAGCCCGCTCAGGAGCGCGGCGAGGAGGTGCGCCGACAGCATGCCGAAGGACGAGGCCCAATCCGTCATGTCGTGTGTGGCGGGTGCCTCGGTCATCGCCGTGCCGACCCGCGCGACAGCCTCGTGGCCCATGGCCATGTGCTGCTGCATGGCCGCATGGCCCAGGCCCGAGTGCTGCATGCTCGCTTGGGCCATGCCTGCGTGTGCCATACCTGCGTGTGCCATGCCTGCGTGCGACATGCCCGCTTGGGCCATGCCTGCATGCTGAAGGGCCGCCTGCGCCATGTGCGTGTGGGCCATCGCCGTCCGGCCGGTGTCCGCGGGCATGGCTGCGGTCGGCTGGGACCAGGAGAACGCCGTGTGCAGCACGCTCTGGACAGCCACCGTCGTCGCCGTGACGGCGAACAGCCCGCGCTCGCGGCCGGCGAGGAACCAGGCGACGGCCACGGTGCCCGTGAACGCGAGCGAAAGCACCCAACCGGGCACGGCCTGCCCCGACATGAGGACGTGGCCGACGGCCGCGAGCAGCACGCAGACGGCCGCGAATATCGCGGCCCGCACTCCTCGCGAACATCGGCCTGGTGTCATGGCGCGCCCATCCTTGCACCCCTCTCCGGAGGCGTGAGGGCGGGTGCGGCCGTGATGAGGCCGCCCCCTCGACCCGTCGGATCAGGAGTACGCGACTGTGGTGCGTCCCACAAGAGCGCCTCGGGAACTTCCGGCACGGTCGGCACGACTCCTCCATGGCGACGTCGGACGGCCCGGTCGTCGTGAGGGGAGGGGCGCCACGTGAGGACCGCGGGTACGGAGGCGGCCGCACCGGTCGAGGCACGCCCGGGCGCGGTGCGTGGACTCACCGCGCTCCTGACGACCGCCATGGCCTTCTCGATGATGCAGCTCTTCCTGATCGGAGCGCTCGGCCCGCGGCTCGTCGAAGGTCTCGGCATGTCGGAGACGGTCCTCGGTCTGACCACGACGGTCGGCTTCGGCACCGCCGCCGTCCTCTCGCCCGCCAGCGGCCGGATCGTGGACCGGGTCGGACCCCGCCGTGCGCTCGTGGCTCTGCTCGCGGTGTCGGCGGTGGCGCTCGGTCTCATCGGTGCGGCCCCCGGGCCTGCCCTGCTGTTCGGGGCCGTCGCGCTCGGCGGCCTCCCGCAGGCACTGGCCAATCCCGCGACGAACAAGGCGATCCTGGCCGCCGTCCCGGCGCCGAGGCGGGGGGCGGTCACCGGCGCCAAGCAGTCGGGCGTCCAGCTCGGGGCCTTCGCGGCCGGGCTGCCCCTCGCGACGGCGGCGGGTCTCCTCGGCTGGCGGGGCGCGGTGTGGGTGGCCGCCGGTGCGGCGCTCCTCGCCGCCCTGTGGGCCTGGCGGGCGCTGCCGCACGACACGCCCTCGAAGGGCGGCGCCGTCCGGCCCGCGCCGGCGGGGCCCGGCAGCCCCGTGCCCTGGCTCGCGGGCTTCTCGCTGTTCCTCGGGGCGGGCATCGCCTCCGTCAACACGTACCTCGCGCTGTTCGGCGCCCAACGCCTCGGCATGGGGCCGGCGGTGGCCGGCGCGCTGGTCGCCGTTCTCGGTGTCGCCGGGATGGCCGGCCGGGTCGGCTGGTCCCGGTCCGCCACGCCCGGCCGGGCCCCGTGGCTTCCCGGCCTGCTGGCGGGCGGCGCCGTCGGCGCGGCCGTGCTCCTGGCGGTGGCCGCCCGTGTCGAGGCCCTCGTGTGGGTGGCGGCCGCGGGGGTGGGCGTGTTCGCCGTGTCGGGGAACGCGGTCTCGATGGTGCTGGTGATGCAGCGCTCGGCGCCCGGACGCGCCGGGAAGGACTCGGCGCTGGTCGCCGCCGGCTTCTTCGCCGGATTCGCCGTGGGCCCGCCCCTGTTCGGGCTGCTCGCGGAGCGGGGCCGGTACGGGGAGGGCTGGCTGCTTGTGGCGGTTGAGTTCGTCGTCGCGGGGGCGGTCGCCTACGCCTGGGCGCTGCGGGACCGCCGTACGAGAATCGGAGTGACGGCATGACCGTCGGTGTCCGGGCCCAGGACGCGCTCGACCTGCTGCTCCAGCGCGTCACGGAGACCCTCGGCCAGGTGGGCGCGCGCTTCCCGCTGTACGCCGATCCGGCCGACGGCCGCTGGACGACCACCGGACGAGGCTCGTGGACCGGCGGTTTCTGGGCCGGGCTGCTGTGGCTGCGCGCCCGCCACACCGGAAGCGACGCCGACCGCGCGGAGGCCTCCGCCGCCATCGCCCGGCTCGCCCCGTGGGCCGAGGAGGACACCGCGACCCGCGGGCTCATCCTCTGGTACGGCACGGCCCTGGCCACCGGTGACGAGGCGGCCGGTGCCCTGCGCGAGCGCGCGGCGAGGGCCGTGCTCGCCGCCTGGGACCCGGCGCTCGGCCTGGTCCCGTGGGGCGCCGCACTGGGCGGCGAACGGCTGCGGGCCCGCGCGGACGGCGTCCCCGGCCTCGTACCCCTGCTGGCCGCCGCCGGACCCGAGGGGCAGGCGGCCGCCACGGCACACCTCCACCGGCACCTCGACCTGTGCCTGCTCGGCGCATCCCGTGGCGAGGGCGCCCAACGGCCCTGCCCCGCCTGGCGACTCGACGAGGCGGGCGGCTGGGTGGCGGAACGGAACCCGGCGCCCGGCTGGAGCCGGGGCGAAGCATGGCTCCTGCTGGCTGTCGCCGATGCCGTCCTGCACGCGGACGACCCCTCAGCGGACACCCACCGGCTGACGCGCGCGGCCGAACTGCTCCTCGATCGGTGCGAGTTCCTCACCGGCCCGCTCGTCCCGCAGGCCGAGGCGGGCCATCCCGGCGGTCTCCTGGACACCTCCGCCGCCGCCATCGCGGCAGTGGCGCTGCTGAAGCTCGCCCGGGTTAACGAGGTCGCGTGGACCTCCGCGTGCGCGGTCCGCGCGGAGGCCGTTCTGCACCGGCTCGTGGACGTCCATCTCACCCGGCCGGGAAGCGCCCGCCCGGCGGGCATGCTCCTCGACGGCTGTTACGACGTGCGCGGCGGCACGGCCGTCCGGCACGAACTGGTCTGGGGCGACTTCTTCCTGGCCCTCGGCCTCTCCGCGCTGCTCGGTCGCGTCGACCTCAGGCAGGTGTGACCGCCCCCTGCCGGGACCGCAGCACGCGCCGGGCGACGGAGGAGACGTGCTGCTCGTCCGGCCCGTCGAGGATCCGGGCCGTCCGCCCCGTGCGCAACAGCGCGGGGAGCGGGGTGTCCGGCCCGAGACCGGCCGCGCCGAAGACCTGGACGGCACGGTCGGCGACCTCCTGCAGCGTGCGCGCGGCGGCCGTCTTGGCGAGGCCCAACTCCACATGGGCGTCGCGTCCCTCGGCGACCAGGGCCATCGCCTCGTACACCAGCGGCCGGGTGGTCCGCAGTGCCAGCAGCGACTCGAAGACGTGCTGCTGGACGAGCTGCCGGTCCGCGAGCGGTCCTCGTGCGCCCCGCCGTTCCGCGGCGCGCCCACACATGAGGTCGAAGGCCCGCTGCGCCTGACCGAGCCAGCGCAACGCCCGCAGGGTGCGGCCCAGTTGGAGGCGCTCGCCCGCGACGGCGAGCGCGCGGCCGGCCTCACCGACGAGATGGTCCTCGTCGACCTCCACGCCGTCGAACTCGATCTCGTACTGCCCGGTCGCACCCAGGACGGGCAGCTCGCGCACGACCCGGAAGCCGGGGGAGCTGGTCGGGACGAGGAGCAGCGACAGGCCGTCGCGGTCCCCGGCCGTTCCGCTGGTGCGGGCGAGCACGGTCACCAGGTCCGCGTCCCCCGCGTTCGACACGAACCACTTGCGCCCGGTGACCCTCCAGCCTCCGCCGGTACGCCGTTCCGCCCGGGTGGCGGTGAGCAGCGGCTCGGTGCCGGGCGTGTCCGGCTCCGTCATCGCGTAACACGTGCGCAGATCACCGGAGACGAGACCGGAGAGGTACGCGGAACGGATCCGCGCGCTCCCGTGGCGGGACAGCATGGTCACGTCGAGGAGGGACGCCGAGCCGAGAGCGGTCGGACCGTGATCGCTGGCGCCCTCGGCCTCGGCGATGGGCGCGTAAGCGGCCAACGGCATCCCGCCGCCGCCGAGTTCGGAGGGCAGGGGCAGGGCCCACAGGCCGGCCTCGCGTGCCTCGGCGCGCAGGCGCTCGCGCGGCTCGCTGGCGTCGTGCCCTCCGAGGTCGAGCCGGGACTCGTACGGGAACACGCGGTCGCGGACGAATGCGGAGACCCGCTTCCGTATCAGGTCGATCGTCGTTACGTCATATTCCGTCATGGTTTCTCCTCCATCTCGGGAACTCGACAGAACACACGTCCGACTGCCTGCCCGTGGAAGTGGTCGGGCGTACCGACCCGCCAGTTCCCGCCCCTGTGGAAATCCCCGTGCGACGGCCACCGCCGCGCCAGGAGAGGAGAGGCATGGCGTCACCAGCGACCACGCACACCGAGGTCCGCCGACCGCTCGACGCGCTGCGGTACGACATCGCCGGGCCTCCGGCCCTGACCCGGGTCGTCGCCGACCATCTGCGGCGGCTCGGCGCACGGCCGGGCGACGGGGACTCCGAGGGGATCACCCTCGGCGGAGGCGGGTTCGCCGGCGTCACGGCCCGCACCGCCTGGGGCGTGTCCGGCTCGGGCATCGAGGACGAGGCCACCGCTCAGGCCGCCACCGGCGTGATGGCCGTGCACGGCCGTCGTCACGGGGCTCCGCGCGGGCTCGGAGTCGACTACCTGGCCACCGCCACGGGCGTGCTCACGGTCCAGGGCCTGCTCGCCGGACTCGTCGGCCAGGCCCGTGGCGGCCCGTCGTCAACGTGCGTGAGCACGTCGGCCGACCGCACCGGACTCCTCACCGTCTCCCAGTACCTGGCCGCCGCCGGGGCGGACGAACCCGAGGTCGTCGAACTAGCTGCCGGTGGACCGCCGTTCAGCTCCGCCGACGGCGTCCTGTTCGAGCTGGAGACGCTCGACCCGGGGGCATGGGCGGGGTTCTGGCGCGCCCTGGACGCCCCCGCCGGGGCGATACGGGCGGGCTGGCGGCCCTTCCAGTTCCGGTACGCCACCGCCTGCGCGCCGTTCCCCGTCGACCTGCACGAGGTGACCCGGCTCCACGGCTGGGAGCGGATCCGGCAGGCCGCCGGGCCGTCCGGAGCCGAGGTGTGCCGCCTGCGCACGCTCGGAGAGCGGGCCGCCGAGGACGACGGCGCGGACCCGTGGACGCTGACCGCGCTCGGCCCGGGGGCCGTGGCGGCCCGTGCTGGGGCGCCGACGACCGGCAGTCCGCTCTCCCGCAGTCCGCTCTCCGGCGGTCGGCTCTCCGGCAGTCCGCTCTCCGCCAGGCCGCTGTCCGGTCTGACCGTCCTCGAAGCGGGACGGCGGATACAAGCGCCGCTCGCCGCCCACCTGTTGGGGCTGCTCGGAGCGCGGGTGATCCGGATCGAGCCCCCGGGCGGCGACCCGCTGCGCGGCATGCCGCCCGCCTGCGACGGGACCTCCGCCCGCTGGCTCGCCCTCAACCGGGGCAAGGAGGCCGTCGAGATCGACATCAAGTCGTCGGCCGACCGGCGCCGACTGCGCGAACTCGCCGCCGAGGCGGACGTGTTCCTCCACAACTGGGCCCCGGGCAAGGCGGGCGAGCTGGAACTCGACGCCGAGCACCTCTCCGCCGTCAACCCCGCACTCGTCTACGCCTACACCGGAGGCTGGGCCGACCGGATCGCCGACGCCCCCATGGGCACGGACTTCATGGTGCAGGCCCGCACCGGCGTCGGCGAGGCCGTCCACCCGGCCGGCGAACCGCCCGTACCGTCCCTGATGACGCTCCTCGACCTCCTCGGCGGCCTGCACGGCACCGAGGCGATCCTCGCGGGACTGCTCCTGCGCGAGCGCACCGGCCGCGGCGTACGCGTCGACTCGTCCCTCCTCGGGGCGGCCGACACCCTGCTCGCCCCCGCCCTGCACCGGGTCCGCCAGGGGCTCGATCCCCGGCCGGCCGCCGGATTCCGGCACCCCCTTCGCACGTCCGACGGCTGGATCGCGCCGAGCGACGCGAGCGCGGCCGCGGCCACGGCGTACGACGTACGGGGCATGTGCACGGAAGACGCCCTGGATCAGCTGCGGTCCCACGGTCTGACGGCCACCGCCGTCACCACCGACCTGTCCGCCCTCCGTCACGACCCGCGCCTGTCCGGCTCGATCAGCCGGGACGCGCACGGTGCCCCCGCCGTTCCCGACCCCTGGAGCTTCGCGTGACCGTCACCCTGACCGATCTCCTGCCCGCCCGGCTGCGCCGCTCGTGGGCGGCGGACGGCACCTGCCCCGACCTCGACCTCTACAGCCTGTTCAGAGCACGGCAGATCGCCGATCCGCATCGCACGGCGATCCTCGACGCCAAGGGCAAGCTCTGTTACACGGCGCTGGACCGCAAGGTCCGATGCCTGGCCGAAGGGCTGCGGGGGCTGGGCATCGGCGCCGGGGACGTCGTGGCCGTCCAGCTGCCCAACGACCGCGACGCCGTGATCGCCGACCTCGCGCTCGCCGCCCTCGGGGCCGTGGCGCTTCCGTTCCCCGTCGGGCGCGGGGCCGTGGAGGCCGAGTGTCTGCTGCGCCGCGCCGAGGCCGTCGCCGTGATCGTGGCGACGGAGCACCGGGCGCGTACGCACGCGGCCGATCTCCTCGCTATCGCGCCGGCCCTGTCCGCCCTCCGGCACGTCATCGCCGCCGGACCGGGAACCGCGCCCGAAGGAACGATTCCGCTCAGGGAGCTGCTGCGCACCGACCCCACCGGCCTCGTCCCGGCCCGCCCCGACCCCGACAGCGCCGCGCGCATCCTCGTCTCCTCAGGTTCGGAGGCGGAGCCGAAGATGATCGCGTACTCGCACAACGCCCTGGCCGGCGGTCGCGGGAACTTCTTCGCCTCGCTCATGCCCGACGACACCCCGCCCCGCTGCCTCTTTCTCGTCCCGCTCGGCTCGGCCTTCGGCTCGAACGGGACGGCCGTCACCCTCGCCCGGCACGGCGGCACGCTCGTCCTGCTCGACCACTTCACCCCCGAGGCCGCGCTCGCCGCCGTACGGGAACACGCCCCCACCCACATCCTCGGCGTCCCCACCATGATCCGGATGATGCTGGACGCCCTGGAAAGGACGGCGGCCCCGCTGCCGGCCCCCACCGCCCTCGTCCTCGGCGGCGCGCCGCTCGACGAGGCCACCGCCGAGGCGGCGGCCGAGGCGTTCGGCTGCCCCGTGGTCAACCTGTACGGGTCGGCGGACGGCGTCAACTGCCACACCGGACTCCAGCACACCGTGCCGCCCACCGACGGCTCGGGCGTCGTCGCGGGCACGCCCGACCCCCGGGTGGCAGAGATCCGCATCGCCGACCCCGACACGCACGAACCGCTGCCCGCCGGGGCGATCGGCGAGATCGTCTCGCTCGGCCCCATGACCCCGCTCCGGTACGTGGCCTCCCCGGACCTCGACGCCCGCTCCCGCACCCCCGAGGGCTGGGTACGCACCGGCGACCTCGGGTTCCTCGACGACGAAGGCGTCCTGCACGTCGTCGGCCGCCTCAAGGACGTGGTGATACGCGGCGGCGCGAACATCAGCCCGGCCGAGGTCGAGCGCGAACTCGTCTCCCATCCGCAGGTGCGGGACGCGGTGTGCGTGGGGGTCCCGGACCCGCTGATGGGCGAGCGGCTTGCCGCCTGCCTGGTGGCCAAGGGCCGACACCTGCCGAGCCTCGCCGAACTCGGCACGTACCTGACCGGGCGGGGTCTCGACCGGTACAAGCACCCCGAGCGGCTGCTCCTGCTGCCCGAACTGCCGCTCACCGCCGCCGGCAAACCCGATCGAGCGGTTCTGCGGCGCCGGATCGCGGAAGAGCAAAGCGCCGGGTTCGTCCCGGCGTGAGGGGACAGGGGACAGGGGACAGGGGACGACGGAGGGGGAGGGCCACCGGTGAGTGGCCCTCCCCCTCCGTTCGACCACCGGGTCAGGATCCGGCCATGGCCTTCTTCAACTCGGCTGCCGCGTTGCGGTACACCGCGAGCAGGTCCAGGTCCTCGCCCGGGTAGTTCACGATGTCGACCTGCTTCGCCCCCGAGTCGGGCAGCACCGTGCCCGTCGACATATGGGCGTTGTCGAGGACGAAGGCGGGCTTCTTCGCCGAGAGGGTGGCCAGTCGGGAGGGGGTGACGGCCTCGGGGCCGTACGTGCCGACCGCTGTGGCGCCCGCGAGGCCGGCCGCCCAGGCGGTGAAGACCTGGGTGACCACGGACGGGCTCTTCCCGCCGGGCCAGGCCGTCTTCAGCTCGCCGTTCAGCTTCTTCACCTCGCCGTCGAGGCGGGTCTTCCACTGACCGGCGGCGCCCTTCGTCCCGAACAGGTCACCCAGGCGCGTGACTTCGACCCCGGCCCTGGCCGGGTCGTTGTCGAGGTTCACCTCCACCAGCTTCGCCCTGGATCCCGCCGCCTCCTTGATCTTCGCGGCGTACGGCTCGAACGGCGCGTACAGCACGAAGTCCGCCTGCGCGACGGCGGCGAGGTCCGACGGCTTGGGGTCGTAGTCGGGCGCGTGGTGGACCGACTGCGGCACGATCACCGTGACGTCCTCGGCTCCGGCCGCCTTGGCGAACGCACCCTCCCAGGTCGTCGTGGCGACCACCACCGGCCTGCGCCCGGCGGCCTTGGGGTTCCCCGTTCCCGAGGAGGAGGTGTCCCCGCTCCCGCACCCGGTGAGCAGCGGCAGGGCCGCGCTCAGTGCGACGAGGGAAGCGATACGGGCGATGCGGGGGGTGCGGACGCGGGTGCGCGCCATGAGCTGTTTCTCCGTTCGGGGATGAGATGTGCGGCGAGGACCACGGCCCCCGCCGTCAGGACCAGGACCGGCCCGGGCGGCCGGTCCAGCCACAGGGCCAGCAGAAAGCCGGTGAGGTTGACCGCGACGCCGATGCCGACCGCCCACAGGGTGATCGACCACAGCGAGCGGCCCAGACGCCGTGCGGCGAGCGCCGGCAGCAGAGTGAGGGCATCGACGAGCAGGGCGCCGGTGAGCTTGATGGCTCCGGCGACCGCCACCGCGACCAGGACGAGCAGCGCGGTGGTCAGGAAGCGGACCGGTACGCCCGAACACTGGGCGAGCTCCCGGTCGTACAGCAGCAGCGCGACCTCCCGGCGCCGCCACAGGAACAGGGCCGGTACGGCCACGGCGAGCGCGCCGAGCACGACGAGGTCGGCCGTGCCGACCGAGAGGATCGACCCCCAGAGCAGGGCGAACGCGCCCGAGGCGTTGACGCCGGAGACGGCCAGGACGAGGAGGGCGGCGGCGACCGCCAGGCTCATCAGCAGGCCCATCGCGCCCGAGAGGCCGTCCGGCGTACGGGCCAGCGGAGCGACCCCGGCCCCCGACAGGGCACAGGCCACGAGCGCGCAGAGCATAGGGTCGAGACCGGTCAGGAGGCCGACGGCGATGCCGAGGAGCGCCACGTGCATCATCGCGAACCGCACCGGCATGATGTCGAGGCCGACGATGACGACACCGATCACCGGCAGTCCCACGGCCGCCAGGAGCAGGGCGAACCCCGCCCGCTGGACGGGCACGAGCTGGAGCATGGCGCCGAGATCAGCGGCCGCGACCGTGCTCACCGCACCTCCCGCAGCCGGCCGGCGGCCATCTCCAGGACCCGGTCGCAGCGTTCGGCGAGCGCCCGGTCGTGGGTGACGACGACGAGCGTGACCGGCAGCGCGGTGAGCACGTCGGCGGCCTCCTCCTGGCCGGCGAAGTCGAGGGCGGCGGTGGGCTCGTCGGCGAGGAGCACCTGCGCCCCGGCGGCCACGCAGCCGATGGCCCGGGCCAGGTACACGCGCTGCAACTGCCCGCCGGAGAGCGTGTCCACGGGCCGCGCGGTCAGCGCGCCGACGCCCAGCCGCCCCGCGGCCTCGGCCGCTTCGGCCGGTGCGCCGCTGCTGTCGAGGAGCTCGTCCCCGCGCAGCGGGAACCGGCCGGCGGCCGGCTTCTGCGGGATCCACGCACACGAGCGCCGCCGCCACGCCCATGCGGCGGCCGAGCGCGCCTCGCGACCGCCGACCTCGATGGTGCCGCTCGTGTGCCGGTGCAGCCCGAGGACGGCGCGCAGCAGTGTCGTCTTCCCGGACCCGTTCGTGCCGGTCAGCGCGAGGCGTTCACCGGCGGCGATCTCCAGGTCCACGCCGACGACGGCCTCGTTGCGGCCGTGCCGGCAGGCGACTCCGCGCATGCGTATGTCCAGTCCGCCCATCCTCTGCCCTTCGCCGCTGCCGTGCAGGTGCGGTGAGGAAGTCGGACGACAGGGGCGCCGGGTTCCCGCGAGATGGCCGGGAACCGCAGGACATCGCCGCCCGACCCCCTTCACGTCGTCCCAGCCCCGTACGAGGTGTTCTCCGCTGCCGGGTTCTTCACCCCGCGTCCGGTGGAGGTCCGCTACGTGTCGACGACCGGCGCCCGCACCGTCACCGCCGCCTACGGCACGACCGTCCGCGGCATCCGCCCCTGGTCGCCCGACGAAGCGGACCTGCTCCTCGTCCCGGGCGGCGGCTACGCCCGGCGCGACAGCCCCGGCGCCTGGGCGGAGATCGACCGCGGCACCCTCCCCGACGCCCTCGCCGCCTCCGTACGCCCCGGCCTCACCGTCAGCGCCCTCTGCACCGGAGTCATGCTCCTCTCGGCCGCCGGCCTCACCCGGGGCCGCCCCTGCACCACCCACCACAAGGCGAGGCCTGACCTCGAACAGCAGGGCGGCCTCCTCAAGAACGCCCGCGTGGTCGACGACGGCGACCTCGTCACCGCCGGCGGCGTCACCTCCGGCCTCGACCTCGCGCTGTGGCTCGTCCGCCGCGAACTCGGGCCGGACGCGGCGAACGGCCTGCAGACCATGCTGGAGTACGAGGCACGGGGGACCGTCTGGACGTCGAGTCGGATCGGCTGACCGCGTAGTGGGAACCGCGCCGGTCTCTCCGGAGGCGGAACAATGGCGGGATGCGCATAAGGATCGTCGGCGTCGACCTGCCCGGCCTCACCTGTCGGCCCCGGGATCCGTCCGGCGCGACCTGTCGGAACGTCCATGTGGCCGTCCAGCGCCGTGGTCGCCCGGATGAGCTCCTCGACCCGCGGCCCGGGGACGCGGCGCGCGTGACATGGACGTTGGAGTGCACCGCCGCCGCCTCGCCGACCGGTGCGGACGTGAAAGGACCCTACGTGCAGGGCCCGCCGGGTGGCCGGTTCGTCTATCTGTCGTGGGGCACGGTCGACGACGCGGGCGTCTTCACGATGTTCCGGCGGGCCAAGCTGATGCTCGACGGCGTCCCCGCACAGGTTGTCGACGCTGCTCTTCGGAGCGGGCTGCTGGTCGGCCGCCTGGGCCTCACAGACGCCTGCGGCGAACCCCTGTGCGCCCGGGTCGTGCCCCCGCGCATCACCTGGACCGCGGAGGCCGGAGACTGACGGCGCCCGCCGAGGCGGTGGCTAGGCGTCGGTCAGGAGGGGACCGAAGATGTGCCGGCCGGCCTCCTCCGCCTCGGCCCGGCCGGCGATCCGGCCCGGCACGTCCGGGTGCTGCCCGGCCCACGCCTCGGCGGAGTCGCGGCTCGCGAAGAAGTTCAGCGTGCCGCAGCAGGTCGAGGCTGCCGGCCCGGACAAGGCCCCTCGGGCGACGAACACCACCGCCGACGGCGGTGCCCACGTCGTCCGCCCGCCGTCGCTGCTGATCGTCACGCTCTCGCCGGTGACCGGATCGGTCGAGGCGATGACGACGTCCCGACCGAGCATCGCCGGGATGCCGAGGGCGTCGATCGCGCACATCGACCACACCTGTGTCCCGCCGTCGATCGTCACCCGGTGTGGGGTCGGGACCGCGGAGAACGGGTACGCCGCCCGAATTCGTCCGCCCTCGTCGAGGGTCAGGAAGTCCTCTCGGTCCAGTTCGGCCAGCACGTCGCTCGCACTCCGGCCGGCCCTCGCGGCGGCCGGTTCGAGAACGTTCGGATCGGGTGCGCGTCCGGTGGCGGCGAAGTGCCGGAGGACGGCCTGATGGACGGCCCGCAGTCCGCCTTCCACCGGCGCGAGGCGGCCCCGGCCTCCCCGGCCGACCAGGTCCAGAGCATCCACGGGGCAGCAGTCGTCGGCCGCGGCCCCTGCCACGGCCGCTTCGGTGAAAGCCCTCCGCAGCTCGTCCACGCTCGGTGCCCCGTCCGCCTTGCCCTCGGCGTCCCGGTAGATGCGGCAGGACACACTGGGCGCTGCGCCGGCTTGCGAGAACGGGTCGGCACCGTCGATGAGGACGGTCGGCGACCCGGTCATTCCCGTTCGCTCGGCACCTGCGTGGTCGGACACCTCCACGAGTTCGACCTCGGCCTGCAGTCCCTCCAGGGCGGCCGCGATCCGCTCGCGTACGACGGGCCCGTTGGGGCACTCCGGAACCGTCAGCACCGTGATCCGCATCGTCTCGTCCCCTCGGTTCAACGCGTCTGCGGTCGACGCTAGACCTTCCAGCGCACTGGAAGGTCAAGAGTTACGGTGGAGGCATGCGCATCGGGGACCTCGCCACCGTCAGCGGACTCACGACCAAGACCATCCGCTACTACGAGCAGGCCGGCCTGATGCCCCCGCCACCACGAACCGCGGGCGGCTACCGCGACTACCGGCCCGCCGCCGCGACCCGCCTCGCGTTCATCCGCGACGCTCAGCACGCCGGACTCACCCTCGCCGAGATCCGTGGCATTCTCACCCTCCGCGACAGCGGCGAAGCACCTTGCGGCCATGTCGCCGGCCTCATCGACCAGCACCTCGCGGAGATCGACCGGCGGATGGCCGAGTTGCGGAAGACGCGCGCCTCGCTGCGCGATCTCGCCCAGCGTGCGGCCGAGACGGACCCGGTCACCTGCGCGGAAGCCGGCATCTGCAACATCTTCAGCGCGTCGTCAGCGAACGGGACCGGGGGCTCCGTCACGCGCTGAGTCGGCGCGCGAAGGACTCCGGCGGAAGGAGGCGTCATGGACCGGCAGGCTGTGTTCGACGATTACGCGAGGGCGCGCCGGACCTTCCACGACCTGCTGAGCGACGCCACCGCGGCCGATCTCGACCGCCCGACCCACGGCACCCGCTGGAACAACGGTCAGCTGCTGTGGCACATGCTCTTCGGCTACTTCGTCACCCGTGTCCTGCTGCTCGTCGTACGTGTCGTCAGCCGGCTGCCCCGGAGTGCCGGCAAGGCCTTCGCCCGGGTGCTCGACGCCGGGACACGGCCGTTCGACGTGGTCAACTACCTCGGGCCGTGCGGGGCGGTGAAGGTGTGCGGGCTCCGGGGGACGGGTGCCGCGTTCGACCGGATCACCGGTTCGCTGGAGCGGCGCCTCGCGCTGGAGTCCGAGCGCGACCTGGCGCGGGGCATGCACTTTCCCGTGCGGTGGGACCCGTTCTTCAAGGACTTCATGACCCTCGCGGATCTCTACCGGTACCCCACCCGGCACTTCGACTTCCACCGTCGCCAGCTCACCCTCGGAGAGCGCGGCTGACGCTCGTCAGCCGATGAGGGGACTGCGGCGCTCGACGAGAACGGTGTCGCGCCAGACGCCGTGGTGACGGCCGATGCGCTCGCGCGTACCGATGATCCGGAAGCCGGCCCGCCGGTGCACGGCGAGGCTGGCGGCGTTCTCCGGGAAGATGCCGGACTGGATCGTCCAGATTCCGGCGGCCTCGGTGGAACCGACGAGTGCGTGCAGCAAGGCGGAGGCGACACCCCGGCCGCGGGCGTCGGGGTGCACGTACACCGAGTGCTCGACGACCCCGGCGTACGCGCAACGGTCGGAGACCTTGGTGGCGGCGACCCAGCCGAGTACGCGCCCGGTCTCGTCGAGGGCGGCGAACCGGTGCTCGGGGAGCTTGGCGGCGTCGAACTGCTCCCAGGTGGGGGCGGTGGTCTCGAAGGTGGCGTTTCCCTCGTCGATGCCGGCCTGGTAGATCGCCACGACCTGGGCGGCGTGCTCGGCCGTGAGCGGCACGACGGCGGTCATGCGGCGGCGGCCTTGGTGAGGACAGCTCCCATGGCGGCGAGGACGGCCGGCTCGACGCGGTAGTAGACCCAGGTGCCGCGCCGCTCGGAGGAGAGCAGCCCGGCCTCCCTCAGCTTCTTCAGGTGGTGGGAGACCGTGGGCTGGGAGACGCCGACGTCGGAGATGTCGCAGACGCACGCCTCGCCGCCCTCGTGCGAGGCGACCGCGGAGAACAGGCGCAGACGGACCGGATCGCCCAGCGCCTTGAACATGACCGCGGTCCGCTCGGCCTCCTCGGCCGTCAGCGGGCGCTCGGCCAGTGGCGGGCAGCAGGGCTCGACGACGGGCTCGAGGAGCGGCAGCGTCTCCATGTTCGACATGCATCTATGTTGACACACGTCTAACCAGGGGCCCAGGCCGCTGGGCGGCCACTCGATGGGGGCGCCGGCCGGGCCCATGGGTACCTCTTCCACTTCGATCAATGTCTATGTTGACGTCTGTCGATACAAGTGCCACGCTGAGGGCACAAGAGATCGACGGATGTCGAAGTAAGAGGAGAAATAGTCGTCATGGACGCCACCGCCACCGCCACTGACACCGAGCAGCTGCCCGTCGTGGTCATCGGGGCCGGCCCGACAGGCCTGGCCGCTGCCGCCCACCTCGTCGACCGCGGCCTGGAACCGCTGGTCCTGGAGGCCGGTGCGCAGGCGGGTGCGGCGGTGCGCGGGTGGTCGCACGTGCGGCTCTTCTCCACGTGGGGCGAGGTCGTCGACCAGGCGGCGGAGAAGCTCCTCGCGCCGACCGGCTGGGTGAAGCCCGACGCGGCGACGTACCCGACCGGCGGGGACTGGGCCGAGCGATACCTGCAGCCGCTCGCCGACGTCCTCGGCGGGAAGGTGCGGCTCGGCGCCCGCGTCACCGGTGTCTCCCGCTCCGGTCGCGACCGGATCGTCGACGCCGACCGCGGGACCCGGCCCTTCACCGTCCACGTCACCTCCGCGGACGGCCGGGAGGAGCGCATCCTCGCCCGCGCCGTCGTCGACGCCTCCGGTACGTGGTCCGTCCCGGGCCCGGCCGGCGGCGACGGGCTCCCGGCGCTCGGCGAGCGCGCGGCGTCCGACCGGATCTCCTACCGCGTACCGGACCTCCAGGACCCGGCGGTCAGGGCCCGTTACGCGGGGAGGCGGACGGCCGTGATCGGCTCCGGCGCCTCCGCCTTCACCGCGCTCGCGGCGCTCGCGGACCTGGCCCGGGAGGAGGAGGGGACCACGGCGGTGTGGATCCTGCGCCGGGGGATCTCCGGCTCGACCTTCGGCGGCGGCACCGCCGACCAGCTGCCCGCCCGCGGTGCCCTCGGCCTCGCCGCCAAGGCAGCCGTCGACGAGGGACACGCGGATGCCGTCACGGGCTTCCGTACGGACGCGATCGAGCGGGACGGCGATCGGCTGGTCCTGGTCGCGGAGGACGGCCGCCGCCTCGACCCGGTCGACGAGCTCATCGTGCTCACGGGCTTCCGCCCCGATCTGACCTTTCTCGACGAGCTCCGCCTGGGCCTGGACGAACGCCTCCAGGCGCCGGTCGGTCTGGCCCCGCTGATCGACCCGAACCAGCATTCCTGCGGCACCGTCTACCCGCACGGAGCGAAGGAACTCGCCCACCCGGAGGAAGGGGTGTACCTGGTCGGCATGAAGTCGTACGGCCGTGCGCCCACCTTCCTCGCGCTCACCGGATACGAGCAGGTCCGCTCCGTCGTCGCGGCCGTCGCCGGCGACCAGGAGGCCGCCGAACGCGTCGAACTCGTGCTTCCCGAGACCGGGGTCTGCGGCGGCGCCGGCCTCTTCGACCAGTCGGCCGCCGACGACCAGCAGCCCGACGGCGGCGGCTGCTGCGCGCCCGCCCCGGCCCTCATCCAGCTCGGCGCCGGCGCCCCGACCACCTCCGGTGGCTGCTGACCGCGCCCCGCCACCCCCGCACAGCAGGAGGCCCCTCATGTCACGTATACAGCTCGCCCTGCGCGTCCCCGACCTGGCGGCATCCGTCGCCTTCTACGGCAAGCTCCTCGGCACCGAGCCGGCCAAGCTCCGCGACGGCTACGCCAACTTCGCCCTCGCCGACCCGCCGCTCAAGCTCGTCCTCATCGAGGGCGCCGACGGCGAGGACACCCGCCTGGACCACCTGGGCGTGGAGGTCGACACCACCGACGCCGTCCATGCCGCCGCGAACAGGCTGGCCCAGGAGGGTCTCGCCACCACGGAGGAGAACGACACCAGCTGCTGTTACGCCCTCCAGGACAAGGTGTGGGTGCACGGCCCCGGCCGCGAGCCGTGGGAGGTGTACGTCGTCAAGGCCGACGCCGACACCCTGGCCGGGCAGCAGGCCGGCACGTGCTGTTCCGGCCCGGCGGCCGCCGACGGCCCGGCGGACGGCCCGGCCACCGCCGACGCCCGGGCGGACGAACCGGCCACCGCCACGACCACCCCCGCCGGTGGCTGCTGCTGACCGCCTCATGACCCGCCTGGGCGGCGTCCCGCCGACCGCGCCGAGCCGTGGGGCGTACGTCGCCAGGGTCGCCAGGGGTGGCGGGTGCCGTCCGGTCCGAGGGCGCTGCGGACGCCGGTGATCACCACGGCGATCAGGCAGAGGGCGATGACCGTCTCGGCCCACAGGAAGGCGAACCAGTCCAGCACGCAGCCGATCGGAGGGGTGCCGGGGGCGGTGTTGCGGAAGGCCGCGAGGGCGAAGAGGGTGGCGGCCATCCAGGCGAGGGCGGGCCAGACCAGGCCCTCGCCGTGGGTGCTCAGGTACCAGGCTCCGATGAGTACGGACGCAGCCAGCGCCCACATCACCACCATCATGAAGACCGCGAAGACCAGCAGGCTGCCCGATCGGGTCACATCCAGCCCCACGACCGCCTCCTGCGGGGAGGCCGTGGGTGCCGCGGTGATCGAGAAGAGCGTGTCGTTGTTGGAGAACCTCACCCGTACCGGCACGTCCTGACCACCCAGCACCGCCCAGAACTCGACGTCGGTCTCGTACGCGTCGAACGGGTAGTCGCTGATCGAGCCACCCGTGATGGCCACCTGTACGTCCCTGGTCGCGAGCCGTTCGTGCGCCTTGAACGCCAGGTCGCCGAGGGTCGCGGCGGAGGTCTGGAGTTCGAGATCGGCCACCGGGGCGGTCCCCTCCTTCTCGCCGAAGGCCCCGCGCGGGGTGACCCGGACCCTCAGCACCAGCTCTCTCCCCGCCGCGTCGACGCGTTGGACCGTGGCCTCCACGTCCACACGGTCGGCGGCTTCGGAGCCGACCGTGTGGATCGTGTCGATGGCCTGCCGCTCGGTGAACTGCAGCCGTGACCCCACGCCCACCGCCACCATGATCAGGACCGCGATGGGGACCAGGATCGGGAGGAGGATCGACGCTCCCGAACGGCGTGGGCGAGACGGGTGCGACGGTGGGGCCATGGTGACTCCGGCAGCTGGGGGAACGGCTTGTCCGGGCCGACGCCGCGAGCGGGACCCCGCGCCCGCGTGGCGCGGTCGGCCGGAGCCGGCACGCCCGTCGCGGGCACCCGTCCCGGCCGGGGCGCGGGGCGATGGCCGCAGTGCGATCCTCGTCGACCGGGCCGGTGAAGCGGGGCATCCCGGCGGGTGTGTCGGAGCCGACCGGACCACGGATGCGGGTGCGGGGCCATCGGAACCGACCATGAGGACATTTCCCTCGACTCGGAGGAGCATCTATTGCTGTGAGGCCGGTACGGCGCGCTACGCCGCCGGTGGGCAGGAGACGGCGCACGTCGGCCGGCCGCGAGGAGGTCGCCATGATCGTCGACTGTGCTCATTACCGGGACGGGCGTCGCCAGCACGAGGGCGCGATGCCACTGGAGCAGGCGGCCGAGCACTGCCGGCAGGGCGGTTTCGTGTGGCTGGGCGTCTTCGAACCGGGCCCCGAGGAATTGCGCCGGGTCCGTGAGGTCTTCGGCCTGCACGAGCTGGCCGTCGAGGACGCCCGGACGTTCCACCTGCGGCCGAAGGCCGAGCAGTACGAGGACGGCACGGAACTGATCATCCTGCGCACGGCACGCTACGACGACGAGCGCGAGGAGATCGACACCGGCGAGATCAGCATCTTCCTCGCCGAACACTTCGTGATCACCGTGCGCCAGGGCATCGCGAGCGAGCTGCACGAAGCGCGGAGCCGGCTCGAAAGCCGCCCCGAACTGCTGAAGGCCGGCAGCGCCTCCACGCTGTGGGCCATCCTCGACCAGGTGGTCGACAGCTACGCGCCGGTCGTCGAGGAGCTCGAACGCGACATCGAGCAGATCGAGGCCACCGTGTTCTCCGGGGCGGTCGCCCCGACCGAGAGGATCTACTTCCTGCGCCGTGAGGCGACGGACTTCTACCGTGCCGTGCACCCCCTCCTCGCCGTGCTCGGCCGCCGCCTGCAGTCCGGCAAGTCGCCGGCCGCGCTCCAGCCGTACATCCGCGACGTGCACGACCATCTGCTGCTGGTCAACGAGGAGGTCGCCGCACAGCGCGACCTCCTGACCACCGTCCTGGAAGCGAACATCGCGGTGATCTCCGTCGAGCAGAACAAGATCAATCTCCGGCAGAGCGCCACGATGGAGCGGCTCACCATCCTCGCGAGCGTGTTTCTCCCGCTGTCCTTCGTGGTCGGCTTCTTCGGACAGAACTTCGAGTGGCTGGTCAGCCACATCACCGGCTTCTCGACGTTCCTCGTCCTCACCCTCTGCGGAATGCTGCTGCCGTGCCTGATGCTGTACCTCTGGCTCCGCCGCCGTCGCGGCCACCCGCCACCGCCCGTGCCGGCGACGACCGTCCGCGCGCTCCCGCCCGAGGAGCCGATCCGGCGCCCGGAGCATGACGTCCCCCTCGGGGGGTAACCGCCAGGCATCCGGTACCCCGCACCGGTCGGTACCCGTCATCCGGGAGGCGCTCTCCATGGGCAAGCTCAAGGGCAAGGCCGAACAGGTCAAGGGCAGGACGAAGGAAGAAATCGGCTCGATGACCGACGACAAGAGCATGGAAATGAAGGGGAAGGAACAGAAGGTCAAGGGGCGGGTCGAGGAGTCCGCGGCGGACGCCGCCGCACGGATGCGGAGGATGGGCGAGAAGAAGAGGTGACCGGCACACGGCAGCGGGCACGGCATGCGCGCCGCGCCCGCTGCCGCGGGCCGGAACCAGGGCCTGTGCGCGAGCCGGTGGACGGGCCGGGTGCGCCCCCGGCGTGGGATGCTCATTCGTATGGAGGGCGATTCCGCGCTTCCCGACACCGGCGCAGGCACGGCACCAGAGGTCCTGGCGCTGGCCAAGGTCGTGACCAGGCTTCGTACCGAGGTCGCCGACCTGGAGGCCGTGACCTCGACGGCGGCCGTCGTCGAGCGGGCCAAGGGCGTGCTGATGGCCCAGGCGGGCGTGACGGCGGACGCCGCGTACCGGCTGCTGCTCGACCGGGCCGAGCGGCGCCGGGGGACCCTCCTGGAGGAGTGCTGGATCGTCCTGGGCCGGATCGGCGCGCGCCCTCCGCCGCCGGCACCGCGGGGCGAGGCGGCCGAGCCGGACGTGCGGCGGCCGTCGGCCCCCTCGTCGTTCCGTACGGGCCGTGACGTCCTCGGTGACCACCGGTCGGGCGGGTCCGGGGTGCTTCTGGCGCGGCTGGCCGAGGGCCTCGCCGACGCGCGTACGGCGGACGACGTGGCGGTACTCCTTCTCGCGGTCCTCGGCGACCCGGAGGACGTGGACGCCGTCATGATCTACCGGCCCGACGCCACCGGCAGTCTGGAGCTGGCGGGGCGCGCCGGCGTCGACGCGGCGCTCGCCGCGCAGTGGAGCCACATCCCGCCGCTCAGCGGTGTGGCGGCGATCGAGGCGACCACCACCCGCGAAGGGGTCTGGCTCGAAGACCTGGAGGCGGACGCCGCCGAGTACCTGCTGATCGGAGATCCGCCCGAGCGGTGGCCCTCCCGTGCGTGGCTCCCCGTCCTCGGGAGCCCGCCGGTGGCAGCGGTCGTGGGGTTCTTCCGTTCCCGGGCGGGTGCGTTCGACGCGCGCACCCGCACCCTGCTGCGGCGGGTCGTCCGGCTCTGCGGCGTCGTCCTCAGGGAAGACCGGGAGCGTCGGGAACCCGGTGCGCTCCACGAGCAGGCCGAGGCCGTCCAGACGATCTTCGACACCGTACCCGGGCCGATGGTCCTGCTCAGCCCCCTGTGGTCGAAGGACGGCGAGGTGGAGGACTACCGCATCGACGCGGCGGCCCCCGACTCCGCCGACGTGGCCGGCCGTCGCGGCAGGGAACTGGTCGGACGGCGGATCCTGGAGACGTACCCCACCGTGGCGGGCACCCCCCTGTGGGAGGGATACCGGAAGACGCTGACCACCGGGACGGTGTACGAGAGCGAACCCTTCACCTACGAGGAAGTGACCGCGGGAGTCCCGCAGCGGTCGGTGTACTCGGTGCGGGTGTCACGGCTGGGAGACCGGCTCGTCGTGTCGTGGATCCGCCACGACACCAGCGAACGCCAGAATCGCAGGCTCGTGGAACTGCAGCGCCTGGGCAACCTCGGCTGGGTGGGCTGGAACCTGGTCACGGACACGATCACCTGGTCCGACCAGGTCTACGCCGTCTTCGACCGCGACCCGGCGCTGGGTCCGATACGGATGGAGGACCTGCCCCGGCATCTGGTGGCCGACGACCTGCCCAGGCTGGGTTCCGCCCTCCAGCGGCTCGTCGACGAGGGGCGGGCCGTCGACGAGCCGTTCCGCGTCACCACGGGGACGGGGGTACGCCATCTGCGGTTCGTCGCGGAGGCGCGGACCGACGCGGACGGCGCGCCGCTCGAGGTGCACGGCTTCTTCCAGGACCTCACCGCCCTGCGCGACGCCCAACGTGCCCTGATCGAGAGCGAACGCGCCAACCTCGTCCAGCGCGGCATGCTCAAGGCCGAACGCGCCCTGGGCGCCCGGCTCAAGGACACGCTGCTTCCCGTCGTCCCGGAGCAGTCGCTCGAACTCGCGGGGCTGTGCGTCGACGTCGCGTACGTCCCTGCCGACACCGGCGTGAACGTCGGCGGCGACTGGTACTCCGCCATCGAACTCCCGGACAAGAGCGCTCTGTTCGTCGTCGGAGACGTGGCAGGACACGGGCTGACCGCCGTCGGCACCATGGCCCAGCTGCGGTTCTACACCAAGGGCATGGCCGTCACCGGCTCGGCCCTCCCCGCCGTCCTCGGGCGGCTCAACACGCTCCTGCTGCACACGGCGACGGAGCGCGAGGGCGCCACCGCCACCATGGTCATGGCCCGCTACCGGCCCGGGGACCGACGCCTGACCTGGGTACGCGCCGGGCATCTGCCGCCGCTGCTCGTCCGTGGTGGCGCGGCGCGCTTCCTGCCACAGCCCGAGGGCTGTCTGCTCGGTGCCGCGTTCCACTCCGCGTACGGCCAGGAGATCCTCGATCTGCTCCCCGGGGACCACCTGCTGTTCTACACGGACGGCCTCGTGGAGGAGCCGGGCGAGGACATCGAGGCGGGCCTCGGGCGGCTCGCCGAGGACGCCGTCCGGCTCCTGCGGGACGGCGGCAACAAGATGTCGGCCCGCACCCTGGCCGCGCAGCGGACGGGAAACCGCGACGACATCTGCGTCCTGGAGATCCACGTCCCCGACGATTCCTGACCGCCCGCGTCGGCAGGCCGGCACGACGTGGACGCCCGCGCCGGCCGGCGGGACGCGACGCCTGTCCCGACCGGCGCGACGCGACGCCCGCGCCCGTTCAGACGGTCGGCTCCTCACCGGGGTCGCTCGGCATCGGGCCGGGATAGGGCCCCGGCCGCTCCGGCTCACGCCGGGGAGCGTCGCCCGTGCCCTCCATGCCCGCCCTGCTCGCGCTGTCGGCGGGACGGAGCCGGCCGCGCCAGCCGCCCGTCGCGCTGTCGCGGTCCTCGATGAAGTCCTTGAACCGCTGCAGATCGCCCTGAACGCGGCTCTCCAGGAAGCCGAGGGCGTCGCCCGTCCTCTCGACCACGCCGCGGGGTTCCACGTCCAGCGCCAGGTTCACACGGGTGTGCGAGGCGTCGAGGCGCTGGAAGGTGACGACGCCCCTCTGCCTGACATCGCTTCCGGCGACCGTGCGCCAGGAGATCCGCTCGTCGGGCAGCTGGTCGACGATCTCCGTGTCGAACTCCCGGGAGACGCCCGCGACCCGGGCACGCCAGTGACAGATGCGGTCGTCGAGCTGCTCCACCGTCTCCACGCCGTCCATGAAGCGCGGGAACTCCTCGAACTGCGTCCACTGGTCGTAGACCATCCGCAGCGGGGCGTCCACACTGATCGTCTCCTGCACCATGCTCATGGTGGCCTCCTCGTACTGCGCTCGTCCGGGTGGGATCGCTCGACGTCTGCGGCTACCCCGTATCGCCGGACTCACGCACGGGGAGGACCGAGCGCCGCCGGAGCGGGCAGTCGCAGGGCCGCCACAACGACACTTCGCCCCCAGGACCCGGCACGCGGAGTTCGGCGCGCCCGCCCACCGATGGTGCTCGTGGCCCGAGGACACGGTGCACGACACCGTGGCACAGTGGTGCCATGTGCGGCCGTTACACCTCGACTCGCAGTCCCGAGGACCTGACCCGTCTCTTCCAGGTCACCGACTGGCTCCCCGCCGAGACGCTCGCGCCCAGCTGGAACGTGGCACCGACCGACGAGGTCTACGTGGTGCTCGAACGCGCCGGGCGGGACGACGACGAGGTGCGCCGTGAGCTGCGGGCACTGCGGTGGGGTCTGGTGCCGTCCTGGGCGAAGGACCCCAAGGTCGGCTCCCGGATGATCAACGCCCGGGTCGAGACCGTCCACGAGAAGCCCGCGTACCGGCGCGCCTTCGCCAAGCACCGCTGCCTCCTGCCCGCCGACGGCTTCTACGAATGGGAGCAGGTGAAGGACGAGGCGACGGGCAGGACCCGGAAGCAGCCCTACTTCATCCACCCTTCCGACGACCAGGTCATGGCCATGGCCGGCCTGTACGCGTACTGGCGCAACCCCGACGTCAAGGGCGACGACGACCCCGAGGCCTGGCTGACGACCTGCACGATCATCACCACCGAGGCCACCGACGAGGCCGGCCGCGTCCACACCCGGATGCCACTCGCCCTCAGCAGGGACCACTACGACGCCTGGCTCGACCCCCACCACCACGACACCGACGACCTCCGCGCGCTGCTCACCCGGCCCGCGGACGGCCGGCTCACCACCCGGCCCGTCTCCACCGCCGTCAACAACGTCCGCAACAACGGGGCCCACCTCCTCGACGCGGCCACCCCGTGACTGCGCACCGCGGCTCCGGGTAGTCGCCCGACAGGCCGGCCGGCCGCCGGGAGGAGCGATCATGCGCGGAAGCTCGCACTGGATGGAATCGGCGCCGCCCGCCGACGTCCTGCCGCCCCTGGAGGGCGATCTCTCCGTCGACGTGGTCGTCGTGGGAGCCGGTGTCGCCGGACTGTGGACCGCCCGTGAGCTGGCCCGGGCCGGGCGCGGGGTCGTCGTCCTCGAAGCGGGCCGGATCGCCGCCGGGGTGTCCGGGCACACCACCGGCAAGCTGACCTCCCTGCACGGGCTCTGTTACGAGCGCCTGCGCAGCCGCCACGGGGCGGAGGCCGCCGCCCTGTACGCCGAGGCGCAGGAGGACGCCCTGCGGCAGGTGCTGCGCTTCTGCGGGGAACGGGGCGTCGACGCGGAGATCGAGCGCCGGCCCGCGTACACGTACACCCTCGACGAGGCGGGCGCGGGGGCGATCCGGGCCGAGGCGGCGGCCGCCGCCTCGGCCGGTCTGCGGGCCACCGCGGTGACCGCCACCGACCTCCCGTACCCGGTCGCGGCGGCCGTCCGGGTCGAGGACCAGGCGCAGTTCCACCCGCGTCGCTTCCTGCTCGCCACGGCGGCCGACCTGATCGCGCTCGGCGGCCGCATCCACGAGGGCACGCGGGTCACCGGCCTCCACGAGGGCGCGGAGTGCCGCCTCGTCCTCGAGGGCGGCGGTACGGTCCACGCCCGGGACGTCGTGCTCGCGACCCACTTCCCGCTCCGCTGCCACTCCACCCTCCTCGTGCGGCTCTCCGTGCGCCGTGAGGCGGTGGTCGCCGCGCCCGTGGAGGAGCGCCACGCCCCGTACGGCATGTACCTGACGCTCGAACGGGGCACCCGTTCCGTGCGCACCGCCCCGCTCGGCGAGGGCCGGCGGCTGCTGATCGTCGCGGGGGAGGCGTACGACCCCGGCAGCGGGGGAGGGCGCGAGCGGTACGCGCGCCTGGAGGCCTGGGCGCGCGACCGGCTGCCGGGCTTCGCCGACGCGCCGACGGTCCACCGGTGGTCGGCGCAGGACGTCCACACCGCCGACGGGCTGCCCTGCGTCGGGCACGAGCATCCCGACACCCAGCACGTGTACCTCGCCACCGGTTTCGGCGGATGGGGGCTCACCAACGGCGTCGCGGCGGGCCGCCTGCTCACCGCGCACCTGACCGGCGCCCCGCGCCCGGCCTGGACGGAACTCTTCGATCCGCGCCGCCTGCTCCCCGCCCGCGAGTTCCCCGACGTCCTTCGACGGCAGACGACCGTGGCCCGGCACTACGTCACCGGCCTGCGGACCGGCAGGCGCTGCACCCACATGGGCTGTGAGCTGGGCTTCGACGAGGCCGAGCAGACCTGGGAATGCCCCTGCCACGGCTCGCGTTTCGCCGCCGACGGCAGGGTCCTCCAGGGCCCGGCCACCCGCCCCCTGGAGGACTGACCCCGCCCGGTACGGAAGAAGCCGGCTTGCCCGGCAACGGCAGCGGCAACGGCTATGGCTATGGCTTCGGCTACGGCTTCGGGGAGAGCCGTTCGACCGCGACGAGGGCCGCGTCGTCGCCCAGGTGGCCGCCCGCGTACGCCTGGAGGTCGGCCCGCAGACGGTCGAGGAGGGTCTCCGGGTCGTCCCCGGCCCAGGCCGTGAGCCGCTCGGTCAGGGGGTAGAAGGCGCGCGCCTGGTCGCGGGCCTCGACGACCCCGTCCGTGTACAGCAGGAGCACGTCGCCGACCTCGAAGGGGAAGGTCTCCACCGTGACGTCCGGGGAGAGGACGTCCGACAGGCCCAGCGGCGGGCTGGCGTCGGTGGCGTCGAGGGGGACGACGCGCCCCTGCCGCAGGAGCAGCGGGGGCGGGTGTCCGCAGTTCACGAGCCGTACCACCGGCTCGTGGTCCGGGATGTCGAGGACCAGCGCGGTCACGAAGGCCTCGTCCGTGTCGTCGGTGCCGGCTTCCGCCGGGGCCGGACCCCCGGCCCCGTCCGCCGTGCCGACGCCCTCCTCCAGGTGACCGATCAGCTCCGGGAGCCCCTGCTCTCGATGGGCCGTGACCCGGAAGGCGCCCAGGACGAGCGAGGCCTCGCTGATCGCGTCGAGCCCCTTGCCCCGGGCGTCACCGATCAGCAGCCGGGTCCCGGACGCCGTGCGCGCCGCCGCGTACAGGTCGCCGCCCATCTGCGCCTCCTCCTCGGCCGCCAGGTAGACCGAGGCGATGTGCAGGGGTCCCGCCCGGTGGGGGAGCGGGCGCAGTACGACGCTCTGCGCGGCCTGGGCGATGGAGCGCAGCCGGGTCATCCTGTTCTCGTCCCGTTCGCGCAGGTGGGCGAAGAAGGTCGCGATGACGGAGATCAGGACCAGCGCGATGATCTGGTACGTGTGGTTGAGATCCGTGATGCTGGTCCGGGCGACCGCCACCACCGACTGGGCGAGGACCGCGACCGCTCCCACGAAGGCCGTCATGCGGGGACCCGCGAACGAGGCGGTCACCGCCGGCGCCGCGATCAGGAACGGCCCCAGGTGGACGTCGGGCGGCGACAGGACGTCCACCACCGTGACCGCCGCGATCAGCACGAAGGGCACGGCGAGGAGCAGCCGTCCGCCGGCCCGCGAGACGCGGGGGACGAGGGCTCGCCGGCGGACATCCATGGAAAAGGCATACCGCAGGTGACGGGACATGTCCTGTCGCGGTGATCGTCACGGGGTGAGCCAGTCGCGCAGGACCCTGCTCACGGCGGGCATGGCCACGTACGTCATGAGGACGTTGAAGACGCAGGCCAGGACGGCGCTGCTGAGCAGGACGGGGAGCGCGGTGAGGTGCGGGGTGAGGAAGAGGGCGCCGAGCACGGAGATGGGGTAGATGGCGATCGTCGCGCTGATCGCCATCTTCCAGCGGGGCGGCGCGGGCCGTGTCGAGCCCGGCTTCGCGAACCAGGTCTCCATGCCCGTGAGCTCGCGCCGGGCGATCTCGGTGTGGTGGTGGCCCTGGCAGTCGGCGAACCAGGCGGCCCGCTCGGGGGAGTCCTGCCAGGTCCGGCAGGCCTCCGCGTCCCGGAACCGGTGGACGAGGAACCACGGGGCGTCGCCGCCGGAGGAGCGGAAGAGTCCGTATCCGAGGTGGCCGGGGAAGGCGGCCGCCGTGTCGAGGATGCCCTTCGCCCACCGCTCGAACGAGGCTTCGTGGCCGGGCTCCACCCGGCGGGCTATCAGCAGGGTCACCTCGCCGGTGTCGGCGGGGACGGTGGCGTGCTCAAGGCCGACCGTGGTCACAGATACTCCTCGTGATCATGCCGCGCCGCCGGCCAGTCTAGACGCCGAGTTGCCGGTGGCGGTCAGGCGGCGCGGCAGAGTGCTGCCGGGTCGGCCGCGGCCGGGGTGAGGGCCGCGGTCGCGGGCAGGGGGCGGGGGGTACGGGTCGTGGCCCGCGAGCGGTTGCGGGCGAAGACGACGAGGCGCAGCACCGCGAACCGCGCGACACCGGTCAGCGCGGAGGCCGAGAGGTAGACGGCCTGTTCGAGCAGGGTGCCGGGCGCCGCGACCAGCAGGTGCAGCGCGAGCATCGCCAGGCAGGTCACCCCGTATCCGGCGGCGGCGGATCCGGCCGACTGCGCGTGCTGGCGCCAGGTCGCGCGTCCGCCCGCGCCGAAGGTGAAGCGGGCGTGCAGCTCGGTGGCGAGGAGCGTGGAGACCACGGTGACCAGGGCGTTGGCGAGCGCCCAGGGCATCCATTGAGCGAGGGCGGCCACCGCGAATCCGGCGGCGAGCCCCACTCCGCCGCCGCACAGCACGAAGCGGGCGAAGGCGGTGAGGGCGCCGGGCGCCGCCCGCTCCCGGTTCCGTGCTGTGTCCATGATCCGCCCCCGTCGATGACGTCGTCCGCCGAGCGTGCGCCGCCCGTGGTGCCATCATGGCGCATTTATGGTGCCATCGCGACCCCTTTGAGGCGTCATCCGTGATGCCGGTGCCGTGACGGGCCCGGATCCGGGCGCGCGGGGAGTCGGCCGATGCGCGTCGAGGAGGCTTCGGGGCCCCGGCCGGGCCGCGCGCGGCAGCGGCCCGGTCGCCCCTTCAGGGCATTCGGCGCAGGGCCGCCGCGCGGCGTCGGAGCGCGGCCCGCGGGTTCGGGATATCAGTGGTCGCACGCGGCGGTCGGCGTTGATCGCCACTGTCCGGAAGGCGGGAGCCCCGTGACCGTCCAGCCCATTCCCGAGGGATATCCGCGCGTCACGCCGTACCTCTGTGTCGACGGAGCCGCGGCGGCGATCGACTTCTACGTCTCCGTGCTCGGTGCGACGGAGCGGATGAGGATGCCGGCGCCCGAGGGCCGGATCGGCCATGCCGAGCTGGAGCTCGGGAACTCGCTCATCATGCTCGCGGACGAGTTCCCCGAGATGAACTTCCGCTCCCCGAAGGCGGTGGGCGGCACGCCCGTCACCCTGCACGTGTACGTCCAGGACGTCGACGCGGTCTTCGCGGAGGCCCTCTCCCGGGGCGCCAAGGAGCTGTCCCCGGTGAAGAACGAGTTCTACGGCGACCGCACCGGACAGCTGGAGGACCCCTTCGGCCACCGCTGGAACCTCTCGACGCACGTCGAGGACGTCCCTCCGGAGGAGTTGGAGAAGCGGGCCGCGGAGGCCATGCGGGCCATGGGCGACTGAGGTCGCCGGGTGGTGCGGGCGGACCCGGTCCGCCCGCACCCTTCCGCGCGCACCGCCTGCGAGGTCCCTGCGCGCCGCCTACGAGGCGGGCGACTCGCTACGCGGATCCGGGAGGTTCGCGCCCTGCGCGGCAGCCGGCGCCTCCTCCGGGGCGCCGAGGTTCCGCGCGGCCCGGTCGAAGTAGCGCAGCAGCTCCACCGGGAACGGCATCACGAGCGTCGAGTTCTTCTCAGCGGCGACCTCGACGACCGTCTGCAGCAGCCGCAGCTGCATCGCCTCCGGGGTGTCGGCCATGATCCGCGACGCGTTGGCCAGCTGCTGCGCCGCCTGGAACTCGCCGTCCGCCGTGATCACCCGCGCCCGCCGCTCCCGCTCCGCCTCCGCCTGCCGGGACATCGACCTCTTGAGGGACTCCGGCAGCTGCACGTCCTTGATCTCGACCCGGTCGATGTGTACGCCCCAGCCGGCCGCCGGGCTGTCGATCATCAACGCCAGCCCCTCGTGCAGCCGTTCACGGTCGGACAGCAGATCGTCCAGGTCGCTCTTGCCGATGATCGACCGCAGCGAGGACTGCGCCACCTGGCCGACGGCGAAGACGTAGTCCTGGACCTCGATCGCGGCCCGGACCGGGTCGACGACCCGGAAGTAGACCACCGCGTCGACCTTCACCGAGACGTTGTCCCGGGTGATGCCCTCCTGCGTCGGGATCGGCAGCGTCACCACCTGCACGTTCACCTTGCGCATCCGGTCGACGAACGGCACGAGGAAGGTGATCCCCGGCTGCCGATGACCGGGCATCGCCTTGCCGAGCCGGAAGACCACCCCCCGCTCCACCTGATTGACGATCCGCATGCCGCTGCGCAGTACGACCAGCACACCGACCACGACGACCAAGAACCCCGCTACGGCGCCTTCCACGGCGGCCACCCTTCCCCGAACGGTGAGTAGAACACCGAAGATGACACCGTCCGGGGTCCGCCGGATCCCTGCTGAGTGTCAAGGGGCCGTCAAGAGTCCGCCGGGGCGACGTTCTGGTTGTGGTGGAAGACGTTGTCCGGGTCGTACGTCCGCTTCACCTGCGCCAGCCGGTCGTGGTGTCCGCGGTACGTGGCCCGGACGCGGTCCTGACCCTCGTCCGCGCCCATGAAGTTGACGTATCCGGCGCCCATGGAGTGCGGGTGCAGGGCCTCCCAGTAGTCCACGGCCCAGGTGCGGATGGCCTCCGCGTCGGACGGTTCGGGGCTGATGCCGCCGATCACGCCGGACCAGATCGCGTCCCGGTAGGCCCAGGCCGTGTCCATGGGGCCCACGCGGTGGGCCGCGGCGTCGACGGGGTAGAGGTGCATCGTCGACAGCTCGGTGGGGATGTTCTCCAGGAAGGTGCGGTGCACGTCGATCGCGTCGTCGGTGATGCGGTCGAAGAAGGCGCCGCGCCAGTACCACTGGAGGCCCTTCGGGATCAGGTCGTCGAACATCGCCTGGATCGCCGGATACGGGACCGGCGTCGCGAAGTGGAAGGCGGGCGGGGCCGGGTCGGCGACGGGAGCGAACGCCTGTGCGAGGCTCTCCTCGTCCGTCGGGCCCGTACTGCACCACACCACGCCGCACATCTTCTTGTGGTGGATCTCCTCCGGGAACGGCGGTGCGGGCGCGACCGTCAGCGTGGCGAAGAAGCCGTTCAGGTCCTCCGGCGCCGCCGGCAGGAACTCCCGGTACCAGCGCAGCACCGCCCCGATGTGCTCCGGCTCCCACAGGGTGACGCCGAGCCCGACGGTGTGCACCGGGTGCAGGGCGTACCGGAAGGAGGTCACCACGCCGAAGTTGCCGCCGCCACCGCGCAACGCCCAGAAGAGGTCGGGATGTTCGTCCGCCGAAGCGGTGACGACCGAGCCGTCCGCGAGGACCACGTCCGCCGCGAGGAGGTTGTCGATGGTCAGTCCGTGGGCGCGGGTCAGATGCCCGTGTCCGCCGCCCAGGGTCAGTCCGCCGACCCCCGTCGTCGACATGATCCCGGCGGGGGTCGCGAGCCCGAAGCCGTGCGCCTCGTGGTCCAGGTCCCCGAGCTGGCTGCCGCCGCCCACCAGGGCGGTCCGCTTCGCGGGGTCCACCCGCACCCAGCGGAGGCCCGACAGGTCGATCATCAGCGAGCCGTCGGTCACGCACAGGCCGCCGCCGCTGTGGCCGCCGCCGCGCACCGTCAGGTCCATGCCGCTCTCGCGGGCGTACCGCAGCGCGGCCCGCACGTCCGTGGTGTCCACGCACCGCGCGATGACGGCCGGCCGCCGGTCGATCATCGCGTTGTAGATCCGGCGGGCCTCGTCGTACCCCGCGTCGTCCGGGCCGATCACCTCACCGCGCAAGCTCTCGCGCAGGGTCTCCACCGCCGTGCCGCCCATGGCCACTCCTCCGGGGCACCCCTGACTGCCGGCCGCGCTAACCCCTTCAGTCTCCCCCTGCCACGAGGCGCCCGCGAGCTCACCGGACCCGGAAGGTCGCCATCATGCCCATGGCCGAGTGGTCGAGCATGTGGCAGTGGTACACGTAGTCGCCCCGGAACCCGTCGAAGGTCACGTGCAGCTTCACCGTCTCGCCCGGCATCACCCGGACCGTGTCCTTCAGTCCGGCCTCGGTCGGACCCGCGGGCTTTCCGCCGCGTTCCAGGACCCGGAACTGGACCAGGTGCAGATGGAAGTTGTGCGGGACGCGCTTGTTGGCGTTGGTGACGTGCCAGATCTCCGACGACCCGAAGGCCACCGTGGTGTCGATGCGATCGGGGTCGAACATCTGCCCGTTGACGAACCCCCGCGGATCGGGCCGCCCGTCCTCGTCCATGCTGAGCTCGATGTGACGGGTGACGGCGGCCTTGGGCAGGGCGGCGGCGGGCGGCAGGGTGCGCAGGACCCGGGGAACGCTGCTGGGGTCGTCGGCGGTGCGCACGACGTCGAAGCGGAGCACCTTGCCGGTCTGCTCGGGCCTGCCGGGGCCGCTGTTGACGAGCACCAGCCGGGTGCCGACGCTGTGGCGGGAGAAGTCGACGACCACGTCGGCGCGTTCGCCGGGCGAGAGCGTGAGGACGGGCACGGCGACGGGGCGTTCGAGCAGTCCGCCGTCCGAGGCTATCTGGGTGAGCGGAGTCCCGTCGGACAGACTCAGCGCGAAGAGGCGCAGGTTGGAGCCGTTGAGCAGACGGAAGCGGTACTTGCGGGCCGCGACCTGGAAGTACGGGGTGGGGCTGCCGTTGGCGAGGATGGTGGTCCGGTTCCGGTCGGACATCGTGTACGCCAGCTGCCCGTTCTCGTCGAAGCGGGCGTCGCGGATCGTGATGGGCACGTCGTACCGGCCCTTGGGCAGCGGAAGGCTCTGTTCGAGGTCGTCGGTGAGCAGATAGCTGCCGGCGAGACCGCGGTAGACGTGCTCGGCCTCCATGTGGTGGGCGTGGTCGTGGAACCAGAGCGAGGCGTGGGGCTGCCGGTTGGTGTAGACGTACGTCCGCGAGGTGCCGGGCTCGAAGACGTCCATCGGGTTGCCGTCGGAGGAGGGCGGGACGCTCGCGCCGTGCAGGTGCACGGAGACGGGCATGTCGAGGCCGTTGCGGTGGCGGACGAGGACCCGGCGCCCGGAGCGGGCGTGGATGACGGGGCCGGGGAAGTGCCCGTCGTAGGTCAGGACATCGGTGGCGACGCCCGGGAGGATCCGGGCCTGGGCCTGGCGGACGGTCAGCTCGTAGACGTCCACACCGCCCGTCGTGGCCAGGGGACGCAGCACGGTCGGGACCGGCATGGCCGTGGAGAAGGCGGGCGGTACGGGGTCGGGCGCGCGGTGCGGACCGGCCGGCGGCAGGGCCTGCGCCGCGTGCGCCTCGCCCCCGGCGAAGGTGCCGGGGGCGAGGAGCGGCAGGCCGGCGGCGGCGACGGCGCCGCCGAGCACACTGCGACGGGTGATCATCGGCTTCCTCCCGGGTGGTGGGCGGCACATGACGCCGGACTGGTGGCTTCCGGCGGGCCGGCCGTCACCCTGTGATCCAGGTCTAACCGAGAGCGGGGCGAACCGCACACGGCGACGGTGCTTCCGTGGCCCGCCGCAGGTCGTCGCGGGTCGGCCCGTCCGGCGCGGTGCCTGGCGCGCGGCCGGTTCGGGCCGGCGACTGACCCCGTACTCCGTGCGGGGAAGCCTCACCGCGGGAAGGCGGTGCGCAGGGCCGGGCCGCGGGTCAGGAGGGCGAGGCGGATCACGGGCAGCATGCAGAGGGTCTGCATCACGGCGTACCAGGGCGGGCAGACGCCCGGGATCAGGTCGACGCCGATGATCGCGACCGGCAGGACGACGGCGAGGCCCCGCACCCGCTCGAAGGACCGCCGGGATCCCCGGGAGGCGGACACGGTCAGCCGGTGGACGAGGAGGGCGACCAGGGGCAGCAGGACGGCCCGTACCCACATGAACGTGTTGACCTGGTGACCGTTGCCCGCCACCACGGCGACCGTGAGGAGGGAGAGGGCGGCGAGTGCGCCGAAGATCTTGACGCTCGTCGTCGCCGTGCCGAAGGCTCGCCGGGTGAGGTCGCTGTCGACGGGGGCGGCCGTGGACGGGGTGTTCAGGTTGGATTCCATACCCATGACCCTGCCGGGAGGCCGGTGGGGCCGGTATCCGTCTGGGCGCACGAGGGGGTGGGGCCGGCCACACTCCTCGGCCGACCGGGGCGGCGCGGGGCCGCGTCCGGTGCACAGTGGACGCACCGGACGGAAGACGGAGGCGGAGGCATGGGACAGCTGGTGACGTGGTCGGTACGGGTCGGCGTGGGGTTCTCAAGAGCGTGCGCCGTGGCGGCCGTCAGCATGCTGATCCCCGCCGTGTGGGCCGCCGCGATCGCGCTGGGCATCCGCTGGGGACCGGGCAACCCCTGGTCGTGGCTCGCCCCGTTCGTGCTCGTCGGGGCGGGCACGCTCGCCCTGTCCCGGCCGGTCTGCCGGGCCGTCCGCCACCTCGTCGCCCGGTGGACGGGCACGGTCGTCCCCGCCGGCTACCGGGAGGCCCCGCCGGTCACACGGATGTCCACCGGGTACTGGTGGAACGGCTTCGGCTACGAACGCACCCGCCGCGACGCCCTCATGGACCAGAAGTGGCGCATCCGGTGGAAGGACCCCGCCAACCTGCGCGACCTGCGGTTCACCGCGATCCTGCCGCTCACCGCGGGCCTCGTCGCCTGCCTCCCTCCCGCCGGCGTGGCCGCGGCCGTCCTGGGACTCGGGCTCGACGCCCGGGGAACCCCCGGCCGCCTGGCCGGCGCGCTCGGCCTGCTGACGGCCGTCGCCCTCGCCCCGTACGCCTGGCGGACGATCGAGCCGGTCGCCGTGCGCTTCCTGCGCCCCTCGCCCGCGATGGCCCTCGCGGAACGCGTGGAGGAACTGACCGCCCAGCGCGCCGATGTGACGAACATTCAGGCCGCCGAGATCCGCCGGATCGAGCGGGACCTGCACGACGGGGCACAGGCCCGCCTGGTGGGTCTCGGGCTCTCCCTGGCGACGGCGGAGAAACTGATGGAAAGCGATCCCGAGCGGGCGAAGGCCCTGATGAAGGAGGCACGGGCGGGCGCCACCGCCTCCCTGACCGAGCTCCGGGAACTGGTCAGGGGCATCAACCCGCCCGTCCTGAGCGACCGGGGGCTCGTCGACGCCGTCCGCGCGCTCGCCCTGGACAGCCCGCTCGACGTCACCGTCGACGCGGACCTGCGCCACCGGCAGGACCCGCCCGTCGAATCGGCCCTGTACTTCGCCGTCGCCGAACTGCTCAGCAACGCCGTCAAGCACGCCGGGGCGACCCGGGTCCGGATCTCCCTCAGGGCCGAGGCGGAGGGGACCGGCACCGGCGTCGTCGTCGACGTCGAGGACGACGGGCGGGGCGGGGCGTTCGTGCGGGACGGCGGCGGGCTCGCCGGACTGGGCCGCCGGCTCGCCGTCTTCGACGGCACCCTGGAGATCATCAGCCCGGCGGGCGGCCCGACCCGCGTGACCCTGGAGGTGCCGTGCGCATCGTCGTAGCCGAAGACCTGTACCTGTTGCGCGCCGGGATGGTCCGGCTCATCGAGGCCTACGGCCACGAGGTGGTGGCGACGGCGGCCACCGGACCGGAGACGCTGCAGGCCCTGCGCACCTGGCGGCCCGATGTCGCCGTCGTCGACGTCCGGATGCCGCCGAGCCACACGGACGAGGGCCTGCGCGCCGCCATCGCCGCCCGCGCCGAACTGCCCGGACTGCCGGTCCTGATCCTCTCCCAGTACGTCGAGCAGCTCTATGCCCGGGAGTTGCTCGCCGACGGCTCCGGCGGCATCGGCTACTTCCTCAAGGACAGCGTGTTCGACGCCGACCAGTTCATCGACGCCCTGGAACGCGTGGCGGCCGGCGGGACCGCGATGGACCCGGCCGTCATCGCCAAGCTGCTGTCCGGCGGGCCGTCGAACCGGCGCCTGGAGAAGCTCACCGAACGCGAGCACTCCGTGCTCGGCCTCATGGCCGAAGGACTGTCCAACCAGGTCATCGCCCAGCGCCTCTTCCTCAGCGAGAGCGCCATCGGGAAGTACACGACCTCCCTGTTCGGCAAGCTCGGCATCGTCGACGACGGCACCAACAACCGCCGAGTCCTCGCCGTCCTGACCTACCTGAACAAGGACTGACGACGGATCAGCCGGTCTCCGCCAGCCCCGACGCCCGGCCGTCCGCGTCCCAGGTGATCTCCAGGATCCCGTCGACGGCGGCACGGTCGAGCGGTCCGAACACGTGCGGGAAGAGCGTCTCCCCGGAGACGCCGGGCGGCGGCGTCGGCGCGGCGGCCTCCCACTCCGTCCTGGCCGTGAGCCGGCTCTCGTCGAGGAGGAGGACCAGGAGCGGCCGGGAGGCGCCGCGGTAGAAGGCGTTGACGACGGCGAGCGTGGTCGCTTCGTCGGGGGAGCAGTGCACGAAACCCTCCTCCGCGAGGGAGGCGGGGGCGTACGGCTCCTCGGGCCGGGCGGACCATTCGGCGGACGTCACGACGTGGTAGATCATGTGCCGGTTATAGCAGGAGCCCCTGGTGAGCCCCCGGAGTCACCAGGTGCGTCCGGCTGCGATCAGCGCGTCGCGCACACGGGTGACGTCGGGATTGCCGGGGCGGCCCGGGCGCTGGACGAGGTAGCCGGTGTTGATGGGCGGGTCCTCCGGTTCGTGCAGCGGCACGAGGGCGCCGGTGGCCAGCTCGGTCTGGCAGAGGTACCGCGGCAGGACGCTGAACCCCGCTCCGGCGACGACCGCGGCGAGCACCCCGCGCAGATCGGGGACGGTCACGGCGGCGGGGCGGGACAGCCGCGCCCCGAACACATGCCGCCAGTAGCGGCGCGCGATGGGCAGATCCTCGGCGTACGTGACCAGGGGGACGGGACGCAGTGCGGCGGGTCCCTCCAGGGCGAGGCGTTCCCTGACGCGGTCAGCCCAGACCGGGGCCGCCACCAGGACGAACTCCTCGTCGGTGAGCGGTACGGCGGTCAGTGCCCGCCCGCGCGGCCGGAACGTGGCGATCACCAGGTCGTGCCGGCCGGAGCGCAGCTCGTCGAGGAGCGGCTCGGTCAGACCCGGGCTCACCCTCAGCCGTACGCCCTCGACCGTCAGCGGGGCGAGGACCGGCAGGACGCGCGTGCACAGCAGCTCGGCGGGGCCCGCGAGATGGACGGGGGCGGCCCGCTCGTGGGGCGCGGCCTCGTGCCCGGTCGCGGCGGCGAGCGCGTCGAGCGGCCCGGCGACCCGGGCCGCGAGCTCGTGGGCGACGGTGGTCGGGGCGACGCCGCGCGGCAGCCGCTCGAACAGCTCACGGCCGGTCTGCCGCTCCAGGGCGCGGATCTGGGTGGTGACCGTCGGCTGCGACAGACCGAGCAGCCCGGCACCGGCGGTGAACGAGCCCGAGCGGTAGACCGCCAGGAAGGTCCGCAGCAGGTTCAGGTCGGCCGGCGGCTGCGCCGCGCCGCCCGCCACGCCATCGGAATCCCTATGTCTCACGGGCCAAGCCTAACCAGGACCAATGAGTGGGCGGCGGCCCCGCCGACCTACGGCTGGGCGGCGGCCCCGCCCCGGAAGGTGCGCCGGTAGGCCAGCGGGGAGACGCCGATCGCCGCGTGGAGGTGCTGGCGCAGCGAGGTGCCGGTGGCGAAGCCGACCTGGCCCGCGATGTCGTCGACGGCGAGGTCCGTGGACTCCAGGAGGTGCCGGGCGCGGGCCACCCGCTGCTGGATCAGCCAGCGGCCGGGGCTCATGCCGACCTCGTCGTTGAACCGGCGGGCGAAGGTCCGCAGGCTCATCCGGGCGTGGTCGGCGAGCGTGCTGAGCGCCAGCGGCTCGTGCAGGTTCTCCAGCGCCCACTGCCGGGTCGCCGAGGTGTCGTTGGCGGTGGTCTCGGGCACGGGCTGCTCGATGTACTGGGCCTGGCCGCCGTCCCGCCAGGGCGGCACGACGCACACCCGGGCCACGAAGTTCGCGACGGCGGTGCCGTGGTCCTTCCGTACGAGGTGCAGGCAGACGTCCACGCCGGACGCGGCGCCCGCCGAGGTCAGCACGTCGCCGTCGTCGACGAACAGCACGCCGGGGTCGAGCGCCACCTGAGGGAACCAGTCGCGGAAGACGGCTGCGAGCGCCCAGTGCGTGGTGGCGGGCCGGCCGTCCAGGAGCCCGGCGGCGGCGAGGACGAAAGCGCCCGTGCAGATGGACACGATCCGCGCCCCGGCGCGCACCGGGGCCAGCGCCCCGGCGACGGCGGCGGGGAGCTCACGGGAGAGCCGGGCCATGTCGAAGGGCGGAAGGATCACGGTGTCGGCCGTGGCGAGCACCTCGGGCCCGTGCTCGACGGTCACCGAGAAGTCGGAGTTGGTCCGGACCGGCCGGCCGTCCACCGAGCAGGTCAGGACCTCGTAGTGCTCGGCCACCGCACCGAACACCCGGCTCGGGATGCCCAGCTCGAAGGGGTAGACGCCGTCCAGGGCGAGGACGACGACGCGATGCCGGTCACCCGTGGCAGGACTCATGGCAGGATCCCTTCGAAAGCTGGCGATCGTGCCATGGTACGGGGTGGGGGCCGGCGGCGAGTCTGGACGGCATGACGAACCAGCCCACCATGCGCGCCATCAGCCAGGACACCCACGGCACCCCCGACGTCCTCCGGGAGGTCGTGGTCCCGCGGCCCGTGCCCGGCCCCGGCCAGATCCTCGTCGCCGTCCGCGCGGCCGGTGTGAACCCGACCGACTGGAAGCACCGCTCCGGTCCCCTCTTCCTCGACGGCTTCCCCCTCGTCCTCGGCTGGGACGTCTCCGGCGTCGTGGAGTCCGTCGGCTTCGGCGTGACCGTGTTCAAGCCCGGCGACGAGGTCTTCGGGATGCTGCCCTACCCGTTCGGCGTCGGCTCCCACGCCGAGTACGTGACCGCCCCCGCCCGCGCCTTCGCCCACAAGCCGGCCGAGCTCGACCACGTGCAGGCCGGCGCCCTGCCGCTCGCCGCCCTCACCGCGTACCAGGCGATCGTCGACACCGCCCAGGTCGGCCCCGGTCGGCGGGTCCTGATCCACGCGGCCGCCGGCGGCGTCGGCCACCTCGCCGTCCAGATCGCCAAGGCCCGGGGCGCGTACGTGATCGGCACCGCGAGCGCCCCGAAGCACGCGTTCGTCCGCTCCCTCGGCGCCGACGAGGTCCTCGACTACCGCACCACCGACTTCGCCGAGGCCGTCCAGGACGTCGACATGGTCCTCGACCCGCTGTCCGGCGACACCCGCACCCGCTCCCTCGACGTCCTCCGCCCCGGCGGCACGCTCGTCTCCCTGCTCCCGCCCACCGACCCGGACGAGCCGGCCAGGGCGGCGGCGCGGGGCGTCCGCGTGGAGACCCTCCTCGTCGAGGCCGACCACGCCGGCATGAACGCCATCGCCGCCCTCGCGGCCTCCGGCGCCCTCCGCCCCCACATCGAGGCCGTCTTCCCCCTCGCCGAAGCCGCCAAGGCCCACGCCCTCGGCGAGACCGGCCGCACGACGGGCAAGCTCGTCCTCACGGTGGACGGCGGACCTGCGGGGGCGCAGACCGGGGCGTGATCCCAAGGGGGTGCCTTGTCGATCAGGCCGGGCTCGCGGCCTGATCGACAAGACACCCCCTACGCGCGCGTGCCGGACGCCGTGAAGAAGGGGACCGCCAGGAAGAAGCGGTCCCCCGCGGCCCGGGCGGCCTGGTCCGCCGTCCAGGCCGCCGCCTCGCCGGGGGTGACGGCACCGGTCCGCAGCGCCGACTCCGCGAGCCCCGTCGCGAGGGGGAGCCAGCGGGCGTCGGTGAGGACGGCGGTGGAGACCTCCACCGCCACGTCCCGGAAGCCGTGGTCCAGGAGCAGGCCGCGGAAGCGGCGCGCGACGCGCGGTCCGGTGACCAGGTCCGCGCGCGCGTGCACGATCCTCCGGGTCAGGGCGCCGTCCTCGGCGTCGAGGACGCAGGTGTCCCAGTCCTGTCCGGTGAGCACGGCCCGCCCACCCGGCGCGAGAACCCGGCGCGCCTCGGCGACCGCCGCCCCCGGATCGGGCAGCTCGTGCAGCACCTTGTCGGCGCGGTACGCGTCCCACGCACCGTCCTCGCAGGGCAGCGCGGCCGCCTCCGCGACGGCGAAGGCGTGCCCCGGGTGGCGGCGCCGGGCCGCGTCGATCATCTCCTCGTCCCGGTCGACACCGGCGGCGAGCGCCCCGAGCGCGCAGGCCTCCGCGACGGCGAGACCCCCGCCGCAGCCCACGTCGAGCAGACGGGTGCCCGCCGCCACGCCCAGGAGGCCGTACGAGCGGGCGCGCAGCGCGGCCGCACCCGGGGCGCGGTCGACGGCGTCGAGGACGGCGAGCAGGGAAGGACGGTGGTCGCGGCCCGAACCGGCCGCAGGCGTGATGGACATGGCGACCACGCTGGTGGTTAATGCCGACATGAAGTCAAGCGGTACGCCCCCGACGGTTCTCACGATGAGCATCGGCGAACTCGCCGGCCGGTTCGGTCTCGCCACCCACGTGCTGCGGCACTGGGAGTCCGCCGGACTCCTCGCGCCCGCCCGTGACGCCCACGGCCGCCGCCGCTACGACGACAGCCACCTCACCCGCGTCGCCGTCGTCCTGCGGGCCAAGCGGGCGGGCCTCGCCCTCGACGGCATCCGGGAGCTGCTGCGGACCGGCGACCCCGGCGCCCGCCGGCAGCGGCTGGAAGCGCACCGCGAGGAGCTCCGGCGCCGGATGACGGAGACGCAGGCCTGTCTCGACCTGGTCGAATGCGCGCTGGGCTGCGCCCACGAGGATCTCGCCGACTGCCCCAGGTTCCGGGAGGTCGTCGCCGCCACGGCCGAGGGCGAAGAGGTCCCCGACGCGACCGGTACGAGCGGGGCTACTCACTGGTACGGTCCCTGACCAGCCGGCGCTCCACGCGGGAGCCGCCGGAGCCGGGTGAGGGGCGGATCGATGACGACACGGCGGACGACGGCGGTGCTTCCCGAAGGGCTTGCCGAGGCGATACGCGGGACGGCCGAGGACATCACGGCGGTCCTGCGCGCACAGCCGCCCGGCGGACGACCGGCGGAGGTCCTGCCCGTGCCCCGCTCGACCTGGACGGTCGGGGAGGCCGCCGCACACCTGGCGCAGGCGAACGCCCTCATGGCCGACCTGGCCGCCGGCCACGAGCGCCCCTACGGCGACGGCACCCCCGGCAGCCTGGCGGAGGCCAACGAGGCCGCCCTCGCCGGGTTCGGCGAACGGGCGCCCGGCCCGCTCGCCGAGATGATCACGGCCCAGGCCGCCGCGTTCCTCGCGCGCGTGGAGGAGCGCGACCCGGCCGAGCTCCTCTCCACGCCCCTCGGCCGCATGAGCCCGGCCGTCCTCGGCTCGTACCTGCTGACCCACATGCTCGGCCACGGCTACGACCTCGCCCTCGCCCTGAACCGCCCTCACATGCTCGACGCGCGCCGGGTCGCGCTCACCCTGCCCTTCATGGTCGAGGCGATGCCCCGGGTCGCGGACCCGGCCGCCGTCGCCGGTCTGACCGCGAGCTTCGCCGTACGGCTCCGGGGCGGCCCGGGCTTCGGCGTCACCGTCACCGACGGCGCGGTCACGACCGGCCACGAGCCGCCGGCCCGTCCCGACTGCACGATCCTCACGGAGCCGGTCACCTTCCTCCTCCTCGGCCTCGGGCGGCTCGACCCCTGGCCGGTGATCGCCCGGGGCAAGGCGCTCGGCTGGGGCCGCAAGCCCTGGCTCGCGCCCCGATTCCCCCGGCTCTTCCGCGCGCCCTGACCCCGTCCCCGCGCGTTCTCGTCCCCGGCGATGGATCCTGGAGGTATCGGAAGGGGCCGCGCCTCGGTTCCGCGCGACCCGGCGATGCGAGGAGGCGGACGATGAGCCGCACGCTGGAGTGGACGGTCGGCGTGGAACTGACCGAGGACAGCGGCAGAACGAAGGCCGAGGCCCGGCTGAACACCGGCACCTCGACCATCACGGGCCACGGCTCCGCGCGGTGCAACCCGGCGGACGTGGACGTGCCGGCGATCGGCGACGACCTTGCCGCGAGCCGGGCCATGAAGGACCTGGCCGGCAAGCTCATGCGGGAGGCCAACCGGGAGATGGAGGCGGTGGGCGCAGGGACCGTACCCCAGCACACCGGCCCCGGATACGGCTGGCCGGAGGCGGTCTCCTGACGGAACCGCCTCCCGCCCCGGGAGCCCGACGGGCGGGTGACCCCCCAGCCGGGCCCCTGGGGCGTGCCCTGAGGGCCCCGGCTGCCCCTGAGGGCCCGGCTGGGTGTCGTCGCCCGGGCGCGCCCGGGGACCCCTAGGGAGCGTCGACCTGGGGAGCGCCGTCACCCTCCCCGTACGCCATCCGGTCCACGACCTCCACCACCCCGTCCACCGTCTCGCACAGGCGCACCAGGATCGGGCCGAGTCCCGGGCGTTCGAGTGTGCCGCTGAGCGTCACCCTGCCCTCGTCGACCTCGATGTGCACGGCCGAGGGGGAGAGGTGCAGGATGCGCACGATCACGTCCTCGCGGATCTCCTCCTGGATGGAACGGTCCCTGCGCAGGAACAGCTGGAGCAGGTCGCTGCGGCTGAGCACCCCGATCAGCCGACCGTCCGCGTCCACGACCGGGAGCCGCTTCACCCGGTGCCGTTCCATCAGACGGGCCGCCTCGACGGCCGTCCAGGAGGGCCGGGCCGTCACGGCCGGGCTCGACATCATGGCTTCCGCCGAGCTCGGTCCGTCCTTCGCCGTGTGCCGCCGCAGCAGGTCCGCCTCGGAGACGACACCCACCGGACGGTTCTCCTCGTCGACCACCGGGACCGCGGTGATGCCGTACTCGTCGAGGAGCCGCGCGATCTCCTTGAACGAGGTCCCCCGCTGCACCGCGACCGCGGTGGGCGTCATCAGGTCCGCGACACTGCGGTGCCTCATCGTCCGTTCCGTCCCTTCTGCGTGCCTGCATCCATGATCCCGCACCCGGCGGGAAGGGTGGTGCGGCGGGGTGCGTCCCCAGGGCTTGTGGGCTTGACGTGACCATGGTTACCTCCGGTAAGTCGTCGTCGTGCCACGGAAGAAGGACCCCCCATGCCCTCTCCCCGCCCGTCCGGGACCCGCCGTTTCCTCGGAGCCCTCGCAGCCGCCCTCGCGCTCGTCACCACCTCGGGCGGCACCGGCGCCGCCGCCCCCGCCGGACTCCAGGAGGTGATGTTCGTCGGCAACAACTGGGACGGCACCGCCGACGTCATCGCCTCCCGCGGCGACTTCCACCGCCTCGGGCGCGTGAACGTGATCCCGGACAAGGAGGAGCGCCTCCGCGAGATCTATCTGAACCCCGTCAGGCTCGCCTTCTTCCTCGGTGTCCGCAGCGGACCGGGCGAGGGCCACGACCAGTTCGTCGACGACATGTACGCGACCCCCGACGGTTCCGCCATGGTCGTCTCCCGCCCCAGCTTCGCCGACGTCGTCTCCCTCGACCTGCGGACCGGACGGATCAACTGGCGCTTCCCCGTGGCCGGTTACCGCGCCGACCACATGGCCGTCTCACCCGACGGCACCCGCGTCGCGGTCTCCGCCTCCACCGCGAACACCGTGCACGTCCTGGACATCGCCACCGGACGCCAGGTCGGCTCCTTCAAGACCGGCGACAAGCCCCACGAGAACGTCTTCACCTCCGACGGCCTGCTCTGGAACATGTCGATCGGCGAGGTCACCACCGCGCTCGACGCCCCCTGGCTCGACTGGACCAAGGGCGACCGGAAGATCACCGTCGTCGACGCCCGCACCTTCGAGACCGTCCGCGTCGTCGACATGCGCGACCGCCTCGACGCCTTCGGGCGCGGTGACCTCTCCGACGCCGTCCGCCCGCTCGTCTTCACCCCGGACGAGAAGAAGATCTACTTCCAGGTCTCCTTCTTCAACGGCTTCCTGGAGTACGACGTCGACTCCGACCGCATCACCCGCCTCAAGAACCTCCCCGGCAACCCGGCGACCGACCCCGACCGCACCACCTGGGTCAACGACTCCCGCCACCACGGCCTTTCGATCAGCCCCGACGGCGACAAGCTCTGCGTCGCCGGGACGATGGACGACTACGCCACCGTGGTCGACCGCGCCACCCTCCAGCAGGGCCCGCTCGTCCCCGCCTCCAAGCCCTACTGGGCGACCGTGAGCGGTGACGGCGGGTCCTGCGTCATCTCCGAGAGCGGCGCCGACCGGGTGACCGCGATCGACTTCGCCACCGGCCGGCGGGTCGCCTCCGTCGACGTCGGCGACCACCCCCAGCGGGTGCGGCTCGCCCGCGTCCCCGCGGACTGGTCCGGCCCCACGGCCGGCTGACGCTCCGTACACCGCACGACAAAGGGGCTGTCGGATCCGGATCCGGATCCGACAGCCCCTTTCCCCGTTCGCTCAGGACCTGTTGACGACCACCTCGTAGAGCGAGTAGCCCCAGTCCGTGGCCCGCTTCACCCCGTGGATCCGCACGTACCGGGCCGGCTGCGAGTCGAACTCCGCCGTGTCGTAGCCGCCGTCACCCGCGTCCGTGGACCACACGTCCCGCCAGGTCGTGCCGTCCTCCGACAGCTCGATCCGGTACGCGCGCGCGTAGGCCCGCTCCCAGTCGAGCGTGACCCGCCCGACCCGGCGCACCGAGCCCAGGTCCACCTGGAGCCACTGGTCGTCCGACCACTCGCTGGCCCAGCGGGTCCCCGTGTCGCCGTCGACCGTGAGCCCCGGCGAGAAGTTCACGAAGGGGTTCCACCACTGCGTGGTCGAGGCCGACGCCGGCTGCCCGGCCGCCAGGTTCACGCCCGGCTCGTGGTCCTCGGTCCGCTTCCAGGTGGTCAGGTACGACTCCGCTCCCCGCGACAGCTCGTCCACGACGCCCTGGCCGCCGGGGGTGAGCCGGATCTGCTCGATCCAGTCCGGTACGAGACCGTTGTGCGCGGCGCCGTCCGTGTTGAGGTCCCAGGTGCGCTCGCCGGTGACCTGGCGGTCGATGACCGAGCCTCCGTCGAAGCTCCGGAACGGGTACTTCACCGCGTTCGGCGCGTCCGGCCCGACCGGGCCCGGCCAGCCGCCGACCCCGTTCATGTCCGTGCCGTAGCCGAACCCGACCCCGTACTTCTTCCGCAGCTCCGCCTTCTGCGACGCCTCGCCGACGAAGCCCTCGGCGCTGTGCATGTACGAGGCGGCGAACCCGCCGAGGCGGTAGAGACGCTCGGTCCAGTCCAGGTCCATCCAGCTGTGGCTGGAGAGGACGCCGGGGTACTCCTGGGCCTCCAGGATGTCCAGCGCCCGTCCCGCGGCCTTGACGCTCATGTGGTCGAGCTCCAGCATCATGCCGCGCTGGATCATGCCCTTCAGGGCGTACTCACCGAGCCGCGTCAGACCCCGGGTGTTGCACTTGGCGTCGGAGGCGTACGAGGGGACGCTCACCCCGGCCGGCAGCTTCTCGGCCATCGCGGCCGGCGCGGCGGCGAGGCCGATCGGGTTGTCGTGCTGCGGGCCCGCGCACTTCTCGGTGGCCCAGAAGGTGCCCGTCGAGAGGAACTGGCCGATGTTGACCGCCACGCCCGTCGTCCCGCTGTCGAAGCGGACGCCGCAGAGCGCGTTGTCGAACTTGTGGCAGAGGAACATGCTGCGCACGCCGAGCGCGTACAGCTCGTCGAGGCCCTTGTCGATGTCCGCCTGGCTGCACTGGGCGATGTCGAGGATCTGCTTGCAGCCGAAGGGCTCCGAGGTCTCCACGCCGAGGACGACGGCGAGCTTGCCCTCCTTGATCACCGAGCGGGCCTGGTCGGCGCTGGTGACGATCCGGAACCAGCCCTTGCCCGGGCCGCCGTACATCCCGTCGATGTAGTCCTGCAGCTCGTACGTCTTGCGGGCCTCGAGACGGATCGCGGTCATCTCGTCGCAGCTGCGGTCGCGGGGCAGGAGCGAGCAGATCAGACCGTTGGTCACCAGGTCGTTGACGAGCACCCGCTGCCCGCCGCGCCAGGCGCGCTCGACCCAGGCGTAGTAGTTCTGCTGGTGACTCAGCGAGTTGTTCGCGGGCCAGTCCTTGAACGTGGGCCAGCCGACCGGGTCGTGCTTCCCGTTGTCACCGCCCGTGAGGTGCTCGAAGAGCGCCCCCGAGCCGTCCGGGTAGTGCTCGGGACAGTCCTTGAGGGCGTCGGCCACACCGGCCGTCGAGAACGTCTGGCCGCAGATCATCCGGCCGCCGAAGCCCTCGTTGGACATCAGGTGGTTGTGCGCGTCGATGAACCCGCGCACCTTGCCCTGCGCGTCCGTTCCCTTGAACGGCTCACCCGTGACGTTGATCTGTGAGTCGGGCGTGGGGCGTGACGTGGCCTCCCACCACGTACCACCTGCGGCGGCGGGGACCGGGGCGGAGCCGAACAGCACCGCGGCGAGGGCGAGGAACAGCGCCAGGAGGGCGGATCTGCCGCCGGTCCTGCGCGAAAAACGTCGAGTCATGTTGTGCGATGCCTCCGGACGGTGGGGGTGTACCGGGCGCCCCGAGGATCGCGTTACCGAGGGTACGAGTCAAGAGTCCGGGTCAAATGACCTGTTGAAGTTCCGCAGGTGCCGCCTCGTTCTCAACCCTCGATCAGGGACACGAGTTGATCGGCCGTGAGGTCCAGGTTCCCGGCGGCCACCTTGTCGTCGCCGAGGACGAGGTACTGCAGGGTGAGCCCGTCGATCGCCGCCGCCAGATACCGTGCGAGCACCTCCACCGGCACCCGGGGCTCGACGCCCCGCACCCCGCGGACCTGCTCGATCAGCGCCGACGCCGACGCCACGTACTGCTCGTACTGGGCGCGCGCAAGATGCTCGAACCCCGGCTCCCGCAGGGCGTACTGGGTGAGGTCGTACGTCAGCATGTGCTCGCCCGGGTGGGCCGTGACGTGGTCCCAGTACGTCTGCAGAGCACCCCGGACGGTGTCACGCAGCGTCGCGCCCGGCTCGACCGCCGACATCACGCGCGCGACGTAGTTGCCGGTGATCGTCTCGATCGCGGCTTCGAGGAGTGCCTGCTTGGAGTCGAAGCAGTAGTGGAAGACGCTCAGCGAGACCCCGGCCTCGGCGCAGATCGAGCGGGTGGTGGTCCGGGCGACGCCGTCCCTGGTCATCGCCCTGATCGCCGCCTCGACCAGCTGCCTGCGTCGTTCGGCCGACGGCATCCGCGCCATGGTTCCTCCTCGCGTCCGGCGCACAGGGTAACCGCAGCCCCCACGCCCTTCCCCCGCCGGTCCCGTGCGCGACGGGACCGGCCGAGCGAGTCGTCAGGGGGTGTACGGGGTGTCGCTGTGGTGGAGTTCGGCCAGGGTGGGCTCCGTCACGCGGTACACGGCGGAGCGGCGGATCGTCACGATGGCCGAGGGCTCGGAGTCCCCGCGCGTCAGGTAGACGACGGTCGCCTGGCGCGGTGCCGGTGAGGAGACGTCGATCGACTCCACGGGGGTGCGGTCGCCGAGCGAGGCGGCTGCCACGGGCACCGGGGTGCCGGAATCGTTGCGCCAGGTGACGATTCCGTAGAACTTGCCCGTGCCGCCGGTGGTGACCTTGACGGCCGCCACGGCGTCCTCGGCGGGGTCGCCCGTCATGTCCCCGATGCCGCACTGCGGCTGAAGCTCGATCACCACGCCGTCGCCCTCCCACCGTCCGTCGGTGAAGGCGACCGTCCCTGCCGGGGCGTCGGGGAAACGGAAGGACGGTGTCTGCAGCGCCGCGTTCCGCAGCTGGTCACACGTCAGCGCGCCCGCCGAGGTGTCCTTGCCCGGCTTCGTCGGCTCCGTCGGTTCCGCCGGCTCCGTCGGCTTCTTCGACGCCGTCGGCGACGGATTGGCCGATTCCTTGCCCTCGCCCTTCCCCGGAGCCTTGGAGGCGCCCGCGGACTTGCCGGGCGTGGGACCGGCACCCGCTCCGTCGCCTCCCGTGTCCTGGCAGCCCACCGTGGCCGATGCCAGCATCAGGGCCGTGATCAGCCACGTTCCCCGTGCCGACCGGCGTCTCTTCCCGTCCACCACAGGACCCCCTTGTGTCCGTTCGCGCCGTCCGTCCGCCGTCCGGCAGGTCCGAAGACGCACTGTTCCGCACCGCGGTTGCGGGTGCGGGGCAGCGAGGAAGGCAAGGGCTCCATGGCCTGTACTCGTCCCCACGGCCGGAGATAATAGGCCTTCCCCTTCTCCCGCCTCCCGAAGAGCCGCCGTGATCGACAGCACCACCGCACTCCAGTCCACCGACCGGGCAGAGACACGCGCCGACCGAAGGCGGCTCGTCGAATCGGTCCGGGCCCATCGCCGGCTCCTCGAAGGGCGGCGCCCGTTCGAACTCGCCGACCGCCGGCGGCTGAACCGCGAGGCCGGGGCGCGGTCCCGCGCGGAGGCCCGGCACGGCAAGGCCCTCCAACGGATCCACGAGAAGCGCGCCAGGAGCGAGCGGTCGCTCACCGCCAAGCTGAACGGTCTCGACGGGAAGCGCGCCGGGCGGGAGCGCCAGGCGCTCGCCGTACTGCGCCGCGAATCGATCGAACGCTCGCTCCGCGGCACGCGCCTGACGGCGAGCGAGGTCAACGGAGTCGGCACCGGACTCGTCCGCGACCTCGCCGCACAGGGCATCAGGACGGCCGCCGACTTCAAGCGGGTCAGCTGGGGCAAGGCCCCCAACGGGCGGGGCGGCGACGTCCTCTACATCCACCGCACCCAGGGCCGCAAGGTCCACATCAACGGCATCGGCGAGCACCGCGGCAGGCCCCTGATGGAGTGGCGGCGAGCCGCCCTCGCCCGGGCGGAGGCCCGCGCGCCGAAGGACCTTCCGCCGGACGAGCGGCACCGCATCGAGGAGATCATCGAGAACGAACGGGTACGCCTCCAGGCGGACCTCGCGGAGGTCCCCAGAACCGCCGAGGCAGCCCGCGCCGAAGCCGAACAGCTGCACGCGGAGCGCCTGGCGGAGCTGACCGGCGCCGAGCTTGAGGCGGCGGAGGAGGCCGCGCGGCGCCGCGCCGAGTTCGACGAGACGGCGGAGCGGCTGCTCGCGCTCCGGGCCGAACTGGCCGCCCACGTCGACCGGTACGGCGATCTCGGGTTCCGCGAACGCCGGGCGCGCTCCCGTGCCCTGCGCCCGGTCCCGGCCGCGCCGCCGGCGATCCCGGCCCCCCGCGCGCCGGAGGAGGAGCCGGCCGGGGCCCCGTCGGGTTCCGTGGCCGAGGCCCTGCCCGTGCCCGGCGTCCGGGCGAGCCTCGGCTGGCTCGTGCCGGTCGCCTTCTTCGCCGTGACCGCGCTGTTCGGTGCGGGTGTGACGGACGCGACGCCCCTCTGGTTCGTCCTCTCGGGCCGCCTGGTGGCGCTGGTGATGACCGCGGAGCTGCTGCGTCTGTGGATCCCGCGCAGGGACTGGCGGACGGCGGACGCCATGCCCGCCGGCACCGGGTTCCTCGCGTCGGGCGTGTTCCTGGGACTCGTGGCCGCGAGCATGTTCGTGGATCCGCTCCAGGCGGCCGACAGCGCCCCCTGGGCCCTGGCGGTCGTGTCCGTGCTCCTGGTGGTGACGGGCGCGGTCCGGCGCGCGGGCGGAGGCCGGGGACCGAGCGGGGGACCGGGAGCGGGCACCGGTGCGGGAGCTGGAGCGGGCACCGGTGAGGGCACCGGCGCGGGAGCGGGCGTGTCCGGCTGAGGCCGGTCCCTTGCCGGCGTCTTGGTGAGGTCGGTCCCGCCCCGGTGGCTTGGTGAGGTCGGTCCCGCCCCGGTGTCTTCGTGAGGTCAGGCCCGTTCCGGGAGGTCCCGGCCCAGGACCTCGCGGAGTGCGGCGACCGCGTGGGCCCGGTGTTCGTCGAGCCAGCGGACCGTGGCCTCCTCGTCGCCGTGGCGGAGCGAGGAGATCACGGCGCGGTGCTCCCGCACGGCCTGCTTCCGGTGCGTGGGCTCGGTGTAGTACAGCGAGCGGTACGCGTCGGTGGCGTCCCACAGGGTCGTGATGAGGCGGACCAGGCGCGGCATCCCCGACGCCTCGATGAGGGTGAAGTGGAAGAGCCGGTTCGCCGTCGCCATCGCGGCCACGTCCCCCTCGCCGGCGGCCCGTTCCACCTCGCGCTGGATCCCTTCGAGCGTGCCGACCGTGCCGTCCGGCATCCACCGGACGGCCATGCGGACCGCCTCCGTCTCCAGGAGCTCCCGGATCCGGTAGATCTCCTCCAGGTCGTCGAGGGAGAGCTCCGCGACGAAGTAGCCCCGGTGCACGTGATGGACCACCAGGCCCTCGGCCTCCAGGGCCTTCAGCGCCTCCCTGAGCGGCACCCGGCTCACCTCGAACCGGGCCGCCAGGGCCTCCTGGCGGATCGGCCCGCCGGGCCTGAGCTCCCCACTGGTGATGGCGCGCCGCAGTTCCTCCAGGACGAACTGCTGGGCGGTCTGCGGCCGCCGCTTCTGCACCGCGCTGCTCATCGCCTGTGACCTTCCGTTCCCTCGTGTCGCCACCGGCGGATTCCTCCACCGGTGGCGACCATCTTCCTACGCGTGGCCGTTCGCCGCCGACCCCCTGTGGACAACTTCTCCCAGCTCCGACCGGACGCCGTCCGTGTGCGCGCCGAGGCGCGGGGGAGCGGTGCGGTACGAGGCCGGGGTGGCGTCGAGCCGGATCGGGTTGGCGACCTGCCCGGGACCGGCCGCGGACTCCGGGACGCGAGGGGCGAGCCCCAGCCGGTCGGCGAGGCCGAAGGCGGCCTCCAGGTCGTTGATCGGCCCGCAGGGCACGCCGGCCGCGGTGAGCTCTTCGAACCAGCCGTCGGCGGTACGGGTGCCGAGCGGGCCGGCGAGGGCCTCGACCAGCTCCTCCCGGTGCGCGACCCGGGCCGTGTTCGTCGCGAAGCGGGGGTCCCCGGCGAGCTCCGGCCGTCCGAGCCGCGCGCACAGGGCCCCGAACTGCCGGTCGTTGCCCACGGCGAGGACCAGCGGCCGGTCCTGCGCCTCGAACACCTCGTACGGGGCGATGCTCGGGTGTCTGTTGCCCATCGCGCGCGGCACGACCCCGGCCCCGAGGTGGGCGGCGGCCTGGTTGGTGAGCGCCGAGAGGAGGGAGGTGAGCAGGGAGACCTCGACCCGCTGGCCCTCGCCGGTGCGCTCCCGGTGCCGCAGGGCGGCGAGGACGCCGAGTCCCGCGTGGAGTCCGGTGATGACGTCGACCAGGGCGACCCCGGCCTTCGTGCCCTGCCCGTCCGGTTCGCCCGTCACGCTCATGAGTCCGCCCATGGCCTGGACGAGCAGGTCGTAGCCCGGCAGCCGGGCGCCCTCGGCGGTGCCGAAACCGGTCACCGAGCAGTAGACGAGCCCCGGGTTGCCCGCCCGCACGTCCTCGTATCCGAGGCCGAGCTTCTCCATCGTGCCGGGGCGGAAGTTCTCGACGAGGACGTCCGCGCGGTCCACGATCGCCCGCGCCGTGGCCAGGTCCTCGGGGTCCGTGAGGTCGAGCGACACGGAGCGCTTGTTCCGGTTCACGCCGAGGAAGTACGTCGCCTCGCCGCCGGCGAACGGCGGGCCCCACGCGCGCGTGTCGTCCCCGGAGCCCGGCCGCTCGATCTTGATCACGTCCGCGCCCAGGTCGGCGAGGAGCATCGTCATGTACGGCCCGGCGAGCACCCGGCCGAAGTCGGCGACGACGATCCCGGACAGGGCGCCGCCCGTGGGTGGCGTTCCTGGGGTGTCCGGCTGGTCTGCGCGCATTCAGCTTCCCTCGCTCCCGCTGGAGATACCGAAGACTGGAGGTTGGATTCAAATATTGGAGATCGGATCCAGGCGACTGGAGATCGGATCCAGGCGACTGGAGATCGGATCCAGGCGACTGGAGATCGGATCCAGGCGACTGGGGATCGGATCCAGGCGACTGGAGTGTGGATCCAGGGGCTTGGAGATTGGATCCAATCGGACCGTACGGCCCGGATCTCGGATTTTCAATACTGGATCCAATATCCGATCTGGGGCTACGCTTCGGCTCGCCGAGTTGCCACAGTCGCCCAGGAGGCCGTCCGTGAAGTCGTCGTCCACCCCCGTCCACCCCTTCGACCTGCTCGCCGTCGACGGACTCCTGACCGACGAGGAGCGGGAGATCCGGAACACCGTGCGCGCCGTCGCCGACCGCGAGCTGCGGCCGCACGTCGCCGGCTGGTTCGAGAAGGGCGAGATCCCCGCCCGCGAGCTCGCCCGCACCCTCGGCGGGATCGGTGTGCTCGGCATGCACCTGGAGGGCTACGGCTGCGCGGGCACCAACTCCGTCGCGTACGGCCTCGCCTGTCTGGAGCTGGAGGCCGTCGACTCGGGACTGCGTTCCCTCGTCTCCGTCCAGGGCTCGCTCGCCATGTACGCGATCTGGAAGTACGGCTCCGAGGAGCAGAAGCAGCGCTGGCTGCCGAAGATGGCGGCCGGCGAGTACATCGGCTGCTTCGGTCTCACCGAGCCGGACGCCGGGTCGGACCCGGGCGCCATGCGGACCAACGCCAAGCGGGACGGGTCCGACTGGGTGCTCAACGGCACCAAGATGTGGATCACCAACGGTTCGGTGGCCGACGTCGCCGTCGTCTGGGCGCGGACCGAGGACGGCGTCCGCGGTTTCCTCGTCCCGGCCGGCACCCCCGGCTTCAGCGCCCCCGAGATCAAGATGAAGCTCTCGCTGCGGGCGAGCGTCACCAGCGAGCTCGTCTTCGAGGACGTCCGCCTCCCGGCCGACGCGATGCTGCCCGAGGCCCGCGGCCTCTCCGGCCCGCTCGGCTGCCTCAACGAGGCCCGCTTCGGCATCGTGTTCGGCGCGCTCGGCGCCGCCCGCGACTGCCTGGAGACGGCGATCTCCTACGCGAAGGACCGGGTCGTCTTCGCCCGTTCCCTCGCCTCCTACCAGCTGACCCAGCAGAAGCTCGCCGACATGTCCGTCGAGCTCGGCAAGGGCATGCTCCTCGCCCTCCACCTCGGCCGGCTCAAGGACGCGGGCGCGCTCACCCCCGAGCAGGTCAGCGTGGGCAAGCTGAACAACGTCCGCGAGGCGATCGCGATCGCCCGCGAGTGCCGGACGATCCTGGGCGCCAACGGCATCACCCTGGAGTACCCGGTGCTGCGCCACGCCAACAACCTGGAGTCGGTGCTCACCTACGAGGGCACCAGCGAGGTCCACTCCCTGGTCATCGGCAAGGCGCTCACCGGCGAGCAGGCCTTCCGCTGAGCCGGGACGCCGTCCCGGGTCCTCAGCCCGCCGTCACGCGGTCGACGAACGCGTCCAGGTTGCCCGTCAGACGGGCGACCTGCTCGTCGAGGGTGAGGGACTCCTCGTGGCGCCGGTGGCGCAGCTTCGGCTGCCGGCGGCCCCGGACGTAGAGGGAGCAGGCGAGGTCGGCGCAGAGGTAGATCCCGACCGTGTTCCCCTCGCGGCCGCGGCTGCCGGCCAGCGGCGCCACCAGGAGGGTGACTCCCGAGGACGCGTGCGCGGTCAGACAGACCTGGCACATGCTCGACTTCACGGCGCTGGTCCGGCCCGTGGCCGGGACCCGCAGGGTCACACCGAGCGGCCCCTCCTCGCGCGGCACGACCAGGTGCGCCCGCAGGGGCGCGCCCGGGTCGACCCAGCCGAGGAAGTCCAGGTCGTCCCAGGGGAGTTCGGCGAAGTCGAGGGGCAGCTTGAGTCGCGCCGCCTCGCCCTTGGTGCAGTTCACGAAGGACGAGCGGATCTGTTTGTCGGTCAGTGATTCCACTCGGTGGACCGTACACGGACCTCCTGCGGCGGGCATCCGAATATGAGCCCCACCGGCCCCCACTCGTTCTCGATGCTCTTGTCAGGCCACCCAGTCCGGCTGGGCCGGGTCGGCGAAGTGCCCCGGGGCGCCGTCCAGGGCCGCCGCGAGGCGCTCCGCCGCCGGCTCGTACACGTCCACGGGCAGCGTGAACGGGATCCGCAGCCGGTGCTCGTGCGTGCCCGGGTCCACGCCGAACCGGGCGCCGCCCTCCACCCGTACCCCGTGCCGCAGGGCCCGGGCGGCGAGGGAGGACGCGACCGGCCTGCCCAGGTCGATCCAGAGGCACATCCCGCCCGGCGGCATCGTCCACCGCCAGTCCGGCAGATGGCGGGCGAGGGCGTCGGTCAGCGCGGTGCGGCGCTGCCGCAGCTCGTCGAGCCGCCGGGGCAGGATGACGCCCAGGCGGTCGAGCAGGGCGACGGCCACCAGCTGGTCGAGTACGGAGCCGGACAGGTCGGCGGTGATCCGGACCCGGGCCAGCTCGGTCACGACACGGGACGCGGCGCGCACCCAGCCGACCCGCAGTCCGCCCCAGCAGCTCTTGCTCAGTGAGCCGACGGAGACGATCTGTTCGCCGTCGCCCCCGCCGGCCGCCGCCGCGAACGGCGGCGGCGCGGGCACGTCCAGGGCCATGTCCGTCAGCGTCTCGTCGACCACCAGCCAGGTCCCGGTGGCACGCGCGGACCGGGCGAGCTCCCGGCGCTGCTCGGCCGGCATGAGCCGACCGGTCGGGTTGTGGAAGTCCGGGATCAGATAGGCCAGACGCGGCGCGGTCTGCCGGAGCGCGGCGTCGACCAGCCCGCTGTCCCAGCCGGTCTCGGTCACCGGCACCGGCGTGACGCGGAGCATGCGCCCGCGCATCGCGTCGAGGGCGTTGGGGTACGAGGGGTTCTCGGCGAGCACCCGGTCGCCGGCCCGGCCGAGCAGCGTGAGCACCAGTGAGACGGCCTGCTGCGCGCCCGTGGTGACGAGGATCTGGTCCGGGAGGGTCGGCAGGCCGCGGGCCGTGTAGCGCTCGGCGATCGCGGCGCGCAGCGCGGGGAGCCCGTACGGGTGGTAGCCCTGCGCTCCGGCGTAGCGGGGCAGCTCGGCGGCGGCCGCGGCGAGGGCCGCGGACAGCTCGTCCTCCGGCGCGTGCGGCGCGGCGAGGGCGAGGTCGATCGTCGCGCCCGCGTCGTCGTGGAAGGCGCCGAGCACGGTGGGCGCCTGTCCGTCCGGCAGCGCGGTCCACGTGCCGGCGCCGCGCCGGCTGTGCGCGTACCCGCTCTCCCGGAGCAGGTCGTACGCCCCGGTCACGGTGGTCCGGCTCACCATGAGGACCGCGGCGAGCTCCCGCTCGGCCGGCAGCCGCAGGCGCAGCGCCACCCGGCCGTCGAGCAGCGCCTCCCGCACGGCCCGCGCGAGCTCCCGGTAGCCGAACCGGCCCTCCGGAGGCGGGGTGAGGAGCGACGCGAGCTGGCGGCCCGTCAGGGTCCGGTCCGCTGTGTGGACCACGCGTGCCACTGCCATGCCAATCACTCCTTATTGGCTCTGCTGTCCGGGCCAATAAGGTTACAGACTCCTTCCCAGTGGCCTGGTGGCCATGTTCCTCAGATGTTCTTCAGGGAAGGAGACGACCGATGTCCGGGCACTTCACCGACCGTGACGAGCGGATGTGGCAGCTGCGAGCCGAGGAGCGGGCGGCCCGCCCCCTGCCGATCGGAGCCTGGTTCCGGGCCCTGCGCCGCCGGGCGGCACGCACCCGCGTGGAGCACGAGGCCGCGACGCCGACGCCCCGCGCCCACGCCTGCGAACCGGCATGAGCGGCCCGATCCCGCAGGGCGGCGGCCGGGTCGTCGTCGGGGTGACCGGCTCGCTCGCCTCGCTCGCCGCCCTGCGGTACGCGACCGGCCTCGCCCGCCGCGAGGACAGGCCGCTCCTCGCGGTGCTGGCCTGGGAGCCCCCGGAGGGGGAGGCGATGTTCGCCCGGATGCCCGACCGGGCCTGGGCGCGGCTGTGGGGCGACGACGCCCGGCGGCGCCTGGAGGAGGCGCTCGTCGACGGGATCGGCGGCGTCCCCGCGGGCCTCGCCTTCGAGGGTCTCGCGGTCCGGGGCGCCCCCGCCTCGGCGCTGTGCGGGGTGGCCGACCGCCCGGGGGATCTGCTGGTCCTCGGCTCGGCCCCGGGCCGGGGCAGGTTCGCCCGGTTCCGTCGGCGGCCGGTGCTGCGTGCGGTCCTGCGCCGCGCGGCCGGGCCGGTCCTGACCGTGCCGGGCCCGGTCCTGTTCCCGGGCGAGGCCCGCGTCCTGCGGCGGAACGCCCGTACCTCCGTACCGGAGAAACGGGCCGGTACGGAGGTACGGGGGCGGGCGCCGTCCGCGCGTCCCGGTCGGAAGACCGGCGACTGACGGTCCGAGGCCTCACACGACGGGAGCGGATCCGGATCCGGGTCCGGGGGCGGGGGCCAAAGCGGAACCCGAACCCGAGTGGGAACGCGACGCCGAGGCCGAGGCCGACGTCGCACCCGACGGCACCTTCGATCCCGACGGGGAGAGCGAGGCGGCCGCCGCCGACTGGTTCTGCCGGTCGGCCTGCTGGTTCGTCTGTGGGCTCGCGACACCGGCCGAACCGTCCGACGCGGGCCCCGACTCAGGGCCTGACGACTCCGTCGACGGCGAGGAGTCCGTGGGGCCGGAAGAGCCGGACGGGGACTCCGGCGAGGACGTCGACGCCGAGGGGGAGAGCGTCGACGGCGAGAGCGTCGAGGGGCACGGCGAGGGAGTGATCCCGTTGCTCGGCGTCGGGGTCTCCGTGCCCGTCACCGTCACGCACGGCACCGGCGACGACGGGGAGACCGACGGGGACGAGCTGGACGTGGACGGCGAGGGCGGCACGAGGGTGGACGGGGAGGCGGTGGGCGGCGGGGTCGGCCTGTCGTGCTCGCCGGTGTCCCCGTGCTTCCGCGCGAACCAGCCGTCGTCCTCGGGGTCGTACACCACGAAGATGTTCACGACCGTCACGGACGGCGCCACCACGACGACCTGCTGGGAGCTGTACCCCTGCCACGGCGTGCCGGTCGTGCGCGGCGCCTTCTGCGCCACCGGGACGGAGAGCGGATTGCCGCAGGCGCAGCGCACCCGGGGCACCCCGTGGCCGTCCACCATGACGGCCGTCCCGGCCTGGAGGACCGCCTGGTAGGTGGTGGCCGCGCCGTTGCGGAAGCCGTGGTTCGTCACCCGGGTGTCGACCCGCAGCTGGAGCGGGGTCAGGGAGCGGAGATAGCCGGGCACGTCGTTCGGCGCGACCCCGGCGACGCCGGCGAAGGCCGCGTTCTTCGCGGGCTCGCCGGAGAGGTAGCGGACCTGCTGCTCGACGTCGCAGCTCGACACCGACTTCGTCCCGCCGTACAGACCGGGCGTCGACCCGGACACCTCGGGGACGGCCGAGGCGGTACGGGGCGGCAGCGAGGCCGGCGGGGCGGAGCCGCCGCCGGCGCTCGCCGTCGACCGGGTGAAGGGGTCGGGGCCGGTCGCGGCGGCGTTCTGCAGGAAGACCTCGCCGCCGCTGGAACCCGTGGTGTCGCTCTTGCCGTCGGGGCGGTTGGTGAGGACGACGGCCAGCGCGGCGGCCGCGACGAGGGCGGCGGTGACCGAGGCGACCTTCGGGACGGAGCGCCACCAGGGACCGCCGCCGCCCTTCCCGCCACCGCTCGGCGACTCGCCACCCGGCCCGGAGCCACCGCCGGGTCCACCGGGTCCGGAGCCGCCGCCGGACGAACCGCCGCCCCCCGAACCGCCGTGAGGCGGTCCGGGCGGTGGTGGGGGACCGGCGCTTCCCGGGCGTGTGCTCGGACCCGAGAGGGGGCCCGAGGGGGGACCTGCGGGGGGAACCGACGGGGGGCCGGACGGCGGGTGGGAAGTCACTGTTTTCCCTTTCTTCCGTTCCGCGCCCATTGTGTGCGCCGAACGGTGCCCGTCCGCAAGCGGAGCACCGTCCCCGGTACTAGCGTGGGCCGGGTGACGAGCAGTCGGCTCCCCACCTCCGCGCGGTCATCCGCGAACGCGACCGGGCCCTACGCCCGCGTCGTCCTCCAGGCCCTGGCCGCCGTGGTCGCAGGGTTCATCGCGATGGGCGTCGTCGCCGGGCTCGGGCTCTGGGCCGCCGGTGCCGCCGACCTGCCCGGCGGCTTCACCGCCGTCCTCGCCGCGGTCGTCGTCATGGCCTCGGGCGGCAAGATCGAGCTCTCCGGCGACGCGGGCGCCCTCGCCGGCACCCAGGCCGAACTGACCGCCATGCCGCTCACCGTCACCCTGGTGGGCGCACTGGTCACCGGCTACTGCTTCCTCCGCCCCCTGCGGCACCACGCGGTGACCAGCGGCCGCTCGCTCCTGCTCCGCGCGGCGAGCGTCGTCGTGCTCTGGCTGGTCGCGCTCGCCGGCCTCTCGGCCCTCGCCCGCCACGACTTCCCGCTCACCCTCGGCGGCGGCACCTCCGAAGGGTCCCTCATGGACATCTTCGGCGAGCTCCTGGACGCCACGAACCCGACCGTCGGCTTCCGCACCGACCTCGGTCCCACGCTCTTCTACGGGCTCCTGTGGATCCTCGGCGTGCTCACCATCGCCCTCCTCGTCTCCCGCAGGACCCCCCTGCCGCCCCGGCTCGTCCGCTACCAGGAACCCGTGCGGCCCGCGGCCTTCGCGATGCTCCTGCTGCTCCTCGCGTACGTCGTCGTGGGACTGGTCATCGGGATCGTCGTCGCGGCGACCAAGGGGCACACGGCGGACACCTTCGCGGTGCTCCTGCTCGGCCTCCCCAACATCACCTGGCTCGCGCTCGGCGTGGGCATCGGCGGCTCCTGGGAGGGCAAGGCGGAAGGACCCTTCGGCCTGCCCATGCCGCAGATCCTCGACGCCGTCCTGCGGAGCAAGGGCGACAGCCCGGACCTCTCCACCGTCGACCTGTCCTCGCTGGCCGCCCAGGACGCGCGCGCGTGGTGGCTGCTGCCGGTCGCCGCCGTCCTGGTGCTCGCGGCGGCCTTCCTGGCGGCCGTCCGCTCCCCGGCCCGGATCTCGCTCTGGCAGCACTCCCTGCACCTGGGCATCGCCTTCGCGCTCACCATGCTGGTCGCCGCACCGCTCACCCTGGTCGAGGCCCGCTTCGGCCTCTCGGTCCTCGGCATCGGGGACCTCGCCTCGCTCGGCGGCGAGGTGCTGCTGCGCCCGCACGTCTGGAAGACGACGGGCCTCGCGCTGCTCTGGGGCCTGGTCCTCGGATTCCTCGGCGGCCTCCTCGCCACCCGGGTCCACCGCAAGGGCGAGGTCGTCGACTAGCCAGGCCCGTACGACGGGAATCGCCGGCGAGGGCCCGTCCGACGGGGTCCCGTCGGACGGGCCCTCGCCGGCGTACCGGACCGGTCCGGCTAGCGGCCCATGCCGTAGACCGGTGGCGTCGTGGTGGGGCGGGCGCGGGAGAGCTTCGCGGCCGTGCCGCGGGCCGCTTCGAAGGCCAGGACCGGGTTTCCGTTCCTGCGCCAGGGCTGGGCGCCGCACCACGGTCCGATCAGGCGGAACTGCTCCAGGGCCGGCCCGTACAGCATCGCCCTGAGCATGTAGTGCGCCAGCAGATGGCGCAGGACCGGCAGGCGCTCGTCGTCGGGCGCGACCCCGTCGAACGAGGCGGCGACCCGCTTCAGCATGCTCCTCGTCATCGGCGTGACGGACAGCACGAAGGAGGGCCCGTCGGACAGTTCGTTCAGCGCGTGCAGGTAGATTCCGGCGAGCGGGCTGCCGGGTGGGGCCTTGTGGACCGCCTGGCGGGCGAACCGCAGCATCTCCCGGTCGCTGCCGAACCACTTGGCGCACCAGTACTGGAGGGCCTGCCAGTGCCCCTCGTAGTGGTGGGGCGCCCGGGCGACGAGTTCTTCCCAGAGCGGCTCGAACTCGTCGTGGCTGTACTGGGCTCCGCGTGCTGCCGTGATCATGACGACCCAGGGACCTGGGTTCGCGGGGTCGAGCAGCGCCGCCTGCCGCGCCTGCTTGATCGCGGCCGGCAGCATGGCGCGGAAGTGTCTCATGTCTGCGGGCCAGACCTCGTGGGCGTACCCGCCGCCCCGGATCTCCCAGGCCCGGTGGACCATGAGGCTCGCGTGGAGGGTGGCCGCGTCGCAGTTCCCCGGCTCGGCGGTGCGCCACGCGTCGAGCCAGGCATCGTCCTCCTGGGCGACCTGCTGCAGGAGCTCCAACCGCGCCCAGCGCTCGTCCCAGTCCTCGCCGGCCGCCGCGACGTACCGCTCGGCGGACCGCCAGTCGCCTTCCCGCGCGGCCTCGGCCACGGACTGCCGCTCCTCGGTCCGGTGCCCCGGCGGGGGAGGGCCGGGGCGGCGCGAGTCGAGGACCTCGCGCGGCGGCAGGCCGTAGGCGGACGCCACGAAATGCCGTCCGGCCCAGTCGGCGGCCCGGCCGGGGGTGATGAGGACGCGATAGAGCACGGGGAGCAGCACGCCGAGCAGGACGACGAGGGAGAGAGTCACGGCGGCGAATCCTTCCCGAATCGATCACTCTCCGCAATAGTCCAGGCCAACGATAAGGCGAGGTCAGAGCGGTCGGGAGCCGTCGGTCACCGGCTGGACCGGAGCGATCGGTACCCCCGGTCACGGCCTGGACCGGAGCGATCGGGACACTCGGTCACCGCCTGGACCGGAGCGGTCGGGGCCCGGCGGTATCCGTGTGCCCCTCGAGCCATGTGCGGGCCGCCGCCCTTTCCGCCTCGGTCGGCGCGGGGCGCACCTGCTCCGGACGGCGGATCAGATCGTGCTCCCGGGCCGCCCGCAGGCCGATCGCGCGGGCCTCGGGGGAGAGTCCCGGATGGTCCGCCACCTCCACGGCCCGCTGCCACCAGCTGCGGCGCATCGAGTCGAAGGAGTAGTGCCACAGCGGCTGCGCGGGGTCCACCGCCGCGAGGAGCAGTCGTCGCGCGACATGCGCAGGGAAGGCCCGGGTGCGCAGCAGCCGATCGGCCACGACGAGCGGGGACTCGCCGTCGAGCCGGGCGCGGACCAGGACCCAGGTGAGGACCTGTCCTACGTCGTGGGCGCCGGAGGTGACGAAGTCCCACAGCTCGGCGGCCTTGGCCTCGTCCGGGGCGCCCAGGTGGGTGAGCAGCCGGAGTTCGTCCTTCCACAGCGGCCGGGGCCTGGCCCACCAGGCCAGCAGGTCCCCGGCGACCGGGTGTCCCAGGTCGAGGGCCAGGCAGGTGAGGGTGACGAGCGGGTGGCGCCATTCCGTGTACGTGGTCCGGTACCGCCTGGTGAGCTCCTTCTTCCAGCGGGGCAGCAGCGCCTCGACCTCCGCCACGCCGGCCGAGCCGTGGGCGTACAGCAGCTCCAGGCAGAAGCCCAGGCCCTGCATGCCGGTGCCGGGGTCGGCCACCCGCGCCCGCAGCCAGTGGACGTCGGCCTCGGTGAGCGTCCGGTACCGGTCGTAGACGTCGCACAGCGAGCCCTCGTAGGCGGTCAGGTCGGGGCCCGTGCCGGCGAGCAGTTCGTCGCGGACGGCCTCGTAGCGGTCGGCGGCGGCCAGCGCGTCCGCCGCGTCGACGCCGGTGACGTCGGCGTAGGCGGGGCCGAGCCGGACGGCCTCCTCCCGTACGTGGGCGACCTGGCCGCGTGCCTCGTCGGCGGCGAGCACGCGCAGGGCGCGCGGCAGGCGCTCGTCGGTGGAGAAACGTACCGCCGACAGTGCGGCGAAGGACCGGCCCGCCCGGTGGTCGACCCCCGACTCCCGCCGCCGGTCGGCCGTGACGGCCGCGGACAGCGCCGCGTACAGACCCCGCAGCGACGCCTCGGTCGCCTCGTGCGCGTCCAGGTCCGCGGCGAGCGCGGCCGCCGCCAGGACCGGGTCGGGTTCACGGACCGCCCGGTGGACCGCGAGCCAGGCGCCGACCGCCGCGCGGTCGCCGGCGAGCGCGAACTCCCGCACCACGGCGAGCCCCCGCCCGGACGGAACCCCACGCACCACCTCGGCCGCCCGGGTCCCGAGTTCGGCGACCGCGTCCCAGGCCTCGGCGCGGTCGTGGCGCAGCAGCGCGTGGAGCAGCTCCCGCCAGCCGTCCCACTCGGCGAGCCGCCCCCCGTACGCCGCGCGCCAGGCGAGCGAGAGCCGCACCGTCTCCTCGTACGAGAGCCCGTCCCGGCGCTCCAGGGAGGTCACGAACCGGGCCGCGCCCGGCAGTTCCACGGGGTCCCGCAGCCGCTCGTGCAGCCATCCGGCCTCGGCCGCCGTCAGCGGGCGGTGACGGAAGGGGTGCACGGTGCGGTCCAGCGGCTCGTCGAGCCCGTCGAGGAACTGCCGTACCCCGACGGGATCCGCCGGGTCGGGCAGCCCCGCCTCGTCCCGGCCCGACACCCGGTCGAGCCGGAAGGCCCCCTGCGGCCCGCCGTCCACCACGCGGAACCCGGCCGGACCCGCGCCGAGCCCGGCGGCGACGGCGGCGTGGTCGCCGCCCCAGTACAGCATCAGCTCCCGCGTGAGGGCCCCCGACCGGTCGAAGGCCTGGTGGGCCTGCCAGTGCCAGTACGCGAACGACGTCCCGTCGCCGAGACCCCGGGCCCCGATCAGCTCGACGGCGTCCTCGTGCCCGTCGCTCTGGGTGTACCGCCCCCGCGTCGGCGGCGGAAGGACCACGAAGCCGTCACCGCCGAGCGTCCGCCACCATGCCCTGACCCCGTCCAGGTCCGAACGCGCGCGACGACTGGCCATGTGGTGCTCCCCCTGGACGTGCAGGCCTGCGGGCGCCCGGAACGACGCCTTCACCGATCACCCTCGCACACGCCACCGACACCCCCGCGAAGGGCGCTATTCGAGCTCCCGGAAGACCGGCCGCGCCCAGGCCGGCGGGGCGGGCGGCGCGCCGAGCCGCCGCGGCCCCCTGGGCACCACCGGACCGCCGCCGCCCGCGTCGGCCAGGGCGGCGCGCAGCGCGGCGACGAACTCCAGGCACGTCCCGTACCGCTCGTCCGGCGTCTTCGCCAGCGCCCTGGCGAACACCGCGTCCGCCCCCGACGGCAGTCCCGGCCGCACTTCGGAGAGCGGGGGCGGCGGATCGTACTGCTGCGCCCACAGCACCGCCCAGTCCGTCTCGCGGCGGAACGGCGGCGCCCCCGTCAGGGTCTCGAAGACCACGCACGCCAGGCTGTAGACGTCGCACCGCCCGTCCACCGGCTTGCCGGAGATCTGCTCGGGCGCCACGTAGTCGAGCGTCCCGACGAACTCGCCCACCGTCGTGAAACCCGTCAGGGACAGCGACTTCTTCGTCAGCCCGAAGTCGGTCAGGTACACATGCTCCGGGTGGTCGCCGTCGGTGCCCTCCGCGACCAGGATGTTCCCGGGCTTCACGTCCCGGTGCACCAGGTCGTGCGCGTGCGCCGCGTCCAGGGCCGAGGCCACCTGCACCGCGATCCGGCCCGCCTTCACCGGCGGCAGCGGCCCCTCGCGGTCGAGCAGGGCCACCAGGTCCTGGCCCGCCACGTACCGCATGGCGATGTACAGCACGCCCTCCGTCTCGCCCGCCTCGAAGACCGGCACGATGTGCGGGTGGTCGATCGAGGCGGCGACCCGCGACTCGTGCGCGAAGCGCTTGCGGAAGGTGTCGTTGCGGGCCAGTTCGGGTGCCAGCAGCTTCAGCGCCACCGTCCGGTCGAGGCGCAGGTCCCGCGCCCGGTACACGACGGCCATGCCGCCGCGCCCGATCTCGCCCTCCACGCGGTAACCCGCGATCTCCTTGCCGATCAGCCCCGAGGCCCGGCCCGCCGGGATCTCCGGGTCCCCGTGCGCCCCGCCGACGGTCATCGCTCGTCACCCGCCGGTCCCGCCGGGCCCACGACCTGTGTCGGCGGGGGACCGGCCGCCTTCGCCGGATCCACCTGGGGCACGACCTGCGTCGGCTCGTAGCCGGCGGGCGTCGCCTCGGGCTCCTCGGCCGGCCGGGCGGCTTCGGCGGAGGGCGCCGCCGACTCCGCGTACGTACTGAGCCCGAGCCCGTCGCAGTACACCCAGCGCTCGTGCTCCGCGTCGTACAGCCACACCGACTCGCCGTCGACGACCATGCCGACCCGCAGGCCGCGGGTCCGCAGCCGGAAGCCCTCGCCGTCGAGCCGGCCCGCGCCCAGCTCCTCCGCCGCCCGCCGGTAGCGGCCCAGCGCGTCCTCGGCGCGGGCGATGAGCGGCCGGGGATCCGCGGTCCTGGTGAGGGGGCGGCCCGTCGCCGGAGGATCGTCCGGCACGCTCACCAGGAGGCGCGCGTCGACCCACGCCGTCCAGCCGTTGGAGCACAGCACCCGTCCCCAGTCGCCGGTCCGGTCCACGAGCCGTACCGGCAGGAAGGCGTCGAGCGGCGCCGTGGGCAGCCCCGGATCGGGCTCCTCCCAGGCGGGCAGCCCGGAGCGCGGCACCACATGGGTGGGCCGGAAGTCCGGTACGTACTCGGGCACGGGGACGCTCACGGCCTCACCTCCACCGGAAGCACGCCGCTCGCGGCCTCACCGCCGCCGAGACGGATGCTGTTCACGGCCTCACCGCCGCCAGGGAGGACGCCGCTCGCGGCCTCACCGCCGCCGAGAAAGACGCCGCTCACGGCCTCACCGCCTTCAAGAAGGACGCTCACCGGCCTACCTCCGCATGACGACCGGCTCGTGGCGGCGCAGCAGCCGCGCCACGGCGAGACCGAGGACGAGACAGAGCACCACCATCATGCCCATGTCGAACAACCAGGCCTCCGCCGTGTGGCGCATCAGCGGATCGGCGGTCTTCTCGCTCGGCGCGATCTTCCCGATGTCGATCGTGGCACCCATCGCCGCGAACGCCCACCGCGAGGGCACGAGCCAGGCCAGCTGCTCCAGGACGGGCGTGCCGCGCACCTTGAGGAGCGCCCCGCAGAACACCACCTGGACGATCGCGAGGAGGACGAGCAGCGGCATCGTCACCTCCTCCTTGCGGACCAGCGCCGAGACCAGCAGACCGAGCATCATCGCCGTGAAGGCGAGCAGCGCCACCGCGAGGGTGATCTCCACGAGCGGCGGCATCAGGACGCCCTTGCCGCCGGGCACGTTCAGCGGCACGCCGATCAGGGCCACCAGGGTCAGGACGACCGCCTGCACGACCGTGATCAGACCGAGCACCACCACCTTGGAGGCGAGGTAGGCGGAGCGGGACAGGCCGACGGCTCTCTCGCGCCGGTAGATCGTGCGCTCCTTGACCAGTTCGCGCACGGCGTTCGCCGCGCCCGTGAGGACGCCGCCCACGCAGAGGATGAGCAGCACGTTCAGCGTCGACTCGGGGTTGAGACTCCCCTCGGACAGGGCCCGGGCCATCGCGCCCATCACGAACGGCAGGGCGATCATGATGGCGAGGAAGGTCCGGTCGGCGGAGAGCGCCGCAGCGTACCGGCGTACGAGCGTCCGCAGCTGGGAGCCCCAGCTCTGCGCCTTCGGCGGTGGACCGGGCTCCGCGGCCGCCCGGCCGTCCGCGGGCCCGGGGGCGGGCGGGGCGACGTCGGGGTGGGCCATCGGGTCCGCGATGTACCGGCGGTGGAAGCGGGAGGACCGGTACTGCTGGGCCCAGTCGCGGTCCCGGTCGTTCTCGAAGGCCTCGAAGGCCTCCGGCCACTGCTCGAAGCCGAAGAAACCGAGGGTGTCGGCGGGCGGGCCGTAGTACGCGACCCGGCCGCCCGGCGCGAGCACGAGCAGCCGGTCGCACACGTCGAGGCTGAGCACGCTGTGGGTGACGACGACGACCGTGCGGCCGTCGTCCGCGAGCCCCCGCAGCATGTGCATCACGGAGCGGTCCATGCCCGGGTCGAGCCCGGAGGTCGGTTCGTCGAGGAAGAGCAGGGAGGGCTTCGTGAGCAGTTCGAGGGCGACGCTCACCCGCTTGCGCTGGCCGCCCGAGAGGCTGTGGATCGGCTGCTCGGCGCGCTCCACGAGCCCGAGCTCGCGGATCACCTCGTCGACCCGGGCTCGCCGTTCGGCCGCCGCGGTGTCCTCGGGGAAGCGGAGTTCGGCGGCGTACCCGAGGGCCCGGCGGACGGTGAGCTGGAGGTGCAGGATGTCGTCCTGCGGGACGAGCCCGATGCGCTGGCGCAGCTCGGCGTAGTCCCGGTACAGGTCGCGGCCGTCGTAGAGCACCGTGCCCCGGTCGGCCGGGCGCTGACCGGTGAGCGCGCCCAGGAGCGTCGACTTCCCGGCGCCGGACGGGCCGACGACCGCGAGCAGGCACTTCTGGCCCACCGGGAACGACACCTCGTCGAGGAGGGTCTTGCGCCCGTGGTCCACGGTCACCGCGAGCGAGCGGACGTCGAGCGAGACCTCGCCGGTGTCGGTGAACTCGACGAGCTGCCCGCCGATCAGACAGAACGCGGCCCGGCCGATGCCGACGATGTCCTCCGCCGTCACACGGGCGTCCACGACGGGAGCGCCGTTCAGGAAGGTGCCGTTGTGGCTGCCGAGGTCGTGGATCCAGTACGTGCCGTCGGGATGGGCGCGGAGCTCGGCGTGCCGCCGGGAGACCACCAGGTCGGCGACGACCACGTCGTTGTCGGGGGCGCGCCCGATCCGGATGCTGTGGGTGGGCAGCGGCCGCACGGACGTCGGCTGCCGGAAGGTGCCGGTCGCGGCCGGATGCCGGACGGAGGGGGGCCGCGGTGTCACGGGCCGGCCGGGGCGCACCTCGGGGGGCTCCGGCAGGGGCAGCGGCGGGGCCTCGGGGGCGGGCTCCCGCAGGGGCGCGGGCGCGGCTTCCGGCGGCAGGTCCCGTACGGCCTCCGGCGGGAGGTCCTGTACGGCCTCCGGCGGGAGGTCCCGTACGGCCTCCGGCGGCGGTGGGGGCGGCAGCAGGGGCGGGGCCTCCGGCTCCGGTACGGGCCAGGGTTCCGGCACGGGCTCCGCCGGGAACGCGGGAGGGGGCTCGGGTACGGCACGGGGTTCCGCCGGCGGTTCCGCCGGCCGGTCCGCCGCCCGGTCCGGGGCGCCGGTCAGGAGGACCGCTCGCGGCCCGTCGTCCGGATGCCCGAACCGTACGACCGTCCCGGGACCGACCTCCCGCGGCCGGGCCACTCGCAGGCCGTCCGCGAAGGTGCCGTTCGTACTGCCCTCGTCCGCCAGGGTCCAGTGGCCGCCGGCGGCGCTGAGCACCGCATGGTGCCAGGACGCCCGGGCGTCCGCGAGCACGATGTCGCTGGTGGGGTCGCGCCCGATGCGATAGACGCGGCTCGCGTTCATGAGCGTCGCGTCCCCGTCGATCTCGAGGACCAGATCGGGCGCCGCGGGCACGACGGGCCGCTCTGCCATGCGTTGAATTTTATCCGCCGGTGCTGATCGCCGCCCGGGATGAGGACGCCGGTAAGGTGGGCGTCCGCCGCGCGAGCGGCCCCGAGGGCGTGTCCGACGAGGAGGAAGCAGCCGTGCCGAAAGGTGTCACCAGGCGACGGCCCCGCACGCGCGCGGCCCTCCTGAAGGCAGCCATGGAGACCTTCGCCGAGCACGGCTTCCACGCGACGACGATCGAGCAGATCTGCGAGCGCGCCGGCTACACGCGGGGCGCGTACTACTCGAACTTCGCGAGCAAGGAAGAGCTCTTCCTCGCCCTCTTCGACGAGCACAGCGAGCGGACGGTACGGCGCCTCGCCGAGTCCATCGACGCGCTGACCCCCGAGGAGTACACCCTGAACCGGCTCGCGGAGCTCGCCGCCCGCGTGGAACCGGACGAGCGGGAGTGGTACCTCGTCACCACCGAGTTCACCCTGCACGCGATCCGCGACCCCCAGGCCGCCTGGGTGCTCGCGCGCCACGACGAGCGGTTGCGGGCCGAGATCGCCCGCGGCCTCACCCTGGTGCTGCGCCGGGCCGGGCGCGAACTGACCGTGGAGCCCGACCGGTTCGCCCGCCTCCTCATCGCCCTGCGCGAGGGCGGCCTCGCGCAGAGCTACGTGGAGCCGGCCGCGCTCCCGCCCGGCACCCTGGAACGGCAGTTCCTCGCCCCGCTCCTGGAGGCGACGACGCGCGAGCTCCCCGGCCGCTCCGGCTGACCCGCGGGTCAGTCGAAGAGGTCGGGGTCGGACGCGGTGATCTGATCCCACAGCGGGCGCGCCTGGAACCAGCCGGCCAGGTGCCCGCCGATCTGCCCCCGGGTGAGCAGGGCCGTCTCACGGTCGATGAGCTGCGGGGTGCCCGCCGCCATCGCCAGGAGCTGCGCCTGGCAGGAGCGCTCCATGGTGACGAACCACCACACGGCCTCGGCGACGGAGTGGCCGACCGTGAGCAGCCCGTGGTTCTTGAGGATGACCGCCTTGAAGTCGCCGAGGGCCTTGGCGACCCGCTCGCCCTCCTCGGTCTCGTTCACGACGCCCCGGTAGTCGTCGTACATCCCGTGGTCCTCGAAGAACGCGCAGGCGTCCTGGGTGATCGGGTCGAGCGGGATGCCGAGGCTGGAGAAGGCCTTGCCGTGCAGGGAGTGCGAGTGCGCGGCGGCGACCGCGTCGGGGCGGGCCGCGTGCACCCGGGAGTGGATGACGAACGCGGCCCGGTTCACCGGCCGCCGCCCTTCGAGGACGTTCCCCTCGTGGTCCACCAGGATCAGGTCCGAGGCCTTGATCTGGGTGAAGCTCATGCCGAACGGGTTGACCCAGAAGGCGTTCGGGTCGCCGGGATCGCGCACGGTGATGTGCCCGGCGACCCCCTCCGAGAAGCCGAACCTCCCGAAGATCCGGAACCCGGCGGCGAGCTGCTCCTTGCGGTAGCGGCGCTCCTCCTCGACGGACTCGAAGGTCGGCGGCAGCGGCACGATCGCGCCTTCGGGCAGCGGCCCGACGGCGGCGGCGATGGCGGGCGGCACGGTACTCATGACGGCTCCTCGGAGAACGGGGTGTACGGGGTGTACGGGGTGTACGGGCAAGGGGCGTACGGCGCGCCAAAAGATACAGAGATGTATCCGATACGACAACGGATCAGAACTCGCTTGCGAGGTCCCTTGTCCCAACTGGTTTGTGATGCAAAGCTGATGTCCATGGCAGACGCATCGGTGCCCCCGCCGGGCACCCCCCAAGAAGTCCTCGCCGGTCTCGGCGAACTCACCCGCCGGGTCCGCGCCGCCCAGCGCGGCGCCTGGATCCCGCTCCTGCTGTTCGGCGCGCTCACGACCGGCGGCATCCTGGTCAACCGCCTCACCTTCGAGACCGAGACGGTTCCCTGCCTGCCGGGCCACCCCGCAGGGAGCACCGGATGCACCCTGATCAGGCAGGGGTCACCCGCCTACTGGACGCTCGGTCTCGCCCTCGCCTACGCCGCGACGGCCTTCTTCGCCGTCCGCCGCTCCCGCAGGCGCGGCGTCGGCACCCGGGTCCGGCCGTACGTCCTCACCGGAATCGCCCTGGTCGGCCTGGTGGCCGCCACCACGCTCTGGACCCTCCGCCAGGGGATGCCGCAGCCCGGCGAGCCGATCGACCTCTGGGGTCTGCGCCTCGACCCCCACTCCGAGGTGACCGTTCTCCTCGAACGGCTGGTCGGCCCGGCCGGCGCCGTGGGACTGCCGCTGCTCGTGCTGTCCTGGGTGGAACGCAGCCGCGCGCTGATGCTGCTGGCCCTGGCGTACCTGGCCATCGAACTGGTGCCGCTCACCACCGGCTGGTCGGGGATCCCCGTCACCTCCCCCTGGTCCGCGCTGCCCGCTCTCGGCGTGCCCGGGGCACTGCTCCTGCTCGGCGCCCTCGGCTTCGGCCTGGCGGAGCGGGCCGAAAGGCGCACCCGCTCATGAGCGAAACGAACGAACCCGGCGAACCGGCCGACCCGCACCCCGTCATCGGCCTGGACGACGTCGTCCACCAGCGCGTTCGCCTCGGCATCCTGACCGTCGCCCACCAGGCCCGCCGGGTCGAGTTCGGCTTCCTGCGCACGGTCCTCGGCCTCACTGCCGGAAACCTCAGTCAGCACCTCTCGGTCCTGGAGAAGGCCGGACTGGTCGAGATCGAGAAGGGGTATGAGGGCAAACGGCCCCGCACCTGGCTCTCCCTCACGCCCGCCGGCGGCCGCGCACTCCAGGACGAGGTCACCCAGCTCAAGCGGCTCATCCACCAGATCGAGCACGGGGGCTCACCCCCGGAGTAGGACCGGTCGGGCCGGTCGGGCCGGTCGGGTCGTCGGGTCGGTTGGGTCGGTCGGTCGGGCCGGTCGGGTCGGTTGGGTCGGTCGGGCCGGTCGGGGGGATCAGGCGGTGGGCGCTCCGAAGCGGGCCAGGTAGTGCCAGACCTTCTTCACGTCCTGCCGGTCGTACCGCCCCGAGCCGGCCGCCTCCTGCACGATCCGGGCGTCCAGCCGGCCGTCGACCGCGATCCGGGCCGCGAGCTCCACGAACTCCGGCCCGCGGAACGCGGGATGCCGCCGCAGTTCGTCGACGGAGACGCGGAAACCCCCGTGCCACTCCACGGGGCACGGCAGCCGCCGCGCCGCCTCCTCCACCTCCGTGCCCCGGTGGCTCGGGTCCAGGACCAGCGCCTCCACGTCCCGCCCGATCACCACGGGGCCGTGGACCTGTGCCTCGATGTAGTCGTCGAGCGGATCCTTTTCGTCCGCATCGGCGAGGGCGATCAGGCGCATCCGGGACGCGACGCCGAAGTCCTCCGGCTCCAGGAAGCTGTCCGGATAGCAGAAGGTCGCCCGGCGCAGGGCGGCCGCCGTGAGCCGCAGATGGGCGGAGCCGAAGCGGGGAGCGGCCCCGAAGGGGCGGCGGCGGAAGTCGAGGGCGCCGTACACGGGGCGCGTCTCCGCCGGGGCCGCGTCGTACGCCCCGCCGAAGATGCGGCTCTCCCAGCACCAGCGGTCCCCGCCGGGGTGTGCGGTCAGGCCGCCGTTGCTGGTGCCGGTGGCGAACTGGGAGCGGTAGACGCCCTCGTCCGCGAGCCGGTGCAGGAAATCCGGGTGGAAGTTCAGGGTGACCCGAAGGCCCGGGTCGAGGGGCTCCCCGGTGGAGCGGCCGGTCACATGGGCGAGGGCCTGCCGGGCGTGATCATGGAGGGGCGTCATCGGGGCAGTGTGCCGGAGCGGCGGGGCTTGCGGCCCGGGGTTTTCGGTGGCTACGGTCGACCTGCTGGAGAAAGCGCTTTCCCTCGCTTGTCTCCGCTTCTCTCCGCTCGTCCTCGCTTTCCCCGGCCCTTGTCCGCCGCCCGGCCCCGACCCGTACCCCTGGAGCCCACCGCGTGCCCACCGCCGATGTCCTCGTCTACACCCGTACGGCGGGATACCGCCACGACTCCATCCCTGCCGGCGCCACCGCCCTCGCCGAGCTCGCGCGCGACCTCGGAAAGACGGCCGAGATCAGCGAGGATCCGGCCGTCTTCACCCCGGAGCGGCTCGACCGGTGCGCGGCCGTCGTCCTGCTGTCCACCACCGGGAACGTCCTGACACCCGAGGGACGCACCGCCTTCGAGGCCTATCTCAGGGGCGGCGGCTCACTCCTCGCCGTCCATGCCGCCGCCAACGCCGAACCCGACTGGCCCTTCTACGGCGAACTGCTCGGCACCCGGTTCGACGGCCACCCCGAGATCCAGCCGGGTCTCGTCCTCGTCGACGCCCACGACCACCCGGCCACCGCCCCCCTCCCGGACCGCTGGCCCCGCACCGACGAGTGGTACAACTTCACCTCCGATCCGCGGACCGCCGGCGTCCGGGTCCTGGCCCGCGCCGACGAGTCCACCTACCGGGGCGGCACGCACGGCGACGACCATCCGCTCGTCTGGTGCCGGGAGGTCGACTGGGGGCGCTTCTTCTTCACCGCGCTCGGGCACGCCCCGGAGACGTACCGTGACCCGGCCTTCCGGGCCCACCTCTCCGGTGCCCTGACCTGGCTCACCGCCTGAGCCCGCACCCCGGCCGGCCGGCGGGGCGCTCACCCCAGCGCCCCGCCCCTGTTGCGCCGACGCCCAGGGAGCGGAAGGTTGCAGACGGGGGCCGATGACAGGAGGAGGCACGTCATGGGCATCGCCACCGTGAACCCCGCGACCGGCGAGACGCTGCGTACGTACGAGGCCCACGGGCCCGAGGAGGTCGAGCGGCGCATCGCCGCCGCCCACGAGGCGTACCGCCAGTACCGCACGACCTCCTTCGCCGAACGCTCCCGGCTCATGCGCGCCGCCGCGACCCTCCTCGACGAGGACACCGAGGACATCGCCCGCACCATGACCACCGAGATGGGCAAGCCGATCGCCGCGTCCCGCGCGGAGGCCGGCAAGTGCGCCAAGGCCATGCGCTGGTACGCCAAGCACGCCGAGGAACTGCTCGCCGACGAGCACCCGGCCGAGAGTGACGTCCAGGACTCCGGGGCCGACGTGGCCCGGGTCCACTACCGGCCCCTCGGCCCGATCCTCGCCGTGATGCCGTGGAACTTCCCGCTCTGGCAGGTGATCCGCTTCGCCGCGCCCGCGCTCATGGCGGGCAACACCGGCCTCCTCAAACACGCCTCCAACGTGCCGAGGACCGCGCTCTACCTGGGCGACCTGTTCCGCCGCGCCGGATATCCCGACGGCTGCTTCCAGACCCTCCTCATCGGATCCCGCGAGGTCGAGGGGGTGCTCCGGGACCCCCGGGTGGTGGCCGCCACCCTCACGGGCAGCGAGCCGGCCGGCCGGTCCGTCGCCGCCGTCGCCGGCGACGAGGTGAAGAAGACCGTCCTGGAGCTCGGCGGCAGCGACCCGTACATCGTCATGCCGTCCGCCGACATCGTCGGGGCCGTGAAGACCGCCGTCACCGCGCGCGTGCAGAACAACGGGCAGTCCTGCATCGCCGCCAAGCGGTTCATCGTCCACCAGGACGTGTACGACGACTTCTCGGAGCGCTTCACCGCCGCCATGAACGCCCTCACCGTCGGCGACCCCCTCGACGAGGCCACCGACGTCGGTCCCCTCGCCACCGAGCAGGGCCGGGCCGACCTGGAGGTGCTCGTCGACGACGCCGTGGGGCGGGGTGCCACCGTCCTGTGCGGCGGACACCGTCCCGAGGAGCCGGAGCTCGGGAACGGCTGGTACTACCGGCCCACGGTCCTCACCGGCATCACCCCGGAGATGCGGATCCACCAGGAGGAGGCCTTCGGCCCGGTCGCCACGGTGTACCCGGTCAGCGACATCGAGGAGGCCGTCGCCGTCGCCAACGACTCCCCGTTCGGCCTCAGTTCCAACGTGTGGACGCGCTCCGCGGAGGACGTCGAGTTCTTCGTCCGCGACCTGGAGGCGGGCGGTGTCTTCGTCAACGGCATGACGGCCTCGCACCCGGCGCTGCCCTTCGGCGGGATCAAACGCTCGGGGTACGGGCGTGAGCTCTCCGGCCACGGCATCCGCGAGTTCTGCAACGCGACGACGGTCTGGCAGCGGTCCTGACCGGGAGGCGACGACCCCGCCGGCTCCGGGCCGGGCCGGGAGGCGACCGCGCCGTCTGCAGGCCGGGCCGGGAGTCGTCGGCCCGCAGGCTCATGGCCTGACCGGGAGGCGACGACCCCGCCGGCTCAGCCGGTCGTCCACTCCAACAGGCGTTCCGCCGGCCAGGTGTTGATCACCCGGTCCGGAGGGACCCCGCACTCCTCGGCCCGCGCGCAGCCCAGGATCTGCCACTCCAGCTGACCGGGCGCATGGGCGTCCGTGTCGACGGCGAAGTACGTGCCCGCCGCGACGGCCTGACGCAGCAGCCGGCGCGGCGGGTCGAGGCGCTCCGGGCGGCTGTTGATCTCCACCGCCGTACCCGAATCGGCGCAGGCGGCGAAGACGCGCTCCGCGTCGAACGCGGACTCCGGACGCAGCCGCCCGCCCGCCACCAGACGTCCCGTGCAGTGCCCGAGCACGTCCATCAGCGGGTCGCGCACGGCCCGTTCGAGCCGGCGGGTCATCGACCGGTCGTCCATCCGCAGCTTCGAGTGGACCGAACCGACCACCAGGTCCAGGCGGTCGAGCAGCTCCGGTTCCTGGTCGAGCGAGCCGTCCTCCAGGATGTCGCACTCGATCCCGGTGAGCAGCCGGAACGGCGCCCACTCCTCGTTGAGCCGTGCCACCACGTCCAGTTGCTCCCGCAGCCGCTCGGGGGACAGGCCCCGCGCCACCGTGAGCCGCGGCGAATGGTCGGTGAGCACCGCCCACTCGTGCCCGAGCGCCGCCGCGGCGAGCCCCATGGCCTCGATCGTGGCGCCGCCGTCCGACCAGTCCGAGTGCAGATGGCAGTCGCCGCGCAGGGCCGCCCGCAGCGCCTCACCGCCGTGCCCGTCCGCCTCCGCCGGGCCCAGCGAGTCCTGCAACTCCTGCTCCAGACGGGCCAGATACTCCGGCACCCGGCCCTCCAGGGCCTCGCGCACCACCGCCGCCGTCTTCGGACCGACACCCTTCAGGGACTCCAGGGTGCCGTCCGCCGCGCGCCGGTCCGCCTCGCCCTCCGGCAGCGCGGCGACGGTGGAAGCGGCCGTACGGAAGGCACGCGCCCGGTAGCCGGGGGCCTGGGCGCGTTCGAGGAGGAACGCGATGCGGTTCAGCGCGGCGACCGGGTCCACGGCGACCTCCTCACCCACCGCCGGGGGCGGATTCGGCGGCGACCGGCGACGGCCCGATCTCGCACCACACCGCCTTGCCCTCGCCCCGCGGCTCCACGCCCCACCGGGACGCCAGCGCGTCGATCAGGAGGAGCCCGCGCCCCGAGGTGGCGGCCTCGCCGGGGGTACGGCGCCGGGGCCAGGCACTCGACCGGTCCTGCACCGAGAGCCGTACCCGCCGCACCGGCTCCGGCAGCACCTCCAGGGTCAGCACCGCTCCGCCTTCGGTGTGCAGCAGCACGTTCACGAGGAGCTCGCCCGTCAACAGCTCGGCGTCGTCGACGAGTTCCGGCATGCCCCAGTCGCGCAGCGCCTGCCCGACGGCCGCGCGCGCGTCCGAGAGGCCCTGCGGGTCGGCCTGGTGGATGTACTGGTGGATGCGCGGCGCCCGGGGCGTGCCGGGGTCGGGGCTGCGGCGCAGCACGAGGAGCGCGACGTCGTCGCCGGAGCCCCACCGCTCCCAGAGCCGCTCGGAGAGGTGGTCGGCGAGCGCCTCCGCCTGCGGCGGGCCGCTGCCGATGGCGCCCGACAGCGCGGCGAGTCCGGACTCGATGTCGGAGCCGGGCTGCTCGACGAGTCCGTCCGTGCAGAGCACCAGCGTCTCGCCGGGTACCAGGTCGAGCCGTGTCTCCGGGAACTCCTCGTCCCCGAACACGGTCGCCAGACCCAGCGGGAGCCCGCCCCGCAGCTTGGGCTGCCCGACCCGGCCGTCGGTGTGCCGGATCAGCGGACCGAGATGCCCGGCCCGTACGGCGCGCAGGGTGCCGCCCGCCAGGTCCACCTGCGCGTACGTGCAGGTCGCGAAGCGGTTGGTGTCCAGTTCGGCGAGGAACCGGGAGGCCCGGGCGAGGACGGTCGAGGGGGCGTGGCCCTCGCCGGCGTACGCGCGCAGGGCGATCCGCAGCTGCCCCATGATGGCGGCGGCGTGCGTGTCGTGGCCCTGGACGTCGCCGACGACGATCCCGACCCTGCCGCGGGGCAGCGGGATCACGTCGTACCAGTCGCCGCCGACCTGCCGTCCGCTCCACGCCGCGTGGTAGCGGACGGCGATCTCGCCGCCGGCGAACTGCGGGATCCGGCGCGGCAGCATCGTCGCCTGGAGTCCGGTGGCCAACTCCCGCTCCTCGTCGAAGAGGATCGCCCGCTGGAGCGACTGGGCGACGATCGCCGCCAGTCCGAGGGCGAGGTTGCGCTCGTCGGCGTTGAAGGAGGTGCGGCCCCGGTAGAACAGGGCCATGCCGCCCAGCGAACGCGCCTGCGCCACCAGCGGGAGATAGCAGGCGGCCCGGAACTCCAGGCGCGACAGGTAGGGGGCGAGCTCGGGGAAGTCCCGCCCCAGGGAGGGGAAGGAGGAGACGAACCGGGGCCGGCCGCTCAGTACCGCGTCGGCCAGCGGGAGTTTCCGGTCGAGACGACGGCTGCGGAAGTCGTTGAGCACGTCGAGGGACTCGCCGCTGAGCGCGATGATGTTGAGCGAGCCGTTCTCGACGAGACCGAGCGCGAGGCCGTCCGCGCCGAGCCGGGCGAGACCGCCGGGACCGGTCAGGGCGGCCGTCACGTCGTCCACGGTCACCGCTCGGGACAGGGCGTTCGTCGTCCGCTCGACGATGTTCGTCTGGACCTCGCGCCGCTTCTCCAGTTCCTGCACGAAGGCGAAGTGGGCGACCTCGGCGGTCGTGTCCCGCACGACGCCGACGATCCGCCGGGCCCGGCCGTCCGGCGAGCGCAGGATCCGCGCCTGCACATGCGTCCAGTGGGGTGAGCCGTCGGCCTGCGGGATGGGGAAGTGCGCCGTGTACGAGGCCGCGCCACCCTTGACCGCCCTCCGTACGACGTCCTCCAGCTTCTCCCGCTCGTCGGGGGCCAGACGCGTCACGATCGACCCCGGTCGCCCGTCGAAGGCGTCCGGGGCCACGCCGAAGATCAGCAGGCCCGACTCGTCGACATCGATGCTGCCGCTGTCGAGATCCCAGTCGAAGCTGCCGGTCCGGTTCATGGCGAGCCACTCGGCGGGCCCGATCTCGCCACTGCGCGTACGCCGGTCGTCATCGGTCATCCTCCCCATTGTCGAACCCGCACCCCGCGGACGCCATGGCGGTGACACGGCGTGGCGCGAGTTCGCCGCGAGGGCCTGGGCCGGCCGGGCGAGGGCCTGGGCCGGCCGGGCGGACGCGACTCGGCCACGGAGCGCGGGCCGACACGGCCAGGACGACCCCGGTCTGGTGGGCGCGGGCCCGGCCCGGCGTTGCGCGGGCCAGCCCTACGCGAACCGGCGCGTGCGGCCGGACCGGTGTTGTGCGGGCCAGCTCTAGGTGAACCGGCCCGCGCGGCGCGGCCCGGTGTCGTGCGGGCCTGCTCTACGCGAACCGGCGCGTGCGGCCGGACCGGTGTTGTGCGGGCCAGCTCTAGGTGAACCGGCCCGCGCGGCGCGGCCCGGTGTCGTGCGGGCCAGCTCTAAGCGAACCGGCGCTACGAGGCCCAGGCCGACGTGGATCGGCTTGGTGTGGACCGGCGCTACGAGGCCCGGGCCGACGTGGATCGGCCTGGTGTGGACCGGCCGTATGAGGCCCGGGCCGACGTGGACCGGTCAGGTGTGGACCGGGCGTCCGCGGCCCAGGCCGCGGCCTGACCGGCCCGGCCCAGGCCGGGGCCTAACCCCGAGCCCAGGCCGAGGCCTGACCGAACCGGCCCGGCCCAGGCCGAGGCAGCCACGGGCCGGCCGGGTGGGCAGGCCGCGGTCCCCGGGGCAAGGTGGCGCACGCCCCCGGTCGTGCCGGGGCAGAATGGGCCGGTGCAGCCGCCCTACCGTGTTCTCGGCCCGTGCCGGGCCTTCCGTACCGACGACGGGACGGAGGCCGCCCTGAGCGGCGCCAGGCTCCGGGCGCTCCTCACCGCGCTCGCCGCCGCCGGCGGGCGCACGGTGGGCCCCGGCCCGCTGATCGAGCAGGTCTGGGCCGACGGCGACCCGGCCGACGACCAGGACCGTACGGCCGCGCTCCAGGCCCTGGTCGGCCGCCTGCGCCGCGCCCTCGGCCGCGAGACCGTCGTCTCGACGCCCGGCGGCGGCTACCGGCTCGCCGCCGGCCCGGACGCCGTGGACCTGCACCTCTTCGAACGGCTCGCCGCCGAAGGCGCCGCCGCCCTCGCCGACGGCCACGCCGAGCGGGCGGCCACGCTCCTCGACGAGGCCCTGGGGCTCTGGCGCGGGCCCGCGCTCGCGGACCTGCCCGGCCGGGACACCGACCCCGTGGTCATACGCGTCGAACAGCGGCACGCCCAGGCGCGGCGCGACCGGCTCGCCGCCGACCTGGCCCTCGGGCGGGCCGCCGACGTCCTCGCGCCCCTCGCCGCGCTCGCCGCAGGGCAGCCCCTCGACGAACCCCTCCAGGCCCTGCGGATCCGTGCCCTCCGCGCGGCGGGGCGACCCGCAGAGGCCCTCGCGGCGTACGAGGAGGTGCGCCAAGCCCTCGCCGAGCGGCTCGGCACCGACCCGGGGCCCGAACTGCGTTCCCTGCATGCCGAACTCCTCGCGGAGGACGGGCCCGTACCCGCCCCGCCGCGCACCCTTCCCGCCCGCCTGACCTCGTTCATCGGCCGGGCCGAGGAACTGGACGCGCTCGCTGTCGCCCGGGCGGAGAGACGGCTCGTCACGCTCACCGGGCCGGGCGGCGTGGGGAAGACCCGGCTCGCCCTGGAGGCGGCCGGGACGTACGACGGCCCCGTCCACCTCGCCGAACTCGCCTCGGTACGCGAGGAGTCCACGGTGGCCGCCGCCGTCCTCACCGCGCTCGGGGGCCGCGAGACCCAGCTCTGGCACACCCCGACCGTCGCCCCGGCCGGACCCAAGGACCGGTTCGCGGGCCTCGTCGAGCACTGCGCCGGGCGCCGGATGCTCCTGGTCCTCGACAACTGCGAGCACGTCGTCGCCGAGGCGGCGGAGCTCGCGCAGGCGCTCCTCACCCGCTGCCCGGGCGTGACCGTCCTCGCGACCAGCCGCGAGCCGCTCGGGGTACCGGGGGAGGAGGTGCGGCCCCTGGGCCCGCTGCCGGTGGACATGGCGCTCCGGCTTCTCGGGGAGCGCGGCGCGGCCGCACGGCCGGGCTTCGACGTCGCGGAGGACCCGGAGGCGGCGGAGGAGATCTGCCGCCGCCTCGACGGCCTGCCCCTGGCGATCGAACTGGCGGCCGCGCGGCTGCGGATGCTGTCGGTCCGGCAGATCGCGGACCGCCTCGACGACCGCTTCCGCCTGCTGACCACCGGCGCGCGGACGATGCTGCCGCGCCAGCAGACCCTGCGGGCGGTGGTCGACTGGTCGTGGGACCTCCTCGACGCGGCCGAACGGGCGGTACTGCGGAGGCTGGCGGTCTTCACGGGCGGCTGCGACCTGACGGCGGCGGAGACGGTGTGCGGGGGCGGTGGGGCGCGCGGGGACGATGCGGTGCGCGCGGACACTGCGGTGTCGGGCGTGCGGGGCGCGCCGCAGGCCCCGGGCGCGGATGCCCCGGACACACCTGGCCCCGATGCGCCGGACGTGCCCGATGGCACGGCCGCCCTCCCGCATACCGACCTCCGTGGCGTCCTTGACGGCCCTGACGTCCTCGACATCCTCGGCGCCCTGGTCGACAAGTCGCTCGTCGTGGCCGCCCCGGACGACGGCGGGATGCGTTTCCGGCTCCTGGAGACCGTCGCCGAGTACGCCGGGGAGCGGCTGGACGAGGCCGGGGAGCGGACAGCCGTCGCGCGGCGGCACCTCACGTACTACCGGGAGCTCGCCCGCCGGACCGACCCGGAGCTGCGCGGTTCCGGCCAGATCGCCGCCATCGCCCGGTTCGAGCGGGAGCACGGCAACCTGCGCGGCGCCCTCCGGACGGCCGTGACGCTCGGCGACGAGCAGGAGCTGCTCTGCCTCGTCCACGTGCTCAGCTGGTTCTGGCAGCTCCGCAACCACCAGGTCGACGCGCGCACCTGGGCCGCCGAAGCGGGCCGCATCGGTCCCGACCCCTTCCAGGAGCCCGTCCGCCCCGCCGGGCCGCTCGAAGGACGGTGCGTGGACGTGCCGCCGCCGTGGACCGGCGAGCGGCTGTGGGAGGCCCGGCGCGGCGGCCGGCTGTACGCCCTCGCGACCGAGGGCGGCGAGGGCGCCACCGCCCTCGAACGGCCCGAGACCCGCGCCCGGCTCACCGCCCTCGTCGCCGCGTACCGCCCCGGCCTGCCGCAGACCTGCCGTCAGCCGGGCACGATGTGGTACTTCGCCCGGCTGATGACCGGGGAGCTCACCGGTCTCGACGAGACCCTGACCCTGATCGTCGACGACTGCCGCGCCCACGGCCCCGGCTGGGACCTGGGCTTCGCGCTCCTCATGCGGGCCAAGCTCGTCGGGCACGGCCCCGACGCCGCCGAGGCGCTCGCCCTCTTCGAGGCCGCCGGGGACTCCTGGGGGATCGCGGAGTCCCTCGCCGCCCGCGGCGAGGCCTACGAGCGCGAGGGCCGGCTCGCGGAGGCCGCCGCCGACTTCGAGCGGGCCACCGACGCCGCCGCCCGCGTCGGCGCGCGCTCCCAGGTGCCCGTCTTCACGGCCCGGCTCGCGGCCGTACGACTCCGGCTCCGCCCGGCGGGGGACCCCGAGGCCGAACGCCTCCTGGCCGAGGCCGCCGACGAGGCCGGGAAGTGGGGCGCCGAGGCCGCCGGCACCGGCCGGCTGCTGCTCGCCCAGCACTACGGCCACACCGGGCGCACCGGCCTCGCCCGCGCCCAGCTCGCCCTCCTCGAAGGGGAGTTCGGGCAGGTCACCCCCGCGCTCTTCTGGGGCCTCGTGGGAGGCACCTGGGCATGGCTCGACTGCCTCGACCGCGCCTACGACCGGGCCCTGGAACGCCTCGCCCGCGCCGTCGTGGACGTGGAGACCCTCGCCCACCTCGTCGCCCCGCACCTGGTCGTCGCCCAGTTCGCGACCGCCGCCTGGGCCCGTGGCGGACGCGGCGGACCGGGCGACGCCGAGACGGGGGCCAGGCTCCTCGGCGCGTACGACGCCCATGCCGGCTCCGACACGGGCGGCGGTTTCCGTCCCTTCACGCCGCAGACCGAGGCCGCGATCCGGGCCCGCGCCGAGGAGGCGCTCCGCGCGGCCCTGCCGGCGGAGGCGTACACCCGTGCGTACGCGGAGGGCGGAGGCCTCCCCCTCAGGACGGCCGCCGACCTCGTCCGGAACACCCCCTAGCCGAGCGACGGGCGCTCGCGTGCCTCGGCCAGGTCCTCCGGGGTCGGTGCGTCGTCCTGGGTGAGGCGGCGGCGCCAGTACCCGGTGAAGTGCACCGAGCGCCGGTCGACACCCCGCTCCTCCACGAGGTGCCGCCGCAGCCCGCGCACGGCCGAGGCCTCGCCGGCCAGCCAGACGTACGGACGGCCGGTGGGCAGCGTGCCGGCCCGTACGGCCTCGGCCGGTGAATCCCCGTCACGGAGGTGGCGCACGGTCAGGTCCCCGGCCGTCGGCAGCGGCTGCTCCTCGGCCGCGTCGGGCACCTGGACGTACGCGAGGGCCCGCCGCCCCGGCGGCAGGGCGGCGACGACCGTGGCGAGCGCGGGCAGCGCGCAGGCGTCGGCGTACAGCAGCGTCCAGTCGCCCGCGCCCGGATCGACGGGGACCGCGAACGCCGCCGAGGGACCGAACATGCCGAGGACGTCCCCGGGCCGCGCCGACCGCGCCCAGCGGGTCGCGGGACCCGCGTCCTCGCCGTCCCCGTGGAGGAAGAAGTCGATGTCGACGGTTCCGGCGGCGGGGTCGTGCGCCCGGAGGGTGTAGCTCCGCATCCACGGGCGTTCCGCCTCGGGGAGCGCCGCGTAGGCCCCGTACCAGCGCATCACGTCACCGTCGGGCTCGGGCACCGGCAGCACCGGCTCGGCCTGGCCCGGCCGGGGGAAGAACAGCTTCACCTGCTGGTCGGGGCCCGCCAGGACGAAGCCGTCCAGGCCCGGACCGCCGAGGGTGACCCGGCGCATGCGCGGGGTCACCGGGCGGACGGCGGTCACGTGCAGGCGGCGCAGGGGCAGGGGCAGGGGCAGTTGCAAGGGCTCGGGCATCGCGTACTCCTCGGGGACGGCGGCTCGGCCCCCACCCTCCCCGCGCCGGTCGACACGCCACCGACAGCGCGTCGACACGGGACGACCGCGGCCCCGGATGCGCGCACGGGGCCCGGACACGAGAATGGCGAGTGCCGGACGAACAGGTAGGAGGCGGCATGAACGCTGAGCCCGACAAGACGTCCCGGGGGGACATCCCGACGCCCGACCGGCTGCTGCACACAGGGTCGGAGGGCGACTTCTCGCCGGAGGACCTGGTCCTCGCCTCCGGCCGTGACGTGAATCCGAAGAACCTCGCCTGGGCGGAACGCCGCATGGCGGAGAAGGGTCGCGCCTCCATGGACGAGCTTCTGCCGTAGGGCGCACAGCACCCTCCCGCGGGCCCCGGATCGGTCGCTCCGAACCGGGGTCGCGGGTGTACCCGCGGAGTCCCGAGCCTTCCGCATTTATGGAACACGTTCTACCGTGTCCGCCGTCGCGCGTCGCGAACGAGAACGTCGCGGACGCCGCAGGACGCCGCCACGGGAGGACGCCATGCACCTCGAGTACACGCCCGCACAGAACAGCCTGCGCGCCGAGCTGCGGGCGTACTTCGCCGAGCTGGTCCCGGACGACGTCCACACCCGCTACGAGGACCCGGCCGCCCAGAAGCGCTTCTACCGCGAGACCGTGCGGCGCCTCGGCGCCGACGGCTGGCTCGGGGTGGGCTGGCCCACCGAGTACGGCGGCCGCGGGCTGACCCCCATGGAGCAGTTCATCTTCTTCGACGAGGCCGCGCAGGCCGGCGTCCCGCTGCCGCTGATGGCGCTGAACACCGTCGGACCGACGATCATGCGGTACGGCACGGAGGAGCAGAAGGCGTACTTCCTGCCCCGGATCCTCTCCGGCGAGATCGACTTCGCCATCGGCTACAGCGAGCCCGACGCGGGCACCGACCTGGCCGCCCTGAAGACCCGCGCCGTGCGGGAGGGCGACGCGTACGTCGTCAACGGCCAGAAGATCTGGACGACGAACGGCGACACAGCCGACTGGGTCTGGCTCGCCGTCCGCACGGACCCCGACGCCCCGCCGCACAAGGGCATCACCATGCTCCTCGTGCCGACGAGCGACCCCGGCTACTCCTGCACGATCATCAACACGCTCGCCTCGCACGACACCACCGCGAGCTACTACGACGGCGTCCGCGTCCCCGTCTCCCGCCGCGTCGGCGAGGAGAACAAGGGCTGGCGGCTCATCACCAACCAGCTCAACCACGAGCGGGTCACCCTGGCCGCCCACGGCACGATGGCGATCCGCGCCCTCCACGACGTCCAGCGCTGGGCCGCCGGCACCCCGCTCTCCGACGGCCGCCGCGTCATCGACCTCCCGTGGGTCCGCCGCACCCTGGCCCGCACCCACGCCCGCCTCGACGCGATGAAGCTCCTCAACTGGCAGATGGTGAACGCCGTCCAGAACGGCACCCTCACCCCGCAGGACGCCTCGGCCGTCAAGGTGTACGGCTCCGAGGCCCGCCGGGACGCCTACGCCGCCCTCATGGAGGTCGTCGGTTCGGCGGGCGCCCTCAAGGAGGGCTCGGCGGGCGCGGTCCTCCACGGCGAACTGGAACGCGGCTACCGCTCGGCCGTCATCTTCACCTTCGGCGGCGGCAACAACGAGATCCAGCGCGAGATCATCTCCTGGATCGGCCTGGGCATGCCCCGCGTCCGCCGTTAGGCCCCGTCCGGGGAATCCGGCGGCAGTGGCGCTTCCGGGCCGCCGAAGCCGCCGGGCCTGCTAGCGGTATTCGCAGAGGTAGGCGGTCTCCACCGTGACCTTCAGCTGGAACCTGCTGTCGCCGGGTACCTCGAAGTGGTCCCCGGCGGCGAAGGTCTCCCACTCCGCGGCGCCCGGCAGCTTGACCGTGAGGGCGCCGCTGACCACGTGCATGGTCTCCGGAGCGGCCGTGCCGAACTCGTACTCGCCCGGAGCCATGACGCCGATGGTCGCCGGGCCTTCCTCCTGGGTGAACGCGATCGACTTGACCGTGCCGTCGAAGTACTCGTTGACCGTAAACATGGGCGTCCTCGCGGGAATCGGGCGGAAGAGGTGGCCCGGTCATCGCGTACCGGCCACGGACAGGGGCACCCTAGCCGCGGCGGGGGCGTCCTCCTCGGCCGGTCTCACGTGCTGGACGGAGCGGGTCGGCGCTGGTCAGATCGCGGTCGGGCGGCCGCCGAAGGGCCAGTTGTGGACCTCGATGTCGGCGTACCGGTCGGGGGTCCGCAGGACGGCCGCCGCGGTCGCCGCGTCCGGGGCGCGGACGAGGGCCGCCGTGCCCACCCAGGTCGTGCCGTCGTCCGCGAGCAGGGGGCCGTAGGCGATCAGGTCGTCCTGGCCGTCCGGGGCGGTCGGCGGGGTGAGGTCGACGGGCTCGCCCTCCCCGAGGCCGATCACCAGGTACCGGTTCCCGTCCTCGCGGCCGCCGGGGAACTCCCACATCGTCCGGCCCAGCGTGTTGCGCCACCGCCGCAGCAGCACGTCCCGGTACACCCCGGCCTGGTAGTTGGGCTCGTCGAAGGCGAACGCCCGGGCCGCGGCGGTGTCGGGCAGGTCCACGATGTGCACGCTCCCCGTGCACGTCTCTCCCGCCGCGTCGAAGGTCGGTCCGCGCGCGATCAGCTCCTTCGCGAAGCCGTCCATGTACGTCCAGTGCGCTTCGATGAGGGCATGCCTCAGGGGCATGGAGCCGGACCGGTCACGGTGGTAACAGAGGAATTCCATGGGGTCAGGATGTGCCGCCGGAGTGATCATGTCGAGGGGATGTCGTCCCCGTCACCGTCCGCGCCGTCCCAGGGCCGCCGGTGGTCCGCCGCGTACGCCCTGAACACCTTCGCCGGAGGCCCGCCCGTGCGCAGGAAGCGCTCGTCGAGGACGGTCGCCAGGTCGTCGAGTGCCGTGCGCAGGACCGAGGCGGAGAGCCGGACGTCCGGGTGGTGGGCGTGCTTCGCCCGCTCCGTCAGGTCGACGGCGAGGTCGAGCCGGCCGGCCAGGGAGATGTTCTCGTCCCCGTCGTAGAAGTAGTACGACTCGGCGTACTGCAGGAAGTCGACGGTGACGGTCGAGAACGCCGAGGCGAGACCGTCCAGGATCGCGGCGCCCCCGGCGGAGTCGAGGGCCCCGGTCGTGCCGTCGCTGCGGCCCAGGTGGGACAGGCGCAGGGCGAGCGCCCTGCGGCGGGCGAGGGCCGGGTAGATGCCGAGGATCCAGGCGACGGTCGCCGACAGGAGGGCGAAGCCCACCAGGGCCTCGATCGGGGCGAGCATGCGCAGCCATCCCGAGGCCGGCGCGATGTCGCCGAGACCGAGGGTGGCCAGGGTGACGAGGGAGACGTACAGCGCGTCGACCGGGCCCGCGTGCTCGGAGGGCGTGAGCCCCGTGGCGTACGAGAAGTCGTCCGGCATGTGCGGCCAGTAGATGAGCGCCCAGCCGGCGGCGATGACGAACGCCCAGATGGTGACGACCGTCATCATGCCCACCGGCCCGGCCAGACCGACGGGCCGCCACCGCGCCCCGCGATGGGCCGAGAGGCGCCACACGCCGCGCATCACCAGCCTGCTCAGCCCGCCGTGCCGGGTGGGGTGCCAGATGGTGTGGAAGACGTCCCGCAGGATGAACAGGATCAGAGCCGCTCCGGCGAGGACGGGCAGCCACGTCATTCCGGCACCATTCGCCCGGCGCCCGTGCGGGCGGGCCGGTCGTCACGCTTGCAGGACATGATTCGAGCATGCACCGTCCCCGTGCGGGGCGCCGCCCGGCGTTACGCGGTGGTGCCCCTGCCGCGCGCGAAGACCACCGCGACGAGGGCCAGGCCCACGACCGCGCCGATCAGCTGCATCCCGATGAACGCGGGGGCCGAGGCGGGGGCGATGCCCGCGAAGGTGTCGGTGACGGTACGGCCGATGGTCACGGCGGGGTTCGCGAAGGACGTCGACGAGGTGAACCAGTAGGCCGCCCCGATGTAAGAGGCGACCGCGAGGGGCGCGAAACGGAGACGGTCGGTGCGGGCCAGGCCGAAGATCAGCAGGACGAGTCCGGCCGTCGCGACCACCTCGCCGAGGAGCAGATGGCCCGCCGAGCGGTCGTGCGTGGACCACTTCACCAGCGGTTCGCCGAACATGGCGTCCGCGAGCACGGCACCCGCGATCGCGCCGACGATCTGGGAGGGGACGTAGACGGCGAGCTCGCGGGCGCTCACGCCGGTGCCGCCGCGACGGGCGGTCCACCACTCGGCCAGGGTGACGGCCGGGTTGAAGTGGGCCCCGGAGACAGGTCCGAGCAGGGTGATCAGGACGCCGAGGCCGAAGACGGTGGCGGTGGAGTTGGCGAGCAGCTGCAGCGCGACGTCGTCGGTGAGCTCGGTGGCCTGGATGCCGGAGCCGACGACGATCGCGACCAGGGCGGCGGTGCCGACCAGCTCGGCGGCGGCGCGGGAGGCGAGCGGGGCGGCATGGGCTGCGGGCCGGGGCGACGCGGAGGCGACGGCGACGCCTCCGACGGCGGACTCGGTGACGGTCACGGGCAGGCTCTCCTGGTGTCGGCGTGGTTGCGGGCGGTCTCCGCCAGGGCGGCGAACTGCCCGGCGAGGGCTTCGATGACGTCCGGCCTGAGCCGGTAGTACGTGAACCGGCCGCAGGGCTCGGTCTCGACGACCCCGGCCTCGCGCAGGACCCTCAGATGGTTGGAGAGGTTGGTCTGCCGGGCACCCGTCTCCTCGACGAGATGGGTGGTGCACAGCGTCTCGCGGGCGAGCAGGGTCACGATCCGGAGGCGCAGGGGGTCTCCGAGCGCCCGCATCAGATCAGTGTCGACTGATGTCATCATGGGCTGATACTTTCACACCGGCCGAGGCCGGTGTGCGCCCGTGTCGATGCCTCCCTGACCGTGCTGCCCCCGAGGAAGAACCGATGACCGCTCCGCTCGCCTCCGTGCTCTTCGTCTGCGTGCACAACGCCGGCCGCTCCCAGATGGCCGCCGGGTTCCTGCACCACCTCGCCGGGGACCGCGTCGAGGTCCGCTCCGCGGGCTCGATCCCGGGTGACCGGGTCAACCCGGCCGCGGTCGAGGCGATGCGGGAGGCCGGCGTCGACATCTCCGCCGCCACGCCGAAGATCCTCACCACCGAGGCCGTCCGGGCCTCCGACTACGTCATCACCATGGGCTGCGGCGACGCCTGCCCGGTCTTCCCGGGCAAGGAGTACCTCGACTGGGCCCTGGAGGACCCGGCCGGCAAGGGCGTCGAGGCCGTCCGCCCCATCCGGGACGCGATCAGGACCCGCGTCGAGGCCCTGATCGCGGAGATCGACGCGCGGCGAGAGGCCTGACCGGACGCCCGACCGGCCGGGCGGCCCTCGGCAGAGGATGTCGTGTTCCGACCGGTTCCCCGGGGCCGCTACCGGCGTAGCCTGAGCGCCATGAGGCAGGATGCCGACCCCGGGCTCTTCGGTCCCCGCTCCGTCACCTGGCAGCTGCACAGCGACCCGGTGATGTGGATCGCCGGTGTCCGTGCCCTCTGGCTCCAGGCGCTGCACCCCGTCGCCGTCCGCGGCGTCATGATCAACAGCGGTTTCCGGGAGGACCCCTGGGGCCGGCTGATGCGGACCGCCGACTTCGTCGGGACCCTCAGCTACGGGGCGAGCGAGGCGGCCGAGGCGGCCGGCGCGCGCGTGCGGCGGATCCACCGGCTGCTCGCCGTGGACGACCCCGAACTGCTGCTCTGGGTCCACTGCGCCGAGACCGACTCGTACCTCTCGGTCGCACGCCGCTCCGGGATCCCGCTCACCGACGCCCAGGCCGACCGGTACGTCGACGAGCACCGCACCTCCGCCCGGCTCGTCGGCCTCGACCCGGACACCGTCCCGGCCTCCACCGCCGAGCTCGCCGCCTACTTCGACGCGGTGCGCCCCGGCCTCGCCGCGGGACCGGACGCCCGGGCCGTCGCCGACTTCCTGCGCCGCCCGCCGGTGAAACCCGTCCTCGTCCCGGCGCGCGAGGTGATCTGGCGGCGCGTCAGCGCACTCGCCTACGACACTCTGCCCCTCTACGCCCAGGCGCTCTACGGCCGCCCCGCCCCGCCACCGGAGACCGTCACCCGCCGGCTCGTCGCGACCGCCAACCTGCTGCGCTGCGTCCCCGCCCGCCTGCGCTGGCGCCTGCCGCCCCGGCACATCCTGCGCGCCATGGACCGGCTCGGCCCGGAGACCCGGCCCGACCCGTACGCGTACCCCGCCCCGTATTCACTGTCCGACCCGGCGGCCATACTGGAGGAGCCGAGGAGGCAGTACGGAATCGACGGGGGCGGCAGCACACGATGGGGGACTCCAGACTGATCCAGGGCCGGTACCGCCTGCACGAGGTCATCGGTCGCGGAGGCATGGGCGAGGTGTGGCGCGCCACCGACGAGGCGCTCGGGCGCGGTGTCGCCGTGAAGTGCCTCAAACCGCTCGGACCGCAGCAGGACCCGCAGGTCCTCACCGTGGTGCGCGAGCGCTTCCGCCGCGAGGCCCGGGTGGCGGCGGCGCTCCAGCACCGGGGCATCACCGTCGTGCACGACTTCGGCGAGGACGAGGGCGTGCTCTTCCTCGTCATGGAGCTCCTGGAGGGGCGCAACCTCAGCCAGCTCCTCGTCTCCAACGACCAGCAGCCGCTGCCCGTCGAGGACGTCGTCGAGATCGCCGACCAGGTCGCCGACGCCCTCGCGTACACGCACCGGATGGGGATCGTGCACCGCGACCTCAAGCCCGCGAACATCATGCGGCTGCGGGACGGCACGGTGAAGATCTGCGACTTCGGGATAGCGCGACTCGGCGCCGACATGGGCTTCACCTCCAAGCTCACCGGGACCGGCATCGCCATGGGGACGCCCCACTACATGTCCCCCGAGCAGATCGGGGGCGGCGGCGAGATCGACCACCGCAGCGACCTCTACTCACTGGGCTGCGTGCTGTACGAACTGGCCACCGGCGCGCCCCCCTTCGACCTCGGCGACTCGTGGGCCATCCTCATCGGCCACCGGGACACGGTGCCGACCCCACCGCGCGCGATCCGTGCCGAGCTGCCCGACTACTTCGACCGGATCGTCGTCGACCTCCTCGCGAAGGTTCCCGAGGAGCGGCCGGAGGACGCGGGCGACCTGCGCCGCCGGATCGTCTCGGGACGCTTCGGCGCGCCCTCGTTCCCGCCGCCCGCGCTGCCGTTGACGGTGCCCATGCCGGTTCCCCCGCCGGAATCCGCGGCCGACGGGACCGCCCCCGCGCCCGCGTGGGTCCGGGGGATGACCGGCGGGCACCGTCCCGCGGCCCTCACCGGGCCGCGCCCGGCCGCCCACGACCCCGCCGCGGCCGTCCTCACCACCGAGTGGACCACCGCGGCCCCCGACGGTCCGCCGCCGCCCCCGCCCGCGCCCCCGGCGGAGCTGGTCGCGGTGCTCGCCGGCCGGTTCCGGGCCGGGATGGGCCTCGGCCGGCTCGGCCGCTGGGAAGAGGCAGAGTCCGTCCACCGGTCCGTCGCCCAGGACCGTGCGCGGGCCCTCGGCGAGGACCACCCCGACACGCTCACCAGCCGTTACGAGGTCGGCTTCGCCCTCGCCCGGCTCGACCGCCCCGCCGACGCCCTGCACGTGTTCGGCGAGGTCGCGGAGGCCCGCGCCCGCGTCCTCGGCGACGAGCATCCCGACACCCTGGCGGCCCGTCAGGAACGGGCCTACGCCCTGGGCCGCCTCGGACAGCACGCCGAGGCGTACGAGGTGTACGCCGAGGTGCTCGCCGCCCGCGAGCGCACCGTGGGCCCGGACCACCCCGACACCCTGCGCTGCCGTCACAACCTGGCGTACACCCTGGGCCGCCTCGGCCGCCTGGAGGAGTCGTACACCACGGCGTTCGAGGTCGCGGAGGCCCGGTCCCGGCTGCTCGGCGAGGCCCACCCCGACACCCTCGTGACCCGCAACGAAGTGGCGTTCACCCTCACCCGGCTCGGACGAGGGGAGGAGGCGCTCGTCCAGTACCGCGCGGTCGCCGACGCGCGCGCCGCCGCCCTCGGCCCCGACCACCCGGACACCCTCGCGGCCCGCTACGAGACCGGGGTCTGTCTCGGCCGGCTCGGCCAGGCCGCGGACGCCCTCGCCCTCTGCCGCGACCTCGTCGCCGCCCGCAGCCGCGCCCAGGGCCCCGACGGACCGGAGACGCTGCGCGCCCGCCAGGCCCTCGCCGTCAACCTCGGCCGGCTCGGCCGCTGGACGGAGGCGCTCGCCGAGTCCGAGGGCGTGCACGCCGACCGCCGGCGCGTGCTTGGCGCCGACCATCCGGACACGCTCTTCAGCCGGTGGGAGACCGCCGTCGCCCTCGGCAGGCTCGACCGCTGGGAGGAGGCGCTGGAGTGCCACCGGGAGATCGCCGCCGCCCGCACACGCCTCCTGGGTCCCGCGCACCCGGACACCCTCGCCGCGCTCGACGACGAGGCCCACAGCCTGGAGCGCCTCGGCCGCCACGCGGAAGCGGCCGCGCTCCTGCTCAGAGCGGCCACCCTGTCGCCCTGAGGCTCCGGCCCGTCAACGAGCCGGAAACAGGTGACGGTCACCCCTGGAAACGTTCCGGAAACGGCAAAAGGCATTCTGGACTGCAGACTTCGGACCCCGGGGTGTACGTTCGACTTGAGTGCCGTTCAATGACGGGGGAATCGGACGACGAATTTCCGGACGGTGCACCAAGCGACGAGGAGATTCGAGATGCCTCCACTGCTCAGAAAAGGCGACACCGGTTCCTCTGTTTCCCGCCTGCAATCGGACCTGATCATCCATGGCTACCCCGTCGGGCAAGTGGACGGAATCTTCGGCAAGAAGACGGACGCTGCGGTGAGGCAGTTTCAATCCGACCACGACCTGGTCGTCGACGGGATCGTCGGACCGGCTACGTGGGGTGTGCTCGAAGGGCCTGTTCCGAGTGTGGAGGTCACCTTCGACGTGTCCGACTTCCCTTCTCTCGCGCTGGTGTTCCGCTTCGGGGTCAACGAAGACGCGGACGGATACCTGACCGAACTCGGAATATCTGCTTGATGTGGGATGTGAATCCGACCCCCGGAGCGCCATCATGGCATGCGAGATCCAGAAGATAGCGGCCGGTATTGCCTTGGTGAATGCTGTGGCCTCGACGCCCGGGGCCGCGTTCGGAACTGTGGCTCCCCCTCTCGAACCATTGCTGGCACTCAAGATGTGGGCCTCGTGGGCTGCCCTGGTGGTGGCGCTCGCTTCCCTCGCGAAATGTCTTGACGAAGCCGGTCGGCATCAGGACGCCGCCACGCTGAGGCAGGAGATCGACAGGCTGAAAGAAGAGATGGAAAGAATGAAGCAGGCCGTTCCTCATTGACTCGGCCCCGTCGGTTCGCAGGATGTCGACGGCATTCGCGTGGTCCTGGTCTTCCCCGGTCGCCGCTCACGTGTGAGCATGAGCCATGACCGACCGTGATCGACTTCCCGACGCCCAGGCCGCCGCCCGCTCGTACGACGCCGTCGTCGTCGGAGGAGGGCACAACGGGCTCGTCACCGCCGCCTATCTGGCCCGTGCCGGCCGCAGTGTCCTCGTCCTCGAGCGCCTCGGCTCCACCGGCGGGGCGGCCGTGTCGACGCGGCCGTTCGCCGGGGTCGACGCCCGGCTCTCCCGGTACTCGTACCTGGTCTCGCTCCTCCCGGAGAAGATCGTGCGGGAGCTCGGGCTGCGGTTCGCGGTGCGGAAACGGTCCGTCTCCTCGTACACCCCGAAGGGCGACGGCGGCCTCCTCGTCGGCGGCGGAGCCGAGCGCACCCGTGCCTCCTTCGCCGCGCTCACCGGCGACGACCGGGCGTACGACGCCTGGCAGGCCTTCTACGGGCGCACCGGCGAAGCCGCCCGCCGCATCTTCCCCACCCTCACCGAACCCCTGCCGACCCGGGCCGCACTGCGCGCCCGCGTCGACGACGCGGACACCTGGCGGATGCTCTTCGAGGAACCCCTCGGCGTCACGGTCGAGAAGACCTTCGCCGACGACCTGGTCCGGGGCGTGGTCCTCACCGACGCCCTCATCGGGACGTTCGCCGACGCCCACGACCCGACGCTCCTGCAGAACCGCTGCTTCCTCTACCACGTCATCGGCGGCGGCACGGGCGACTGGGACGTGCCCGTCGGCGGCATGGGCGCGCTCACGGACGCCCTCGCCGAGGCCGCCCGCGCCGCCGGGGCACACATCGTCACCGGCCACGAGGCCACCCGGATCGAGACCGACGGGCAGCGCGCGGCGATCACCTACCGGACCGCCGACGGCGAAGGCACCGTCGAGGCCGGGCAGGTCCTCGTCAACGCCTCCCCGCAGGAGCTCGCCGTCCTGCTCGGCGAGGCGCCCCCGCCCGCCCCGGAGGGCGCCCAGCTCAAGGTCAACATGCTGCTGACCCGGCTGCCGAGGCTCCGCGACCGCTCCGTCGACCCGCGCGAGGCCTTCGCCGGCACCTTCCACATCGCCGAGGGGTACGGACAGCTGGCCACCGCCCACGCCGAGGCGGCGGCCGGGCAGCTGCCGTCCGCCCCACCGTCCGAGATCTACTGCCACTCCCTGACCGATCCGACGATCCTCGGTCCGGAACTGGCTTCGACGGGCCACCAGACCCTCACGCTCTTCGGCCTGCACACCCCCGCCCGGCTGTTCGCCGCCGACAACGAGGGCACGCGCGCGAAGCTCCTCGCGGCGACCCTCGCCCAGCTCGACGCCCACCTGGACGAGCCGATCGCCGACTGCCTCGCCCTCGACGCGGAGGGCCGCCCCTGCATCGAGGCGAAGACCCCGCTCGACCTCGAACGCGAACTCCGGCTGCCCGGCGGCCACATCTTCCACCGGGACCTCTCCTTCCCGTACGCGGAGGAGGACGGGGGCCGCTGGGGCGTCGAGACCCCGCACGCCAATGTCCTGCTGTGCGGAGCGGGCGCGATCCGCGGCGGCGGAGTGAGCGGCATCCCCGGACACAACGCGGCGATGGCCGCCCTGGGCCGGTGACGGTGAGGGGGTTCTCCGTTCGGCCCCGTTGACGTCGCCGCCTTCCCGCCTGGGGTGTGAAGCTGATCTGCGAGCGCGCTTAAGAAATCCTCGATGGACCGAAAGCCTCGCGTACGGAAGATTCTCTTCCAGGGATCTTGGGCACACAGTCGTGCCCGCACCCCCACATCACAGGACACGCACGTCGGGAGCCGTTGCATTGAAGGCGCTGGTCAAGCTGAACGCGGAGCCGGGACTCTGGCTCACGGACGTGCCCGAGCCGGAGACGGGTCCCGGAGACGTCCTCATCAAGGTCAAGCGGACCGGTATCTGCGGGACCGACCTGCACATCCGCTCCTGGGACGGCTGGGCGCAGAAGACGATCGCCACCCCGCTGACGATCGGCCACGAGTTCGTCGGCGAGGTCGTCTCCGTCGGCCGTGACGTCGCCGACATCAACGTCGGCGACCTGGTCAGCGGCGAGGGCCACCTCGTCTGCGGCAAGTGCCGCAACTGCCTGGCCGGCCGCCGCCACCTCTGCCGCGCCACCGTCGGCCTCGGCGTCGGCCGCGACGGCGCCTTCGCCGAGTACGTCGCGCTGCCCGCCTCCAACGTGTGGGTCCACCGCGTGCCCGTCGACCTCGACGTCGCCGCGATCTTCGACCCCTTCGGCAACGCCGTGCACACCGCCCTGTCCTTCCCGCTCGTCGGCGAGGACGTCCTCGTCACCGGCGCGGGCCCGATCGGCATCATGGCCGCCGCCGTCGCCAAGCACGCCGGTGCCCGCAACGTCGTCATCACCGACGTCAGCGAGGAGCGCCTCGCCCTGGCGCGCAAGACGGGCGTCTCGCTCGCCCTCAACGTCGCCGAGCAGACCATCGCCGACGGCCAGCGCACCCTCGGGCTCAAGGAGGGCTTCGACGTCGGCCTGGAGATGTCCGGCAACCCGCACGCGATGCGCGACATGGTCGCCAACATGACCAACGGCGGCAGGATCGCCATGCTCGGCCTGCCCGCCGAGGACTTCGCCGTCGACTGGGCGAAGATCGTCACCTCGATGATCACGATCAAGGGCATCTACGGCCGCGAGATGTTCGAGACCTGGTACGCGATGTCGGTGCTCCTGGAGGGCGGCCTCGACCTCAGCCCGGTCATCACCGGCCGCTACGACTACCGCGACTTCGACGCCGCCTTCGACGACGCGGCCTCCGGCAAGAGCGGCAAGATCATCCTCGACTGGACCACGGGAGCCTGACCCATGTTCGATTCCGTACGCGACTCCGTCCGTGCCACCCTCGAAGAGATCGAGCAGGCCGGACTGCACAAGCCCGAGCGGGTCATCGGCACCCCCCAGTCCGCGACCGTCGAGGTCACCGCGGGCGGCCGCCCCGGCGAGGTGCTCAACTTCTGCGCCAACAACTACCTGGGCCTCGCCGACCACCCCGAGGTGATCGCCGCCGCCCACGAGGCGCTCGACCGCTGGGGCTACGGCATGGCCTCCGTCCGCTTCATCTGCGGCACGCAGGAGGTGCACAAGGAGCTCGAGGCCCGCATCTCGGCCTTCCTCGGCCAGGAGGACACGATCCTCTACTCCTCCTGCTTCGACGCCAACGGCGGCGTCTTCGAGACGATCCTCGGCCCCGAGGACGCCGTCATCTCCGACGCCCTCAACCACGCCTCGATCATCGACGGCATCCGCCTCTCCAAGGCCCGCCGCTTCCGCTACGCCAACCGCGACATGGCCGACCTGGAGCAGCAGCTCAAGGAGGCCACGGAGGGCGGCGCCCGGCGCAAGCTGATCGTCACCGACGGCGTCTTCTCCATGGACGGCTACGTCGCCCCGCTCCAGGAGATCTGCGACCTGGCCGAGCGCCACGACGCCATGGTCATGGTCGACGACTCGCACGCGGTCGGCTTCGTCGGCCCCGGCGGCCGCGGCACCCCCGAGCTGCACGGCGTGATGGACCGCGTCGACATCATCACCGGCACCCTCGGCAAGGCCCTCGGCGGCGCCTCCGGCGGCTATGTCGCGGCCCGCGCCGAGATCGTCGCCCTGCTGCGCCAGCGCTCCCGCCCGTACCTCTTCTCGAACACCCTCGCCCCGGTCATCGCCGCCGCCTCCCTCAAGGTCCTCGACCTGCTGGAGTCCGCCGGCGACCTGCGTGAGCGCCTCAACGCCAACACGGCGCTGTTCCGCTCCCGGATGACCGAGGAGGGCTTCGACATCCTCCCCGGCGACCACGCCATCGCTCCCGTCATGATCGGCGACGCCGCCGAGGCCGGCCGGATGGCCGAGCTGCTCCTGGAGCGCGGGGTGTACGTGATCGGCTTCTCCTACCCGGTCGTGCCCCAGGGCCAGGCCCGCATCCGCGTCCAGCTCTCCGCCGCCCACTCGACGGAGGACGTGAACCGGGCCGTGGACGCCTTCGTCGACGCCCGCGCCGCCCTGCGCGGCTGAGGCCCTCCGACCCGGCCCGGACAGGGCCGGTGTCCGAAGGCTGAGACACTGGGGACATGATCGAAGCGCGGCGGTTGCACATCCTCCGTGCGGTGGCCGACCACCGCACGGTCACGGCGGCGGCCGCCGCGCTCTATCTCACCCCCTCCGCCGTCTCCCAGCAGCTCGCCGCCCTGGAGCAGGAGACCGGCCACCGCCTGGTGGACCGCAGCGCGCGCGGCGCGCGCCTCACCCCGGCCGGCGAGATCCTGCTCAGCCACGCCAACGCCGTGCTCGCCCAGCTGGAGCGCGCCGAGGCCGAACTCGCCGCCTACGGCTCCGGCGACGCCGGTACCGTCACGGTCGCCGCGTTCGCCACCGGCATCGGGCTCGTCGTGGCCCCCGCCATCACCGCCCTCGCCCGCACCGCGCCCGGCATCCGGGTCCGGGTCCGCGACGCGGAGGGCGACGAGAGCCTGCTCATGGTCCTGGACCGGCAGGTGGACGTGGCCGTCGCGGTCGAGTACCGGGGCGCCCCGGGCGAGGACGACGCCCGGCTCACCCGCGTCCCGCTGTACGCCGAGCCGTTCGACGCGGTCCTGCCGCCCGGCCACCCCCTGGCGGGCGACGAACGGGTCGCGCTCGCCGACCTCGCCAAGGACACCTGGATCGGTCAGTCCACCGGCAACCCCTGCCACGACGTGACCGTCCTGGCCTGCGAGTACGCCGGGTTCGCCCCGCGTTTCGCGCATGTCTCCGACGACTTCCGGGCCGTCGCCGCCCTCGCCTCGGCGGCCGCCGGGGTGGCCCTCGTCCCCCGCTCGGCCTTGCGCGGAATGGACCTCTCGGGCGTCGAGGTCCGCCCGGTGGACGGGGTCGCCCCCACCCGCCGGGTCTTCGCGGCGGTACGAAGAGGAGCCGAGGAGCACCCCCTGATCAGCCCGGTCCTCGACGCCCTGCGGGGCGCGGCGGCACCGGGGGAGTGAGCCCGGCCGTCGAGCCCGGGGGACGGGCGGGGCCGATGATGGAAGGGGCGCTGCTCCCAGGAGGAGGCGGATCATGCCCGTCACCGAAGGCACCGTGCCGTTCCACGGACACCGCACCTGGTACCGGACCGTCGGCACCGGGCGGAGCGGGCTGCTGCCGCTGCTCGTCGTGGGCGGCGGCCCCGGCTGTCCGCACGACTATCTGAGCGACCTCTCCGCGCTGTACGAGGAGACCAGCCGCCAGGTCGTCTTCTACGACCAGATCGGCTGCGGCAGGTCCGACCACCCCGACGACCCGTCCCTGTGGGTCATGCCCACCTTCGTCGACGAGGTCGCCGCCGTGCGCGCGGCCCTCGGCCTCGACCGCTGTCACCTCCTCGGCCACTCCTGGGGGAGTCAGATCGCCCTGGAGTACGTCCTCACCCGCCCCACGGGCCTGGTCGGGCTTGTCCTCGCGGGCCCGATCGCCGACGCCCCCGCCTACCAGGCCGAGACGCGCCGTCTGAAGGACTCCCTGCCCGAGGACGTACGGGAGACGCTCGACCGGCACGAGGCGGCCGGGACCACCGACAGCGACGCGTACCAGGCCGCGGCCATGGCCTTCTACCAGCGGTGGATGTGCCGCCTGGACCCCTGGCCCGCACACGTGGTGCGCTCCTTCACCAGCATCCGCCCGGACGTGTACGAGACGCTGTGGGGCCGTACGGAGTGGAACCTCACCGGCAACCTCAGGGACTGGGACGTCACCGCCCGGCTCGGCGAGATCGACCTGCCGGTCCTCGTCACGACGGGCCGCCACGACGTGGCCACCCCGGCGCTGGTCCGTCCGCTCGTGGACGGCATCCGGGGCGCCGAGTGGGTCGTGTTCGAGTGGAGCGCCCACCTCCCGACGGTCGAGGAGCCGGAACGGTACCGCGCGGTGCTCGCCGAGTTCCTCGCCGCAGCCGAGCGCCCGGCCGTGGCCCACGCGGCCTGACCCGGTCCTCTGTCTCAGTCCCCCGACCCGGACACTCCCTAGTCCGCCGAGCGCGTCCAGCCCACCGACTCGACGCGGGAGCCGTCCGCCGGACGCGCCTCGTCGAACACCGGCCGCCCGTCGCCGTCCAGGAGCCGCAGCCCGTCCACGTACACCCCGCGCCCGACGTACCGCTTGTCCGTCGTGTACCGCCAGCGCAGCCGTACGGGCAGGGCGCCCGGCTCCGGCACCTCCGCCGTGAGCCCGTGCCAGACCCGTCCGGACCAGCCGCTCACGGCCCCGGTCGGGTGCGGTTCCGGCTCCTCTCCCGGGCGTACGGTGACGAACGGCACCGGCTCCCAGCTCGCCGCGCCGTCCCGGGAGGCCTCCAGGGTCACGACGTCCGGCCCCGGTTCGGTGTCCCACCACAGGGAGCAGGCGAGGCGGGCCGCCCCGGGGACCTCCGGCAGGGTGAGGGTCGCGGTGGTGCCGCTCGCCATCCCCGCGAACCAGGCCGCGCGGCCCCGGGCCGGCCGCACCGGCACGGCTCTCGCGAGGCGGTCCGCGACGGCGACGCGGGGCGCGGAGCCGGAACGCCAGGACCGCACCGGGTGCACGGAGTTGCCGAGCACGATCAGGAACGCGTCGGTCGTCGGGTCGAGGACGAGGCTGGTGCCGGTGAAGCCGGTGTGCCCGGCCGTGCGCGGCGTGGCCATCGCGCCCATGTACCAGTGCTGGTAGAGCTCGAAGCCGAGCCCGTGCTCGTCGCCGGGGAAGGCGGTGTTGAAGTCGGTGAACATCAGCTCCACCGAGGCGGGGGAGAGGATCCGGGCCCGGCCGTACGCGCCGCCGTTCAGCAGGGTGCGGGCGAGGATCGCGAGGTCCCAGGCGCGGGAGAAGACCCCGGCGTGGCCGGCGACGCCACCGAGGCTGTAGGCGTTCTCGTCGTGGACCTCGCCCCGGACCATGCCCCGGTCGAGGCCGGACCAGGGCGGCCGCGCGTCCTCGGTGGCGGCGATCTCCGGCCGCCAGGAGAGCGGTGGATTGAAACGCGTGCGGTGCATCCCGAGCGGAGCGGTGATCTCGTCGTGGAGCAGGGTGTCCAGACCGAGACCGGTGATCTCCTCCAGGATCAGCTGGAGCGAGATCAGGTTCAGGTCGGAGTAGAGGTACGCGGTCCCCGGCGGGTTCGCCGGGGTCTCCGCCCACAGCAGCCGCAGCTTCCCCTCCCGCGTCGGCTCCCGGTAGAGCGGGATCCACGACCGGAACCCGGAGGTGTGGGTGAGCAGCTGCCGCACGGTGACGTCCTGCTTGCCGCCCCCGCCGAACTCCGGCAGGTACGCGGTGACCTTCGCCTCCAACTCAAGGGCTCCGCGCTCGATCTGCTGCACCGCCAGGATCGAGGTGAACAGCTTGGAGACCGACGCCAGGTCGAAGACGGTCTCCTCGGTCATCGGGACCTGCCGCTCCGGCGGCAGCTCGACCCCCGTGTCGGTCTTCTCGTCGTACGCCGCGTACCGCACGGCCGAGCCGATCGCCCGGTGCAGGGCGACGGTCCCGCCCCGCCCGGCGAGCAGCACGGCGCCCGCGTACCAGGGGTGTGTGGGGGAGGGGCCGAGGAAACGTTCGGCCTCCGTGACGAGCCCGTCCAGGTGCGGCGCGAGCAGCCCGGCGCGCCCGGCCGAGCCGCGCCGCAGCGTGGTCCGCCGCGCGGCCGATCCCGACCCGGGCCGCGGCCCGTCCGCGGCTGCCGCACCCGGCACCGCACCGATCATCAGCGCCCCTCCGAGGGCCAGTACTGCGCCGCCCAACGCGCGGCGGCTCGGCCTTCCGTCTCGTTTCGCTTCCTGCGTCATGCCCACCCTCTCCCACCGGGCGCGGCGGCGAAACGCTGACGCACCGGCCCCAAAGAATCTGACGTTGCGTCAGAAAACCTCTTCCCTCCGCCGCGCCGCTGCGGCATCCTGCCGCCCATGGAGACGGAGCTGAGTCGCACACTGGGGATCGAGCACGCCATCTTCGGCTTCACGCCCTTCCCCGCGGTGGCCGCCGCACTCACCAGAGCCGGCGGCTTCGGCGTCCTCGGCGCGGTCCGCTACACCGCGCCCGACGACCTCGCCCGCGACCTCGACTGGATGCAGGAGCACACCGACGGCCTGCCCTACGGCCTCGACGTCGTGATGCCCGCCAAGAAGGCGGTCGAAGGGGTCGGCGAGGCCGAGATCGAGGCGATGATCCCCGAGGAGCACCGGGCGTTCGTCCGTGCCACCCTCGCCAAGCACGGGGTCCCCGAGCTGGCCGAGGGCGAGGCCTCCGGCTGGCGGATCACCGGCTGGATGGAGCAGGTCGCACGGAGCCAGCTCGACGTGGCCTTCGACTACCCGATCAAACTCCTCGCCAACGCCCTCGGCTCACCACCGCCCGACGTCGTCGCCCGCGCCCACGACCACGGCGTCCTCGTCGCCGCTCTCGCGGGCAGCGCCCGCCACGCCCGGCACCACGCCGACGCCGGCATCGACATCGTCGTCGCCCAGGGGTACGAGGCGGGCGGCCACACCGGCGAGATCGCCTCCATGGTCCTCACCCCCGAGGTCGTCGACGCCGTCTCCCCGCTGCCCGTGCTCGCCGCCGGCGGCATCGGCAGCGGCGAGCAGATCGCCGCCGGACTCGCCCTCGGCGCCCAGGGCGTCTGGCTCGGCTCGATCTGGCTCACCACCACCGAGGCCGAGCTGCACTCCCGCGCCCTCACCGCCAAGCTCCTCGCCGCGGGCTCCGGCGACACGGTCCGCTCCCGCGCCCTGACCGGCAAGCCCGCCCGCCAGCTCCGTACCGAGTGGACCGACGCCTGGGACGACCCGGCCGGACCCGGTCCGCTGCCCATGCCGCTCCAGGGGCTCCTGGTCGCCGAGGCCGTGTCCCGCATCCAGAAGTACGAGGTCGAGCCGCTCCTCGGCACCCCCGTCGGACAGATCGTCGGCCGGATGAACTCCGAGCGCAGCGTCCAGCAGGTCGTCGACGAGCTCACCCGCGGCTTCGAGAAGGCCGTCGACCGCATCAACCGCATCGCCGGACGGAGCGCCCAGTGAGCAACGGTCCCACCGAGAGCCAGGACGCCACGGGAAGCCAGGACGCCACCGGAAGCCAGGCCCCGACCGGAAGCCAGGCCCCGACCGGAAGCCGAACCCCCACCGGAAACCAGGCCCCCACCGGGTTCTGGGCCCAGGCCGCCGCCGACCCCGGCCGCACCGTCCTCGTCGCACCCGACGGCGAGGAGTGGTCCGCGGGCCGTCTGCACGCCGAGGCCAACCGGCTCGTCCACGGGCTGCGCGCCGCCGGCCTCGAACGCGGCGACGCGTTCGCCGTCGTCCTGCCCAACGGCCCCGAGTTCTTCACCGCCCATCTCGCCGCCACCCAGGCCGGGTTCTACCTCGTCCCCGTCAACCACCACTTCGTCGGCCCCGAGATCGCCTGGATCGTCGCCGACTCCGGGGCCAAGGTCCTCGTCGCCCACGAACGGTTCGCCGAGGCCGTGACCCTCGCCGCCGACGAGGCCGGACTCGCCCCCACCCACCGCTACGCCGTCGGCACCATCCCCGGCTTCCGCCCGTACGCCGAACTCCTCGACGGACAGGACGGATCCGCGCCCGCGGACCGCACCCTCGGCTGGGTCATGAACTACACCTCCGGCACCACCGGCAGGCCCCGGGGCATCCGCCGCCCGCTCCCCGGCAAGCTCCCGGAGGAGACCCATCTCGGGGGTTTCCTCGGCATCTTCGGCATCCGGCCGGCGGACGGGAACGTCCATCTCGTCTGCTCGCCGCTCTACCACACCGCCGTGCTCCAGTTCGCGGCCGCGGCCCTCCACATCGGACATCCGCTGGTCCTCATGGACCGGTGGACGCCGGAGGAGATGCTCCGGCTCGTCGACCGGTACGCCTGCACCCACACGCACATGGTCCCCACCCAGTTCCACCGCCTGCTCGCCCTCCCCGCCGAGGTGCGGGAGCGGTACGACGTCTCCTCCATGCGCCACGCCATCCACGGCGCCGCGCCCTGCCCCGAGCACGTCAAGCGGGCGATGATCGACTGGTGGGGGCGGTGCGTCGAGGAGTACTACGCGGCCAGCGAGGGCGGCGGCGCCTTCGCCACCGCCGAGGAGTGGCTCAAGCGGCCGGGGACGGTCGGCCGGGCCTGGCCCATCAGCGAACTCGCCGTCTTCGACGACGACGGGAAGCGGCTGCCGCCCGGCGAACTCGGCACCGTCTACCTCAAGATGAACACCGGCGGCTTCCAGTACCACAAGGACGAGGCGAAGACCGCGAAGAACCGCATCGGCGACTTCTTCACCGTCGGCGACCTCGGCGTCCTCGACGAGGACGGCTACCTCTTCCTCCGCGACCGCAAGATCGACATGATCATCTCCGGCGGGGTCAACATCTACCCCGCCGAGATCGAGGCGGCGCTGCTCGCCCACCCCGCCGTCGCGGACGCCGCCGCCTTCGGGATCCCGCACGCCGACTGGGGCGAGGAGGTGAAGGCGGTCGTCGAGGCGGCCGAGGGGTACGAGCCGGGGCCCGCGCTCGCCGCCGAGATCCTGGCCCACTGCGGCGACCGCCTCGCCGGCTTCAAGCGCCCGAAGTCGGTCGACTTCGTCGCGGCCATGCCCCGCGACCCGAACGGCAAGCTGTACAAGCGCCGCCTGCGCGACCCGTACTGGGAGGGGAGGGAGCGCCCGCTCTAGTTCCCCCTACTTCCCCTTCTCGTTGCGGCGCACCATCTCGCCGATCCAGACGGGGGCGTACGGAGAGGTGCAGCCCGGGGAGGTGGGGTAGTCCTTGAGCACCTGGAGCCGCTCACCGATGTCCACGGCGCGGGCGCGGTACTCGGGGTGCTCGATCCCGATCTGGGCCAGGCAGTGGTTCATCGCCCACTGCAGGCGGTCGGGCGCGTCCTTCATCTCCGCCTCGACGACGTCGAGCAGCCCGGAGAGGTCGAGGCCCTCGGGCTGCTTCGCCACGCGCGCGGTGGTCAGTGCCCAGCCGGCGCTCGCGACCACCGGATCGGGATCGGCGAGCCAGGCGAGGCGCAGTTCCTCGGCGTGCGGGCTCTTCTTCACCACGTAGTTCACGAGCCAGTCGTGCACCTTGGGGGAGCGGGCCTCGCGCACCATGCGGTCGAGATCGTCCCGCGCGAACGCCTTCGGGCGGCAGACCAGGAGGGAGAGGAGCCGGGCGGCGGTGTCGTCCGTCTCCCAGAGCCGGACCGCGAGCTCCTGCTGTGTCTTCAGCCGCTTCGCGAGCGCGCGCAGCTTGCCGAGGTTCACGCCGTGGTCGTCGCCGTGACGCTCGTTGACCTCGCGTGCCTTCGGGTCGTCGAGCTCCGCCAGCTCGGCCATCACCTCGGCCAACGCCGTCTCCGCCACCTCGTCCTCCTGTCCGTCGCGTGTGAGGCTCAGCCTATGCCGCACACGCGCCGGGTTAGGGTGCGGCGGATCGACGATGCGGGGGGCGTGTGGAACAGCGGGTGCGGGTGCACAAGGTGCGGCTGGGCGGCGACGAGGTCAGGGTCGTCAGACCGGATCCCGCCCCTGCGCGGCTCGCCCTGCGCGACGACGGCCACTGGCTGTCGATGTACGCGGACCGGGACGGCGCCGAGCGGCTCACCGCGCTGTGGGCGCTGGCCGCGCGCTCCGCGCGCTCCCTGGTCCACCTCCCCCTCCGGGCCAACCCGGCCCCCGACGGGGTCGTGGGGGAGGGCGAGCCGGTGGCGCTCGACCTGGTCCTGGTCCACCACAGTCTGCAGTTCCCCACCGCCGCGTGGAAGCGGGTCCGGGCCCGGCTGGGAGCCGGCCGGCCGCACACCGCCACCACCCCGGAGCGTGACTTCCCGGACGAGAGCGCCATCGACCACGAGCGCCGGTACCACGCCACGTACCGGGACCACCTCGGTTTCGACATCGCGGCGCACACGCTCTTCGTCGTGGGCAGCGCCACCGCGTTCCGCGAGCACGGGACCGCGCTGCGCGGGCTCCTCGACGAGGCCCCGTCCCACCGGTACCGCCATCCGGGCGCCGGACACTTCTGCGTGGAGTTCGGCTCCGGCCCCTGGACCCGGCCCCGGACCCGCCGGAACGTGCCGGGCGCCCTGCACCTCCAGTACTGCGAGGACTGGCGCGTCTGACCGGCGCTACGGCGCCAGGGCCGGAAGCAGCTGGGACTCCTCGTAGGCGAAGTGCTCCTCCAGGCTCGTCGCCAGGCGGTCGACCTCGGTGCGCAGGGTCGCCGGGTCGGCGCCGGAGGCCAGCAGGGCCTCCAGCTCGTCGACCGTGCGGGCGACCACCCGGTGCTCCCGGCGCATCCGGGCCAGGGAGTCGGCGAGGTCCGGGAACTGGCGTTCCAGGAGGTCGAAGACGCCGTCCTCGTTGTGGTGGTGGGCGTGGAGTGCGCCGCAGAAGCCGAGGCAGTGCCGGGCGAGCTGTCGCCCGAGCGTGGGCGCCGGGGATCCCAGGCCCTCGCGGAGCGCGGCGAGTTCGGCGCGGAGTTCGTCGTGGACCTTCACGAGGTGGGCGGCGATCGCCCGGTGCCGCGCGGGGTCGGTGAGGTCGACGCGGTGCAGGGCGACGACGGGGATGACCCGGTCCGTGCCGGCCTGGTAGGTGGCGAACGCGGGATCGCGCGCGGCCTGCTCCGCGTACAGCCGGTCCCGTTCCGCACCCTCCGTCACCACCGCCCTCGCCGCGAAGCGCTCGACGGTCCCGTCGGGTGTGCCGAGTTCGACGGTGACGTGCGCGTCGGCGCGGAGGTTGTGGAACCAGGCCGGGTGCGTCGGTCCGCCGGCGTTCGACGCGAAGACCAGGAGCCGGGCCCCGTCGCGTACGTACACGGCGGGGTTGGTGCGGGGCCGACCGCTGCGGGCGCCGGTCGTGGTGAGGAGGAGTAAGGCGGCGCCTTCGAACATCCCGCCCACGCGGCCGCCGTTGGCGCGGAACTCCTCGATGACCCGCTGATTGAGTGCGGACATGACGGTGCCCTTCGGTAGCATCGATCACGGCAGATCTATTTGCTTTGAAAGCAAAGCTAAATCGGAGGGTGCAGGGTGTCAATCGCGGACCACGGCGACCGGAGTGCCGACGGGCCGGACGTCGACGACGCCGTCCGTACGCTGCTGCTGCTCATGCCCCGGATGGTCGGACGGGTCAAGCGCATCAGGATCCCCGACGAGCTGCAGTCCCTCACCCTGGCGCCCCGTCACCTCTCCCTCCTCGCCTACCTCCTCTTCGACGGGCCGCTCGGCGTCAACGAGCTCGCCGCCCGTCTGGAGGTCGCCCCGACCACCGTGAGCCTGATGGTCGGCGACCTCGCCAAGAAGGGCGTCCTGGAGCGGACCGAGGACCCCGCCGACCGGCGGCGGAAGATCGTCTCCATCGCCGAGGAGCACCGCCCCGCCATCGACGGCTGGCTGGGCCGCAGCGCCGGCGCCTGGCGCGCGGCCCTCGCACCCCTCGGCCCGGCTGAACGCCGGATGTTCGTCGAGACCCTCGCCGCGTACGAGAACGGCCTTGCCGGTCCTGAGGGCTGAGCGAATCGGGCGTAAAGGCCCTCTTGTGGCAATATGCGGATCATGAGTTCGACGGTGACGGCAAGGGCACGGCAGTGGACCACCTGGGGGCCGGTGGTGGCGGCCCTTGTGCTCGCCCTCGCCTGGGGGCGTGAGCTCCCGGGCTTCGCGGTGGCGATCGTCGTCGTCTGCCTGTTCGCCGGGGTGCTCTCGGCCGTCCATCACGCCGAGGTCATCGCCCACCGCATCGGCGAACCCTTCGGCTCCCTCGTCCTCGCCGTGGCCGTGACCGTCATCGAGGTCGGACTGATCGTCATGCTGATGATCGGAGGCGGGGACAAGGCGACGAGCTACGCCCGCGACACCGTCTTCGCCGCCGTCATGATCACCTGCAACGGCATCGTCGGCCTCTCCCTGCTCGTCGGCGCCCTGCGCAACCGGGTCGCCGTCTTCAACGCGGAGGGTTCCGGAGGCGAGCTCGCCGTCGTCTGCACCCTCGCGACCATGACGCTCGTCCTGCCGACCTTCACGACGAGCCACCCCGGCCCCGAGTTCTCCGCCGCGCAGCTCGCCTTCGCCGCGGTCTCCTCGCTCATCCTCTACGGGGTGTTCGTCGCCGTGCAGACGGTCCGGCACCGCGACTACTTCCTGCCCGTGCCGCGGCCGGACCGGGGGATCCCGGAGTCGCAGGACGAGCACGCCGCGCCGCCCACCGCTCGCGACGCCTGGTTCAGCCTCGGCCTGCTCGTGGTCGCGCTCGTCGCCGTCGTCGGCAACGCCAAGCTCGTCTCGCCCACCATCGAGGACGCCGTCGCCTCCGCGGGTCTGCCCAAGGCGGTCGTCGGTGTCGTCATCGCCCTGATGGTGCTGCTTCCCGAGACGCTCGCCGCCGTGCGCGCGGCGAGCCGGGACCGCATGCAGACCAGCATGAACCTGGCCTACGGCTCGGCCATCGCCAGCATCGGCCTGACGATCCCCGCGATCGCGCTCGCCTCGATCTGGCTGGACGGGCCCCTGATCCTCGGCCTGGGGCCCCTCCACATGGTGCTGCTCGTGCTCACGGCCGTGGTGGGCGCCCTGACGGTGGTGCCGGGACGGGCCACCCTCCTCCAGGGCAGCGTCCACCTCTCGATCTTCGCCGCCTTCGTGTTCCTGTCGTTCAGTCCCTGACCACGACCACCTTCAGGCCGGGCGAGCGCAGGATGTCCTTCTCGCAGAACCGGGAGGTCACCCAGCGCTCGCCCGCGAACAGCCGGGTCTGGTCGCTGAAGTGCGGCGAAGCCGGGTTCGACGACTGGGAGTACGAGAGCAGGGTGCGGGCCACCGGGCACCGGCTCCCGTCCCAGCCGACCGCCTGCACATGGCTCGTTCCGTGGACGACCTCCACATAGCCGCCGCCCGCCGCGTTCCACACGGGCTCGGTCTTGTTCCAGATGCCCAGGGACTCGGTCCCGCCGCTCACCGGGATCCGCTCCCCGTTCCGTACGACGAACTGGTGGGCCCCGAGGGGCGCGTCCAGCGCGATGCCCGCGGCCCGCAGTTCCGCCGCCGCGTCCCTGAGGGCCTGCGCGAAGCCGGGCCCCTCCGTGTTGAGGGTGTGCGGGGTGCGGACCGGGTCGGCCGCCGAGAACGGCACCTTCCACTGGTCGGCCGGCTTGACCGTGCCGGTGAACTTCCGCCAGAACCGGTCGAAGAGCAGCGCGCCACGGCTGTCGGTGTTCACCGTCCGGTCCCAGTCCCCGATCACCCGGCAGACCTCCGGGTCCTCCGGCAGCACCGACGCGCAGGCCTTCGCCGCGTCGGCCGCCGCCAGGTCACCGGCGGGCGCCCGGTTCGCGAACTGCTGGCGCTGGAGGTCGGCCACCGTGAGCCCGCCCCGGTCCGCCAGCGCCGACACGTCCTCGATCCCGCCCCGGGTGCGCAGCGAACGCGGGGTGGCGACCGTGCCGAAGATCCGCTCGTAACCGGTCAGCGGCCGGTCGGCATTGGCCAGCCAGGCGCTGTCGTTGGAGTTCTCCACGTACGGGGTGTCCCGCAGGACCGGCATCCGCGCGGGCCCGAAGACACCGGGCTGCACCGCGTCCGGGTCGGAGCCGAGCGCGCAGTCCGACCGCGAGCCGTCGAGCGGCGACCCCCGAGGCCGGGTAGGTGGCCCGGCCGAGCGGGGTGGAGCAGCGCGCGGCGAGCTCGTCGGTGATCCGGGGGAGCACCTGGGACTGGGCGAAGAGCGAGTGTCCCGCGGAGTCCGCCGCGATCGTGTTGACCCAGGGCAGCCCCTGGGTGCGGGTCAGGGTGTCGGCGACGTCCTGCGCGGACCGGGCCTTCCCGAAGCCGAGCGCGGTGTCGGACCCGCGCAGGTTGGCGGCGTTGGGGTCGTTCAGCGCGTACGCCGTGGTCGCGGTCCACGGCAGCGGCAGCTGCGCGCCGAGGCCGCCGACGACGGGGCCGTACCGGGTCCACCACTGGGTGCGGGTGACGGGGGCGCCGTCCTTGACCGCGACGGTCACCTCGCGCGCGGTCATCCGCTCCGGCCGGCCGTCCACGAGGTAGGAGGTCGGGTCGCCGGGGGCGAGCGTCAATTGGTGCAGGTTGAGCGGCACCCCGGTCGCGACGGTGTGGCTCCAGGCGACCTTGTCGTTGAAGCCGATGTTGACGACGGTCGTGCCGAGGAGCGAGGCGCCGGAGACGTTCAGCTCGCCGGGGATCGTCTGCTGCGACTGCCAGAACCGGCGGCCGCCCTGCCACGGGTAGTGCGGGTTCCCCAGGAGCAGCCCGCGTCCGTTCGCCGTCGTGGCCCCGGAGAACGCGACGGCGTTGGAGCCCATGGTGGCGTTCTCGGGAGCGAACAGCGCGCGCGCCGCCTCGGCCGTACGGGCCGGGTCGGGGACCTCCGGGTCGGGGGTGCCCGAGCGGGCGGCCGACGGGGGAGCGGCGGCCGGCGGCGCGGCCGCCGTGATGCCGTCCACGGCCCTGCCCTGCCCGCCGAGCACGGAGACGGCGAAGCCGCGCCGGGCCACGTCGAGCGCGGTCACCGGCCGGACCCAGGCGGCGTCGGCGCAGGCCGGGTCGGTGATCCGGTTCTTCCGCAGCCAGGCGTTGTAGCCGGCCGCCCAGCCCCGCATCATCTCCTTGAGTTCCCGGCTGGGCCCGGCCGGCGCCGGGGTCCCGAGCAGCTCCTCGACCGTGCCCGCGTCCTTCACGCCGCGGAAGTACAGATCGCTGGAGAGGTTCGTCGTGGCGGAGGAGAGCGAGCCGTCCGGGGCGGCGCCCGGGCCGAAGTACCGGGAGCGTTCACCGTTCACGGTCAGGAAGCCGTCGGCGAGCACACAGACCTGGTCGGCGGCCTGGGCCCAGCCCGTGCCGAACCCCAGGTTCGCGTAGTCCTTCGCCACGATGTGCGGGATGCCGTACTCGGTGTAGCGGATGACGGCCGACAGACCCCCGTCGGACGGACGACGGCCCCGGTCCCCGGAGTCGGCGGCCGCCGCGCCGGGCAGCGTGGCCGTGACGACGGCGAGGGCCGCGCCGGTGAGCGCCAGGTGTTTCAGTCGGGTACGGAGGTGCAAGATGCCTCCCAACGGGCCGATGAGCACTGCGGGTTGGACCATGCACGCAGGTGCGCGGCCCCGTGTCAACATCCCGTTCGGTATCCGAGGTCCGGACATGCGCGGCGCGCGGCACGGTACTTGACCTCCCGCCGGGTGGCCGCCGAGGATCACCGCATGGATCGACTCCTCAGCCGCACCGTCGACGGTGTCCTGCGCGCGAGCGCCCGGCGCGTGCCCGACCGGATCGCCCTCCGGTACGCCGACCGGACCTGGACGTACGCGGAGCTGGACGCGGCCGTCTCCACCGCCGCGGCCGTCCTTCGGGAGCGTCGGCACGGTCTCGCCCTGCCGGAGTACGCCCGGGTCGCCACGTACGGCCACAACTCGGACGCCTACCTCGTCGCGTTCCTCGCCTGCGCGCGGGCCGGCCTGATCCACGTACCGGTGAACCACCATCTGACCGGCGAGGACCTCGCGTACGTCCTGGAGCAGTCGGACAGCTCCCTCGTCCTCGCCGATCCCGCCCTCGCCGACCGGATCCCCGAGGGCTTCACGGTCAAGGCGCTGCGGGACGCGCCCGGTTCACTGCTCGACAGCCTCGCCGAACCGGAGCAGTACCTCACCGACCGCGACGCCCGCGACGTCGCCCAGCTGCTCTACACCTCGGGCACCACCGCACTCCCCAAGGGTGCCGTGATGACCCACCTCGCCCTCGCCCACGAGTACGCCAGCGCGATCGAGGCCCTCGACCTCAGCGAGGACGACCGTCCGGTGCACGCGCTGCCGCTCTACCACTCGGCGCAGATGCACGTCTTCCTGCTGCCCTACCTCGCCGTGGGCGCCGAGAACACGATCGTCGACGGCCCCGACCCGGCCGTCCTGTTCGACCTGATCGAGGCCGGCCGCGCCGACAGCCTCTTCGCCCCGCCGACCGTCTGGATCGCCCTCGCCAACCACCCCGAGTTCGCCGACCGCGACCTCTCCGCCCTGCGCAAGGCCTACTACGGGGCCTCGATCATGCCCGTACCCGTCCTGGAGCGGCTGCGCGCCCGGCTGCCCGCACTCGCCTTCTACAACTGCTTCGGCCAGTCGGAGATCGGCCCGCTCGCGACCGTCCTCGGCCCCGACGAGCACGAGGGCCGGATGGACTCCTGCGGCCGCCCCGTCCGTCACGTCGAGGCCCGCGTCGTCGGCGAGGACGGCGAGGACGTCCCCGACGGCACCCCGGGGGAGATCGTCTACCGCTCCCCGCAGCTCTGCGAGGGCTACTGGCGCAAGCCCGACGAGACCAAGGAAGCCTTCCGGGGCGGCTGGTTCCACTCCGGGGACCTCGCCGTCCGCGACGCCGAGGGTTATCTCACGATCGTCGACCGGGTGAAGGACGTCATCAACTCCGGTGGTGTGCTCGTCGCCTCACGCCAGGTCGAGGACGCGCTCTACACCCACCCCGGCGTCGCCGAGGTGGCCGTCATCGGCCTCCCCGACGAGCGCTGGATCGAGGCGGTCACGGCCGTCGTCGTCCCTCGTGGCGAGGTCACCGAGGCCGAACTCCTCGACCACGCGCGCGAGAAGCTCGCCCACTTCAAGGCGCCGAAGCGCGTCCTCCTCGTGGACGCGCTTCCCCGCAACGCCAGCGGAAAGATCCTCAAGCGCGACCTGAGGGACCGTTTCGCAGGTCAGCCCTGATCCTTCTCCTCCATCACACAGAGGACATTGCCCTCGCTGTCCTTGAACCAGGCGCCCCGCATCGTGTCCGACTCGACCACACCCTCGACCGTCTTGATGCCCGGCAGGTCGTAGTCCTCGAAGGTGACGCCTTTCGACCGCAGGGTCGACATCTCCGTGTCCAGGTCGTCGACCTTCCAGCTCGCCAGGGTGTGCTCGGCCTTGCCGCCGTAGGGCGTCTCGTAGAGGCCGATCACCGTGCCGCCGCACTCGAACCTGGTGTCCTCGGGCGACTCCTTCGTGAGGGGTAGACCGAGGGTCTCCGAGTAGAACTGCTTGGCCCGGTTCATGTCACTGACCGGAATGATCGCGGCTATGGGGGAGTCCGACAGCATCGCAACCACCTCCTCCTCCCAGGCTACGCGCCCCGGAGGTCCACGATCCGCTTGATCTTGCCCACCGAGCGCTCCAGCGTCTCCGGATCCACCACCTCCACGCCCACGGACACCCCGATCCCGTCCTTCACCGCGGCCGCGACCGCCCGGGCCGCCTCCGCGCGCTCCTCCGGCGTCGCGTCCGGACGGGCCTCGGCCCACACCGTCAGGGCGTCGAGCCGGCCCTCCCGGGTCAGCCGCAGCTGGAAGTGCGGGGCCACGCCCGGGGTGCGCAGCACGATCTCCTCGATCTGGGTGGGGAAGAGGTTCACCCCGCGCAGGATGATCATGTCGTCGCTGCGCCCGGTGACCTTCTCCATCCGGCGGAACACCCGGGCCGTCCCCGGCAGCAGCCGGGTGAGGTCCCGGGTCCGGTAGCGGATCACCGGCATGGCCTCCTTGGTGAGCGAGGTGAAGACCAGCTCGCCCTCCTCCCCGTCGGGCAGCACCTCGCCGGTGAACGGGTCCACGATCTCCGGGTAGAAGTGGTCCTCCCAGATGTGCAGGCCGTCCTTGGTCTCCACGCACTCCTGCGCCACACCGGGGCCGATGACCTCCGACAGGCCGTAGATGTCGACCGCGTCGATCGCGAACCGCTCCTCGATCTCCTTGCGCATCTCCTCCGTCCACGGCTCCGCGCCGAAGACCCCGACCTTCAGCGAGGTCGACCGGGGGTCCACGCCCTGCCGCTCGAACTCGTCGAGCAGCGTCAGCATGTACGAGGGGGTCACCATGATGATCTCGGGCCGGAAGTCCTGGATGAGCTGCACCTGGCGGGCCGTCATGCCGCCGGAGGCCGGGATCACCGTGCATCCGAGGCGCTCCGCGCCGTAGTGGGCGCCCAGCCCGCCGGTGAACAGGCCGTATCCGTACGCCACATGGACCTTGTGCCCGGGGCGCGCTCCGGCGGCGCGCAGGGAGCGGGCCACCACGTCGGCCCACATGTCCAGGTCGGCCTCGGTGTAGCCGACGACGGTCGGCCGGCCGGTGGTGCCGCTGGAGGCGTGGATGCGCCGGATCCGGGACTGGTCGACGGCGAACATGCCGAAGGGGTAGTGGTCGCGCAGGTCCGACTTGGCGGTGAAGGGGAAACGGGCCAGGTCGGCGAGCGTGCGGCAGTCGTCCGGGGTCAGTCCGGCCGCGTCGAAGGAGCGCCGGTAGAAGTCCACGTTCTCGTACGCGTGACGCAGGGTCGCGCGCAGCCGCTCCAGCTGGAGCGCCGCCAGCTCCTCGCGTCCGAGCCGTTCGCCGCTGTCCAGCAGTTCCGTCATGCGCCCACTCCTCCGCTGTCGTAAAACGGACTACCGATCATTCGGTTGATCCGTTCCGGGTCAGTAAAACCGGAGGCACCCGGGGCTTGGCAAGGGGGTGGACGAACTTTCCCGCCCGCGCGGCTGCCCGGACGGCGGAGCGTGCGGGCGCTCGCGGGGCGGCTGCCGCCGTGCGGCGCTCCCGCCCGCCCGCGCCGCACCCGGATGACGTACACCACCGTGCGTTACATCTGGACGCGGAAAGTGACGTACGACCCCCGCGCAAGTCCACGAGCGCCCAGAAAGCGAGTCCACCATGTCGGTCGACACCGCCCCGGCGGCAGGCCCCACCCCGCCCGCCGTCGAGATCCGCCAGGTCCAGCTCAGCCTCAGCACCGCCGCCGCCCGCAACCTCGCCACCACCACCAAGTCCGAACCCCAGATGCAGGGCATCAGCTCCCGCTGGCTGCTCCGCAAGCTCCCCTGGATCCACACCCCCGGTGGCGTCTACCGGGTCAACCGACGCCTCTCGTACGTGGTCGGCGACGGCCGCGTCACCTTCGTCAAGAGCGGCTCCAGGGTCGAGGTCATCCCCGCCGAACTGGCCGAACTCCCGCTGCTGCGCGGCTTCGACGATCCCACCGCGCTCGGCGCCCTCGCCGACCGCTTCGTCCAGCGGGAGTTCGAGCCCGGCCAGGTCGTCGTGCACGCCGGCCGGCCGGCCGACCACGTCTACCTCATCGCCCACGGCAAGATCGAGAAGCTCGGCACCGGACAGTACGGCGACGAGACCCTCCTCGGACGGCTCGGCGACGGCGACACCTTCGGCGGCCAGGTGCTCGCCGGGGACGGCACATGGGACTTCACCGCCAAGGCCGTCACCGCCGTCACCCTCCTCGCGCTGCCGCGCACCTCCTACCTGGCCGTCGCCGAGCAGTACGGGAACCTCCGCGACCACGTGGTGAACGCCGGGTCCAACGGCCGGCCCCGCCCCGTCAACCCGTCCGGCGAGGCCGCCATCGAGCTCAGCGCCGGCCACGTCGGGGAGGCCGCCCTGCCCGGCGCGTACGCCGACTACGAACTCAAGCCGCGCGAGTACGAACTCAGCGTCGCCCAGACCGTCCTGAAGGTGCACACCCGCGTCGCCGACCTCTACAACCAGCCGATGAACCAGACCGAGCAGCAGCTCCGTCTGACGATCCAGGAGCTCCGCGAGCGCCAGGAGCACGAGCTCGTCAACAACCCCGAGTTCGGGCTGCTCCACAACACCGACTTCGACCAGCGCATCCAGACCCACTCGGGCCCGCCGACCCCGGACGACCTCGACGACCTGCTCAGCATGCGCCGCGACACCGACTACCTCTTCGCCCACCCCCGGGCCGTCGCCGCCTTCGGCAAGGAGTGCAACAAGCGCGGTCTCGTGCTCGGCACCGTCGACGTCGAGGGACGCCACATGCCGGCCTGGCGCGGGGTGCCCCTCCTGCCCTGCGGGAAGATCCCGGTCACCGACCGGCAGAGCTCCTCGATCATCGCCGTGCGCGCCGGCGAGGACAACGAGGGCGTCATCGGTCTCCACCAGACCGGCCTGCCCGACGAGGTCGAGCCCGGTCTCAACTGCCGCTTCATGGGCATCGACGAGAAGGCGATCATCTCCTACCTGGTCTCCGCCTACTACGCGGCCGCGATCCTCGTGCCCGACGCGGTCGGCATCCTCGAGAACGTCGAGGTGCGTCCGCGCGCCTGACCCCCGGCCCGGTAAATCCCGTTGCCCGCCGCCGGACACCGGTGCTGGAGTGGCCCGCATGGAACCCCAGCACCTTCGTGACCTGTACGACCTCCAGCTCCGGCGCGGAGCCCGCCCCGACGGGCCCGGCTGCCGCGTCGAGCGCGTCGGCGCGGTCGTCCGCCAGACGGGCCCCGCGCACGCGTGGAACGGCGTCCTCTGGTCCGGCTTCGACGCGGCCGGGGCCGACCGCGCCATCGCCGGACAGATCGAGCACTACCGCGCCGCCGGACTGTCCTTCGAGTGGAAGCTGTACGGGCACGACACCCCCGCCGACCTCGGTGACCGGCTCCGCGCGGCGGGCTTCACCCCCGAGGAGCCCGAGACCCTGATGGCGGCCGAGGCCGCCGCCCTGCCCGGGGAGGTCCCGCTCCCCGACGGTGTCGAGCTCCGCGCGGTCACCGACGAGGCCGGGGTCCGCCAGGTGGTCGAGGTCCACGAGCGCGCCTTCGGCACCGACAGTTCGAAGATCGGCCGCCAGCTCCTGGACCGGCTCGCGGCCGACCCGGGCACGGTCACCGCCGTCGTCGCCCTCGCCGCCGGCGAACCCGTCAGCGCGGCCCGCATGGAGCTGTACCCCGGCACGGACTTCGCGGGCCTCTGGGGCGGCGGCACCGTCGAGGGCTGGCGCGGCCGCGGCCTCTACCGCGCCCTGGTCGCCCACCGCGCCCGCATCGCCGCCGCCCGAGGCCACCGCTACGTCCAGGTCGACGCGGCGCCCACCAGCCGCCCGATCCTCCACCGCCTCGGCTTCCTGACCCTGTCGACCACGACGCCGTACGCGTACGAGGTCTAGGGGGTGTCCTGCCTCCTCCGGCGATCGCGGGTCAGCCGGAGGTGTCGCCCTCGTGTGCGGTCACGACGGCCCGCAGGAGGCCCGGGAAGCGCTCCTCGAACTCCTCGTGGCGCAGGGTGTTCATGCGCGAGGTGCCCGCGTAGTGCTGGCGGATGAGGCCCGCTTCGCGCAGGACGTGGAAGTGGTGCGTCGCCGTGGACTTGCTGACCGGCAGCTCGATGGTGCCGCAGGCGAGGTCCTCGCCCGCCGCGTACAGCTCGGCGACGATCCGTCGTCTGACCGGGTCGACCAGCGCGTCCAGGACCTGCTGGAGGCTGATCTCGCGCAGGTCGGGGTGGGGCGGGACGCGCTCCCGTCGGCCGGTGCCTGCCACTGCTCTCATCGTCTCGTCGACCTCCGGGAAGCATCGTACGACAGGCGTCAAAGTTTCATGAACATCAAAGTTTGACAGTGGTCGAACCTTGCGCTTGGCTGGGTGCGGCGGCGGAGCGGTCCGCCCGCCGCCGTCACCGAGCGGGGAGGGGAAACCCGATGAGCAAGGCCAGGACGGTGCTGTTCCACGAGTACGGCGGTCCGGAGGTGCTCCGGATCGAGGACGTCGAGGTGGGCGAGCCGGGGCCCGGTGAGGTGCTGCTCCGGGTGGAGGCCATCGGTCTCAACCGTGCCGAGGCGCTCTTCCGGTCGGGCCGCTACATCGAGCCCGCCCGGCGGTTCCCCGCCCGGATCGGACTGGAGGCCGCCGGGGTCGTCGAGGCCGTCGGAGAGGGGGTGGCCGGGTTCGCGGCCGGGCAGGAGGTCAGCGTCGTGCCCTCCTTCTCCATGAACGACCACGGCGTCTACGCCGAGCGCGCCGTCGTCCCGGCCTCCTCCCTCGTCCCCCGCCCCGAGGGCCTCGGCCCCGTCGAGGGCGCCGCCGTGTGGATGCCGTACGTCACGGCGTACGGCGGCCTCGTCGAGGTCGGCGGGATGCGCGCGGGAGACACCGTCGTCGTGACCGGCGCCTCCAGCAGCGTCGGACTGGCCGCCCTCAGGACCGCGCACCGGATCGGCGCCGCACCCCTCGCCACCACCCGCACCCGGGCCAAGAGGGACGCCCTGCTCAAGGCGGGCGCGGCCGAGGTGATCGTCACCGACGAGGAGGACGTGGCCGAGCGGGTGCGCGACCTCACCGGCGGGCGCGGCGCCGACCTCGCCTTCGACGGCGTCGCGGGACCCGGCGTCACGGACCTCGTCAGGGCCCTCGCCCCCGGCGGCACCGTGCTGCTCTACGGCGCCGTGAGCGGGCTGCCGACCCCGTACCCCGGCTTCGACCTCGGCATGCCCGCCGTCTCCCTCCGGACGTACACGATGCCCGAGACGACCAGGGACCCCGAGCGGCTGCGCAGGGCCCGCGCCTTCGTCGAGTCCGGGCTGCGCGGCGGGTACTTCGAAGCGGCCGTCGACCGGACCTTCACGCTCGACGAGATCGTGGCCGCGCACCGGGCCATGGAGGCAGGCCACCAGGTGGGCAAGATCGTCGTGACCGTGCCCCACTGAGCTCCCGGGGGTGTGTCAGGCCGCCCAGTGCGCCGGGCGGTCGAAGCCCTCGGGGAGGCGGGTCGCCGCGTTCCCCCGAGCCGAGTTCAGCTGGGGCTGCGTCAGGAAGAGGGCGCCCGTGAGGTCCGCGCCCGACAGGTCGGCGTCCCGCAGGTCCGCGCCGATCAGGTCCGCGAGCGACAGATCGGCCCCCGTCAGGTCGGCGGCGATGAGCAGCGCCCCGCGCAGGTCCGTGCCCCGCAGCTTCGCCCCGCGCAGCCGCTTGCCGATCAGGTCCGCCCCGCGCCGGCTCTTCGGGCGGCCGCCGGCCGTGGCGCGGACCAGTTCGCTCGTCCGCAGGAGCAGCAGGTTGACCTCGGCGCGCACCGCGGCCACGTCCAGCTTCTCCAGCGCGTCCGGCGGGCCGGCGGTGAGCTCCTCGACCCGGGCCAGCGCGGCCCGCAGCTCGGCGTGGACGGGGCGGGCCGTCCGCAGCGCCAGGGCCTCCGTGAGGTAGCGCAGCAGCTCGTGCAGCTGGCGCACCACCGGGAACACCTCGTACATCTGCCGGGCCGTCTCCGGAGCCTCGCGCCAGGACACGCCGGCGAAGGTCACCTGGGAGACCTGCTGGCCGGCGCCGAAGCAGTCGTACACCGTGCAGCCCTGGAAACCGCTCGGCCGCAGCCGGGTGTGGATCCCGCAGCGGAAGTCCTCCTGGAGGTTCCGGCAGGGCTCGCCCGACGACTTGTTCACGGCGAAGTCGGCCGACTTGGCGAAGGGCAGCGCCACGCAGCACAGGCCGAAGCAGTTGGCGCAGTCGCCGCGCAGGGCGGATTCCCGGGTCTCGGGCACGGTGGAACGGTTCCTTCGCGGTTCGTGGACGGTCCTCCACCGTATCGCGCCGCCGACCTGCTGCTCCCGGCTTGGCGCTCACGGCGAAACCGATTGCCGTGATCACCGGGGTCGGTGAGGATCGGCGGCATGCCGACGTTCACCAGCTTTGACGGAACCGAACTCTCCTACCGCGTACAGGGGGAGGGTGAGCCGCTCGTCTGCCTGGCGGGCGGGCCGATGCGTCACGCCGCGTACCTCGGGGACCTCGGCGGTCTCGCCGCCCACCGCGCCCTCGTCCTGCTCGACGCCCGCGGCACCGGCGCGAGCGCGGAGCCCGCCGACCCCGGCACGTACCGCTGCGACCGTCAGGTCGGCGACGTCGAGGCCCTCCGCGCCCACCTCGGCCTGGAGCGGATCGACCTCCTCGGTCACTCGGCGGCCGGCAACCTCGCCGTCCTGTACGCCGCAGCCCACCCCGAGCGGATCCGCTCCCTCGTCCTCGTCACCTCCCTCGGACGCGCCCTCGGCGTCACGGCCACCGACGAGGAGTGGGACAAGTCCGTCGAGGTCTTCGGCGACCAGGAGTGGTATCCGGAGGCCAGGGCCGCGCTGGACACGATCGGCCCGGACACCCCGCTGCGCCGTGTCTACGAGATCACCGCCCCCTTCGCCTACGGCCGCTGGGACGCCGCCGCCCAGGAGCACGCGGCGGCCACCGACCATGAGACGAACTGGGAGGCCGCCCCCGTCTACCACGGCGAGGGTGCCTACGACCCGGAGACGACCCGCCGCGCGATCGGCGCGCTCACCGCGCCGGTCCTGATCCTGGCGGGCGAGTACGACGCGGGCCCGACGCCCGCCAAGGCGGCCGAGGCCGCGGCGCTCTTCCCGCACGCGGAGCTCGTCGTCCAGCCGGGCGCCGGACACTTCCCCTGGGTCGACGACGCCGAGGCCTTCGTCCGCCCGGTCGCCGCCTTCCTCGACCCCGCCGTCCGCACGGTGACCGTGGACGGCGTACGGCTCGCCTACCGGGTCGCGGGGCCCGAGGACGCCCGCCCCGTCGTCCTCGTCCACGGTCGCGGCAACGACAGCACGACCTGGACGGAGATCACCGCGGACCTCGCGGCCGACCACCGGGTGTACGCGGTGGACCTGCGCGGCCACGGACTCAGCGACCGGCCCGGCGCCTACGGCTTCGAGGACTTCCGCGACGAACTCGGCGGCTTCCTCAAGGCCCTCGGCCTCACCGGCGCCACCGTCGTCTCCCACTCGATGGGCGCCGCCGCCGCGTACCTCCTCGCCCAGCGCGAACCGGGCCTCATCGGCCGCCTCGTGCTGGAGGAGGCGCCCGCCTTCGTCCCCCTCGACCCGCCGCGCCCCGTCGCCGAGCGTCCCGAAGGCCCCCTCGCCTTCGACTGGGAGATCGTCCGCACCACCGACGCCCAGCTGAACGCCCCCGACCCGGCCTGGCGCGAGGAACTCCCCGCGATCACCGCTCCCACCCTCGTCCTCGCGGGCGGCCCGACCAGCCACGTGCCCCAGGAGCAGCTCTCCGCCCTCGCCGACACCATCCCCGGCGCCCGCCTCGTCACGATCGAGACCGGCCATCTCATCCACAACGCCCGACCGGCCGAATTCCTGGCGGCGATCAGGGAGTTCGGGCTCTAACGGGATCCGGTACGCGCCGCCTCAGGAGGAGTCCGCGTCGGCCTCCACCGCCACCGCGCGGGCCCAGCGGTAGTCCGCCTTGCCGCTGGGGGAGCGCTGGATGCGGTCGGTGAGGACCAGCTGGCGGGGGACCTTGTAGCCCGCCAGCTGCTGCCGGCAGTGGGTCTGGAGGGCCTCCAGGTCCAGTGGCTCCGCCCCGGCCCGGAGCTGGACCACGGCGGCGACATGGTTGCCCCAGCGGGCGTCGGGGACACCGGCGACCAGCGCGTCGTACACGTCGGGGTGGGACTTGAGCGCCTGCTCGACCTCCTCGGGGTACACCTTCTCGCCGCCCGTGTTGATGCACTGGGAGCCGCGGCCCAGGACGGTCACGACGCCCTGCTCGTCCACGGTCGCCATGTCACCGAGGAGCACCCACCGCACCCCGTCCCGCTCGAAGAAGGTCTCGGCGGTCTTGGCCGGGTCGTTGTAGTAGCCGAGCGGGACGTGGCCGCGCTGGGCGAGGCGGCCGGTCTCGCCCGCCGCGACGGGGACCCGGGTCGCCGGGTCGACGACCTGGGTGCGTTCGTTGACGTGCAGCCGGAAGCCCTTGGCCGGACCCGAGTCGTCGGTGGCGCGCCCGTTGGAACCCGACTCGGTGGAGCCGAAGTTGTTGAGCAGCAGGACGTTCGGCATGAGCTCCTGGAGCTGGGTCCGTACCGTCTCGGACATGATCGCCCCGGACGAGGAGAGGCTGAAGAGCGCGGAGAGGTCCGTGCCCCTGAGCGGTCCGCGCAGCGCGTCCACGAGCGGGCGCAGCATCGCGTCCCCGACCAGGGAGATGCTGGAGACCTTCTCCTTCTCCAGGGTGCGCAGCACCTCCTCGGGCACGTACTTGCGGTGCAGGACGACCCGCTGCCCGTAGTTGAGCGCGATGAACGCGGTCAGTGTGGAGGTGCCGTGCATGAGCGGCGGCGCGGGGAAGAAGGTGATGCCGGCGCCCCCGGCCGCGACCCGCTCCGCCAGCTCCTCGGGCCGCTTCACGGGCTCGCCCGACGGGTCACCGCCGAAGAGCCCCGCGAAGAAGAGGTCCTCCTGACGCCACAGGACCCCCTTGGGCATGCCGGTCGTGCCGCCGGTGTAGATGATGAACAGGTCGTCGGGAGAGCGGGGACCGAAGCCGCGCTCGGAGGAGCCGGAGGCCTCCGCCTCGGCGAACGGCACGCAGTCGAGCGCCGGGGCGTCCTCGACGCTGCGCTGCGCAGCAGCTCCTTGAGGGGCGGCGGTCGGGCGACGGGAGGGCGGGGTCCCCACCCGCACGAGGTGCCGCAGCTTCTCCGTCTGCGGCAGCGCCGCGGCGACCCGGCCGGTGAACTCGGCGTCGAAGACGAGCGCCGCCAGGTCCGCGTCCCGGTACAGGTAGACGAGCTCCTCCTCCACGTACCGGTAGTTCACGTTGACCGGCACGATCCGGGCCTTGAGGCAGGCGAGGACGGTCTGGAGGTACTCGACGCCGTTGTACAGGTGGAGGCCGAGGTGCTCGCCGGGCCGGATGCCCGCGTCGGTCAGGTGGTGCGCGATCCGGTTGGCGGCGGCGTCGAGCTCGGCGTAGGTGAGCCGCCGCTCCGCGCCCGTGCCGGGATGGTCGACGTACACCAGCGCCTCGCGGTCGGGGACCACGTCGACGACCGATTCGAACAGGTCGGCAAGGTTGTACTCCACCGTTCCTCCTGACCCCGGCTCGCACTGGTTCACATGGACGTGGCGGTCATTAGAGCGCCGACACGTCACCGACGGAAGGGGGTGCGCAGAAGAATCTGACTGAGTGTCAGAAAACTATTGAACTGGACCCCCGGCTCCTGCAACCTGTTCCAGAACTGGAGACGGGAGACCCCCATGGGCGGCACCGAACACCTCAGCGTCCGGCGCGAAGGCGCCACGCTCGTCCTCACCTTGAACCGGCCCGAGGCCAAGAACGCCCTCTCACTGCCGATGCTCGTCGGCCTGTACGACGGCTGGCTGGAGGCCGACGCCGACGACGGCGTCCGCTCGATCGTCCTCACCGGCTCGGGCGGTTCCTTCTGCGCGGGCATGGACCTCAAGGCCCTCGCGGGGAGAGGCATGGAGGGCGAGCAGTACCGGGACCGGCTCAAGGCCGACCCCGACCTGCACTGGAAGGCGATGCTCCGCCACCACCGCCCCCGCAAGCCCGTCATCGCGGCCGTCGAGGGGTACTGCGTCGCCGGCGGCACCGAGATCCTCCAGGGCACCGACATCCGGGTCGCGGCCGCCTCCGCCACCTTCGGCCTCTTCGAGGTCCGGCGCGGCCTCTTCCCCATCGGCGGCTCCACCGTCCGTCTGCCCCGCCAGATCGCCCGCACCCACGCCCTCGAAATGCTCCTCACCGGACGCCCGTACAGCGCCGAGGAGGCCGCCGCCATCGGCCTCGTCGGCCGCGTCGTCCCCGACGGCACCGCGCTGGACGCCGCCCTCGACATCGCCGAACGCATCAACGCCTGCGGGCCGCTGGCCGTCGAGGCGGTCAAGGCGTCCGTGTACGAGACGGCCGAGCTGACCGAGACGGAGGGGCTCGCCGCCGAGCTGAAGAGGGGGTGGCCGATCTTCGACACGGCGGACGCGAAGGAGGGGGCGAGGGCGTTCGCGGAGAAGAGGCCGGCGGTGTACCGGCGGGAGTGACCTTTCCCCACCCCGCCCCTTCCCGAACCGGGGGCAAGCCCCCAGATCCCCGTACGGCCTTCGGCCGTGTCCTCGATCGCCGGACGGGCTGAATCTCCGCCCGCCGGGCGGAAGCCTCAGCCTCGCCGGCGTTTGAGGCGCCGGGGTCCGGGGGCGGAGCCCCCCGGTTACGGGAAGGGGCGGGGTGGGGAGAGGGCCCCGCGCAGCGGCCCCGTACCGACGCCCGTACCGACCGGCCCGACCAAGGAGCCCGCACATGACCATGACCCAACCGCCGGAGGCCCTCCGAGCGCCCCTCGTCGTCGAGTTCCCCTTCACCCGTTCCCTCGGCCCCGTGCAGTCCGCCTTCCTCACCGGGCTGCGCGAGCGCACCGTCCTCGGTGTGCGCACCGAGGCGGGTGCGGTGCTCGTCCCGCCCGTCGAGTACGACCCCGCCACCGCCGCCGAACTCCGCGAGCTCGTCGAGGTCGCCGCCACCGGCACCGTCACCACCTGGGCCTGGAACCCCGAGCCCCGCCCGGGGCAGCCCCTCGCGACCCCCTTCGCCTGGGTCCTCGTCCGCCTCGACGGCGCCGACACCGCCCTCCTCCACGCCCTCGACGCCCCCGGCCCCGAGGCCGTCCGCACGGGCATGCGGGTGCGGATCCGCTGGGCCGCCGAACGGGCCGGCGCCATCACGGACATCGCCTGCTTCGAGCCGTACGAGAGCACCGCACCGTACGAACCCACCGCCCACGACGGCCGGTTCGAGGACCCGGTGACCGGCATCGTCGCCCCCGCCCGCCTCGACTACACGTACAGCCCCGGCCGCGCCCAGACCCGCTATCTGCACGGGCTCGCCGAGCGCCGCACGGTCGGCGAGCGCTGCCCCTCCTGCGCCAAGGTGTACGTGCCGCCCCGCGGCGCCTGCCCCACCTGCGGGGTCGCCACCACCGACCAGGTCGAGGTCGGCCCCCGCGGCACCGTCACCACCTTCTGCATCGTCAACATCAAGGCGAAGAACCTCGACATCGAGGTCCCGTACGTCTACGCCCACATCGCCCTCGACGGCGCCGGGCTCGCCCTCCACGGCCGCATCGGCGGCATCCCCTACGACGAGGTCCGCATGGGCCTGCGCGTCGAACCCGTGTGGAGCGAGGACGGCCGCTACCCCGACCACTACCGGCCCACCGGCGAGCCCGACGCCGACTACGACACCTACAAGGAGCTGCTGTGACAGCGGAACGAGAGGTGGCGATCGTCGCGTTCGCCCAGAGCGACCACCGGCGGCGCACCGACGACCTCTCCGAGGTCGAGATGGTGATGCCCGTGCTGCACGAGGTGCAGCGGCAGACCGGCCTGAAGGCCTCCGACATCGGATTCACCTGCTCCGGCTCCTCCGACTACCTCGCCGGGCGCGCCTTCTCCTTCACCATGGCTCTCGACGGCGTCGGCGCCTGGCCCCCGATCTCCGAGTCCCACGTCGAGGCGGACGGCGCCTGGGCGCTCTACGAGGCATGGGTGAAGCTCCTCACCGGCGAGGCCGACACGGCCCTCGTCTACTCCTACGGAAAGTCCTCGCCGGGCTCCGTCCGCGACGTCCTCACCCGCCAGCTCGACCCGTACTACCTCGCCCCGCTCTGGCCCGACTCCGTCGCCCTCGCCGCCCTCCAGGCCCAGGCCCTCGTCGACGCCGGCGACACCGACGAGCCGGCCCTCGCCGCGATCGCCGCCCGCAGCCGCGAGGACGCCAGGACGAACCCCCACGCCCAGCTGCCGGGCGCCCGCCCCCAGGGCGCATACGCCGTCCAGCCCCTCCGTACCGGCGACTGCCCGCCCATCGGCGACGGCGCCGCCGCCGTGATCCTCGCCGTCGGCGACCGGGCCCGCGAGCTGTGTGAGCGCCCCGCCTGGATCCGGGGCATGGACCACCGGATCGAGGCCCACTCCCTCGGCGTCCGCGACCTCACCGACTCGCCCTCCACCCGCCTCGCCGCCGAACGCGCCGGAGCCTTCGAACGGCCCGTCGACACCGCCGAACTCCACGCGCCCTTCACCTCCCAGGAGGTCGTCCTGAGGAAGGCCCTCGGGCTCGACGACAGCGTGACGATCAACCCCTCCGGCGGCGCCCTCGCCGCCAACCCTGTCATGGCCGCGGGCCTCATCCGGCTCGGTGAGGCCGCCGCCCGCATCCACCGCGGGGAGTCCGACCGCGCCCTCGCCCACGCGACCTCGGGACCCTGCCTCCAGCAGAACCTGGTCGCCGTCCTGGAAGGAGAGAACCGTGCCTGAGGCTGTGACATCGAAAGAGCCCGTGGCCGTCGTCGGCATCGGCCAGACCAAGCACGTCGCCGCCCGCAGGGACGTCTCGATCGCCGGACTCGTCCGCGAGGCCGCCCTCCGCGCCCTGGCGGACGCCGAACTGACCTGGGCGGACATCGACGCCGTCGTCATCGGCAAGGCGCCCGACTTCTTCGAGGGCGTCATGATGCCGGAGCTGTACCTGGCCGACGCGCTCGGCGCGGTCGGCAAGCCCATGCTGCGGGTCCACACGGCGGGCTCGGTCGGCGGATCCACCGCGCTCGTCGCCGCGAACCTGGTCTCCGCGCGCGTGCACCGGACCGTCCTCACCCTCGCCTTCGAGAAGCAGTCCGAGTCCAACGCCATGTGGGGACTCTCCCTGCCCGTCCCCTTCCAGCAACCGCTGCTCGCCGGCGCCGGCGGCTTCTTCGCCCCGCACGTGCGCGCGTACATGCGCCGCACCGGCGCCCCCGACGCGATCGGCTCCCTCGTCGCGTACAAGGACCGGCGCAACGCCCTGAAGAACCCGTACGCCCACCTCCACGAGCACGACCTCACCCTGGAGAAGGTCCAGGCCTCCCCGATGCTCTGGGATCCGATCCGCTACTCCGAGACCTGCCCCTCCTCGGACGGCGCCTGCGCCATGATCCTCACCGACCGCGCCGGCGCCGACCGCGCGCCCCGCCCGCCCGCCTGGGTGCACGGCGGGGCGATGCGCAGCGAACCCACCCTCTTCGCGGGCAAGGACTTCGTCTCCCCGCAGGCCGGCCGGGACTGCGCGGCCGACGTCTACCGGCAGGCCGGCATCACCGACCCCCGGCGGGAGATCGACGCCGTCGAGATGTACGTGCCGTTCTCCTGGTACGAACCGATGTGGCTGGAGAACCTCGGTTTCGCCGAGGAGGGCGAGGGCTGGAAGCTCACCGAGGCCGGGGTCACCGAACTCGACGGCGACCTGCCCGTGAACCCCTCGGGCGGGGTGCTCTCCACCAACCCCATCGGAGCCTCCGGGATGATCCGCTTCGCCGAGGCCGCCCTGCAGGTACGGGGGGACGCCGGCGAGCACCAGGTCGAGGGCGCCCGCCGGGCGCTGGGCCACGCCTACGGAGGCGGCGCCCAGTTCTTCGCCATGTGGCTCGTGGGAGACACCCCGCCCACCGGCTGAGGCCGCCGCCGGAGGGCACCTACCCTGACCTCCATGAACGCGGAACGTGACCTGACCAAGCTGCTCGCCGGGATGCGCCCGGAACTCGACCCCGGCCGTTACGTCTTCACCACGGTGGACGGCCCCGCCCCGGCCGGGGTCGCCCCCGTCGTCACCGTCACCGAGACCGAGGGCCTCACCCTCGTCGTACGGCAGGAGGAGGCGGACGCCGCCGGGCTCGCGTACGACTACGTGGCCGGCCGGATCACGCTCCGGGTGCACTCCGCGCTCGACGCCGTCGGGCTCACGGCGGCGGTCGCGACCGAGCTCGCCGCGGCGGGCATGAGCTGCAACGTGGTGGCCGGATTCCATCACGACCACCTCTTCGTCGAACACGACCGCGCGGGCGAGGCGTTGGCCCTGCTGGGCGCGCTCTCGGAGCGGTCGGCCGACGTGACCGGCTGACGGTCTCGACCGGCCCCGCGGCCCTGCCGGGGCCATCGCGGGGCCAGGCGCCGGGCCTGCCGGACGACCGAGGCCCCGGCCTCCCGGGCATACGCGCTCGCAGCCTCGCCGGTCACCCGGAGCGCCCGGTCGATCGCTGAGGGTGCGCCGTCCGCCGGACGCGGGCGGCCGTCTCACCGGCGGTGCGGAGACCGGTCCCGGCCGGGGGCCGGGGCGCCCGGCGGCCTCGGCGACGAGGCCCGGGCCGCGCCCCCGATGGGCCTCGCGGACGTTCGGCGGCCCCGGCGGGCGGGGCCGGCCCGAGGCGGCCGCCCGGCGCGTCGCGTCGCGCGCCCGGGCACGTACCATGGCCGTATGTCCTTCCTCCGCCGCCGCAGCGCCGCCACACCCGCGGGTCCGGACTTCGATGTCCTGGCCATGGATCCGGGGGACTGGCCCGGCAATCTCGGCGCCGGTCTGCTGCCCGCCCCCGACGGTTCCTGCCAGGGCGTGTTCCTCCGCTACGACCTGTTCGGCGGCCGCGGACCCGCGATGATCATCGGCAACCTCCCCGAGGGTTCCCCGGCGCGCGAGCTCGCCGACGGCCAGATCCCCTTCGAGGTCGCGCAGCTCCTCGCCGCCCTGGAGAACGACGAGCCGGTCGAGGTCCTCGACACCGAGGACGTCCCCGTCATGCAGGGTGACAACCTCCTCATCGTGCGCCGCCTCAAGCTCTCCGAGAGCCGCATCTCCTGCGTCCAGTTCGACCGCAGCGACAACGTCCTCGTGACGATCGCCAGTTGGGACCGGCCGATCACCGACGATCTGTACGCGCTGCTCAAGCCGCTGCCCGCCGAGCTGTTCCAGCAGGGCTGACGGGGGAGCGGGGGCCGATGAGCGCGCGCGTCGACGCCTGGATCTGGGCGGTCCGTCTCACCAAGACCCGCTCGCAGGCCGCGGCCGCCTGCCGGGCCGGACACGTCAAGGTCAACGGTGAGCGGGTCAAGCCTGCCCAGGCCGTGAAGCCCGGCGACGAGGTCAGGATCTTCCACGGCGGCCGGGAGCGGATCGTCGAGGTCAAGGAGCTCCACGTCAAGCGGGTCGGCCCGCCGGTCGCCGCCGAGGCGTACGTGGACAACAGCCCGCCCCCGCCGCCGCGCGAGCACGTCCCCGTCGCCGCGGTGCGCGACCGGGGCGCGGGGCGCCCCACCAAGCGCGAGCGCCGCGAACTCGACGAACTGCGCGGCCGTCGCCCCTGACAGCAGGACCGAAGGCCTCCGGGCGGTTTCCGGAGGCCTTCGGCGTACGTCACGTCAGCGGGGTCCCGCGCCGAGCAGCTCCGAGATCCGCGCCGCCGAGGTGCCGAGCCCCCTCGGGCCCCGCAGCAGCAGCGGGCTGCCACTGCCCGCGCGGACGTCCTCCGCACCGTAACGCCGCACCTTCCGGTGCCAGTTGAGGACGCCCGCGAGCCAGTCCTCCAGCTCGCGCAGATACGCCTCGAAGGCCTCACGGCCCGCCGCGTCGAGACCGAAGTCCTCGTACAGCAAAGGGATCTCGCGCTCCTTCAGCGTCTCGTACTGGCGCAGCCTGCCCCGCATCAGGTCGTCGACCATCGACACCGCGGTCGGGTAGTCGCAGTCGAAGAACTTCTGGAGCACCAGAACACCGTTGTGCACCTCGCCCTCGACCTCGATCTCCTTCTGGTACGAGAAGAGGTCGTTGACCAGCGCCCCGTAGTCCATGACCGCGTTCTCCAGGCTGCGCACCGTCCCCGAGCGGAACAGCTCCGGCGGCAGCGTCGCGTCCTGCCGCAGCCGGCACAGCAGCATGGTCAGCTCCGAGCCGAAGGTGCTGCGCCGCATCTCGATGTAGTCGACCGGATCGGGCACCCGGTGTTGCAGCACGTTGTGCATCTCCCACATCCAGCTGTCCAGCATCACGTCCAGCGAGGCCCGCAGCTGCGCCCGTGCCGCGCTCGTCATCGGCGTGGCCGTCCGCTCCCAGATGTCCGCGAGCGCCCGTTCCAGCGGATTCACCGCGAGCGCCGCGCCGGCCGCCGGCTCGTCGAGCGGCATGCAGGCCTTGAGCCGGTCGCTCTGCTCCTTCGCGCCGGCCAGACTGCCCGTCCGTCCGAAGACCGCCGGATAGTAGTCGTCCGCGTAGGTGCCCCAGGTCAGCCAGTCGGCGCTGAGCTCCAGCTCCTCCAGGGGCGCGTCCGGATCGAGACCCGCCGCGCACAGCGCGAGGTCGAACCCCTCCGCCATCGGCCGGTCCCAGAGGTCGTCCAGGAGCCCCGTCCGCTCCGCCCAGTCCACGGTGTGCTGCCGCGCCGCCGCGTGGTGGGGGTTGATCGTGAGCGGGTACGGCAGGTCGAACTCGGGCAGCAGGGAGGGCCCCACGTGCTGGTGCGGGGCGTGCGTGAACGCCCGGTGCCGCGCCGCCGCCGGCCGGCCGAAGAGGGTGCGGATGTCGAGCGCGGAGGTGCCGATGATCCCGTCCAGGTGCGAGGGACCGCCGACCATGCCCTCGTTCATGTACCGGCTGGAGCGCATGTGCCACTCGTGACCGCCGGACTGCCAGTCCTGGAGCCCCTTCGCGTACGCCGCGACGGCCGCGCACTCCGCCGGGCTCAGCCCCTTCTCGGCGGCGAGCAGCGGCACCTCGGTGAGCGCGGTGTTCTCGAACTGCTGGACCCGCGAGGTCAGCAGGTCGTTGACGGCGTTCGCCGCCTCCTGGGTCGTGCAGCCCAGGAACCGCTCCAGGACGAGGACGCCGTTGCTGTTCTCGCCCTCCTCCTCCACCTCGCGCTGGTACGAGAAGAGGTCGTTGCGCAGGTGCACGGCGTCCGAGAAGGCGTCCCTGAGCACCCGCAGCGGCCGGGAGTACGCCACCTGGGCCGGGACCTCGGCCCCCGCCGCGTACTCGACGAGACCGGCCGACCAGGGCGCGCCGCCCACCTTGCGGCGCATCTCGATGTACTCCAGGGGATTGGCGATCCGCCCGTCGTTGATGTTGTCGAGCTCCCACAGGGACTCGTGGAGCAGATGCTCGGTCGCCTCAGCGAACCGCACCCGCCACCCCTCGGACATCGCGGGGACCGTCCGCCGCCAGAGGTCCGCCAGGCCCGCCTCGACCGGGTTGGTCGGCTCGGGCATGCCGGTGGCCGGGTCCGCCGGCATGAACAGGGGGAGCCGGTCCAGATAGGCCTTGCTGCCCGCCCGGTCCTGGGTGCGCTTGAAGACCTCCAGGAAGTGGTCGTCGAAGAAGAAGACCCAGGTGTACCAGTCGGTGACGAGGTTCAGCGCCTCCTCCTCGCAGTCGGGGTGCGTGTACGAGCAGAGCAGCGCGTAGTCGTGGGACTGGAGGTCCTGCTCCTCCCAGACCCCCGAGCCCTCCAGCATCCCCATCTCCCGCGCCCAGTCGCACGTGTGCGTGCGGGCGGCCTCCAGGTGGGGATTGAGCCGGGCCGGATACGGAACATAGAAATCCGGCATGACGAAGGGCTGAGCCATTTCCTGGGGGGCCTTCCGGTGAGCTGGGGTGATGATCGGCCCCAGCCTTACCCGTCGCCCAAGTGGCGCACGCGTTCTCCCGAATAGTCGTATGAACGCCGACGGGGTGGTGTCGGACACCGCGTCCGGCACCACCCCGCACCTTTCGGCCAGCCCTCCGTCAGCCCTGGGAAACCCGCACGTCAGCGGCCTTCACAAAGGCCACCCGATGGCCGAACTGGATCTGGTAGTACTCCTCCTGGCCTCGGACGACCGTGTGCCCGGTGGGGTCGAACACCGGCGCGAAGTAGTACTCGCCGGGGGTGCGGCCCCCCACCACGTACCGCTGACCCGCGAGCAGCTTGTACGGCAGCGGCGACACCGACTGCACCGGCACACCCACCGGATACGCCGAGGCCTCCGGATAGGCCCGCCCGTACACCGGAACCTCCGCCAGACCCTCCCGGGGCGTCAGGACCTGCCCCCGGACGTTCACCGCCGTCGGCTCCGCCACCGGGTTGCTGAACCACGCCTTCTGCCCGAGGTACCAGACCGCCGTCCAGTCCCCCCGGCGCTCCGCCACCGCGAAGCTCTGCCCGGTCGAGGCCCGCGCCCCGGTGTCGTTGACCCCGGTCGTGGAGTCCTGCCCGCCCGGCCGCAGACCGACGTCCTTCACCAGGGGCGCGTCGGCGCTCGGCGCGGTGTGCAGCCGCACCGCCCCGCTGCCGTGCGGCACGCACGCCTGGCCCGCCGTCGCGCAGCCCGTGTAGACCGGCCGGTGGGTGCTGTAGTCGGGCCGGATCGTCACCACGCCCGCCTGCGGACCGGCGCTCGGGGTGATCGGACGGCCGAGCAGCTGGAAGTAGTGCGCCCAGTCCCAGTACGGCCCCGGGTCCGTGTGCATGTTCCTGATCGACGACGTCACCGTGCCCGGCACGTTGTCGTGGCCCAGGATGTGCTGCCGGTCCACCGGGATGTCGTACCGCGCGGCGAGGTACCGCACCAGGCGCGCCGACGACCGGTACATCGCCTCCGTGTACCAGGAGTCCGGCGAGGTGAGGAAGCCCTCGTGCTCCAGGCCCACCGACTTGGCGTTCACGAACCAGTTCCCCGCGTGCCAGGCCACGTCCTTCAGCGGCACGTGCTGCGCGATGTGCCCGTCGGAGGAGCGCAGCGAGTACTGCCAGGACACGTACGTCGGGTCCTGCACCAGCTTCAGGGTGGTCTTCCAGTCGGCCTCGGTGTCGTGGATCACGATGTAGTCGATCGACTGCGAGGCGGGCCGGTTCGCCTTGTCGTGGTTGCCGTAGTCGCCGTCCCCGAACTCCTCGTACGGCGCGGGGATCCACTCGCAGGCCACCGAGGCCGGGCACTCCACGGGCCCGGCGGCCGGCCGGCGCAGCCCCAGGGCCGCCACCTGACCCGTGGCGGGCGCGACGGCCGGTGCGGCCGGGAGGGTCACCACCTGCCCGCTGTCCGTCGTCCGCGTCTCCCCGGTCCTGATCACGTCGAAGACGTCGTTCGCGTACGTCGCCGCCGTCGCCCAGTCGTCCGCACCGGAGTACCGCGCCACCGCCCCGTACCAGTCGGCCGGGTCCGCGCTCGCCGGAAGCCCGGCCTCGCGCTGGGCCGCCGCGAGCAGCGCCGCCCCGCCCTCGATGTTCGCGGCCGGTACGGTGCGCAGCTCCTCGGCCGGGATCCCGGACACCGCGGACGCCCGCTCCAGGGTCCGCAGCCGCTCGGGCAGCTCCTCGGGCGCGGGCACCGGGACGTCCGCGCCGGTGCGCGCCTGGCGGGAGTCGTCGCCCCGGGCGTCCTCCTCGCCCGCCGAGTGTTGCGGGGCGGTCCGGGCCAGCGCCGTCACCGCGTCCGTCAGGTGCATCGGGCCGTAGCCGCCGGTCACGCTCGGCGCACCGCCGTGGGCGTCCCAGCGCGACTGCAGGTACGAGACGGCGAGCAGCACGCTCTCGGGCACGCCCTGACGCTCGGCCGCCCGCGCGAACTGCCCCTGCAGGACACCCGCGTCGGGAACCTCGGCGCCCGCGGGCGGGGCGGCGGACAGCAGCGGAAGCAGCAGGGCGGCGGACGCCAGAGCGCCCACCGCCCCCGGCACACGGATCGGTGACGGATGTCTGCGCGATACGGAACGGAGCAAGGCAGCCTCCAGAGGCAGGGGGTGACACGGGGGCGTGCGGGGCCGAACCCGTACAGGGGTATCGGCTCCCGGACGTTCCGTCAATCACGTCTGCGCAAACGGAAGTTCCCACGTCAGGGCGGGAATGGAGGCCAAACGGCGGAGTTTCGCGGCGACGGGTCCCGGGCCTGGGACGCGTCACTGGAGTGGACCATTGAAGGGGTCTCGGGTACGGCTCCCGGAGATTCCGGGAGGTGGACAAGCCGGTGCGCCGCGTCCCGGTGTGTCGGCACCGGGCTCACGGCGCACCGCCCCCGTGTGGTCGGCCGGACCCGCCCCTTCAGCGCGTCCCGACCGCCGCGCGCACGGCCCGCCGTGCCATGGCGCAGTCGTCGTGCAGCCGCCTCAGCAGCAGCCGCTGTTCCTCGCCGGGCGCGAGCGCCCCCGAGGGCACCGGCACGGAGCCGGCAGGCGGAGCCTCCTTCATGGTGCGCTGCACCGCCGTCTCGTACGTACGGATCTCCCGCGTCAGCACGATCATCAGGTTCACCAGGAAGGCGTCCCGCGAGGCCGTGCCCGCCTGCTGGGCGAGCCCACTGATCTGGCGCCGGGCCAGCGGCGCGTCACCGAGCACCGCCCACAGGGTCGCCAGGTCGTACCCGGGGAGGTACCAGCCCGCGTGCTCCCAGTCGACGAGGACCGGTCCCGCCGGGGAGAGCAGGATGTTGGAGAGCAGGGCGTCACCGTGACAGAACTGGCCCATGCCCTGACGGCCGCCGGCGTGCGCCAGACCGTGCAGGAGCTTCTGCAGATCGTCCCGGTCCCGGTCCGTGAACAGCCCCAGCTCGTGGTAGCGGGCGATCCGGGCGCCGTAGTCCAGCGGGGCGTCGAAGGTCCCGGCCGGCGGCCGCCAGGCGTTGAGCCGGGCGATCGCACCGAGCGCGGCCCGCACGTCCGCCCGCGGCGGGGCCTCGACGGGGTGGCGCGACAGCGCCGCCGCCCGCCCCGGCATTCGCTCGATCACCAGGGTGCAGTTCTCCGGATCCGCGGCGATCAGCCGCGGCGCCCGCACCGGCGGACGGTGGCGGACGAAGGAGCGGTAGGACGCTATTTCGTGCCGGAACCGCTCGACCCACGCGGGGGAGTGGTCCAGTAAACACTTCGCGACCGCCGTGGTCCGCCCGGTCGTCCCGACGATCAGTACGGAACGGCCACTGCGCCGCAGCACCTGCACGGGGTTGAACTCCGGGCAGATCCGGTGGACCGACGCGATCGCCATCTTCAACTGCGCCCCCTGGGGGCCGGACAGGTCGATTCTTCCGCTGACCGGCTGGGTACCGGTGCCGCCCGCCCAGCGCCTCGGCCTGACGGCCTGGGGAGCGGGGGCCAGGTACGGTCCGGCGCCGGCCGGGATGATGCGGTGCTGCGGCCGGGGCGGGGCGGACACGGAGGACGATGCTGTGTACATGGAGGTGACAGATCCCTTCGTGCGCCGACGAGTTGCGTGCGTCGCCCCGCCCGCCCCCGGGTCCGCACCCTGGGGAATGAGGGCCGGTCGGCGGGGCGGGGTGGCGCGTTCCTACCTGACACCCGGGCGCGGGTGGCGGAACATCTCGCGCACCCTGGCGAAGCCTGGCGAATTGTCGCCAGGCCTATGACAGGGGGCTACTGTCAACTCAGCCGAGAACCTGGGGGCTTAGACGTGACCGGACAAACCAACACCCGCCTGGCAGACCTGTTCGGCCTGGCCGGCTGGTCCAAGGGCGAACTCGCGAGACTCGTCAACCGGCAGGCGGCGGCCATGGGCCACCCCCAGCTGGCGACCGACACCTCGCGGGTGCGGCGGTGGATCGATCGGGGCGAGACGCCGCGCGATCCCGTCCCCCGGGTGCTGGCAGCACTGTTCACCGAGCGACTCGGCCGTGTCGTGACCATCGAGGACCTCGGGTTCGTACGACACGGGCGCGCCGGAAAGAAGCAGGACGTCAGGAAGACGGAGAACCCTGACGGGCTGCCCTGGGCACCCGATCGTACGGCGGCGGTCCTCACCGAATTCACGGGAATGGACCTCATGCTCAACCGACGCGGCCTGGTGGGCGCGGGTGCCGCGCTTGCCGCCGGCTCCGTACTCAGCAACGCCATGCACGACTGGCTCCAGACCGACCCCGCACGCCAGGGCGCCGCCCCGCGGGCCACCGATCCCCTCCACGCCGACCCCGCTGGGTTCGACCGCTACGAGGCCGCCCCCATCGGGTCGGAGGAGATCGAGGCCCTGGAGCACTCGGTGGAGGTGTTCCGCGCCTGGGACGCCTCCCGGGGCGGCGGCCTCCAGCGCAAGGCGGTCGTGGGCCAGCTCAACGAGGTGGGCGGCATGCTCGCCTACCGTCACGCCGACCACCTCCAGCGGCGCCTGTGGGGCGTCGCCGCCAACCTGGCGGTCCTCGCGGGCTGGATGTCCCACGACGTCGGCCTGGAACCGACGGCGCAGAAGTACTTCGTCATCGCCGCCCACGCGGCGCGCGAGGGCGGCGACCGGCCCCGGGCCGGCGAGGCGCTCTCCCGGGCGGCCCGCCAGATGGTGCACCTGGGCCGCCCCGACGACGCCCTCGACCTCATGAAGCTCGCCAAGTCGGGCTCGGGCGAGCGGGTGCTGCCCCGTACGCAGGCCATGTTCCACACCATCGAGGCCTGGGCGCAGGCGTCGATGGGCCGGGGCCAGGCGATGCGCCGCACCCTCGGCGAGGCCGAGGAACTGTTCGTGTCCGACCGGCAGGACGAGAAGCCGAGCTGGATGCAGAACTTCGACGAGGCCGACATGCACGGCATGCAGGCCCTGGCCTACCGCACGCTCGCCGAGCACGACCCGGCAGCGGCGGTCCCCGCGCAGCGGCACGCCAAGCTGGCGCTCGAACTGCGGCGCGGCGGGCACGACCGCTCGAAGCTCTTCGACCACATCTCGATGGCCTCGGCCTGCTTCATCGCCGACGACCCGGAGCAGGCCGACCGGTACGCCCGGCTCGCCCTGATGTCCATGGGGGACACCTCGTCCCACCGGACCTGGGACCGGCTGCGGGAGATGTACCGGCTCACCGGCCAGTACGCGGGCTACTCGAGGATCGAGAACCTGCGCGAGGAGATCGAGCTGGCCCTCCCGAGGTCCCCCGTCAACCGCCCCAGGACCGGACAGGCCTGAGCCTCCCGGTCCTGCGGGACGGGGAGGATCGGGAGGGTCTCGTCACGGGGGCGGGCCGACGCCGGCGTTTCAGCGGGTGCGGCCGGTTCAGCGGGTGAGGCCAGTTCAGTGGGTGATGCGGACCGGCTTCGGGCGGGCCGAAGTGTCGGGTGACGTGGTCGGCTTCGGGTCGGCGTGTCGGGTGACGTGGTCGGCTTCGGGTCGGCTCGGTCGGTGACCCGAGTCGGCTTCCGTCCGGCTCAGTCGGTGACCCGCACCACCATCACGCAGGCGTCGTCCGCGCGTGACTCCTCGCCGAACTCCTCCACCACGGCGCGCACGCCGTCCTGGGCGTCCCGCGCCTCCGCGAGCCGGGGGCCGAGGGCGAGCAGCCGTCGCGCGCCCGTGTCGTCGTCCGTGCCACTGCCGCGGGTCAGTCCGTCGGTGTGCAGGACCAGCAGGTCACCCGGGTTCAGCCGGGTCTCGACCTCGCCGTAGGCGCCACCGGTCGTCGCCCCGAGCAGGACGCCCTCGGGCCGCCGGAGTGCGTGCCCCGTCCCGTCGCGGAAGAGCAACGGGGCGGGGTGGCCGGCCTGCGCCCAGGTCAGGGTCTGGGCCACCGGGTCGTACCTGCAGCACATCGCGCTGCCGAGCGCGGGCTGTACGGAGGCGTCCAGGAGCTGGTTGAGGTGGCCCATCAGCGCGGCGGGGCGGATGCCTGCGACGGCCATGCCGCGCAGCGCCCCGAGGAGCATGGCCATGGAGGAGGTCGCGGCGACCCCGTGGCCCGTCAGATCGCCGACGGTCAGCAGCGCGTCCCCGTCGGGCAGCGCGAGCGCGTCGTACCAGTCGCCGCCGATCAGACCGGTGCTGGAGGCGGGGAGGTAGTGGGCGGCCACGTCGAGGGGGGCGGGGCCGTCGTGGGCGAAGCGGAGCGAGCCGCGCCAGGGCGGGAGGACCGCCTCCTGCAGCTCGACGGCGACCCGCCGCTCGGTGAGCTCGATGTGGCGGCTTCGCTCCAGGCTGTCCCGGCTCTCGCGGACCGCCCGCTCGCTGCGGCGCAGCTTGCTGACGTCCCGCAGGACGGCCCACATGGAGGCGGTGCAGCCGTCGGTGTCGAGCACGGGTTCGCCGGTCATGTGCACCGTGCGCACCCGGCCGTCCGTCCGCACGATCCGGAACTCGCCGTCGATCGGCTTCCCGTCGATCAGACAGTCCGTCACCATCGACTGCAGGACGGGCTGGTCCTCGGCGAAGACCATCGTGGGCATCTCGTCGAGGGACATCGGGCCGCTCTCGCGGGAGCGCCCGAAGATCTGGAACAGCTCCTCGGACCAGCTGACTTCGTCGGTGAGCAGGTTCCACTCGGCGGAGCCGACCCGGGAGAGCAGCGAGCCGGTCCGGGGCGGGGCCGCCACGCCGTACGCCGTGCCGGGGGCGGTCGCGAGGGAGGTGTCGACCACCCCGTCGATCTCGTCGGGCTGGTCCTCGGGGGCGGCGCTCGCCGGGACACCGGCCCGGAGCTGGCCCAACTGGGCACCCAGATCGTCGAGTTGATGGACCGCCAGGTCGCAGAGGGCGCGCTGCCAGCGCTGCTGGGGATCGTCCTCGTCCGCCACGGCGTCCCGGCGGACGGCGTCCACCTCGCCGCGCAGGCGGCGGGTCTGTGAGATCAGCGCGTCCACCGCGCCCGGCTCCGGCGGCTGGGCGGGGCGGTCCGCGAACAGATGGGACGGCATGTCGTACTCCGATACAGGCGCGGCGCGGCCAAGTGTGGAAGGTGGCCCGTAGACGACTGTTGCACAGCCCGGGACAGCCCGTAAGGGATTTGGCAACACTCGATCCGGTGGTGCTTCTGGCATATGTCAAAGGCCCGGCGATTATCGGACAGGGTGCGACCCGTTACGGTGCTGGGGTGGTGAACGACGACGGAAACGGCACGGTGGGGGCGGCGGCGACGGCCACGGGCGGGGTGGTGGCAGGCGAGTCGGACATGCGTACGGGGGCGGATGCGATGGTGCCGGGTGCTCCGATGCCGGGTGCTCCGATGCCGGGCGCGGAGAACGCGGGTCGGGGTGCGGTGGTCGCCGGCGCGGAGAACGCGGCTCGGGGTGTGGTGGTCGCCGGCGCGGAGAACGCGGCTCGGGGTGTGGTGGTCGCCGGCGCGGGCTCGCCGGCCGCGAGCGCGGTGGGTGCCGCGGTGCTCCTCGCGGCCGCCCCCGCCGGCCGGGGCCGCGCGATGGACGCCGCCTCCGTTCTGCCGGCGCTCGCGGCCGTCCCGCCCGGGGTCCTCACCGGCACCACGGCCGCCACGGTCGTCGAACTCGCCGACCCGCTCGACCCGCAGACCGTCCTGACCCGGGTCCGCGCGGCGGCCGCGAGCCCCGGCCCCCTCGTCGTCTGCCTCGCGGGCCAGCTCCACCTCGACCGCCGCCAGCAGCTGCCGCATCTCGCGCTCGCCCGCACCACCCCGGCGACCCTCCGCTACACGGCGCTGCCCTGGCACTGGCTCGCCGGCGAACTCGGCGTACGGCAGCCCGGGTCGACGACCGTCGTCGCGGACCTCGCGGCCGACCCGGAGGTCTGGCAGCGCCTCACCGCGACGCCCGGACTGCTGCACCTGGGGCCGGGCCCCCTGCTCTACGCGCGCGTGGTCCCCGCCCCGCGCAGGGGCGAGCCCACGACCCCCGAGTACCTGCGCGCCTGGGCCGAACTCTGGCGCTCCGGAGCCCGGTTGGCGCCGTCCGCGGCGCACGCGGAGGCCGCGGCGCGGGCGATGACGGTGGCGCCGACGCCGGAACCGGTGTTCCTCACACCCGGGCCGGTACCGGCAGTGGCGCCACTGCCGGACGCGGCGGTTGCGCCGGGGGCGGCGGTCGGGCCGGTGGCGGAGTCGGTGGTCGGGCGGGTGCCGGTGCCGGGGTCGGTGGCGGTGGCGGGGCCCGTGCCGGGTGCGGCAGCGGCGCCGGGGTACGGGCCCGTCGCGGGTGCGTCGGCCGCGCCGGGGTACGGGCCTGTGGCGGGTTCGGCGGCCGCGCCGGGATCCGGGCCCGTGCCGGGTGCGCCGGCGGGCCCTGCGCCTGCGTCCGTCTCGGCGTCCGTGCCGAGGTCCGGGCCCATGGCGGGTGCGGCAGCGGCGCTGGGGGACGGGCCTGTGGCGGGTTCGGCGGCCGTGCCGGGGTCCGGGCCTGTGGCGGGTGCGGCGGCGGGCCCTGCGCCTGCGTCCGTTTCGGCGTCCGTGCCGAGGTCCGGGCCCATGGCGGGTGCGGCAGCGGCGCTGGGGGCCGGGCCTGTGGCGGGTTCGGCGTCCGTGCCGGCGGCCGTGCCTGTGCCGGGTGCGCCTGCGGGCCCTGCGCCTGCGTCCGTCTCGGCGTCCGTGCCGAGGTCCGGGCCCATGGCGGGTGCGGCAGCGGCGCTGGGGGCCGGGCCTGTGCCGGGTGCGGCGGCCGCGCCGGGATCCGGGCCTGTGCCGGGTGCGCCGGCGGGCCCTGCGCCTGCGTCCGTCTCGGCGTCCGTGCCGGGTTCGGGAGTTGGGCCGGTGTCCGAGACCTGGGGCACGCCCGCGCCCGCTTCGACGGCCCTGTCCGCGCCGGTTGTCGCACCAGACCCTGTCGCGGCTGCCGCGTCGACAACCGGCCCCGCGCCCGCTGGGGCGGCTCAGCGCGCGACCGACCCCGCACCCGTGCCCCGCCCCGAGCCCGCCTCGGTGCGCCCCTCCACACCCGCACCCGTACCTGTACCCCTGCCCGCCGCCCGTCCCGCGCCGCCCTCCGCACCCGCCGCCCGTCCCGCCCCCGCTTCCCTGCCCCCTGTTCCTCCCGGGTTCGTGCCCGTGACTCCTCCCGCGCCCGCGCCCGCCGGGCTGGGCGCGCCGATGGTCGTGGAGGACCCGCATCCCGCGATCCTCGCCGCCGCCAGGGCCGGGCGGCACGGAGAGGCGGCTGCGGTCGCGGCGGCCTGGGAGCACGACGCCCTGCGCCGCCACGGACCCCGGTCCATCGAGGCCGTGCACTGGACGGAGGTCCGGGCCGACCTCGCCCGCCTCGCCGGGGAGCCGGCCCGCAGCTGCGAACTCTGGCTCGCCGCCGCCGAAGCCCGGCTCGGTCTGGGCCAGCGCCCGGACGACCCCGACCTCGAGGGGGCCGTCGACCGGGCCCACCACCAGTGGGAACAGATCGGGGACCGCGACCGGGCCCGGGCCCTCGGCCCCCTGCTGATCGCGACCCGGCGTCGGGTTCCGGGCCGTCGGCCCGGCGCGCTGGCGGCCCTCACCCGCCGCATGGGCTGAAGGGCCCGCCCAGTCCGGAGTTCCCCGTCCCCGAAAGGTCCGACACGTGACAGCCTCGCTCGCCGTCGCCCAGCGCTCGCTCGCCGATCCGTCCGTACGCCACCCGTTGTGGCCGCCGCTCACCCGGGGCTGCCCCGTCACCTCCACCGAGGACGTCGCGTACCCCCTCGACATCGACTACGCCTACGACCGGGTCCCCGCCGACCTGTTCAAGCGCCCGGCCGCCCACGGCCTGGAGCGGTGGGCCCCGCTGCTCCCGCCCCTCGCCGCGCCCGGCCTCGGAGAGGGCAACACGCCCCTGGTCGAACTGGCCGACGGCGTCTGGATCAAGGACGAGTCGCGCAACCCCACCTGGAGCCACAAGGACCGCCTCAACCGGGTCGCGGTGAGCGCCGCCGTCGCGTCGGGGGCGCGGGGGATCGTCGTCTCCTCGTCCGGGAACCACGGTGCGGCGGCCGCCGCGTACGCGGCCCGTGCCGGACTGCCGTGCGCCGTGTTCACCTCCCCGTACGCCCCGCCCGCCGTGGCCTCGCACCTCCGCGCCTACGGAGCGACGGTGCTGACCGTCCCGTACGAGTCGGTACGCCCGTTGATGCGCCGCATCGTCGACGAGCTCGGCTTCCAGAGCGTCAGCAGCGTCACGGACACGGCCCACACGGGGCACCCCTTCGGGCCCGAGGGGTACAAGACCCTCGCGTACGAGCTCGCGCTCGACCTCGGACGCGCACCGGCCGAGGTGCACCTCCCCACGGGGTACGGCGAGTTGCTCTTCGGCGTGGCCAAGGGCTTCCAGGAGCTCGCGCGGCTCGGGGTCACGGACTCCGTCCCCCGCGTGTACGCGGCCGAGCCCGCCGCGGCCGGCGCCCTCACCGAGGCCCTGCGCACCGGCCGGCCCGTCGCCCGCGTCCCGGTCGGACCGACCGCCGCGTACGCCATCGACTGCGAGGTCAACAGCTACCGCGGCGTCCTCGCGGTCCGGGAAACCGGAGGAGCGGCGGCCACGGTGACCGATGATCAGATGGCGGCCGCACGGGCGGAGCTGGCCGCCCAGGGCATCTGGTGCGAGACCTCCTCCGCCGCCGGGCTCGCGGGCCTGCGCGCCCGCGGGCCACGGCAGAACGACGGCCCGGTCGTCTGCGTGGTCACCTCCAGCGGCTACAAGGACATCGCCACGGCGAAGGAGACCTTCGAGCCGACGGCCCCGGACTGGGAGCCGATCAAGGCGGCGCTGACGGCTCGGGAGGCCGGACCGCGCTGACCGTCCCGGCTGAGCTTGCCGATGACGGGCAGGCTCGGCGGGATCTTGTGTGCCTGGATCGGCACATGATGCCGTCCCGTGGCGGGAACTACTGTCTCCCCCTGCGCATGAGCGAGAACAGGGGCGGAAGACGTGGATCGCAAAGGTGTGTTGACGGCACGTCAGGGGCTCATCGTGGCGGTGGTGCTCGCGCCGCTCCTCGGCGGGCTGTCGCTGCTCGTGATGCTGCCGGCGGCACAGCACCTCCGCTCCCTCCGGGACGGCGTCCGGGCCGAGGCGACGCTGCGCACGCCGGGCACGTGCTTCCTGGGGTCCTGCCGGGTCGCGTTCGAGGCCGGCGGGCGGACCGTGGTGGCGGACCTGCCCGTGGGCAGCGGGGCCGGCAGGTCCGAGGCCGGTACCCCGCTGACCGTCCGCTACCGGGCGGACGCTCCCCAGGTGGTGGCCGCCGAGGACGACGTCCACGGCGGCGGGGCGGCCCTGCTGGCCCTACTGTCGGGTGGAGCCGCCCTGCTCCCTCCGGCCTTGGCGATGTGGGGCATGTTCATCGAGGCGCGGCGCCGACGCCCGGCCTCCGCGTCGGCCCCCGTTCCTCAGACGGCGGGACAGCCGCCGGTGTGCGCCGCCCGCCGGGGTTCAGCCGCCCGTCCCCGCCCTGGTTCGCCGCGGGACCCGCCCTGCGCAGCCTCGTCCCCGTCCTCCGCGGCGGCGGCCCCGAGCGCCGCTGAACCGTCCTGCTCCCGGAGAGGGGCCGGGCCCTGAGATGATCGTAGGCGTGACCCTCTCCCCGCACCCCGCCCCGACCCCGGTGCCCGCGCCCCCCGCCGGCCCGCTCGTGACCGAGCGGCTGGTGCTGCGGCCCGTCCGGAGCGGGGACCTGCCGGCCGTGACGCGGCTGTGGACCGACCCGGAGGTACGGCGTCACCTGGGCGGTCCCGTGATCGACTCGGTCATCCGGATCCGCCAGCGGCGTATCGTCGGGGCGGCCGGTTTCCACGCGGTGGTCCGGGCCGAGGACGGGGTCCTGCTCGGGCTCGTCACGGTGGAGGCCGAAGGGCACGGCGGGGAGACGGAGGTCTCGTACCAGTTCCTGCCCGAGCACTGGGGGCGGGGGTACGCGCGCGAAGCCGTCGGCGCGGCCGTGGCGCGGGCGCTGGAGTCCGCGCCGAGCGTGGTCGCGGTCACCCAGGAGGCGAACCACCGGTCCCGTCGGCTGCTGGACGCCGTGGGCCTGGAGCACGCCGAGTCCTTCGTGGAGTGGGACGCCCACCAGGTGCTGTACCGCCGTCACCGCTGACGGCCCGCCCCACCTCGATCCAGCTCCCGCCGCCGGCGCTACCGCCCCGGACCTGCGTCGATCGTGTTCCCGCGGTCGGCGCTGCCGCCCCCGTTCCTGCTTCGGTCGTCCTCCGGCCGGGCGCTGCCGCCCCCGGTCCTGCTTCGGTCGTCCTCCGGCCGGGGCGCTGCCGCCCCCGGTCCTGCTTCGGTCGTCCTCCCGCGGTCGGCGCTGCCGCCCCCGTTCCTGCTTCGGTCGTCCTCCGGCCGGGGCGCTGCCGCCCCCGTTCCTGCTTCGGTCGTCCTCCCGCCGCCGGCGCCGCCACCCCCGTCCTGCTCCGGTCGTGCTCCCGGCGCCGCCACCCCCGTCCTGCTCCGGTCGTGCTCCCGGCGCGGCCACCCCCGTCCTACTTCGGCGTTCCTCCCGCCGCCAGCGCCGCCACCGCCCGTTCCAGTCGCGCCGCCCGCGTCTTCGGCGTGCGGGCCTGCCAGAGGCTGAGGATCACCAGGTAGCGGTCGGTTCTGCCGAGCGCCTCGAAGGCCTCCGCGGCGCCCGGCTCCGCCGCCAGGGCCACCGCCAGGTCGTCCGGCACGGTCGCGTCCTTCTGCGAGGGGTACGCCGCTTCCCACCGGCCGTCCGCCCGGGCCGCCCGCACCTCGGCGAGCCCCGGCTCCCGCATCCGTCCGGCGGCGGTCAGCACCTCGACCTGGCGCACGTTCACCTGCGACCAGAGGCTGCGGGGCCGGCGCGGGGTGATCTTCTGGAGGTAGCACCGCTCGTCCCGCGCCATGCGCTTGCCGGTGATCCAGCCGTAGGCGAGCGTGCTGTCCAGGATCTCCTCCGCGTTCGGCGAGGGCACGCCCGAGCCCTTCCTGCCGAGCAGCAGCCAGACGCCCTGGGTGTCCCCGTGGTGGCTTTCCAGCCATGCCTCCAGCTCCGCCCCGCCGCCGAACGCCATGACCGCGAGCCCCTCGACCGTCTCCACCGGACACCTCTTCCCCACCGTCGGACATCCCTGATGCCCAAGATATTGACAGTGGCCGGAAGACGGCCGTAACTTGCCTGCAACGTCGTACTAACGCGCGTTACTAAAGCGCGTAACCAAGAGCAGCGGCACCGAGGGGGAAACGACATGGCGGCCGGCAGTCCTCGCAGCGTCACCATGAGTGATGTCGCCCGGCGGGCGGGGGTCTCGCGCACGGCGGTCTCCTTCGTCCTGAACGACCGCCCCGGCGCGGCCATCCCGGACGAGACCAGGCGGCGGATTCTGGCCGCGATCGACGAGCTCGGGTACCGCCCCAACGCGGGCGCCCGCGCCCTCGCCGCCCAGCGCAGCGAGTGGTACGGACTGATCACCGAGATCGTCACCGCGCCCTTCGCCGTCGACGTGATCAAGGGCGCCCAGGACCGCGCCTGGCTGGACCGCAAGTTCCTGCTGATCGCCGCGAGCGAGGGCGACCGCGCCCAGGAGGCCGCCGCCCTCGACAAGCTCCTCGAACAGCGGGTGGAGGGACTGCTCTACGCCACGACCTGGCACCGCGCGGTCACCCTCCCCAAGGCCGCCCGCGAGGTCCCCACGGTCCTCGTCAACTGCTACGACGCCGAGGGCGAACTGCCCTCCGTCGTCCCCGACGAGATCGCCGGCGGCCACCGCGCCGCCCGTCGGCTCGTCGAGGCCGGCCACGAGCGCATCGGGTTCATCAACCTCGACCCGGACATCCCCGCCGCCCTCGGCCGCCGCGAGGGCTACGAGCGGGCGCTGCGCGAGGCGGGGCTGCCCCTGGACCCGTCGCTGGTCGTCTCCGGCCACGCGACCGCCGACGGCGGCTACACCGCCGCGTGCGCATTGCTCGACCGCGCCGACCGGCCGACCGCGCTCTTCTGCGGCAACGACCGGATGGCCATGGGCGCGTACGACGCCATCAAGGAACGTGGGCTGCGGATCCCGGACGACGTGGCCGTGGTGGGCTACGACAACCAGGAACTCATCGCCGCCTACCTGCGGCCCAAACTGACCACGCTCGCCCTGCCGTTCGAGGCCATGGGCGCCAAGGGCGTGGACATGCTCGCCGCTCTCGCAGCGGGGCAGCCGCTCGACACCCGCAGGGTGACGGTCGACTGCCCGCTGCTCGAACGCTCGTCGGTCTGACCGCGAATCAGGCCCGTCGAGATCTTCCGTCCCGTCTTCGTCCGGTGTGTTGAAGAGAGGAAAGAGCCACCATTATGACACCCTCCCCTGCCCGTGGCCGAGCGCCGCGGGGGCTCCGCCCCGCCCTCCTGGCGGGCGCCGCGGCGACCGCCCTGCTCCTGACCGGCTGCTCCGGCGGCGCGGGAGCGGCCGGAGCCGGAGACACCTCCGGCAACCAGCTCCTCACCGTCCCCCGCGAGGACATGGGCACCTTCACGCGGAACTTCAACCCCTTCTCGCCGAAGGCCGCGCCCATGACCAAGGAGGCGGTGTACGAACCGCTCATGGTCCACAACCCGGCCGACGGCAAGGACACCCCCTGGCTCGCCACCGCGTGGACCCAGGCGCCCGACGGGAAGTCCGTCGCCTTCACCCTCCGCGAGGGGGTGAAGTGGTCCGACGGCAAGCCCTTCACCGCCGAGGACGTCGTCTACACCTTCGAGCTCCAGAAGAAGCTGCTCGGCGGATTCGAGTACCTGGACAAGGTCACCGCCGACACCCCGCAGAAGGTCACCTTCCACTTCACCAAGCCGTTCTCGCCCTCCCTGTACGAGATCGGCGGGCACTACATCGTCCCGAAGCACATCTGGTCGAAGATCGCCGACCCGGCCAAGGACACCAACGCCACCCCCGTCGGCACCGGCCCGTACACCCGGGTCGACCACTTCCGGAGCCAGTCCTACGAGCTGCGGAAGAACCCCTCGTACTGGCAGCCCGAGAAGCAGCGGATCGCCGGCATACGCCTGCTCGCCTTCTCCGGCAACGACAGCGCCAACCTCGCCTTCACCAACGGCGAGGTCGACTGGACCCAGGCGTTCATCCCGGACATCCAGAAGTCCTTCGTCGCGAAGAACCCGAAGACGAACCACTACTGGTTCCCCACCACCGGCGCGATGATCAACTGGCAGCTGAACACGGCCAAGGCGCCCTTCGACGACCCCGCCCTGCGCAAGGCGCTTAGCCGGGCCGTCGACCGCGCCAAGATCGCCAAGGTCGCCATGAACGGCTACAGCACCCCCGCCGACTGCACCGGCCTGTCGAACGCCTACGACACCTGGCGGGACCGGACCGTCGCCGCCGCCTGCGACTGGACCACGTACGACACCAAGGCCGCCGCCGAGGCCCTCGACGCCGCCGGCTACAAGCTCGGCGCCGGCGGCAAGCGCACCCAGAAGAACGGCAAGCCGCTCACCCTGGACATCTCCGTCGGCTCCGCCTCCTCCGACTGGATCTCTGTCGCCAACATCATCAAGCAGAACCTCGCCGAGGTCGGCGTCACCGCCACCGTGAAGTCCCCGGACTGGTCCGCCGTCGTCTCCTCGTACGAGACGGGCACCTTCGACAGCGGCATCGTGTGGAGCAACAACGGCGCCACACCGTACGAGTTCTACCGCGGCGCCATGGCCACCACCCAGGTCGAGCCGGTCGGCGAGAAGGCCACCGAGAACTACCACCGCTTCGGCGACCCCGGGGCCGACAAGCTCATCGACGCCTTCGCCGCCACCACCGACCCGAAGACCCAGCAGGCCAGGGCGAGCGAGCTGCAGAAGCTGTTCGCCGCCGACGCCCCCGTCCTGCCGCTCTTCCCCGGACCCGAGTGGGGCGCGTACACCGACGCCCGCTTCACCGGCTGGCCGACGAAGGACGACCCGTACGCGACCCTGTCCAACCGGTCCGTGACCACCGTCCTCGTGCTCACCTCCCTCCGGCCCGTCAAGGGCTGACCCACCCCAGGGGGGACGGCCCCCGACGGGGCCGTCCCCACCCCTAGAAACGACAGGGAGCAGACCGTGCGTCTCGTCCTGCGCAACCTGGGGTTCTATCTGATCGCCTTCTGGGCCTCCGTCACCCTCAATTTCCTGCTGCCGCGCTTCATGCCCGGAGACCCCGTCTCCCGGATGTTCGCCCAGGCCCAGGGGACGATGCAGCCCGATCAGATCGCCCAGTTGCAGAAACTCTTCGGTCTCGACGACCGCCCGCTGTGGCGCCAGTACGTCGGCTACCTCCACAGCGTCGCCACCGGCGACCTCGGCATCTCCATCTCACGCTTCCCGACCCCGGTCTCCGAGGTCATCGGCTCCCAGATCGGCTGGACGCTGCTCCTCGGCCTCACCGCCCTGCTCGTCGCCGCCCTCGTCGGCAACCTGCTCGGCGTCCTCGCCGCCTGGCGCCGGGGCGGGATCCTCGACTCCGCGCTCCCGCCGCTGCTGATCTTCGTCGGCTCGTTCCCGTACTTCTGGCTGGCGATGGGCGCCCTCTACCTCTTCGGCGTCACCCTCGGCTGGTTCCCGCTCCGGCACGCGTACGACGTCGGACTCGAACCCGGCCTCGACGCGGCGTTCCTCGGCAACGTCGCCACCCATCTGGTGCTTCCGGCCCTCACCATCGTGCTCGTCTCGATCGGCGGCTGGATGCTCGGCATGCGCAACACCATGATCGCCACCGCCGCCGAGGACTACATCACCATGGCCGAGGCGAAGGGCCTCAGCCCCGCCCGGATCATGTTCCGGTACGCCGCCCGCAATGCTCTGCTGCCGTCCGTCACCAACTTCGGCATGGCCCTCGGCTTCATGGTGGGCGGCGCCCTGCTCACCGAGGTCGTCTTCGCCTACCCCGGCATCGGCTACCAGCTCCTCGCCTCCGTCCAGGCCCTCGACTACCCGCTGATGCAGGGCATCTTCCTCACCATCACGGCCGCCGTCCTGCTCGCCAACTTCGTCGTCGACCTCATCCACGTCCGCCTCGACCCGCGCGTCCGCGTCCGCTGAGGAGGGAACCCCGCCATGTCCGTCCTCGACACCCCGGACACCGCCACGGCCGTGTCCCACGCCCCGCCGCCCCGCCCGCCGGGCACCCCGCGCACCGCCCGCCAGGGGCTCGGGCGCCGGCTCCTCGCCGACCGCAAGGCCCGCGCCGGACTCCTCCTGCTCACCTTCTTCGCCCTGCTCGGCGCGCTCGCCCCGGTCCTCGCGCCCGGCGACCCGTCCCTCATCACCGACCTCGGCGCCACCCCGCCCTCCGCCGGCCACTGGCTCGGCACCACCTCCAAGGGCCAGGACGTCCTCGTCCTCACCCTGTGGGGCACCCGCAGCTCGATGCTCGTCGGCTTCACCGTCGGCGTCGCCGCCACCCTGGTCGCGCTGCTCGTCGGGCTGGCCTCCGCCTACCTCGGCAAGCTCGTCGACGACCTGCTGACCCTCGTCACCAACGTCTTCCTGCTGCTGCCGGGCCTGCCGCTGCTCGTCATCCTCGCCGCGTTCCTGCCGCCCGGCACGACCACCGTCGTCCTCGTCCTCACCGTCACCGGCTGGGCCGGCTCGGCCCGCGTGCTGCGCGCCCAGGCCAACTCCATCCGGGGCAAGGACTTCGTGGCCGCCGCCGTCGTCACCGGCGAGCGACCGCTGCGGATCATGTTCCGGGAGATCCTCCCCAACATGGCGTCCGTGGTCATGACCACCCTGCTCGGCTGCGTCATCTTCGGCATCGGCGCCCAGGCGGGCCTGGAGTTCCTCGGCCTCGGCGACGCCTCCGTCGTCAGCTGGGGCACCAACCTCTACTGGGCGGGGAACGACGGCGCCCTGATGACCGGGGCCTGGTGGGCGTTCGTCCCCTCCGGCCTGTGCATCGCGCTCGTCGCCTTCGCGCTCGCCCTCGTCAACTACGCGGTCGACGAGATCACCAACCCGCGGCTTCGGTCCCGGCGAAGGAGGAAGCGATGAGCACCGACCCCCTCCTCGACGTACGGGGTCTGCGCGTCGAGTACCAGGGCGACGGCCGCAGCGTCGTCGGCGCGGACGACGTGTCGTTCACCATCGGAGCGGGAGAGATCTTCGGACTCGCCGGCGAGTCCGGCTGCGGCAAGTCCACCGTCGCCAACGCCGTCATGCGGCTCCTCGGACCACCCGCCGAGATCACCGCTGGCTCGGTCACCTTCCGGGGCCGCGACGTCCTCGCCATGGACGCCCGCGAACTGCGCGCCTTCCGCTGGCGGGAGATCGCCATGGTCTTCCAGTCCGCGATGAACTCCCTCAACCCCGTCCTCACCATCGGCGAGCAGATCGGCGACATCTTCACCACCCACGAGAAGCTGAGGAAGCGGGCCGCCCGCGACCGCTCCGCCGCACTCCTCGACCTCGTCGGCATCGCCCCCGACCGGCTGAAGGCCTACCCGCACCAGCTCTCCGGCGGCATGCGCCAGCGCGTCGTCATCGCCATGGCCGTCGCCCTCAACCCGTCCCTGCTCATCATGGACGAGCCGACCACCGCGCTCGACGTCGTCGTCCAGCAGGAGATCATGGCGCAGATCCGCGAACTCCAGCAGACGCTCGGCTTCTCCGTCCTCTTCATCACCCACGACATGTCCCTGATGGTCGAGCTGTCGGACCGCATGGGCGTCATGTACGGCGGCCGGCTCGTCGAACTCGCCGACGCCGAGGAGCTGTTCGCGCGGCCCCTCCACCCGTACACCGAAGCCCTGATGAACGCCTTCCCGCCGCTCACCGGGCCGCGCCGGGAACTCAGCGGCCTCTTCGACGCCCCGCGCACCGCCGACAGCTGCGGCTTCCACGTCCGCTGCCCCGACGACCGCGCCGACTGCTCCACGAACATCCCGGACCTGCGCCAGGTGGCCCCCGGCCGCTGGGCAGCCCTCACCGGAGGCACCGCCGCATGACCCTTCTCCAGATCCGCGGGCTCACCAAGGACTTCCCGGTCGGCACCGTCTTCTCCCGCCGCCGCGTCCGCGCCGTGAACGGCGTCGACCTCGACCTCGCCCCCGGCCGCGTCACCGCCCTCGTCGGCGAGTCCGGCAGCGGCAAGTCCACCATCGCCCGCTGTCTCGCCCGCCTCGAACGGCCCACCTCGGGCCGGATCCTCCTCGACGGCGAGGACGTGCTGCGCACCGAACGCCGCCGCGCCTCCCGTGCGTACCGGGGGAAGGTCCAGATGGTGTTCCAGGACCCGTTCGGCTCCCTCAACCCCGTCCACCGCGTCGAGCACTTCCTCACCCGCGCCCTCGTCCTCCACGGCCGGCCCGCCGGCCGGGAACGGCTCGCGGCGCTCATGGAGGAGGTCGGTCTGGCACCCGACATGCTCGACTCCTACCCGCACGAGCTGTCCGGCGGACAGCGCCAGCGCGTCGCGATCGCCCGCGCCCTCGCCGTCGGACCGAGCGTCCTCCTCGCCGACGAACCGACCTCCATGCTCGACGTGTCCGTCCGGGTCGGCGTCCTCAACCTGATGCGCCGGCTGCGCGACGAACGCGGCCTGTCCATGCTGTACATCACCCACGACCTGGGCTCGGCCCGCTACCTCGCCGACACCACCGCCGTCATGTTCGCCGGCGAACTCGTCGAGGGCGGGGACGCGCTCGCCGTCATGGACGCCCCCGCCCACCCCTACACCCGGCTGCTGCTCTCCGCCGTGCCCGACCCGGCCCGGCGCACCGGCTACGACAAGGCCGAGCGCGCCAGGCTGCGGGCCGCCGTCCTGGACCCCGCGTCCTGCCCGTACGACGACGGCACCTGCAGCGCCACCACCCCCGTACGCCACACCGTCGGCGAGGACGGAGGGCAGCCCCACTGGGTGCGCTGCCACCTCTACGCGCCCGCCCACGAGATCGCCCACCGCGTGCTCAAGACCGCCGACGACGCAGCCCCCACGGAAGCCGAGAACACCGCCGCATGACACAGGACCTGATCGCCCCCGCCGTCGAAGAGGGCCTCGCCGAGCGGGCCTTCCGCGACCCGCACCGGCCCCGCTTCCACTTCACGTCCCCCGGCGGCTGGCTCAACGACCCCAACGGGCTCAGCCACTGGAACGGCGTCTACCACCTCTTCTACCAGTACAACCCGCTCGCCCCCGCCCACCACCGCATCCACTGGGGCCATGCCACCTCCGCCGACCTCGTCACGTGGACCGACGAACCCGTCGCCCTCGTCCCCGGCAGCACAGGACCCGACCGCGACGGCTGCTGGTCCGGCGTCCTCGTCGACGACGGGGGAGTGCCCACGCTCGTCTACTCCGGCCGGCACGGCGAGCGCGAACTGCCCTGCGTCGCCACCGGCAGCCCCGACCTGCGGCACTGGACGAAGGACCCCGGCAACCCGGTGATCGCCGCACCCCCGGCGGGCGTCGACATCACCGCGTACCGCGACCACTGCGTGTGGAAGGAGGGCGACGTCTGGCGCCAGCTCGTCGGCTCCGGCATCCGCGGCGAGGGCGGCACGGCCTTCCTGTACGAGTCCCACGACCTGCGCCACTGGCGGTACGTCGGCCCGCTCCTGACCGGCGACGCGAGCCGGGGCACCGCCGCCGACCCCGACTGGACCGGCACCATGTGGGAGTGCGTCGACCTCTTCCGGGTGGGCGGCACCGACGTGCTCGCCTTCTCCGCCTGGGACCAGGGAGCCACCCACCACCCGCTCTACTGGACCGGCCGCTACGAGGGCGACCGCTTCGAGCCGACCGCCCTGCACCGCCTCGACTACGGGCAGAACTACTTCTACGCGCCCCAGTCGACGCGCGACGCGCACGGCCGCCGCATCATGTTCGGCTGGCTCCAGGAGGGCCGTGGCGAGGAGGCCACCGCCCACGCCGGCTGGTCCGGGGTGATGTCCCTGCCGCGCCTCGTCACCCTCGGCCCCGACGGCGCCCTCGCCCAGGCCCCCGTGCCCGAACTGTCACGCCTTCGCCGCGACCACGTGCACCTCGGCCCCTTCGAGGGGGACGCCGATCTGGACGCCGTCCGCGGGGACCAGCTCGACCTGGAGGCCACCCTGCGCCTCGCCCCCGGTGCCACGGTACGGCTCGGAGTACGGGAGACCCCGGACGGCGCCGAGCGGACCGTCGTCGAGCTCGCACGTGACGCCTCCGGCACCTCGGGCACCCTGCGCCTCCACCGCGAGGCGAGCAGCCTGGACCCGGACGTCGACACCGCACCCCGCCACGGCGCCCTGCCCCTCGGCCCGGACGGCACGGTCGAACTCCGCGTCCTCGTCGACCACTCCGCCCTGGAGATCTTCGCCAACGGCCGCGCCCTCGCCGCCCGCGTCTACCCGACCCGCCCCGACCAGGCGACCGGCGTCTCGCTCACCGCCACCGGCCGGGCGACCGTCACCCGCCTCGACGCCTGGCACATGGCCCCGATCGAGACGGCCCCGCGGCCGCTCTGGCCCTGACGGCCCTCCCGGTGCCGGGCCCGTGCCCGGCACCGGCCCCCCTCTTCCGTACAGGCGCCACCCCACCGCCGAGGAGGCCCCCATGCGTATCCCCGAGCTCCCCCTCCACCGCCGCACCCTGCTCCAGGCCGGCGGACTCGCCCTCCTGCCCGCCCTCGCCGCACCCCGCACCGCCGAGGCCGCCCCCGCGCGCCGCCGCCGGACCGCGACGCCCCCCGAGCCCGTCACCTCGCCGCTCCCCGACCCCCTTCCGTACCGGGGGAGTTGGCAGCGCACCCCGGACGGCGGACAGCGCGCGTCCGCCGCCCCCGGCACCGCGCTCGCCGTGACCGAGCACCGGATCGGCGCCCGCGCCGGGTGCTCCGTCCGGATCGCGGCCGATCCGGCCACCCCGCACGCCCGGGGCGGGCTCGTCCTGCGGGCCGCGGCCGACGGCACCACCGGCTACGCCGTCCTCCTGGAACCCGCGAACGGCCAGGTCGAACTCGTCGACCTCGCGAGCGGCACCACCCTCGCCTCCGGCGGCAACGGACCCGGCGCGACCCTCGACGTCACCGTCGACGGGCCCGCCCTCACCGTCCACGTCGACGGCGAGCAGGTCCTCACCACCGTCGACCACCGCCACGTCGCCGGCCACGTCGGCCTGCTCGCCGACGGCGGCACGGTCACCTTCGGACCTCCCCGGACCTGGTCCGTCACCACCGACCTCAGCGGCTGGACCGGCAGCGGCACCTGGACCCCGACCCCGCTGGGGCTCACCGGCGCCGCACCCGACGGCGTCAACATCCGCACGATCGCCGCGGACGAGGCCCACGACACCTCCGTCCAGGCGGACGTCGTCCTCCACGACCCGTACGCCGTCGCCGCCCTCCTCGTCCGCGCCGACGCCACCGGCACCCGGGGCTACGCCGTCGAGGCCGACCCCAACCTCGGCCGCCTCCGCCTCTACCGCGTGGACGGCGACACCACCCTCGCCACCCACGCCACCACGATCACCCCCGGCACCGTCCACCGCCTGCGCGTCGAGTCCGAGGGCCGACGCCTCCGCGTCCACTGGCAGAGCGACTTCCTCCGTCCCGACGGCTACGCCCCCGTCATCGACACCGAGGACCCCGCGCCCGCCCCGCACCTCTCCGGCCGCCCCGGGCTCCTCGCCTACAACGGACGGGTCTCCTTCGAGAACATCACCGCCGCCGGGCCGCCCGCCGAACTCCCGGGCGCCACCACCCTCTCCGGCACCTGGACCCGCGACCTCAAGGGCCTGCGCGGAAACGACGGGCTGCGCACCGCCCCCGCCCCGGCCGGCGCCGACCTCGTCGTCTCCGCCGACGTGCGGCTCGCCGGAGCGGACGCCGCCGGGCTCCTCGTCCGCGGCCACGAACTCCTCCTGGACACCGCGACCGGCTCGATACGGCTCCTCGACCACGGGAGCCGTGCCGTCCTCGCCACCGGGCAGCCGTCCGTACGTCCGATCGGCGCGGGAACCCCGTACCGCGTCGAAATCCACCTCGTCGGCGGCGAGTTCACCGCCTCCGTGGACGGGGTGGACGCCCTGCGCGCTCCCGCCACCGCCACCGGCGACACCGTCGGCCTCGTCGCGGCCGGCGGCACCGCGTACTTCCAGGACGTGTACGCCGCCGACGCGCGCGACCACTACACCGAGCCGTACCGGCCCGCCGTCCACCACTCGCCGCGCTCCGGACCGGGCAGCGACCCCAACGGGCTGGTGTACCTCGACGGCGAGTACCACCTCTTCCACCAGGCCGAGGGCCGCTGGGCGCACGCCGTCTCCACCGACCTCCTCCACTGGCGCGCGCTGCCGATCGCCCTCGACTGGAACGAGTACGGCCACCGCTGGTCCGGCTGCGCCGTCGCCGATCACGGCGACGCCTCCGGCCTGTTCGGCGGCGGCTCCGGCCTCATCGCCCACTACACGAGCTACCACCCCGACAAGATCGGCGGAAACCAGGCGGTCCGCGCCGCCTACAGCACCGACCGGGGCCGCTCCTGGCAGCCGTACGGAGGCCCCGAACCGCTCGTCGGCAACCCCGGAGGCCCGGACGGCGGCTGGGACTTCCGCGACCCGAAGGTGGTCCGGGACGAGGCCCGCGACCAGTGGGTCATGGTCGTGTCCGGCGGCGACCACGTGCGCTTCCTCACCTCCCGGGACCTCCTCCACTGGAGCCACACCAGCTCCTTCGGCTACGGGGACTGGGTGACCGGCGGCGGGGTCTGGGAGTGCCCCGACCTCTTCCCGCTCCCGGTCGGCGGCGACCCCGCCCGTACGGTCTGGGTCCTCACCTTCAGCACCGGAGCCGCCCGCTCCACCGACGGCTCCACCGCCCGCCACCTCACCGGCGACTGGAACGGCACCTCCTTCACCGCCCACCAGGCCCCGGGCCCGGCCCCGCGCAGCGACCACGGCCGCGACTTCTACGCGGCCATCACCTTCGCGGACCTGCCCGACGCGCGCCGGGTCTGGCTCGGCTGGACCACCAACTGGGACTACCCGTTCAGCGCCCCCACCCACCCGTGGAACGGCCAGCACTCCCTTCCCCGTGAACTCACCCTCGCCGACGGCGCGGACGGCCCCGTCCTGCGCCAGTGGCCCGTCGCCGAACTGACCTCGCTGCGCACGGACACGACCGTACGGAGGGACCTCACGGCCGGGCCCGGCGCACCCGACCCCTGCGCCGGTCTGACGGGCACCACGTACGACCTGGAGGCCGCACTCGTCCTGCCTCCGGCCGGCGCCGCGACCGGCTTCGCCTTCCACCTGCGGACGAAGGACGGACAGGCCACCCTCGTCGGCTACGACGGCGTCCGCGAACGCCTCTTCGTCGACCGCACCACCTCCGGACGCACCGACTTCACCCGGTACTTCGCGGGCCGCACCGAGGCCCCGCTCGCGGCCGTCCCGGCCGCCGACGGCAGCCGGACGGTCCGGCTGCGGATCCTCGTCGACTCCTCCTCCGTGGAGGCCTTCGGCGGCGACGGCGAGGCCGTCGTCACCAGCCTCGTCCTGCCCGACCCCGACGCCGACGGGATCGCCTTCACCGCCGAGGGCGGCACGGTCCGGATCGCCGAACTCGCCGTCCACCGCCTCGCCTCCACCTGCCGCCTCGGCGGGACGCTCCCCGCCCTGCCCGAGCCCCCGCCGCCGGGGGAGTTCCGCACGGACCTCGGCACCCTCACCACCGTCCCCGCAGGCCGCTGGGAGGCCACCGGCGCCGGACACACCGGGGTCTTCGACCGCGACAGCGACGCGATGTCCACCCGCCGCTTCGCCGACCTCGAACTCACCACCCTGCTCCGGCTCGGCGGCCCCGACGGCACGAGGGGAGCCGCCTCCCTGATCTGGCGGGCCTCCGCCGACGGCGCCGACGGATACGTCCTCAACGTCGACCCCGACCTCCGGGCCGTCCGCCTCGTCGTCCGGCGCGGCGGCTCCTTCGACGACGCGGCCGCCCTCGCCCGGGTCCCCGCGCTCGTCCGGCACGGCGCCACGTACGATCTGCGGATCGTCCACCAGGGCACCCGCATCCAGGTCTTCCTCGACGGGAACCGGATCATCGACCTCACCGACCCCGCGGGCACCTATACCGACGGTCACGTCGGCCTCAACGTCTTCGGCGGCCGGGCCGGCTACCAGGACACCTACGCCAAGGAGCTCTGACCCATGTCCATCCTGGTGATCGGCGAGTGCGTCGCCGACATCGTGCGCGGAGCCGACGGGACCGAACGGATCCACCCGGGCGGCAGCCCCGCCAACGTCGCCTACGGCCTCGCCCGCCTCGGCCGGGACGTCACCCTGCTCACCCAGCTCGCCGACGACCCCACCGGCCGGCTGATCGCGGACCATCTGAAGGGCGCGGGGGTACGGGTGGAGGTCGGCGGCGCTCCCGTACGCACCCCGTCGGCGGTCGTCGCGCTCGACGCGCACGGCGGGGCCTCGTACACCTTCGACATCGCCTGGACCCTGGAGACCGGGGAGCTCCTCGTGGACCGGCCCGTCCATGTGCACATCGGCTCGATCGCCGCCGTCACCGCCCCCGGCGCGGCCACCGTCCTCGCCCGGGTCGAGCGGCTCCGCGTCCGGGCCACGGTCAGCTACGACCCCAACGTGCGGCCCGAACTGATGGGGGAGCACGCCGAGGCCGTCGCCCGCGTCGAGCGCTGCGTCGCGCTGAGCGACCTCGTGAAGGCGAGCGACGAGGACCTGGCCTGGCTGTACCCCGGCGAGGAGCCGGAGGCGGTCGCCGCCCGCTGGCTGGCGCTCGGCCCGGCCGTCGTCCTGGTCACCCGGGGCGCGGCGGGATCGCTCGCCTTCACCGGCCGGGAGACGGTCACCTCGGAGACGCCGCAGGTCACCGTCGTCGACACGGTCGGCGCGGGCGACTCCTTCATGTCCGCCGTCCTCGACGTCCTCGCCGGGCGGAAGACCTTCGACGGGCTCGGCGCCGAGTACCTCGCGAGGCTGCTGCGCAGGGCGAGCGCCGCCGCGGCCGTCACCGTCTCCCGGCCCGGCGCCCAGCCGCCCGACCGGGCCGAACTGGACGCGGCCGGGGACCGGTTCACCATCAGGTGCGGGCGTGTGAGGTGATGTCCGCGGCGAACTGCTCGACCATCTCCGGCGTGACCGTCGGCCGGCACTCCGCGATGGCCTCCAGGTAGTCCGCCGTGCTCGCCCCGGGCACCGGGTCGTCCCCGCCGCGCCCGCCGACCGCGACGAGGTCACGCTCGAAGGAGGCCTGGGCGGCGATCCGGGCCGCGTGCTCGATGTCGGCGGGAGTGAACAGCTCGCTGGCGAGCACGAGTTCGTCGATGTCGACGTCCGGCCGCCCCTCGGTGTACCGGGCCCAGATGGCGGCCCGTGCCGCCTTGTCCGGCGTACCGATCGGGATGAGGTAGTCGAAGCGGCCGGGGCGCAGGAACGCCGGGTCGAGGGAGCGGATCGAGTTGGTCGCGCAGACGAGCAGCCGCTCGTCCCGCTCACGGAAGCCCGGTATCAGCTTCAGGAGTTCGTTCGTCACCCCGTGCATGCCGCCGGGCTGGGCGGGCTCCGAGCGGACCGGGGCGATCTCCTCGACCTCGTCGATGAAGACCAGGACCCGCTCCAGCTCGGCGATCCGCGCGAACGCCGACCGCAGGGCGGCCGCGAGGTTCCCCTCGTCGGCGAGGCGGGACGGCAGGATCTCCACGAAGGGCCAGCCGAGCCGGGAGGCGATGCCGCGCGCGAAGGTGGTCTTGCCGGTGCCGGGCGGGCCGAACAGGCAGACCGCGCGCGGCGGTCGCACGCCGTGCCGGGTGGCGCGCTCCGGCTCGGCCAGGGGCAGTACCACCCGGCGTTCGATGAGGTCCTTCTCCCGCTCCATGCCGGCGACCTTCGCCCACAGGTCGCCGGGGAGCAGCCGGCCGCCCAGGTCGTCGAGGAGGCCGGCGGCGGGGCCGTGCAGCGGCTCCACCTTCTCGAAGTACGCGACGGCCGGCTGGCGCGTGTACCCGGCGTTCAGCAGGCCCTCGCCGAGGAGTTCCTCCTCCGGCAGGACGTACGCGATGCGTCCGACGCGGGCCGCGACGAGCCGCCGCTCCAGCTCCACGAGCAGGGCGCTGGCGAGGCCGCGGCCCCGCCACGCCGAGGAGATCGCGATCCGCATGACCCAGGCCCGCTCGCCGGAGACACAGGCGAGCGCCGCCCCGATGGGGGCGCCCTGGTGCACGGCGACGACGGCCGGCTGACGGGTGGTGAGGGCGCCGATGCACTCGGCGAGCGAGAAGACGGACTCCTGCCCGAGCTCGGCGGTGGTGTCGATCAGATGGACGACGGCGGCGAGATCGCTCTCGCGGTAGTCGTGGATGTGCCAGTTCACCGGTGGTACCGCCCCTCGTTCGTGCTGTTGCGGCGAGGCTAGGCGGGCCCGCGGGGGCCGGTCGTGCGCCATCCTGCACAAGGCGGCGCGGGGAAACGCGCCGAACCGTCACTGGGCAGGAAACGGGTGCGGCCCCCGGAGAGAACTCCGGGGGCCGCGCGTGTGAGCGGGTCCTTCAGCAGGGCGGGGACCGTCAGTAGGCCGGGGCCAGCTTCGGGTTCGGGCCGTGCGCGTTCTGGTGCTGCTCGCCCTCGGTGGCGAGGAAGACGATCAGGATGATGGCGCCGACCAGCGGAACGAGGTCGATCAGGATCCACCAGCCGGAGCGGCCGGTGTCGTGCAGGCGGCGGACGGTCACGGCCAGGCCCGGGATCAGGACGGCCAGGCCGTAGATGCCGTACAGCAGCGGGTACGTGCCGAGCAGCGAGTCGACGATCATGAGGATGACCGCCGCGATGACGTTGAACAGGAAGAACATCCAGAATTCCTGCCGACGCGCACGGCCGTTGAACACCGCGTACTTCTTGAGAACGTCGAGGTACCAGTTCACTTTGTCCCCCCAAGGACTGGGTATGCGAGCGGGAGCCTGTCCCTGTGGAGCAAGCTTTACGCAGAACTTATGTGGCTGAAACCATGTGGGTCAATTCGTTACCGGGTGGTTGCAGTTCACGTACAGAACGCGGTGAACGGCGGCACCTCCGGTGAGGGGAGATGCCGCCGTTCCGGGAGAGGATCAACGGTGGTCGGGGAGAGGGAGTGTCAGAACGTCACGCCCTTCTCTTGATCAGGTCCTTCTCTTGCTCATGAGCAGTCCGCCGGCCGTCAGGGAGAACAGACAGACGCACGCACCGGTGATCACATTGCTGAGGATCGTGCCGGTGTCGGGGTTCCGCGAGACCACCCACGGCGAGACGATCAGCCACGCGCCCATGAGCAGGACCACGAAGTTGAGGTCCTGCGACCGCTCGGGGGCCATCGACATGCAGAGGCCGAGGACGGCAAGCGAGATGCCGACGATCAGGTTGCTGATGGCGAGTTCCGGCCGGGCGGCGGAGAAGTGGACCGTGTAGGCGGAGATCGCGGCCCATACGCCGGCGAGGATCACGAGCTCCTCGACAGCCGCGACACCTCGGGTCTGGAGCATACGGGCGTAACGGTCCCGCATTTCCGACGCATCGGGGTGTCCCGCGATATCACCATGACGGTGAGAGACGTCGGCCATGTGACTCGCCTCCTTCTGGCGTCATGCACGTCAGGCCGCATCGCGGCAATCGCGCCGCTGCTTCATTGTGCGCTTATCTGGCCTTTATGTGTAGGTCTGTCCGATAAGGGATGCGCACAGAAAAAGAGCCGTGAATGTGCAGGGATCCACCAAAAGGCGATTTCCGTTCAACAAAAATTCAATGCAAGGCCGGACGATACTCGGTATCGATGTGCACGACCGCGCTCGGGGTCGTGCGCGCGGTGGTGGGTGCCGCCCCGGCGTAGCCTGGAAGCGGACTCGGGGATCGGACCCTTTCCACCGCCGGGAGTACGCGATGGCCGGGATCGTACGGAAGACCTTCGACTCAGCGGACGAGACGCGTCCCTTCGAGGACGGCAAGGGCAGGCTGGACCTGCTCATCGGCGACGGCGGCTCGGTCGGCCGCGCCGTCTTCGAACCGGGCTGGCAGTGGTCCAAGCACGTCAAGCCCATCGCCGGCACCGACAGCTGTCAGGCCTCGCACGTCGGCTACGTGATCAGCGGCCGCATGAAGGTCGTCATGAACGACGGCGAGACGGCCGAGTTCGGCGCGGGCGACTACATGGAGGTCAAGCCGGGTCACGACGCCTGGGTGCTCGGCGACGACCCCTGCGTGACCCTCGACTGGCTCGGCTTCACGAACTACGCCCTGCCGCCGACCTCCTGACGCTCCCCCTCGCAGTGCCCGGGCGCGGGCGCCGGCCTCGACCGCGGGCTCCCGCTCTCCCGGCCTCTCCGGTGCCGTGCCGGGGGCTGCCTTCCCGTGGTATTGACACGTGTAAGTGAGGGGTGACAGGCTCCTTTCCTCGGCCCCGTGTGCCCGCGCAGAAGGAGCAGCACCCCATGAGCACCATCGTCACCACCGCCCGAGGACCCGTGCGCGGCGAACGCCGTGCGGACGGCAGTCTGCGTTTCCTGGGCATCCCCTACGCGCAGCCGCCGGTGGGTGATCTGCGGTTCGCCGCACCGGTGCCGCCGGAGGCCTGGTCGGAGCCGCTGGACGCGACGGCGTACGGGCCGACCGCCCAGCGCCGTCCGTTCGCGGACGTCACGACGATTCCGGAGCCGTCGATCCCGGGTGCCGGGGTGCTGAACCTGAACGTGTTCACGCCGGAGGCGGACCCGGAGGCGGGACTGCCGGTCCTGGTGTGGATCCACGGCGGGGGATACGTGGCGGGTTCGGCGGCGAGCCCCTGGTACGACGGGTCCGCGTTCAACCGGGACGGGGTCGTCCTGGTGTCGGTCGGCTACCGGCTGGGCATCGAGGGGTTCCTGCACCTGGAGGGCGCGCCCGACAACCGGGGCGTACGCGACTGGATCGCGGCCCTGGAGTGGGTGCGGGACAACATCGCCGCCTTCGGCGGCGACCCCGCCAAGGTCACCATCGCCGGTCAGTCGGCCGGCGGCGGCGCCGTGCAGACCCTGCTCGCCGTCCCGTCGGCACAGGGCCTCTTCCGGGGCGCGCTCTCCGTCTCCGGCGCCGTCATGCGACCCGACGGGCCCGAGGTCGCCCGCGCCGCGGCCCGGCTGTTCACCTCCCGCACCGGCGTCCCGGCCACCGCCGCCGCCCTGCGCGACCTGACCGACGACGAACTCCTCGACCTCCAGGACCGCCTGGGCGAGCCCGGACCGGACCGCGAGGGCCTGCCGCCGATGCTGGCCCTCGCCCCCTTCGCCGACGGCGAGCTGATCCCCGTACCCGTCCTGGACGCCCTGACGACGGGCGAGGCGGGCGCCGACGTGCCGCTGATGCTCGGCTTCACCGAGGACGAGTTCACGATGATCCCGGCGCCGGGCCCCGAGGGCCCGCCGCTGCCCGTCCTCCTCGGCGGGCTCGGCCTGAACCCCGCCAGGGCCGACGACTTCGCCGAGGCGTACGCGGCGGGCGGCGAGGAGCGGTACTTCGGCCAGGCGCTGACGGACACCGTCTTCCGCGCCCCGAACGTCGCCGTCGCCGACGCCCGCGCCGCGCGTGAACGGCCCACCTGGCTCTACGAGTTCCGCTGGCAGTCCCCGGCCCTCGGCCTCGCCTTCCACTGCCTGGACCTGCCCTTCGCCTTCGACCTCCTCGACGCCGAGGGCGTCGCCGCCGTCGCCGGGGACGCGCCGCCGCGCGCGCTCGCCGACGCGATGCACCGGGCCTGGGTCGCCTTCGTCACCGACCAGGACCCGGGCGCCGACTGGCCGCGCTACACGTCCGCGGAGCGCACCGCGAAGATCTGGGACGCGGAGCCCCGGACGGCCGCGGACCCCGTGCGGCGGGTCCGCGACCTCTGGCTCGACTGAGCGGGGAGGCCGGCCCCGCCCGGACGGCTCCTAGTCGCCCGTCGTGCCGTCGAGCAGCTCGCGCAGGATGTCCAGATGGCCGTTGTGGCGGGCCGTCTCCTCGGTGAGGTGGAGGAGGATCCAGCGCAGGTCGACGTGGAGGCCGTTGCGCACCGGGCGGGCGGCCTTGGCGTCCAGGCCGTTCCCCGCGACCAGTTCGCGGTAGCGGGCGCTCTGTTCCGCGTACTCGTCGAGCAGCTGCGGGAGCGGGAAGTCGACGGCGATCCGCATCTCGCGGTCGGGATCCTCATCGGTCCAGGGACCCCGGTCCTCCTCGCCGAGGAAGACCACCTGGAACCAGTAGTACTCGACCCAGCGGAGATGGTTGATCAGCCCGCTCAAGGTCATCAGCGGGGAAGCCGGCAGGAGCGCCTTGCGGGCGTTCTCCGCGGAGACGCCCTCGCACTTGGCGCGGGCGGTGTCACGGGCGTAGTCGAGGAACGTGGTGAGCTGGGTGCGCTCGTCCCACGCGGGCGGTGTGTCGTCGATTCTTGTCATCGCGCGAAGCGTCCCCGATCACCGTGCCCGGTGTCGAGGCAATTTGCGACGGGTGCCGTTCCCGCACCGCGGGGCCGAGGGGGGCCGGGCGCCGTGGGTGCTGTGCGGGACTCCCCGGGCACCCCCACTCCCCGGACACCCGCCGGACGCCGTGAGTGCTGTGCGGGACCCTCCGGACACCCCCTAGCATCGGGCTCAGCCCACCGCGCCCGCCGACGGACGGATCGGAACGCCAGATGCTCAAGGACTTCGCCGACCTCTCCACGCCGCTGATCGCCGACGCCTGTGTACGGCTCGGGGAGCCGCTGCGGGCCGCGCCCGCCGGGATCCTGCCCGTCGTCGCCGGGCAGCGCGTCGCCGGCCGGGTGCTGCCCGCCCGCCACTACGGAAGCGTCGACGTCTTCCTGGAGGCCTTCACGGCGGCCGCACCCGGCGACGTCCTCGTCATCGACAACGCGGGCCGCCGCGACGAGGCCTGCATCGGCGACCTCGCCGTCCTGGAGGCCGAGGCGGCGCGCGTCGCCGGGGTCGTCGTCTGGGGGCTGCACCGGGACACCCCCGACCTGTTGGAGATCGGACTGCCCGTCTTCTCGTACGGACGCCACGCGCCCGGCCCCGTGCGCCTCGACGACCGGGACCCGGACGCGCTGACCACCGCGCGGTTCGGCGACCACGAGGTGACCGCCGCCGACGTGGTGTTCGGCGACGACGACGGCGTGGTCTTCGTCGCGGCCGACCGCGCCGACGCCGTCCTGGAGGCCGCCCGGGCCCTCTTCCGCACCGAGCGGGAGCAGGCCCGCCGGATCAGGGCGGGGGAGACCCTGCGCGAGCAGACCCGGTTCGACGACTACCTCGCGGGCCGCGCCGAGGACCCCGCGTACACCTTCCGCCGCCATCTGCGCCGGATCGGCGGCGCGATCGAGGAGTGACGCCCCTCCTGCCCGTCAGCCCTCGAAGCCGACCGTACCGTCCGGCAGGATCGCCTCCACGCGCGCGCCGTGCTCCACGGTCCGGCTGACCGTGCAGAACTTCTCGTGCGTCAGGCGCACTCCCCGGGCGAACACCTCGGCCGCCTTGGGGTTGTTGTCCGGCAGGTCGAACTCGTAGCTCACCCGGATCCGGCCCAGCCGGCCGTCGTCCTCGGGTCCCGACACCGACTCCACCACGATCCGCAGGTCGTCGTGGTCCACGGCCCGCGCCGTCCGGTCGATGACGAGGCCGCCGCAGCCGCCCATCGCCGCGAGCAACAACTCGACCGGGGTGAACGAGGGCTGTGCGTCCGCGTCGTCGGCGGCGGCCATCCGGACCTCCGCACCCCGGTCGTTGCGGGCGGTCCAGTTCCGGTACCCGGTGCGGACGGTCTCGATCCGGTAGTCGGCCATGGCGGCGAAGCTCCTTCGTTCACGTGCGTGTCCCCGTACGGTACGCGCCGGGTACGCGCGCGGCGGCGCGGGCGCGGACGACGGCGCCGCGGGCCCCGGACACCGCGCCCCGGGCGGCGCGGAGTTCCGCCGACCGGACGGGGACCGGCGTCCTCCGGGATCGGAGGGGCCGGTGCGCGAGCCCCCGGGATCCGCGCGTGAGCACATCTGAGTAGCCGGGTACGGGCAGCTGAGTACGTCGACCGATCCGGCGGCCGGCGCCCGCTGATGGACTGGGTTCATGACCTTCGACGCCCGGCGCACCCGCCGCCTCCAGCACGTCACCGCCACCGGCTCGGCGCTCGCGGTGGCCCTCGGCCCGCTGGTCCTCGGGGCGCTGCTCGCCAAGTCGGTCGGCGGGGACCCGATGGCCTCCGTCAACGCCCTCATCGCCGGCGGCGGCCAGCGCGCCCGCCTCTCCCGAGCCCAGCTCAGGACGGGAGCCCGGCTCCGCCCCGGCGTCCGGCTCCGCCCCGCTGCCCGGCTCCGGCCCGTCGCCCGGCTCCGGGGCGGTGGTGCGCGCCTGCGGGGCCGCGCGTCCGTCGAGCGACCCGGCTCAGGCGCGCGGCTTGCGCGTCAGGAGGAAGGCCTGCGGCGTCTTCTCCCCGAGGTCCGGCTCCCGTACCAGGCGGGCCGACTCCGCCAGGCCCGCCGCCGCCAGCAGGGCCGCCAGACGGTCGGGTGACCAGCGGTACACGTCGAGCGCGACCTCGTGCCCGTAGGCACGCTCCAGCCGGACCCGCTCGTCGCCCACTTTGAAGGCGACCAGCGCGTACCCGCCCGGCGCGAGGACCCGGTGGAACTCGCCGAAGGAGGCCACGAGTTCGTCCTCGGGCATGTGGACCGTCGAGTACCAGGAGAGGACCCCGCCGAGCGAGGCGCCGGGCAGGTCGAGCGCCGTCATGGACCCCACCTCGAAGCGCAGCCCCGGGTAGGTGTCCGCGGCGACCGTGATCATCCCGGGCGACAGGTCCACGCCGAAGACGTCGGCGCCGAGCTCGCGGAGGTGGGAGGTCACCCGGCCCGTCCCGCACCCCAGGTCGCCGATCAGGCGTGGCCCCTCCGCCGCCGCCACCTTCTCCACGAAGCCGGAGAGCATCGCCCGGTCCAGCGGCGTCGTCGCCAATTGACCGGCGAGCAGCCGCTCGTAGTCGACGGCGACGGTGTCGTACGAACGGCGGGTGGCGGTGACGTGCGCGGCTTCGGTCATGGCGCGACCCTACGACGGCGCCTCCCGCACGGTGTCCCCGCAGGACCTCCGCACAAGACGTCCACGTCCGAACGGCTCCCGGAGGTCCCCCACATGCGCGATGATCGTCGCCTCTGAGAATACTCGGCGGTAGCAAGCCGGGTTCACGGCGAAAGGGCAGACCGAATGGCGAGGCGGCACCCCGCGCGGGACGAGCACCACACGAGCGGCACCGGGGACGGGAGTCCCGTGAGCGAGCCCGGCATCGGGCGGCGCCGGTTCCTCGGCTACGTCCTGGCCGCGCCCACCCTCACCGTCGCCGCCCAGCTCGGGGCCGAGGCCCTCGCCCCGCGGCAGGCCGCCGCCGCGGTGCCTGCGCTCATCCCCTCGCTGCCGGGACCGGCCGAACTCCTCGACCTCAACGAGCTGCTCACGCTCGCCGCCCTGCCCACCAGCAACCTCATCACCATCCGCGTCGACGCCGACGGCACGGCCCACTTCGCCCTGCCCCGCGCCGAGGTCGGCCAGGGCGTCACCACCTCCAGCGCCATGATCGTCGCGGAGGAGCTCGACCTGCCCCTGGACAAGGTGAGGGTCACCCTCGCCGACGCCCGCCCCGAGCTGCTCTTCAACCAGCTCACCGGGGGCTCCAACACCACCTACTCCACCTACACCCCGATCCGGGTCGCCGCCGCCCTCGCCCGGGCCCGGCTGCTGCACGCCGCCTCCCTCGTCCTCGGCGAGGCCGTCGAGACCCTCACCACGAAGGCCGGCACCGTCCTCTCCCCGGCCGGCGCGCTGCTCGGCTACGGCGAACTGGCCGTGAAGGCCGCCGCCGTCACCGACGCGGCGGTGGAGGTCACGCTCAAGGACCCGGACGGCTTCCGCGTCATCGGCACCGCCCAGCGCCGCGTCGACGCCCTCGAAGCGGTCACCGGGCGCAAGAAGTTCGCCATGGACCTCCAGGTCCCCGACGCACTGCCCACCATGGTCTGCCGTCCGCCCACCATCAACGGCACGGTCCGCTCCGTGGCCAACCTCGCCGAGGTCCGGGCCATGCCCGGCATCACCGGCGTCGTCACCGTCTCCACCGGCGTCGCCGTCCGCGGCCGCACCTTCGGCCAGTGCGTCGACGCCGTCCGCGCCCTCCGGGTCGACTGGGGGCCCGGCACCGCCGAGGGCGCCTCCGACGCCACGATCCTGGAGAAGCTCCGCCGGGCCGAACTCCCGCTCGTCGTCCCGGCGCTGCCGCTCCTCACCAAGGCCGTCGACGCCCGCTTCACCTTCCACTTCGCCAGCAACGCCGCCCTGGAGACCAACTGCGCGATCGCCGACGTGCGGGAGGACTCCGCGGAGATCTGGGCCTCGCTCAAGGCGCCGATCGTCGCCCAGGAGCAGATCGCCCTCAAGCTCGGCCTGCCGCCCACCGCCGTCCGCGTCCACGTCACCGAGGGCGGCGGCTCCTTCGGCCGCAAGCTGTTCTCCGACGCCGCGCACGAGGCCGCTGAGATCTCGAAGGCCCTCGGCAAGCCCGTGAAGCTGATGTGGCACCGCACCGACGACTTCCGGCAGGGACGTACGCACCCGATGTCCACCTCCCGGGTGCGGGCCACGTACTCGCTCGGCGAGGTCCTCACGTACGAGCAGCGCCACACCTCCGTGGCCACCGACTTCGGGCACGGCGTCGGCGAGGTCCTCACGGCGGAGGTGGCACGGCTGCCCGTCGCCGACGCCACCTTCTCCGAGACGATGTTCCAGCTCACCCAGATCAGCCCCTACCACCTCGGCGTCACCACCCAGCTCCTCGCCGAGACCGACAAGGGCTTCAACACCGGCTCCATGCGGAACATCTACTCGCCCAACGTCCGCTGCGCCCAGGAACTCGTCATGGACGAACTGGCCAGGCAGATGGGCCAGGACCGGTACGCGATGCGGCGCCGGCTCGTCAAGGACGCGCGGGCCCGTGCCGTCCTCGACAAGGTCGCCGAGGTGGGGAAGTGGGGCCGGAGCATGCCGGCCGGCACGGGCCAGGGCATCGCCGTGCACACCGAGTACCACTCGGCCGTCGCGATCCTCGCCGAGATCGACTGCCGGCCGGAGACCACCGGACGGAAGATCCCCAACGCGTACACCGGACCGCGCGTGACGAAGATCGTCTGCGCCGTGGACGTCGGCCTCGCGGTCAACCCGCGCGGCCTGGAGGCCCAGATGATGGGCGGCATCGCCGACGGCATCGCCATCACCCTGACCTCCGGACTGCACCTGAGCGACGGGCACTTCCTCGAAGGCAGCTGGGACCAGTACTTCTACACCCGGCAGTGGAACACCCCGCCCGAGCTCGAGATCATCGTGATGCCGCCGAGCGGCGACAAGCCGGGCGGCGCGGGCGAACTCGCCGTCGCCGGCGCCATGGCCGCCGTCGCCTGTGCCTACGGCCGGGCCACCGGCACGATGCCGACGGTCTTCCCCGTCAACCACGCCGAGCCGCTCGCCTTCACGCCCCTGCCGACCGTCCCGCCCGTCCCGGCCTCACCCACCGACGGCCGCGACCGCACCATCTGAGACCTGGAGCCCCTCCGTGCCGCAGCACACCTTCATCCTGAACGGCAAGGCCGTCACCGCCGACGTCGAGGGCGACGTCCGGCTCCTCTGGGTCCTCCGGGACGTCCTCGGCGTCACCGGCCCCAAGTACGGCTGCGGGGTCGGCGTCTGCCGGGCCTGTACGAGCCACCTCAACGGCAAGGCGTTCACGCCCTGCGCCGTCCGCGTCGACGACGTGGCCCCGACCGACGAGGTCACCACCATCGAGGGCCTCCCCGACACCGTCGGCGCCGAACTCCACCCGATGCAGGAGGCCTGGCTCGACCTCGACGTCGCCCAGTGCGGCTTCTGCCAGCCGGGCCAGATCATGGCCGCGGTCGCCACCGTCCGCCGGGCGCGCGAGGCCGGGCGCGAGGTCACCGAGGCCGACCTCGACACCATCCGCAACATCTGCCGGTGCGGCACCTACCACCGCATCCGCCAGGCCGTCCTGGAAGGCGCCCGCCGGATGGAGTGAGAATGGTTCGTATCGCGAAGGTATTCTGTGCCGTATGGCGAAAGACGACGGCGGGAAGATGAGCGTGGTCACCGCGCTGGTGCGGGGCGCCTTCCTCGTGAACGCGGTCTACGCGGACGCGGGCAGGGCGTACGGGCTGACGCCGCAGCAGGGCCAGCTGCTCTGCGTCCTGATGCCGGGCCCGTCCGGAATGGGCGAGCTCGGCACCAAGCTGGGGCTCGCCAAGTCCAGCCTGACCGGGCTCGTCGACCGCACCTCCCGCCTCGGCTTCGTCCGCCGCGAACCCGACCCGGAGGACGGGCGGGCCGTGCGGGTCGCGCTCACCGAGGACGGCGCGCGCGTCGCCGAGGACTTCTACACCGAGACCTGCCGCCGCATCGAGGAACTGCCCTCCGGCCTCGAAGCCCCCGAACGCGAACAGCTCGCGGGCCTGCTCGGCCGGGTCGTCCAGGACAACGAGGTCCCGGTGGTCTTCGTCGACCCGGCCTGAGCCGTAGGTCCCGGCCCGCCTGAGCTGTACGGCCCAGCCTGAACCGTACGGCCAGGCCTGGGCCGTGCGGCCCCGCCTGAGCCGTACGCCGCGGGGCCCGTCCCGTGTCGCCCCGCGGGGTCAGGGCGTCGACTGCAGCAGGGCCAGCGTGGACTCCAGCTCCCGGCGGGTCAGCCGGGCGGCCTCCTCCGGGTCACCCTCCTCCACGGCGCGGACCACGTCGGCATGGGCGTCCTCGCCGTGCCGGAGGTCGATGCCCCGCAGTCCGAGCAGGTCGAGCAGCTCGATCAGGCCCTCGCGGAGCACCGGCGCGAACTCCCCGAACAGATCGGTCAGGACGGGGTTGCGGGCCGAGGCCACGATCGCCGCGTGCAGGGCGATGTCGGCGTCGACGAAGGCCGCGTCGTCGCCCGCGGCGGCCGCCACCCGGCCGGCCAGCGCCTCCCGCATCGCCGTCATGTCCTCCTCGGTCCTGCGCAGCGCCGCCAGGCGCGCCGCCTCCACCTCGACCAGCATCCGCACCTCGTACACGTCCGTCACCGCCGCCCGGCGCAGGCGGGCCGGCCAGTCCTCCGTCGGGCGGGTCGCGATCACGAAGACACCCGCGCCCTGCCGGGGCTGGACCAGTCCCGCGCCCGTCAGGGCACGCAGCGCCTCGCGGACGGTGGAGCGCCCCACGCCCAGTTCCTTGGCGAGCGTCGTCTCCCCGGGGAGTTTCGTACCGACCGGCCAGTGGCCGCGGACGATCTGCTCGCGCAGCCGCTCGGCGGCCTGTTCGACCAAGGGGCTGGGGCGTAGGGCGCCGAGCGACATGGGGGTCACCTGATTCTCTGCGGGTCCGGTGGTTCTCCGACGGTCCGGGGTCCTGACGGAGGTCCGGATCGAGGGTGCGTTCCCCGGATCACGGGGCCGCTCCCGAGGAATCTACCCGAACTTGTCTGAGGAGTACTTGTCTGAGGAGCTGAGGAGTGGTTACGGTACGCGCCATGATCCGCAATCCGCAGCGCCCCGGCCCCATGCCGTACCACCGCTACCGCCCGTTCCAGGACCGTGTTCACGTCCCCGAGTTCGACCGCCGCTGGCCCGGCGCCCGGCTGGAGCGGGCCCCGCTCTGGGTCCCCGTCGACCTCCGCGACGGCAACCAGGCCCTCGCCGAGCCCATGGACACCGACCGCAAGCAGCGCTTCTTCGAGCTGCTCGTCCGCACCGGCTTCAAGGAGATCGAGGTCGGCTACCCCTCCGCCAGCCGCGCCGACTTCGACTTCGTCCGCCACCTCGCCGACCGGGTCGCCTCCGGCGCCGTCCCCGAGGACGTCACCCCGGTCGTCTTCACCCCGGCCCGCCCCGACCTCATCGAGCGCACCTTCGAGTCCCTCGACGGCCTGCCGCGCACCGTCGTCCACCTCTACATCGCGACCTCACCGGTCTGGCGCGAGACCGTCCTCGGCCGCGACCGGGCCGAGGTCCGCCGCACCGTCCAGGAGGCCGCCACCCTGATGGCGCGGCTCGCCGAGGCCCGCCCCGGCGCCGACATCCGCTTCCAGTTCTCCCCGGAGACCTTCAACCTCACCGAGCCGGACTTCGTCCTGGAGCTCTGCGACGGTCTCACCGAACTGTGGGACGCGAGCCCCGACCGGCCGGTCACCCACAACCTGCCCGCGACCGTCGAGATCTCCACCCCCAACGTGTACGCCGACCAGATCGAGTACATGCACCGCCACCTCGCCCGCCGCGACTCCGTCATCCTCTCCGTCCACCCGCACAACGACCGCGGCACCGGCGTGGCCTGCGCCGAACTCGCCGTCCTCGCCGGCGCCCAGCGCGTCGAGGGCTGCCTCTTCGGCAACGGCGAACGCACCGGCAACGTCGACCTGGTGACCCTCGCCCTCAACCTCTACGCCCAGGGCGTCGATCCCATGCTCGACCTCTCCGACATCGACGCCGTCCGTGACGTCGTCGAGTACTGCAACCGGATCCCCGTCCACCCCCGCCACCCGTACGTGGGCGACCTCGTCCACACCGCCTTCTCCGGCACCCACCAGGACGCCATCAGCAAGGGCCTCGCCCGGCACGCCAAGGACGCCGCCGAGGCCGGGATCCCGCCGGACCTCGCCCCCTGGAACGTGCCGTACCTGCCCCTCGACCCCGCCGACCTCGGCCGCGGCTACGAAGCCGTCATCCGCGTCAACTCCCAGTCGGGCAAGGGTGGAGTCGCCCATCTGCTCCGCACCCACCACGGCCTCGACCTGCCGGAGCGGATGCGCCCCGAGGTCTCCCGGGCCGTCCAGGCGGTGACCGACGACAGCGGCGGCGAGGCCACCCCCGACGACCTCCACGCGATCTTCCGCGCCGCGTACCTGGAACCGGGCCGGGGGAGCGGCCCCGTCGCCCTGGAGTCCTGGAGCACCGACCGCGACGCGGCGGGCGAGCACCGCTTCACCTGCGTCCTGCGCGTCGGGGACCGCACCGCACCTGCCGAGGGCAAGGGCAACGGACCGCTCTCCGCCCTCGCCGACGCCCTCACCCGGGCCGAAGTCACCGGCCCCGTCGACGTACTCGACTTCTCCGAGCACGCCGTCAGCACCGGCAGTGCGGGCGAGGCCGCCGCCTACGCCGAGTGCCGTGTGGGGGACCGCAGCGCCTGGGGTGCGGGCCTGGACACCTCCGTCCTCACCGCCTCCGTCCAGGCCGTCCTCTCCGCCGTGAACCGGACGTACGCGGCCTGAGCCACCCCGCACACCCGGCCGCCCCTGTATCCGGCCGGACCCGCACATCCGGTCGCCCCCTGGACCCGGCCGGACCCGCACACCCCGCCGTCCCCTGGACCCGGCCGGACCCGCGCATCCGGCCGGGGGCCGTGCGGGCTACGCCGACGACCCCGCCGCCAACTTCTCCCGTACCGCGTCCAGATACTCCGCCACCGCGTCCCGGTTCCGGGTCAGGCAGCGGATCCGGTCGGTCATCCGGTCCCGCTCGTCCTCCAGCGTCGCCAGCATCTCCGGGGTCGCGTCGGGGAAGTGGATCATCCGCGGCTTGTTCAGGCACGGCAGGATCTGCTTGATGATCCGGGTCGGCAGACCGGCGTCCAGCAGGCCCCGGATCTGCATGACCCGGTCCACGTTCGACTCGTCGTAGACGCGGTAGCCGTTCGGCAGCCGGTCGGCGACGATGAGACCCTGCTCCTCGTAGTAGCGCAGCAGCCTGCGCGGTGTTCCGGTGCGCTCGGACAGCTCGCCGATCCGCATGGGAGGCCCCCTCCAGGGAATCGCTTGACCTTCACATCAATGTGAGGGTTCGAGCATACGGACATGACCCACGACACGACGGTGGCGGCAGGTCCCGCCACCCCCACCCCCGAACCCCGCCCCGACTCCGACCGGTTGCCCCTCCCGGCGCTCCTCGCCCTCGCCACCGCCGTCTTCGTCACCAGCCTCACCGAGACCCTCCCCGCAGGCGTCCTGCCCGGCATGAGCGCCGACCTCGGCGTCGGCGAGGCCGCCATGGGCCAGTCGGTCACCGGCTACGCCCTCGGAACGGCCCTCACCGCCGTCCCCCTGGCCGCCCGCACCGCCGGCCGGCGCCGCAAGCGGCTCCTGCTCACCTCGATGGCCGGATTCGCCGCCGCCAACACCGTCACGGCGGTCTCCTCCTCGTACGCGCTCACCATGGGCGCCCGTTTCCTCGCCGGGGTCGCCGCGGGTGTCGCCTGGGCCCTGCTCGCCGGCTATGCCCGACGCCTCGCCCCGGCGCACCTCCAGGGCCGTGCCGTGGCCGTCGCGATGACCGGCATCCCGCTCGCGCTCTCCCTGGGCGTGCCGGCCGGCACCTTCCTCGGTGAGGCCGTGGGCTGGCGGGCCGCCTTCACGGCCATGACCGTGATCGCCGTCGTACTCCTCGGCTGGATCGCCCTCGCCGTCCCCGACCTGCCGGGCGAACCGCGCGGCGGACGCGCCCCGGTCGCCCGCACGCTCAAGGTCCCGGGCGTCCTTCCCGTCCTCGCCGTCACCTTCACCCTGGTCCTCGCGCACACCGTCCTCTACACCTACGTCGCCGCCTACCTGGACCACCTCGGTCTCGGCGGTTCCACCGGTCTCGTCCTGCTGGTCTTCGGCGCCGCCTCGCTCGCCGGGATCTGGTTCACGGGCCGTCACATCGACCGCAGGCTCCGGGCCCTGACCCTCGCCGGAACGATTCTCTTCGCGGCCGCCGCGGCCGTCTTCGCCGTCCCGGCGGCGAGCGCCGCCCCGGTCCTCGTGGCCGCCGCGCTCTGGGGCTTCGGCTGGGGCGGCGCACCCACCCTCCTGCAGACGGCCGTCGCCGAGGCGGGCGGGGACGACGCGGACACCGCGCAGACGATGCTGGTCAGCCTCTGGAACGCGGCCATGGCCGCGGGCGGCGTCGCCGGCGGCCTCCTCCTCGACGGGCTCGGCGCGGGCGCCCTGCCGTGGAGCGTCCTGGTCCTGCTCGTCCCGGTCGTCGCCGTCGTGACGGGCGCACGCGCCCACGGCTTCCCCGCCCGCGGCTTCCCGGCCCGCGGGTGACGCCCGACTGTCCCACCGGACGCACCGAGGCCCCCACCGCACGCGGTGGGGGCCTCCGTACTGCCGCGATCCGGGTCAGACGGCCGGCGGCACCCGGGACGGGCGGCCCGCCCCGCGCGTCAGGGCGTAGCCGCCGATGCCCGCGAGCGCGGCCAGGACGCCGCCCACCACGGTCCAGATCCAGCGGTCCGACCACCAGCCGGAGGACCAGCCGTCCTCCGGGGCCGCCGCCTCGACGGCGGTCTTCCGGCCGGCGTCCTCGTCCGCCTTGGCCTGGTCGGCGGTGGTCGCCCCCGGCACGAGCGGCGCGGCGAGCGAGCCGTCCGTGGCGTAGGCGCCGCCCTTGTCGAGGACGTCGGCCCCGATCCGCACGGTGAACGGCTGGCCGAGGTCCTCGTCCGGCAGATCGGAGACGGTCAGCCGGACGTAGTAGCTGCCGGGCAGCGGGTCGTTCGCCCAGGCGTCGGCCGAGGCCCGGACCGGGCGCAGCACACAGGCCAGCTCCACGGTCGCGGCCTCCTTCGCCGCCGTACGGGACTGCATCCCGTACATGCAAGGCTGGCGCCGCCGCAGCCCGTCGTACACGTCGATCCGCCAGGTGGCGGGCCCGTGCCGCAGGGCCGCTTCGGGGAGCGTGACCGTCGCCTTCACGGTCGGCCGCTCGCCGGTGTCCGCCGGGAAGACCCAGTACAGGTAGTCACCCGCGGCGGCCTGCGCCGTGGCCTGCTGCCCCGGCAGGAACCGGGCGGCGGTACGGAAGGTGGTGCCGGCCTCCGTGGGCCCGGCCTCCTCGGAGGGGGAGGCCGAGGCGCTGGGCGTGTCGGCCAGGGCGGCCGGGGCCGCGAGGCCGAGCAGGGCGGCGCCCGCGAGCGCGGCCGTGGCGAGCATGCGTACGGTACGCATCAGTTGGTCCTCCAGACAGCGACGCGCCAGCGGGACAGCCAGCCCCAGAGCAGACCGGCGAGGAAGCCGGCGAGCACCAGCACGCCGAGCAGCCACCAGCCGCGGCCGAGACCGAAGGAGGCGACGTCCGACGCGGTGGAGGGGCCGTCGACGACGTCCACCGTCAGCTCGACCGGCATGCCCGGGGTCGTCTTGACCGACGGGGGAGCGGAGAAGGAGTTGCTGACCTGGAGGCAGACCGTCTCGGCGGCCGGCTTCGCGTCCCCGGGGCCGTCGTCGGCCTCCGGCTTCGGGTAGCGCAGACCGGTGGAGATCACGTCGGTGCGTCCGTCGCCCGCCTCGGAGCCGCGGACGATCTCCCGGCCGTGGAGCGTGACGGCGCGCAGCAGCACCCCGTAGTCGTTGTTGACGGCCCGGTCGGCCGACACGCTGACGGAGGCGCGCAGTTCCTGGCCGGGCAGCAGGTCCACCCGGTACCAGCGGTGCTCGCCGAAGGACTCGCGGTCCGTGTAGAGGCCGGGCTTGAGCTGCGGCGCCTTGTCGCACCGCGCCGTGCCCTGCGTGGCCACGGGGGTGACGACCGGGTCGGCCGCGCGGTCGACCAACTGCTTCACTCGGCGGGAGAGGTCCTCGGTGCGGTGGACCGAGGTGTACGTGCCTCCGGTGGCCTCCGCGATGCAGGTGAGCTGCTGCCGGGTCTTGGCGTCCGGCACCAGGCCCAGGGTGTCGATGACGAGGTGGATGCCCTTCGCCGCGATCTCGCGGGCCACCTGGCACGGGTCGAGCGGGGCGCAGGTGTCCTCGCCGTCGGTGATGAGCACGATGCGCTTGGTCGCCCCGTCCTCGCCGAGGTCGTCGGCCGCGCCGAGCAGCGCCGGACCGATCGGGGTCCAGCCCGTCGGGGCCAGGGTGGCCACCGCGGTCTTGGCCTCGGTGCGGTCGAGCGGGCCCACCGGGTAGAGCTGCCGGGTGTCCTTGCAGCCCCGCTTGCGGTCCTGCCCCGGGTAGTCGGCGCCGAGCGTGCGGATGCCGAGCCGTACCTCCTCGGGCACCGCGTCGAGGACCTCGTTGAAGGCCTGCTTGGCGGCGGCCATGCGGGACTTGCCGTCGATGTCCTTGGCCCGCATGGAGCCGCTGACGTCGAGGACCAGCTCGACCTTGGGGGATTCCTTCGCCGCCGGCTCGTCGGCGGCCGCACCCGTCGGCAGGAGCGCGACGCTCAGGGCGGCGAGCAGCGCGCAGGCCCCGGTCGCCAGCCGTTTTCTCGTGATCATCGCCGGATCGTATTGATGATCGTGCGACAAACCCAAATCAGGTCTGGCTGTTGAGGAATCCGATGAGGCAGGCACCCCACCAGCCGGTCTGGCTGACGGTCGCGGCCAGGCCGGAACGGGCGAGCAGCCGGCGTGGGACGGGGCTGCCGCGATGGGCCTCCAGGAGCTGGCCGAGCCGGTGCGCCCAGAGGCCGTTGAGGGTGACGGCGACGACGAGCCCCAGCTTGACCAGGGTCAACGGGGAGTGGAGGTCGGGGCGGAGGAAGAGACCGGAGACGACGAGCCCGCCGAGCCCGACCCAGATCGGCGTCTGCAGCGCGACGGCCGTGTCGAGGACACCGGCCAGCGGTCGCTTCCCGGTCAGCCAGAGCACGGCGAACCAGTCGACGGCGAGCACCGAACCGAGCCCGACGACGAGGAAGGCGACGTGGAAGAAGCGGGCCACCGTCAGCAGGGAGGCGTCCGCGTGGACGTGTCCGGCGGTCCAGCAGGCTGCCGCGATACCCGCGGTGGCGACGAGCCCGAGGGTGGTGAGGAGCCAGGAAGGGGTGAGCTCCTGCGCGGTTCTGGACATGCGTGTATCTTCCGGACGTATGAACGACGTAAATTAGGTAAGGCGAAGCTAAGTTCTCGCCGGTGGGCACGTCAAGCCGGTGTGGTGCACGTCCCAGCCCTCGAAACTGCTGGTCAGCGGTGCTCAGGCAGCACACGATCAGGGAGTGGACGCGTCCGAACACCTCCGACCGTTTCGGCCCGCACTCAACGGTGCTCGGGGTTCTCGAAGTCGAACCGGCAGCCGGCGTCCCACTCGGAGCGCTGGTTTCCGTAGGCGGGGATGCCGCCGGCGTCCTTGAGCATCCTCGCCAGGTGGAGCTGGTTCCAGGTCATGAAGGTGGCGTTGCGGTTCGTGAAGTCGTTCTCCGGCCCGCCGGAGCCGGGGTCGAGGTACGACGGGCCCGGGCCTGCCTCGCCGACCCAGCCCGCGTCCGCCTGCGGCGGGATGACGTATCCGAGGTGCTGGAGGCTGTAGAGGACGTTCATCGCGCAGTGCTTGGCGCCGTCCTCGTTGCCGGTGATCAGGCAGCCGCCCACACGGCCGTAGTAGGCGTACTGGCCACGCTCGTTGAGGATCGACGAGCAGGCGTAGAGACGCTCGATCACCGTCTTCATGACCGAGGAGTTGTCTCCCAGCCACACGGGCCCCGCCAGGGTCAGGATGTCGGCGGCCATCACCTGCGAGTAGATCACCGGCCACTCGTCCGTCTCCCACCCGTGCTCCGTCATGTCCGGCCAGACACCGGTGGCGATGTCGATGTCCACCGCCCTGAGCACCTCGACCTGCACGCCCTGGCGCTCCATGATCCCGGTGCTGATGTCGATCAGCCCTTGCGTGTGGCTGCGCTCCGGGGAACGTTTCAGGGTGCAGTTGATCACCAGGGCGCGCAGGTCGGCGTACGACGTCGTTGAGTCCGGCACGGAATCCTCCTCCATACGCTCCGGGAGTGCGGATGTGAAGGCACCGGAGGTCGCCGGTACAGCTCACCAGGCCTTCGCGGCGGGCGCTCGCGGAATTGGGCCGGTTGCCTGACAGCCGGCCCTCCGGCCCTCCGGCCCTCCGGCCCTCCGGCCGGACGTCCGGAGTGCGAAGCGTCCGACCGCGGGAGCATCGGCAAGCAGGAAGATCATGGTGATGTCGTGGCCCGGCGGGCCGCGACATCAGGCCGGCGCACCGTCGGGGTCGGGGAGCGGGCGGGCCCGAACGGTCTGGGCGGGTTCCTGATGGCCGCCCGAAGCGAGGATGCGCACCTCGTCCCGGTCGCTGATCTCGGCCCGGATGATGCCGGTGGCGTCGGTGTAGACCGGATGGCCACCGGCCCCCTTGAGCTGTGTGCGCTCCACGACCACGACGTCCAGGTCAGAGCCCGTGCCGTCGGAGAACACCAGCTCGTAGCGGAGTGGGTTCATCTCCCCGATTTTACGCCGATCGGGCGAGGCCACCCGCTGGGACCCGCCGGCCGGAGGAGGCCACCCGCCGGGGAACCCGCCGATCGCAGCAGGTCACCCGCCGGGATCCGCGGCTCGGCCGGGCAGCCCCCGGGATCCGCGGCTCGGCCGGGCAGCCCCCGGGATCCGCGGCTCGGCCGGGCAGCCCCCGGGATCCGCGGCTCGGCCGGGCACCCCCCCGCCGTGACCTGCGGCTCAGCCGGCCCCCCGGACGGACCCGCGGCTCAGCCGGGCAGCCCCCCCGGACGGACCCGCGGCTCAGCCGGGCAGCCCCCGGGTCACCGCGTCGACCAGTCCGGCCAGGGCAAGGCCCAGTGCCTCGGCGCCCGGTCCCGCCGGACCACCCGGCTCGGTCATGTAGAGATCGCGGCGGATCTCCACCATCAGGGCGCCCACCCGCGGATCCCGGCCGTAGTGCGCCAGCGGCACGTACGTCCCCGCGAAGGGGCTGTCCGTGCCGACGCCACCGAACCCGCCGAACGCCTCCCGCGCCGCGTCGAGCAGCGCGGGCGGCGTGTGGAAGGCGTCCGTGCCGAGGCAGACCGGCGGGCGCGGCCCTTCGCCGTGCAGCTCGTACGGCAGCCGCTCGGTCGGGTACGAGTGGACGTCGACGATCACCACCCGGCCCGCCACGGCCAGGCGCTCGGCCACGGCCTCCGTCATCGCCCGGGCGTACGGGGCGAAGTACCGGTCGAGCAGCGGCGCCGGGGCGAAACCGTCCGCCCGCAGCGCCGCGCGGTGGGTGGTGCGGGTGTACACCGCCCCCATCCCCACGGACAGCATCTCCTCGCGCTCGTCCGGGAAGCGCTCCGGGTCGACGACGAGCCGCGACAGCCGGTTGACGAACCGCCAGGGCGCCACGCCCGCCGAAGCCGCTGCCACGCCGGCGATCTCCGCCGTGTGGGCGTCCGTGATGTGGTCCAGCTCCCGGGCCAGCGCCTCGTCGCCCAGCACGATCCCCTCCCGCACCTCCGCGGGCACCTCGCGCGAGGAGTGCGGCACATGGAGAAGGACGGGGGAGTCCGGAGCTCCGGGAAGGAGCCGGAACGAGGGCGTGGTGTCGGTCATGAGGCGATCTTGCCCGCGACCCCGCCCACGCCGTGGCGAAACCGCTGGTTACAGTGGTGCGAGGTCGCGCCGCCGCACCAGGCACAGGCGTGAGACCGGGCCGACTGTCGACCACAGGGACCCGCACGACCACCCGCCCTGCCCGTCCCTGTCCCGGAAATCGCGCCTCCCATGAGCACCGACACCGCACCGCGCCCCGCCGCCCCCGACATCCCCGCCGGCCGGGAGCCGCGCCTGCCGTGGATCGCCGGCCGCGCCCCGGCCCGGCCCGCGCCCGGCGCGGCCTTCCACAGCGTCAGCGCCGCGACCGCCGCCCTCCTCGGGCTCGTCGCCATCGGCGCCCTCATCCACGAACCGGTGCTGATACCCCCGCTGGCCGCCAGCGCCGCTCTCGTGCACTGCGCCCCCGCGCTGCCCCTGGCCCAGCCGCGGAGCGTCGTCGTCGGCCACCTCATCGGCGCCGCCGCCGGATACGCCGTCGCGGCGGTGGGCGCGCACGGCAGCGCCTGGGCCGCCGCCGTCGCCGCCGGAGTCACGCTCGCCCTGAACACCCTGGCCCGCACCCCGCACTCCCCGGCGTGCGCGACCGCTGTCGTCATCGTGCTCCAGGCCCCCGCGCCCGGCCGCTTCGTCCCCCTGCTGTTCGGGGCCACGGCGCTGCTCGTCCTGACGGCGTTCGCCGCCTCCCGCATCCGCCGCGCGGCACCGAAGTACCCCGCCTACTGGTGGTGAGCACCCCGGCCTCCTGAGGCTCCGGGCCCCTGCGCCCCGCCGTGGCGACCGTACGCCCTCCGCCTGACCGCGTGTGCGGGCGCCTGCGGCCCGGTGCGCCCCGGTGATCCGCACCTCCGAGCGCCTTCCCCGGGGGTGATCGCGTCACCTTCCGGCCGGTTCCAGACGGAAACCACCGGTCGGCTCCGATCCGTCCCGAACCGGCTCCGACGAGGGCGTATCACCCTTGTATGGCCTCCTCCTTTCCGTACCTCCGGCAGGACTTCGCCGCCTCCCTCGTCGTCTTCCTCGTCGCGCTGCCCCTCTGCATCGGCGTGGCCGTCGCCTCCGGCGTCCCCGCCGAACTCGGTCTCGTCACCGGCATCGTCGGCGGCACCGTCACCGGCCTCATGCGGGGCAGCAGCATCCAGGTCTCCGGCCCCGCCGCCGGCCTCACCGTCCTCGTGCTCGACGCCGTCCGGACGCTCGGCCCGGCCGCGCTCGGCGTCGTCGTGCTCCTGGCCGGGCTGCTCCAGGTCGCCATGGGCCTGCTGCGCTGGGGCCGCTGGTTCCGGGCCATCTCCCTCTCCGTCGTCGAGGGCATGCTCGCCGGGATCGGCCTCGTCATCGTCGCCGGCCAGCTCTACGCCGCGGCCGGACTCAGCGCTCCCTCCTCCGGCCCGGCCCGGCTCGCCGGACTGCCGGCCGCCCTCGGAGGCGCCGTGACGAGCACCGCCACCCTCGTCCCGCTCGCCGTCGCGGCCGCCACGGTCCTGGTGATCACCGGCTGGCGGCACCTGCCCCGCCGGGCTCGGGCCGTCCCCGGCGCGCTCGTCGCCGTCCTCCTCGCGGCGCTCGCCACCGCCCTGTTCGACCTGCCGGTCGCGACGGTACGGGTGAACGGGGTACTGGACGCGGTCGGGCTGCCCGGAGCGGACGGACTCTCCGCCCTCACCGACATCGCCCTGCTCGGCACCGTCCTCGCCTTCGCGCTGATCGCCTCCGCCGAGTCCCTGTTCAGCGCGGCGGCCGTGGACCGGCTGCACGACGGCCCGCCCACCGACTACGACAAGGAACTGCTCGCCCAGGGGTTCGGCAACACGCTCTGCGGCCTGCTCGGGGCGCTGCCCATGACCGCCGTGATCGTCCGCAGCTCGGCCAACGTCCAGGCAGGCGCAAGGACCAGGGCCTCCCGCGTGCTCCACGGGCTGTGGCTGCTGGTCTTCGCCGCCCTGCTGCCCGGCACCCTGGAGTACGTACCGCTCGCGGCACTCGCCGGGATCCTCGTCCACGCGGGCTGGAAGCTCATCCCCTTCCGGGGCCTCGTCACCCTCTGGCGCGGCCACCGCGGCGAGGCACTCGTCCTCCTGGTGACGGCCCTGGCGATCGTCACCGTGAACATGCTCGAAGGCGTCCTGATCGGACTCGTCCTCTCCGTCGCCAAAGCGGCCTGGGACGCCTCCCACCTCCGCGTCGACCACACCGACGAGGGCGAAGGGCCCGTGCGCGTCGGCCTGTCGGGCACCGTGACCTTCCTGCGGCTGCCGACGATCCTGGACACCCTCGAAGCCCTGCCGCGCGACCGCCCGGTCGTCCTGGACCTCTCCGGACTCCATCACCTGGACCACGCCTGCCGGGCCGCGCTCGAGTCCTGGGCCGAGCGCCACCGCACGGGCGGCGGCCCCGCCTCCGTACACCTCCACGGGCCGCCGGAGCGGCACCCCGCACGCCCCGCCGACGCCTGAGACAGGCTCAGCGGTCGACCGTCACCGCCGCGTGGACCGTCTTGCCGTCCGGCCGGGTGTCCACCGTCACCTCCCGGCACAGGCGCAGCACGATCGGCCAGCCGAAGCCGCCGGGCCGCAGCTCCTCGCGGAGCTCGTGGCGCGGCGGCTCCTCGCTCGCGTCGGCCACGGAGACGGTGACCCGGTCGCGGCCGACGGCGATCCCGAACGAGGTGACCCCGCCGCCGTGGCGATGGGCGTTCGTGACCAGTTCCGAGGTGACGAGCAGCAAGTCGTCGACCTGGGAGGCCCGCAGCGGGCCGAGGGCCGTGACCGTGCGGCGGACCAGCTGCCGGGCCTGCGCCGGAGTGAGGAGCGGTGACGTCCCGGTCCTCCCGTCGGCGGCCGGAGGACCCGCGGTGTGCGCGCGGGACCTGGTGTCACTCCGGCTGTTCATCGCGGTCCCCTTCTTCCCGGTACGTGGAGGGCTGACGGGTGACGCCTGCCCGGTCACGCCGGAATGATGCCTCCCGCCCGGGCCGGAGACGGCGCGTCCCGGTGAGGAGTGCCTCCGCGCGGAGCGGGTACGCGAACCGGGACCGCCGAACGGACAGAGCAGGAGGAGGTCGTCCCCGTGCGGACCGAAGTGGCCAAGTCGACGGAGACGTACGTGACGAGCGGTGCGGGGGAGGGCCTGCCCGACATCGAGGCCCCTCACGAGGTCGCGCCCCGGGACGCCCGCGCCCTGTCGAGAGTGTTCCTCCGCGAACTCGCGGCGCGGGAGGAGGGAACGGCGCAGCACCAGTACGTCCGGAACACCCTGATCGAGATGAACATGACGCTCGTGCGGTACGCGGCGGGCCGGTTCCGCGGGCGCGCCGAGGAGATGGAGGACATCGTCCAGGTCGGCATGATCGGCCTGATCAAGGCGATCGACCGCTTCGACCTGGCCCGCGAGGTGGAGTTCACCACCTTCGCCGTGCCGTACATCGTGGGCGAGATCAAGCGGTTCTTCCGCGACACCTCCTGGGCGGTCCACGTCCCCCGCCGGCTCCAGGAGGCACGGGTGGAGCTGGCCAAGGCGACCGACGAACTGAGCTCGCGGCTCGGCCGCGCGCCCCGCGTCGCGGAACTGGCGCCGCTCATGGACCTGTCCGAGGACCAGGTCGTCGAGGCCCAGCTGGCCGCGAACGGCTACCACTCCACGTCCCTGGACGCCGCGATCGGCGGCGGTGACGACGACACGGACGACGCGGCCCTGGCCGACCTCATCGGCGAGGAGGACACGGCGCTCGCGCTCTTCGAGGACTTCCACACCCTCGCCCCCCTCGTGGCGGCCCTCGACGACCGCGACCGGCTGCTGCTGCACCTGCGGTTCGTCGAGGAGCTGACCCAGACGCAGATCGGCGAGCGCCTCGGCGTCTCCCAGATGCACGTCTCGCGGCTCCTGGCCCGGAGCCTGAACAGGCTGCGGGAAGGCATGGTCGGGACGGGCGCCTGAGCCCGAGACGGGGGTACGTCCGGGTCCCCCCCGGGCGTACCCCCGTCTCACCCGACCGGGACCGTGCTCACCGGACCGAGCCGAGGAACGCGCGCGTGCGTGCGTGCGCGGGCGACTCCAGGAGCTCCTCCGCCGGGCCCGACTCCACGATCCGGCCCCGGTCGAACATCAGGATCCGGTCGGAGACGTCCCGCGCGAAGCCCATCTCGTGGGTCACGCACAGCAGGGTGATGTCGGTGGAGCGGGCGATGTCCCGCAGCACGTCGAGCACCTCCGCCACCAGCTCCGGATCGAGCGCGGACGTCACCTCGTCGAGGAGCAGGATCCCGGGCCGCATCGCGAGGGCGCGGGCGATGGCCACGCGCTGTTGCTGACCGCCGGAGAGCCGGGTCGGCCGCGCGTCGGCCCGGTCGCCGAGCCCGACCAGTTCCAGCAGGTCCCGCGCCCGGCGGTCCGCCTCCTCCCGGCTCTCGCCGAGCACGTGGACGGGCGCCTCGACGATGTTCTCCAGGACGCTCATGTGCGGGAAGAGGTTGAACTGCTGGAAGACCATGCCGATCCGCCGCCGGCGCACCGCCAGATGCCGTTCGCTCGCCGGCACCAGCTTCCCGCCCGCGCCTCGCGGCATGTGCGAGAAGGGCTCCCCGTCCACGTGGATGACGCCGTCGGTGACCCGCTCGAGCGTCATGAGCAGCCGGAGGATCGTGGTCTTCCCGGAGCCGCTCGGGCCGATCAGCGTCACCCGCTCCCCGTGCCCGACCTCCAGATCGAGGCCGTCGAGCACCGTGTGGTCCCCGTACCGCTTGGTGACCCGGTCGAAGCGGACCGCGGGAGCGGCCGAGCCCTCGGGGTTCTCAGTGGGCAAGGCGTGCCTCCAGTCGTCGTACGAGCACGGACGTGGGCCAGCTCGCGAGCAGGAACACCGCGGCGGCCAGGGTGAAGCTCTCCAGATAGGCGAAGTGCGTACTGCCGAAGGTGTTCGCCTCGTGGACCATCTCGTGCACGGTGATCACCGAGAGCAGCGGCGTCTCCTTGAACATGGACACCGCGTAGTTCCCCAGCGGCGGCAGCACGTTCCGTACGGCCTGGGGCAGCACCACCGCCCGCCACACCCGCCGGCGCGGCAGCGACAGGGCCGTGCAGGCCTCCCACTGGCCGCGCGGCACGGCGTCGATGCCCGTCCGGTACACCTCCGAGAGGTACGTGGCGTAGTGCGTGCCGAGCACCAGGACGCCGAGCACCGGCGCGTCGAGCGAGGGCACCAGCACCCAGGCCGCGAACAGCTGCACCAGGAGCGGAGTCGAGCGGACGAACGCGGCCGCCCCGCGCACCGGAAGCGCCGCCCACCGGGGACCCGCCCGCTGGACGAGGGCGAGTACGAGCCCGAGGACCATCGCGACGGCGAACGCCGGGACGGTCGCCAGGACCGTGACGCCGAAGCCCTCCAGTACGGCGGGCAGCGCGGCCCGGGCCGCCTCCCCGTCCCACATCAGGCACCGCCTTCCTGCCCGAGCCGGGCCTTCGCCGCCCGCTCCAGGGCGTTCATGAGGAGGCTCAGCACGACGGCCAGGCCGAAGTAGAGCCCGAGGAGCAGCAGGTACGAGGCGGCCGTCGCGCCCGTCGCCGAGCGCAACTGGTCGATCTGGAAGGTGAGATCGGGGACCGTGACCAGGGAGAGCAGCGGTGTCGCCTTCAGGAGCTGCACGAGCAGGTTCTTGAACGGCGCGACCATCAGGGCGTGCGCCTGTGGCAGGACGACCCGCCGCAGCCGCAGCCCCGCCCCCATGCCGAGCGCGATCCCCGCCTCGGTCTGGGCGCGGGGGACCGCCGCCACCGCGCCCCGCACCACCTCGGCGCCGTACGCCCCGTAGTTGAGGCCGAGGGCGAGCACCGCGCAGGCGAGCGGTTCGAGCCGGAAGCCGACCATGGGCAGCGCGAAGAACAGCCAGAACAGCTGCACGTACAGCGAGGTCCCCCGGAAGAACTCCACGACGAGGCGCGCCCCGCCCCGCACCGGCAGCCGCGCCGACCGGGAAAGGAGCCCGAGGACGTACGCGAGGAGCAGGGCGAGCGCGGCGCCGAGCACCGTGGCCTCGACCGTGACGAGGAGCCCCTCGGCGAGCCGGGGCAGCGCGCGCCGCAGCTCGGGCAGAAAGCCGGCCGCGACGGGCAGGGAGCCGGATCCGGCGGACTGGAGGCCGGCCGCGACGGACAGGACGTCAGCCACGCCGGCCACCCCTCACCCGGCACACAGGTCGGCGGTCCGCAGCGAACGGGGCGGCACCTCACGGGCTGTGAATCCGTACTTCCCGACGAGCCCCACGAATCGGGCGGGCGAGCCGGTGATCTTCAGGAGTTCCCGGTCGAAGGCGTCCCGGAGCGCGCTCGCCCCGGGCCGGAACACCGCTCCGCCCGCGCCGAGCTGCCGCACCCCGCCGACCTCCGGGACGAACGCCTCGCCCACCTCCACCGGCGCGCCCGCGTTCGTCCGGGCGAGCCAGCGCAGCGAGATCGCGGTCAGCGCGAAGGCGTCGATCCGGCCGGCCAGGAGGGCGTCGAGCCCGTCCTGCTGCTTGGCGAGCGTCTTCACCGAGCCGTCCGGGACGCCCGCCGCCTTGGCGTAGGAGGCCTCCACGGCCGCCGTCAGCACCCCGACGGTGGCGCCCTTCGCCGCACAGGACTCCAGGTCGCTCACCCCCTTCGGGTTGCCCTTGCGGACCATGAGGGCGGTGGGGGAGACGAACTCCGGCTCGGAGAAGATCACTTTGGCGCAGCGCTCGGGCGTGATCGACATGCCCGCGCTCACCACGTCGAAGCGACCGGCGAGCAGTCCGGGGATCAGCGCGCCGAACTCCGTGAGTGTCGGGCGCAGTTCGCGCACGCCGAGCGCGGTGAATATCTCCCGGTGGAGGGTCGGGGCCTCGCCGGCGAGCTCGCCGCCGTCCTGGAAGCCGTACGGCGCCTCACCGGCGAAGCCGACCCGCACGTAGCCCTGTTCCCGCAGGTTCGCGAGGAGTTTCCCGTCGTCCGCGGGCGCTCCCGTCCCCGCCTGGGTGCGGGTGCAGGCGGTCAGCGGCCCGGCCGCCAGGGCGAGACCGGCGAGGACCGACGCTCTGCCGAGGAAGCGGCGGCGGTCGAGTGGCGCGGAGCCGCTCATGCCAGGTCCTCCGGGCGGGCGGCGACGAAGGAGGGGCGGCGGACCGGGGCGGCGAAGGGGGCCTCGGGGGCGTTCTCGACGCTGTTGAAGACGAGGAACACATTGCTCCGGGGGTACGGGGTGATGTTGTCGCCCGAGCCGTGCAGGGCGTTGCAGTCGAACCAGGTGGCCGATCCCGCCGGGCCCGTGAAGTGCCGGATGCCGCAGGCGTCGGCGAAGGTGGTGAGCGCCTCGTGGGACGGGGTCCCGGCGTCCTGCATCCGCAGCGACTGCTTGTAGTTGTCCTTGGGCGTCTCTCCCGCGCAGCCCAGGAAGGTGCGGTGCGAGCCCGGCATGATCATCAGGCTGCCGTTGGTGGTGTGGTTCGGGGTGAGGGCGATCGACACCGACACGGTCCGCATCCGGGGCAGTCCGTCCTCGGCGTGCCAGGTCTCGAAGTCGGAGTGCCAGTAGAAGCCGCTGGCGCCGAAGCCGGGCTTGACGTTGACCCGTGACTGGTGGACGTAGACGTCGGAGCCGAGGATCTGCCGGGCCCGCCCGACGATCCGCGGGTCCTCGGCCAGCCGGCGGAAGACCCCGCTGATCCGGTGCACCTCGAAGACGGAGCGGATCTCCTGGGAGCGGGGCTCGACGACGGCCCGCTCGTCCGCCCGTACGGCGGGGTCGGCGACCAGCCGGTCCAGCTCGGCGCGGAGCTCGTCGACCTCGGCCGGGGTGACGAGCTCGTCCACCGTGACGAAGCCGTCGCGGTCGTACTCCTCCAGCTCCCGGGCCCAGAAGGGCCCCGGCGTGCCGGGCTCGGACCAGACGACGGGGTCCTTGCGGCCGATGAGCTCCTCCCGGGAGCCGCGGGTGGGGTAGAGGTCGACGGGACGGGTGGGTGCGGAGGCCATGGGGCGGGCTGCCTTCCTTTCGCGTACGGAGTGGTGGGGGGGCGCGGGCCGCGCTCGGGCCCGGCCGGGTGGGGCCTGTCGGGGTTCGGGCCGGTCCCGGACCCGGCGCCGGGTGGGGCCCGTCGTGGTTCCGGGCGGACCTCAGGCCTGGCCGGGTTCGGATTCGGGCTCGGAGAGGAGCGGGTAGACGCCGTTCTCGTCGTGGTCCTCGCGCCCGGTGACGGGCGGGTTGAAGACGCACAGGCAGCGGAAGTCCCGCTTGACCTTGAGGGTGTGGCGCTCGTGCCCGTCGAGCAGGTACATCGTTCCGGGGAGGATCGTGTACGTGCGTCCGGTCTCGTGGTCGGTGAGCTCGGCCTCGCCGGCGGTGCAGACGACGGCCTCGACGTGGTGGGCGTACCACATGGAGGTCTCGGTGCCGGCGTACAGCACCGTCTCGTGGAGGGAGAAGCCGACCCGCTCGCGGGCGAGGACGATGCGCTTGCTCTCCCAGGTGCCGGACGCGGCCCGGACGTGCCGCTCGGTGTTCTCCAGCTCGTCGAAGGTGCGGACGATCATGGCTGATGGCCTTTCGGGTGGATCTGGCGGTGCGGTCTCAGGCGGAGTGGCGTACGGAGCGGGCCAGCATGCCGAGCCCCTCGTCGAGTTCGTCGTCCGTCACGGTCAGCGGAGGCAGCAGCTTGACCACCTCGCCGCGCGGCCCGGACGTCTCCAGGAGCAGACCGATCTCGAAGGCCCGCCGGCACACGGCCGCGGCGCGCTCGCCGTCGGCGAACTCCAGGCCCCAGACGAGGCCGCGTCCGCGCACGGCCAGGCCGGAGCGGTCGTCGTCGCCGCACAGGTCGAGCAGGGCGCGCTCGACCCGGTCGGCCCGGCTCAGGGTGCGTTCGCGCAGGGTGCCGTCGCGCCAGTAGGCGTCGAGGGCGGCCGTGGCGGTGACGAAGGCGGGGTTGTTGCCGCGGAAGGTGCCGTTGTGCTCGCCGGGCTCCCACAGGTCGAGCTCCGGCCGGAAGAGGCAGAGGGACATGGGCAGGCCGTAGCCGCTGATGGACTTGGACAGGGTGACGATGTCGGGCGTGATGCCCGCCTCCTCGAAGGAGAAGAAGTCGCCTGTGCGTCCGCAGCCCATCTGGATGTCGTCGACGATGAGGAGCATCTCGTGCCGGCGGCAGAGCTCCGCCAGCGCGCGCAGCCACTCGGCGCGTGCGACGTTGATGCCGCCCTCGCCCTGGACGGTCTCGACGATCACGGCCGCCGGGTGGTCGAGGCCGGAGCCGGAGTCGTCCAGGAGCCGCTCGAACCAGAGGAAGTCCGTGACCTGCCCGTCGAGGTAGTCGTCGAAGGGCATCCGGGCGGCGTGGTGCAGCGGGACGCCCGCTCCGGCGCGCTTGGCGGCGTTGCCGGTCACGGCCAGCGAGCCGAGCGACATGCCGTGGAAGGCGTTGGTGAAGGAGACGACCGTCTGGCGTCCGGTGACCTTGCGGGCGAGTTTGAGGGCGGCCTCCACGGCGTTGGTGCCGGTGGGGCCGGGGAACATCACCTTGTAGGGCAGGGCGCGGGGTTCGAGGACCGTCGTGCGGAAGGTCTCCAGGAAGGCGCGTTTGGCGGTCGTCGACATGTCGAGGCCGTGGGTGATGCCGTCGTCGGCGAGGTAGTCGAGGAGGGCGCGCTTGAGCACCGGGTTGTTGTGGCCGTAGTTGAGCGAGCCCGCCCCGGCGAAGAAGTCCAGGTACGGACGGCCGTCCTCGTCGTACAGCCGGCTCCCGCTGGCGCGTTCGAAGACGACGGGCCAGGCACGGCAGTAGCTGCGGACCTCGGATTCGACGGTCTCGAAGACGGAGGGGGCGGCGATGTCGGTCAGGGTCACGAAGTCTCTTCTCCAGGGTGTGGTGCGGGGAGGGGCGCGGAGTCGGCCCGGGACACCGGGGTCGGTTCAGGCCGCCGCGCGACGGCGGGGGTGGGTCGGGACACCGGGTCGGTGCGGGCCGCGCGACGGTGGCGTGGCTCGGGACACCGGGGGAGGCTCAGGTCGCCGCGGTCGCCGCGGTCGGCTCGGCTCGCCGGGGTCGGCTCGGGTCGCCGGGGTCGGCTCGGTCGCCGGGTGCGAGGGGGCCGATGCGGTAGAGCACCTCGGCCTCGTGTCCCGAAACGGGGAAGGAGGCGGACGGGAAGAGGACCTCGCGTGTCAGGTCGGCGCCGTGCCGGCGCGCGTAGGACCGGAAGAGCCGGTCCGACGCCAGGTTTCCCGGGGTGACGGTGGCCTCCACCCGGTCGAGTCCGTGCGCGGCCGCCACACGGGCCGACAGAGCGTCGAGCAGGGTCCCGGCCACCCCGCTTCCGCGGTGCGAACCCTCCACGGCGACCTGCCAGACGAAGAGCGTCCCGGGCGCGTCGGGCCGGAGGTACCCGGTGACGAAGCCGACGGGTCGTCCGGAGGCGTCACGGGCGACGGCGGTCGTGTCGGCGAAGTCGCGGCACCACAGCAGGTAGCTGTACGGGGAGTTGAGGTCGAGTTCTCCCGAGCCGCGGGCGATCCGCCAGAGCTCGGCGCCGTCCGCGATCTCGGCCGGGCCGACGGAGAGGCCGCCGACCGGGGATTTCTGGGGGGCAGTGGTCATGGGCGCCGAAGCTACCGAGCGGGCAGCGGAACTTCCTGGGCCGGAGGTCTTGTTCGGCTCGGTGAGGGCGTGATAGGTGCGCCGACGGTCTCTGTGGCGGGAATCCACGCCCGAGCGGGCGGCAAACCAAAACAAAGCGGGTCAAAGTCACCGTTTATAACGGATGGATAACGCCTTCGGGTTGTCGGAGCCGGTCTTTCAAAAACGTGAGACGATCCGGGATTTCGCGTTTGAAGGCGCCGGAAGCGGTCAGGCGTAGGGGCCGACATGGCGGGAGCCGGGAGGGCGCGTCGCGTCCGTCCCGGCTCCCGTCACTTCCGTGGTGCTCGGACTACCAGATCGCCTCGATCCACTCCGGGTGGTCGATGAACGGGTTCCGGTTGTGCTGGTAGGTGTTGTAGATGACGTCGTTGCGGCGCTCCTCGAAGGCGCTCGGCGGGTCCTGCTCGTTCCACTGCTTCAGGACCGAGAGGCGGCCGTGGAACGGGACGCTGCCGTTCGTGGAGGACTCGTTGGGCTCCAGGTTCGGCCAGCCGTCGTCACCCTCGTAACGGACGGCCATGTAGAGGATCATGCGCGCCACGTCGCCCTTGTCGGCGTCGCGCGGCTCGAAGGAGTCGCTGTCCGTGTAGCTGCCCGGCGCGCCGCTGACCGCGCTGCCGCCGTTGTCCCAGTCCTTGTTTCCGCGGGTGCTGTTGACCTGCACGTCACAGGCGCGCAGGTGGTGCAGGTCGGTGCCGGGGCCGGCCGAGGTGCCGAAGTTGCCGTGGGACTGGGCCCAGGTGTGCTCGCGGTTCCAGTCGCCCACGGAGCCCCCGTTGAGGGACTTGCTGCGCGAGACGCCGCTGTAGAGCAGGATCACGTTGTTGGTGTTGTTCGGGTCCTGGTCGGTGACCTTCAGCGCGTTCCAGACCGCGTCGTACGAGATCTTGCTCTGGCTGCTGATGATGGTGTGCAGCGAGGACTTGAGGCTCGTGCCGGTCTTGCCGATCGCGTCCTTGTAGTACGTGGAGTCGTACGCGGTGGTCGTGGCGCTCGCGGGAGTCGCGGTGACCGCGGGGAGCGTGATGCCGACGAGAGCGGTGGCGGCGGCCGCCGCCCACACCTTCCATCTGCCGATCCGCACAACGGACATGGGGGGCCCTTTCCCGGGGACGGCACGCGCGGGACTGCGGGCGCGGCTCAACGCCACCGCTGTCTACGCGTGTTGACTACGTGTCACCGGGAGGGTGGCACAGGTCAGGTACCTGTCATGTAACGGGGAGGAGGCTGTTGCGTGACGTTCTCGCATATGGCGCAACCGGGCACGCCCCCTGGGTGTCGCCGGCGCCTCAGACGCCCCGGACGTCCACCGGCATCCCCTTGGGCTCCTTGATCCGCTTCATGATGATCTGCGAATTGACCTCGGTGACCCCGGCGAGGGTCGTCAGCCGCTCGATCCACAGCCGCTCGTACGCCGCCAGGTCCGCCACCGCGATCCGCAGCAGACAGCCGGGACTCCCGAACAGCCGGTACGCCTCGATCACGTCCGGCACGTCCTGGAGAGCCTCCTCGAAGGCCTCCACCGTCTCCCGGTCCCGCCGCACCTCCACCGAGACGAGGACCTCGAAGCCGCGCCCCACCGCCTCCGGGTCGATGATCGCCCGGTAGCCCTGGATCACCCCGTCCTGCTCCAGCTGGCGCACCCGGCGCAGACAGGGGGAGGGGCTGAGGCCGACCCGCTGGGCCAGCTCCTGGTTGCTCAGCCGGCCGTCGTTCTGGAGCTCACGCAAGATGTGGAGATCAATCCGGTCCATGGCGCAATTGTCTACCACGCTGCAACGGAACAGGGGCTGATTTCGCAATCGCCTTGCGCGCCTCCTGTCCTATCGTTGCGGACGCAGGAGAAATGGGTACGGAGTAAGGACGGCAGGCATGAAGCGGACGCACGACGGGGGAGCACGCCGGATCGTCGTCATCAGCACCGGTGGCACGATCGCCAGCCGCTGGCAGGGCACCGGCTACGCGGCGGACGCCTCCGGCAACGACGTCCTGGCCACCGCTCCGCTCCCCGAGGGCGTCACCGTCGAGGTCGTCGACCTGTTCAACGTGAACAGCTCCCGCATGACCGCGGCCCACCAGCTCGCCCTGCTGCGCACCGTCCACGAGACCTTCGCCGACCCCGGCGTCGACGGCATCGTCGTCACCCACGGCACCGACACCCTGGAGGAGACGGCCTTCCTCCTGGACCTGCACCACGCCGACTCCCGCCCGGTCGTCCTCACCGGCGCCCAGCGCCCCTTCGGCACCGGCGACGGCGACGGCCCCGGCAACCTCTACGACGCGCTCCAGGTCGCCGCGAGCGTCCGCGACCTCGGCGTCCTCGTGGTCTTCGACGGACGCGTCCACGCGGCGCGCGGCACGGTGAAGACCCAGACCCTCGCCGCGGACGCCTTCTCCGACCCCTCCGCCGAGCGCCTCGGCCGCGTCGGGTTCTCCCGCGTCGACATCGAGCGGCAGCCGGAGCGCCCCGCCCCGCTGCCCCTGCCGGCCGCCGCGCGGACCGCGCACCCCGAGGCCACCGGCCCCGACGTCACCCCGCTGCCCCGGGTCGACATCGTCACGCACCACTCCGACGGCGACCCGTTCCTCCTGAACGCCGCCGTCTCCGCCGGCGCCCGCGGCATCGTCCTCGTCGCCACCGGCGCGGGCAACGCCACCCCCGAGATCGCCGCCGCCGTCGCGGACGCGGTCGCCCAGGGCGTCCTCGTCGCCGTCACCACCCGGGTCCCCGCGGGACCGCTGGCCGAGATATACACCGGCGGCGGCGCGGTCGACCTCGTCGCCTCCGGAGCCCTGCTCACCGGCACCCTCCGGGCCGGCCAGGCCCGGATCGCCCTCCTCGCCACGCTCCTCGCCGACGGCACCGGAGCTGCGGGCGACCCCGCCCGCAGCTCCGCCCTCCTGCGCCGCCTCCTCGAAGGACCGGTCCGCGCCGAGCCGGCCCTCGCCACCGGCCACTCCCGGTCCGCCTCGGCGGTCGCCGCCCGCGCCTGACGGCGCCCCCGGAACCCCGGCTCGCGGACGGCGCATCCCCCCGCCCGCCCGCGAGCCGGAATCAACCTCCTCCACCGGCGCCCCACGCCCGCCGGGCCCGCCCGGCGGCTTCGCCGTGCCCGGCACCGGCCGCCGACGCCGTACGCGCACGCGGACAGTCGCCGAGACAGGCAGGCGCACGCGTGCAGCCCGCCGAGACAGGCAGGCGCACGCGTGCAGCCCGCCGAGACAGATACGCGCACGCGTGCAGCCCCCGAGGCAGGCACGCGCACGCGTACCTGCGGCCGGGATCCCCCACGCGCACGCGTGGACACCGGACGAGTCCGTCCGGCCCCCTCTGCACCCACCCCACCCCTCCCCACCCTCCCCGCTCTCCCCAAGGACGGCCCTTCATGGTTCCCGCACCGGCCCCGCACGACCTCCCCGTCCGTCGCGAGCACGATCTGCTCGGCGACCGGGACGTCCCCGCCGACGCCTACTGGGGCGTCCACACGCTGCGCGCCACCGAGAACTTCGCCATCACCGGTACGCCCATCTCGGTCTACCCGCTGCTGATCGACGCGCTCGCCGCGGTCAAGGAGGCCGCCGCCCGCGCCAACGAGGAGCTCGGCCTGCTCCCCTCCGACAAGGCCGCCGCCATCGCCGGCGCCTGCCGGGAGATCCGTACGGGACAGCTCCACGACCAGTTCGTCGTGGACGTCGTCCAGGGCGGCGCCGGCACCTCCACCAACATGAACGCCAACGAGGTCGTCGCCAACCGGGCCCTGGAGCTCCTCGGCCACGCCAAGGGCGAGTACACCCACCTCCACCCCAACGAGGACGTCAACCTCGGCCAGTCCACCAACGACGTCTACCCGACCGCGATCCGCATCGCGGCGATCGGCGCCGCCCGCGAGCTCCTGAAGGCCATGGCCGTCCTCCAGGACGCCTTCGCCGCCAAGGCCCTGGAGTTCCGCGAGGTCGTGAAGATGGGGCGCACCCAGCTCCAGGACGCGGTGCCCATGACGCTGGGCCAGGAGTTCTCCACGTACGCCGTGATGCTGGAGGAGGACCGCGGCCGGCTCGCCGAGGCGATCGAGCTCATCCACGAGATCAACCTCGGGGCCACCGCCATCGGCACCGGCCTCAACGCCGCCCCCGGCTACGCCGAGACCGCCCGCCGCAAGCTCGCCGAGCTCACCGGCCTGCCGCTCGTGACCTCCGCCAACCTCATCGAGGCCACCCAGGACTGCGGCGCCTTCGTACAGCTCTCCGGAGTCCTCAAGCGGATCGCGGTCAAGCTCTCCAAGACCTGCAACGACCTGCGCCTGCTCTCCTCCGGCCCCCGCGCGGGCCTCGGCGAGATCAACCTGCCGCCGGTGCAGGCCGGTTCCAGCATCATGCCCGGCAAGGTCAACCCGGTGATCCCCGAGGTCGTCAACCAGGTCGCCTTCGAGGTGATCGGCAACGACATCACCATCACCATGGCGGCCGAGGCGGGACAGCTCCAGCTCAACGCCTTCGAGCCGGTCATCTTCCACGCCCTCTCCAAGAGCCTGCTCTCGCTGCGCGCGGCCTGCCTCACCCTGGCCGAGCGCTGCGTCGAGGGCATCACCGCCAACACCGAGGCGCTCCGGGAGGCCGTGGAGAACTCCATCGGCCTCGCCACCGCGCTCAACCCGCACCTGGGCTACACGGCCGCCACCGCCATCGCGAAGGAGGCGCTCGCCACCGGCCGGGGAGTCGTCGAACTCACCCTGGAGAAGGGGCTGCTGCCCGCCCACCGCCTCGCGGAACTCCTCACCCCCGAGCGCCTGACGGGCGCCCCGGGCCCGTCCCCGGCCTGACCGTCCGGCCCGCGGCTCCTCCGGTACGGTGACGGCGCCACGCCCGTCTCACCCGGAGGAGCAGGCCGGATGACCTCGAACGAGGCCGGGCACGTCGTCCACCTCGTCCGCGAAGTGCTGGGAGACGACGTGCTCGCCGCCTGTCTGCACGGCTCGGCCGTGCTCGGCGGTCTCCGGCCGAGCAGTGACGTCGACGTCCTGGTGACCGTGCGCCGCCGTACGACCGAGGCCGAACGGCGGGCCCTCGTCGAGTCCCTGCTCGCCGTCTCCGGCGCAAATGGGCGGAGCTGCTGCCCGCGGCGCGGGCCCATGCCGCGCACGTGGTGGAGGCGATCAAAAGGGCATGTCCGGCCATAAGTTACCCGGCAGTTTCTCGTGACTTCCTCAGCGGGCAGTCGTAGAACGTGTTCCCATTCACTCGCGAGTGAGGAAGATCACATGAGTGAACACCCCCTGTCCGCCCAGGGAAATCACAGAGTCAGCCGCCGCCGCTTTCTCGCGGGAACAGGTTCTGTTCTCGGCGCCGCCGCCCTCGCCGGCACGATCGCGACCCCCGCCCGCGCCGAGGTCCCCGGCCTGAACTGCACCCCCATCGCCGACGGCTCCCAGGTGCGCGCCCTGGTCATCGGCACCGGATACGGCGGCTCCGTCGCCGCCCTGCGGCTCGCCCGCGCCGGCGTCGACGTCCACATGATCGAGATGGGCATGGCCTGGGACACCCCCGGTCCCGACGGCAAGATCTTCGCCAACACCACCAAGCCCGACTACCGCTCCTTCTGGCTGCGGACCCGCACCAAGCAGCCGCTGAGCCAGTTCCTCGGCTTCCCGCTCGACAAGGACGTGCCGGTGCACACCGGCATCCTCGACGCGGAGGACTTCGCCGGCATCACCGTCTACCAGGGGCGTGGTGTCGGCGGAGGCTCCCTCGTCAACGGCGGCATGGCCGTCACCCCGCTCCGCGAGCGCTTCCCGGCGATCCTCCCGACCGTCGACCCGGCCGAGATGTACTCCACCTACTACCCGCGCGCCAACGCGGGCCTGGGCGTCACCTCGGTGGACGTGAACTGGTGGGAGAGCCAGGCCTGTTACCAGTACGCGCGCGTGGGCCGCAAGCACGCCGAGCGGTCCGGCTTCCCCTTCGTCTTCGTGCCCAACGTCTACGACTGGGACTACATGAAGCAGGAGGCCGCCGGGACGGTGCAGAAGTCCGCCCTGGAGGGCGAGGTCATCTACGGCAACAACGCCGGCAAGAAGAGCCTCCAGAAGACGTACCTCGCCCAGGCCGCCGCCACCGGCCGCGTGAGCGTCTCCCCGCTCCACCGGGTGACCTCGGTCAGCCCCGCGGCCGCGGGCGGCTACACCGTCGTCATCGACCAGATCGACACCACCGGCGCCACCCTCGTCACCAAGACCGTCCGCGCGGACCGGGTCTTCTTCGCCGCGGGCAGCGTCGGCACCAGCAAGCTCCTCACCCGCCTCAAGGCCACCGGCGCCCTGCCGGCCCTCAACGACCAGATCGGCAAGGGCTGGGGCGACAACGGCAACGTCATGTGCGGGCGCGCCAACCACATGTGGGACCCCACCGGAACGCTCCAGTCCTCGATGCCCACCGCGGGCATCGACAACTGGGACGCCGGCGGAGCCTTCGCCGAGGTCGCCCCGCTGCCCACCGGCATCGAGACCTACGCCTCGTTCTACCTCTCCATCACCCGCACCCCGCGCCGCGCCGAGTTCAGCTGGAACCCGACCACCGGCAAGGTCGACCTGAGCTGGGACCGGGCCTGGAAGCAGACGTCCATCGACATGGCCAAGTCCATCTTCGACAAGATCAACGCCAAGGAGGGCACGATCTACCGCACCGACCTCTTCGGCGCGTACAAGATCTGGGGCGACCACCTCACGTACCACCCGCTCGGCGGCGCGGTCCTGGGGCAGGCCACCGACAACTACGGCCGCCTCCGCGGCTACACCGGCCTCTACGCCATCGACGGGTCCCTGATCCCCGGCAACACCAGCGTCAACCCGTTCGTCACCATCACGGCCCTCGCCGAACGCAACATCGAACGGATCATCGCCGAGGACTTCTGACGAGAGGCGGAAGGGCCGGCCGGGGATCCCGGCCGGCCCTTCCGTACGCCCTCCTCAGTGCGTCGGCAGCACGCACACCGTGTCGAGCCCGAGCACCCGGTTGAGCCGCCCGAACGCCAGCCACGACCCCAGGCTCATCGTCAGCTCCACGATCTCGGCCTGGCTGTACCGTGCCGTCATCCGCGCCCAGAACTCCTCGTCGAGGCCGTGGTGGTCGAGCGCGTACCGCTCCGCGTACTCGGCCGCGAGTCGCGTCCGCTCGTCGAAGGCCTCCGAGACCTCCGTCTCGCGCCACGCCGCGACGAGCTCGTCGAAGCCCTCCTCGACCTTCTCCCCGTCCCGGTCGGTACGCCAGTCCAGACAGAAGCCGCAGCCGTTGATCTGCGCGATCCGCAGCCGCGCCGCCTCGAACTCGCGCAGCCCCAGGGTCGTATGGGCGTACACGGACAGCGAGAAGTTCGCCGCCGCCGTCCCGATCTCCGGGACCATGTCGCCCCACACGTACCCGATCGGCTCCTGGCCCTCGGGAATGTCGATGATCACCGTGGTCTCCTTCCCAGCTTCCCGACCGCCGGCCGCAGCGGCACGTCCAGCGCGTCGTACAGTCCCGGCTCCGCCGCCACCAGCCACTCGATCGCCCCGACGAGCCGGCCCACCGCCGTGGCGTTCCCGCCCGCCGAGCGGTTCTCGCCCTCGTCGGTCGCCGCCACCGTCACCTCGATCCGGGGGCTCCCCTCGACGATCACCCGGTGCGCGCCCGCCCCGTCCGGCGGCACCGGCCAGTCCGGCGCGCAGGAGGGGTGGATGCGGGTGACGTGCTCGATCACGATGCGGGGCTCCCCGCCGACGATCCCCTGCACCTCGAAGCGGACCGCACCCTGCGTCCCCGCCTCGAACACGCCCATCGTCCGCGTCTTGACCGTGGACTCCAGCGGGCGCCGCTCCAGCGTCTCGCGGATCTCGTCGAGCTCCGCACCGAGCGCCCGGGCCATCAGGCGTATCTGCCCGCCCCAGACCATCGTCGGCACCGACGGCCACAGCATCGGGGGGTCGTAGTCCAGGGGCTTGCCCATGCCCACCAGCTCCCGGACCGACTCCTCCTGCTCGTACGTCGAGTAGTCGAAGATCTCCTGACAGCGGATCACGTCCACCGTGGCGGCGAGACCGCTCACCAGGAGCGGCAGCACGTCGTTGCCCCAGCCCGGGTCGACGCCCGACACGAAGAGCGAACCACCCCCCTCCGCGACCGCCGCGAGCACCGGGTCCCGGAACTCCGGCGGCGCGTTGCGCTGGTCGTACAGCGGATACAGGGCGGGCGTCACCACCACCGCGCCCGCCGCCACCGCCCGCGCCACATCGGCGAGCGCCCCGTCGGGCCGGGTGTCGCCGGAGGCCGCGTACACCACCGCCCCCGGCCGTCCGTCGAGCACCGCGCCGACGTCGTCGCCGGCCGGCACCCCGAGATCGCGGCCGAGCCCCGCGAGCCGGCCCGCGTCCCGGCCCACCTTCGCCGGATCGGACACGAGCACGGCCGCGAGCTCGAGCCCCGGATGGGCGTCCACGGCGCGAATGGCCGCGCGCCCGACATTTCCGGTACCCCACACCACCGTCCGAATCATGCGCGGAGGGTAGCGCCGGGCCCCGAAGGTTCCCAGACCCGCGACACAATGTTCTGACGGATCGTCAGGAATGGTCGCCCGTCAGGCCAGACGCAGCGCCACGAACGGAATCGTGTCACCCGGCAGGACGTACCGCTCCACCTCCACGAAGCCGCGCGCGAGCGCGAACCGCAGCCCCTCCTCGTTCGAGGCGAGGACCACCGTCTCCACGCCCTCGTCGCTCAGCGTCCGCGCGTGCGCGAGCCCCCGCTCGTACAGTGCGGTCCCGAACCCCCGCCCCCGGTACCCGGGCAGCGTCCGCGCGATCACGGTCGCCGCCGGGGTCTCCTCGTCCGGCGGACGCACCGTCGAACACCCCACCGCCACGTCCCCGAGGTAGGCGACGTCCAGCCGGTTCCGACCCGCGCGCTCCCGCACGTCCTCGGCGGAGAGCACCGCCGTCGGGATGATCGTGTTGTGCACGGCCCGCCAGTCGGCGAGCTGCTCCTCGGTCCGCGCCCGTTCGATACGAAGATCACTCATCCACGCAGAAAAGCGCGCCCGGAGCGAGGGGTCAACCTCTTTCCGCGACCGAAGCGCGTCCGTCCGGGTGAGGGCACGGTCGCGGCGGCAGCGCCGCCCGTCGAGCGGGTACGGATCGCTGCACTGCCCCCGGCAAGGAGGATGCCGTCCCATGCCCGTCCGCAAGGGCGCCCCCGCGCTGCTGAGCGCCGGCACACTGTGCGCGGCCCTGTTGCTCAGCGGCTGCGCGAGCCCCGCACCGCCCGCACCCGCCGCACCCGTCCCGTCGTCCGCCGCACCGGCCGCGGGTGACAGCCGCCCCGCCCCGGGCGCGCCCGGCAGAGCGGCCAACGACCTCGCCTCCGCCCCGGTCCCCGCACCCCGGATCCCCGGCATCGGCCCCGCCACCCACGCCCTCGTGCCCGACGGCACCACCCAGGTCCTCGTCGCCACCGGCGCCACCGCCGACTCCAACACGGCGACCGTCACCCTCTACGCGCGCGACCGGGCCGGCCGGTGGACCGGTATCGCCGGGCCGTGGCCCGCCCACAACGCCCTCCAGGGGTGGACCGACGACCACACCGCCGGCGACCTGCGCAGCCCCATCGGGGTCTTCCGGATCGGCGACGCGGGCGGTCTGCTGCCCGACCCCGGCTCCCGGCTCCCGTACGACCAGGACGAGGAGTTCGACATCAGCGGCACCGGCCTCTCCGGTGAACCCCTGGAAGGCTCCTTCGACCATGTGATCGCCATCGACTACAACCGGGTGCCCGGCCGCACCCCGCTCGACAAGGAACGCCCCCTCGGCGAGGAGAAGGGCGGCGGCGTCTGGATCCACGTCGACCACGGCGGACCGACCCAGGCCTGCATCGCCCTGGACCGGGAGGCGCTGCGTGAACTCCTGCGCGCCCTCGATCCGGCCGCGGAACCCGTCGTGGTCATGGGCCCGGCGCCGGTGCTCGCCCGCTGACGGCCCGCGCGGCGCCGGTGGTCCACCCCCGATTCCCGGCGCCGTACGAGGTCAGCTCCCGCCGCCCGAGCCGACCGCCCCGCGGAACGAGGCCGTGTGCTCGCGGACCTGCTCCGGCGTCAGATACGCGTCCGTGTACTCGAAGTCCCGCAGCGTCCCCGCCTTCGAGGCCAGGAACCCGGTCCGTACGTAGTCGTCGCCGGCGACCGCGTTGAGCAGCCAGTTCGTCATCACCCGGGTCTTGGCCACATTCGTCCGCAGCGCCGCCCAGTGGTAGCCGCGCGCCACGGCCTGGGCCGGTGCGCCGTGCAGCTCCACGCCGAGCGGCTTCGACACCCCGTCCATCCCGCCCAGGTCCACCACGAGACCCAGGTCCTTGTGCGTGTACGGGTAGGTGCGTTCGTGCCGCAGCGTCGCCACCAGGTTGTCGGCGACGGCCTTGCCCTGCCGCATCGCGTGCTGCGCGGTCGGCGGGCAGATCGCCCCCTCCCCGCCCTTGGCGAGATCGGGGACAGCCGCCGCGTCGCCGAGCGCCCACACCCCGTCGAGCCCCGGCACGTCCATCTCGGCCGAGACGACGAGCCGGCCGCGGACGGTCTCCGCGCCGAGCGTGCCGATCAGCGGACTCGCGGCCACGCCGGCCGTCCAGATCAGCGTCCGGCTCGGCAGCACCCGCCCGTCGGTGAGCGTCACCCTCTCCTCGTCCACCGAGGCCACCGACACACCGAGCGACACCTCGATGCCGCGCTTCGTCAGGATGTCCATGGCGGCGGCGCCCAGCTTGTCGCCCAGCTCGGGCATCAGCTTCGGAGCGATGTCGACGAGGTGCCACTTGATGAGGTCGGGGTCGAGCCGGGGATACCGCTTGACCGCGTTCGCCGTCAGCAGCTGGAGGCAGGCGGCCGTCTCCGTACCGGCGTAACCGCCGCCGACCACCACGAACCGCAGCCGCGCGGCCCGCTCCTCGTCGTCGTTGCTGGCGTCCGCCAGGTCGAGCTGGGCGATCACGTGGTCCCGGATGTACACGGCCTCCGCGAGCGTCTTCATGCCGCGCGCGTGCTCGGCGAGCCCCGGGATGTCGAAGCTGCGGGTCACGCTGCCGGGGGCGAGGACGAGATGGTCGTAGGGCTCCGTCACGTACTCGCCGGAGATCGTCCGCGCCACGCAGACCTTCGCGGCCGTGTCGATGCCGACCACGCCGCCGGGGACGATCCGGGTCCGGTGCCGCTGGCTGCGCCGCAGGGAGAGCGCGACCGACTGGGGGGTCAGCACGCCCGCGGCCACCTGGGGGAGCAGCGGCAGGTACAGCTGGTACGAGAACGGCGAGAGGAGCGTGATCACCGCCTCCCGTTCCGCGAGGCGCCGTTCGAGCCGCCGCACGCAGCCCACACCGGCGAAACCGGCGCCCACCACGAGAATCCTCGGTCGCGTCACGCTGTCCGCCCTTCCGTATGAGCGTCGTTTCACCCTTTTTATCGTGGTTGGTGACGTATCGCTCCTCGGGTTACGTTGCCGAAGGAGATCTCAGGGACCCCCACGGAAGGCGGAACAGCGCGCATGACGACGTACAAGGTCGGCTACCTCATCGGCAGCCTCTCGGAGAAGTCCATCAACCGGATCCTGTCCCGCGCACTCCTCCGCGTGGCACCGCCGGGCCTGGAGTTCCAGGAGATCCCCATCAAGGACCTCCCGCTCTACAACCACGACTTCGACGCCGACTACCCGCCCGAGGGCAGGGCGCTCAAGGAGGCCATCGCGGCCGTCGACGCGGTCCTCTTCGTGACACCGGAGTACAACCGGTCCATCCCCGGCGCCCTCAAGAACGCCATCGACTGGGCCAGCCGCCCCTGGGGCACGAACTCCTTCACCCACAAGCCGTCCGCCGTCATCGGCGCCTCGCCCGGCAAGATCGGCACGGCCGTCGCCCAGCAGAGCCTCCGGTCGGTGCTCTCCTTCTGCAACTCCCCGCAGATGAACGCCCCGGAGGCGTACATCCAGTTCACCCCGGGGCTGTTCGGCGAGGACGGCGAGGTCACCGATCCGACGACCCAGCAGTTCCTGAGCGACTTCATGGCCGACTTCAAGGCCTTCGTGGAGCGCGTCCTCACCGTCCTGCCACCCCAGCGCTGACACCTCGGGCGTCAGAGGACCGCGATCCCCAGCGGCCGCGAGCCGGCCGGAAGCCGGTGGGAGTCGCCCGTGCCGAGGTCGACGACGGTCAGGCCGTCCCAGTAACCGTCCCGGGTGAAGCCGCCCGTCACATAGGCCGTGCGGCCGTCCCGGGACACGGCCACGCTCTCGTGCGGGCCCTCCAGCGGGTAGACCCGCTCGGCCCCGCCGGGCGTGCGCACCGTCAGGGACGGCCCCTCGTCCACGTCCGGGTCGATGGGCCCGGTGCCCACCGTCAGGAGCGTCCCGTCGGCGGTCACGGTGGTGCCGTGCTGATGCGTGTTCGCGGTCATCGGCTCGATCGTCGTCCGGCCCGTCCGGGGGTCGACCACCGCGAGCCGCTCGCCCTCGAAGGGCAGCAGCAGCTTCCCGTCCGAGGGCCGCACGGCCGTGTAGTGCGGCTTGAGCCAGGAACCGAGCCCGCCCTCCGTGCCGTACGGGGCGACCTCGATCCGGCGCGGCTCCAGCGTCCCCGCCGCGACGACGGTGACGTCGAAGGAGTCGTGGTTCGTCGCGTACACCTCGGCGCCGTCCTTCGACACGTCCACGTCGAAGGGGCGCCGGCCGACCGGGACGACGTCCGTGACCTTCAGCGACGCCGTGTCGACGACCTCCAGAGTGCCGCTCCCCCCGGGCACGTTGACCCCCACGTAGACCCGGCGCCCGTCGGGCGCGAGCGCGATGCCCATGCCGCCGCCCCGGTACTCGCCCGTGGTCACCGGCCCGGTGTCCGTGCGGTACGGAATCAGCGCGAGGCGCTCCCGGCTCGCCGTGTCCACGACCGCCACGCCCTCGGCGGTCGCCACCCAGGCCCGGCCGTCCGCGCCGACGACCAGACCGTACGGGGCGGTGCCGACCTTCACGGAACCGGTGGCGCCCCGCGCGGGGTCGACGAAGGTGACCGTGTCGGAGCCGAAGTCCGTGACGAGCAGGGTGCCCGGGGCGACCGTGCCGTCCGGGCCGGGCGTCACGGTCACGGGGGAGCCGGGCGTCGGAGATCCCGACGTCGGGGAGGACCCGGCGGGCGCCCCCGTCCCGGTCGCGGAGGCCGCACCCCCGGAGCCCTGGGCACAGCCCGCGAGCAGCACCACGGCCACGGCGCCGGGCACGAGCACCCGGGCGGCACGGGACGGACGGCGGAACTTCGGCATGACGGACTCCTCGGTACGGCGACCGCGCGGACGGCCCCGCCGGGATCCGCGCCCTGTCCCGATCCTCCGCCCGCCGCCGCCCCCGGCCGGTCCGCCGCCCGGCCCCTCCCGGGCGGCGGACCGGACGACACCGGGGTCCACCGATCGGTCGACCCCGGCCTCGCGAGGCTCACCCCTTGACGGCGTCCAGGAAACACAGCACCCGCTCGGCGCACAGCGCGGCCGCCTCCGGCGCGTACTCCTGCGTGCCCCGCTCGGCGAACAGATGGGCCGTCCCCGGGTACAGGAACAGCTCCCGGTCCCCGGCGCCCGCGACCAGCTCGCGCGCCGCCGCGAGGTCCCCCTCGTCGACGAAGAACGGATCGGCGTCCATGCCGTGCACCTGCACCGGCACGCCCCCGGGCCAGGCCGGGCCGAACGCGGTCGCCGGCACGCAGGCGCTCAACAGCAGGGCGCCCGCGGCGCCGGGCCGTGTCTGCGCCAGCTTCTGCGCGGGCACCACACCGAGCGAGAAACCGGCGTACACGATCCGCTCGGGGAGCCCCTCGGCCGCCTTCACGCCCCGCGCCGCGATCGTGTCGAAGCCGACCTCCTGGGCGTACCCGACGCCGGCCTCCAGGTTGCCGAACGTCCGGCCCTCGTACAGATCCGGCACGTGCACCGTGTGCCCGGCCCGGCGCAGCCCGTCGGCGAACGCGCCGACCCCCTCGGTCAGCCCGAGCGCGTGGTGGAAGAGCAGTACCTCGGCCATGTCGTCATCCCCTGTGTCACCGCACGGTCACTTCGCAGGGCAGCATGACGTACACCACTGACAACGGCCCGGGAAACGGGTCCGGTGAGGTCAGAGCATCGGCCGGTGCGGGACGACGGCGCCCGCCTGACCCACCATGCCCGCGGGTCCGCCGACACCCATGGGACCGACGGCGCCCATCGGTCCGGTGACGCCCATCGGAGCGCCCGCACCGGCGTGCGCGACGGCGCCCTGCTGCGCCGCGGGGATCCCCTGCGGAGGCATCTGGATCACACGGCTCAGATCCCGCAGGACCTCCTCGGCGACCTGACGGACGTCACCGGGAACGTCCCCCCGCTCCCGTATGAGCTCGGCATAGATCGGTGCCGTGCCGTCCGCGTGGTTCATGGGACTCGCTTCCTGTGACTGCGCCGGATCCGTCACCGACGGGCAGACGGCGAGTCTACGGGGCCCCACCGACACGCCCGGGATCGGGAGCCCGGTCGGCAGCCCGGCCCGCCCCCGTCAGGAAATTCGGTGTTCCTTCACGGGATGCGCGCCCGATCATGGATCATCGAACACACGGGAGGGACCCCATGAGCCAGGCGACCCTGACTCTCCATGACCTGATGCCGTCCGACGAGCTCGCCACCGCACTCGCCGACGGGCACGTCACACGCAAGCAGCACCCCGAGCTGCCGCTGTCGATCTACACGTACACGCGCGCGTGCCAGTACGGTCAGCACTGGAACCGGGCCACCACCCGGTGCCGCGGGCTCGTCGCCGACGACACCACCGGGCGGATCGTCGCGCTCCCCCTCCCGAAGTTCTTCAACCTCTCCGAGCACGCCGGCGGACGCCCCTACGCGCCCCCGCTGCCCGACGAACCCTTCGAGGTCTACGACAAGGTCGACGGCAGCCTCGCCGTCGTCTTCCACTACGCCGGCCGCTGGCACGTCGCCTCCAAGGGCTCCTTCACCAGCTCCCAGGCCACCTGGGCCCAGCGCCGCCTCGACGCCGCCGACACGACCGGCCTGACCCCCGGCGTCACCTACCTCGCCGAGATGCTCTACCCCGGCAACCGGATCGTCGTGAACTACGGCGAGCGCCGCGACCTCGTGCTGCTCGCCGCCTTCGGCGCGGACGGCACCGAACTCCCCCTCGCCGAGGCCGCCGAGGGATGGCAGCCCCTCGGCTCCGTCGTCCGCACCTGGCCCGCCATGGGCGTCGAGGAGCTCGTCGCCCTCACCGAGTCCAACACCCTCCCCGGCGGCCACCGCGCCACCGGCACCGACGCCGAGGGCTTCGTCCTGCGCTTCGCCTCCGGTCTGCGCGCCAAGGCCAAGCTCAGCGAGTACGTGCGCCTGCACAAGGTGCTCACCGGCGTCACCGAGCGGGACATCTGGCGCAGCCACGGCATCCAGCGCTTCGCCGGCCTCCCGGCCGGCGCCCTGGCCAAGGGCCTCGGCTGCTCCGTCACCGACGTCGAGGCCGCCGGCGGCAAGCCCCTCGACGCCCTCCTCGACCAGGTCCCGGACGAGTTCGACGCCTGGGTCCGCGAGGTGATCGACCGGCTCGAAACGACCGCGGCGGACCGCGAGCGGGCCCTCGACGAGGCCTACGCCCGCCTCGCCCACCTCGCGGACGACCGGGCGGCCTTCGCCCGTGCCGCCTCGGGCCTCGGCGACCGGGCCCTGCGCGCCCTGCTCTTCCTGCGCCTCGACGGGCGCGCCACCGACCTCCTCGTCTGGCGCCGGCTGCGCCCCGAGGCCACCGACCCCTTCGCCCACGACGAGGAGAACTGAAACCGTGCCTGTCGTCCACCTCATGACCGGCCTCCCGGCCTCCGGGAAGACGACGGCCGCCCGAGCCCTCCAGGCCGCCGCCGAGGGGCGGGTGCGCCGCGTCAACCTCGACGACCTCCGCGCCATGCTCGACCTCCCCGCGCCGGAGCGCGGCCGCTCCCACACGCACGAGCAGACGGTGCTCGGGATCCAGGACGCCGCGGTCCGCGCCGCCGTCGACGACGGCTTCGACGTCGTCGTCGACAACACGCATCTGACCCCGCACATCCCCAAGCGGCTCAAGGCGGCCGTCGCCGGACTGGCGACCTTCGTCGTCCACGACTTCACCGGCGTGCCCGTCGACGAGTGCGTCCGCCGCGACGCCGCCCGCGAGCGGCCCGTCGGCGAGGAGATCATCCGCATCCTCGCCGAGAAGCACGCCAAGGCCACCCGCGGCGGCTGGCGCCTCACCGCGGAATGGCTCAACGACCGCCCCACCGTCGGAGAGCCCTACGTCCCCGACCCGGCGCTCCCGACCGCCGTCATGTGCGACATCGACGGCACCCTCGCGCTGCGCGTGGACCGGGGACCGTACGACTTCAGCCGCTGCGACCGCGACCTGATCAACCCCTCCGTGCGCGACGCCCTGCGGGCCTTCCGGCACAGCGAGCGGGACCGGATCGTGCTGCTCTCCGGGCGCAGCGAGGACCACCGCGCCCTCACCGAGAGCTGGCTCGCCCGCCACGAGGTGCCCTACGACGAGCTGTGGATGCGCCCCTCGGGTGACGGCCGCGGCGACGACCTCGTGAAGGCGGAGCTCTTCGACGCCCATGTGCGCCACCGGTACGCGGTCCGGGTCTCCCTGGACGACCGTGACCGGGTCGTCGCCCTCTGGCGCCGGATGGGCCTGCCCACCTGGCAGGTCAACTACGGCGCCTTCTGACCCGCTCCCGGGCCGTACGGGCCCGGCGGCGCGGGCGTCCCGGCCGCAAGGCGCCGGGGGTGGGACCGCCCACCCCCGGCGCCGTGTCAGGATCGTGGGATGGTGGAGAAGATCATCGCGGCGTGCGACGGCGCGTCGAAGGGAAACCCCGGGCCCGCGGCCTGGGCATGGGTCATCGGCCGCGCCGACGGAGCGATCGACCGCTGGGAGGCGGGCCCCCTCGGCCGGGCGACCAACAACGTGGCCGAACTCACGGCCCTGGAGCGCCTCCTGGAGGTCCTCGACCCCGCCGTGCCCGCCGAGGTCCGCATGGATTCGCAGTACGCCATGAAGGCCGTCACGACCTGGCTGCCCGGCTGGCGCCGCAAGGGCTGGAAGACGGCCGCCGGCACCCCGGTCGCCAACAAGGACCTGGTCGTGCGGATCGACGCGCTGCTCACCGGCCGGGACGTCGACTTCGTCTACGTCCCCGCGCACCAGGTCGACGGCGACCCCCTCAACGACGCCGCCGACCGCGCGGCCAGCCACTCCGCCCGTACGCAGGAGCCCCTGGCCTCCGAAGGCGGGGCCGAACTGCCCCCGGCCGAGCCCGCGTCGCGCGCCTCCACGCCCCGGGCGCGCTCCTCTGCGCCCCGTTCGGGCTCCACGGGCGCGGGAGCGGGATCCGCCCGCAGGAGTCGCCCGTCCGGCGGCACCCTCAACGCGAAATTCCCCGGCCGCTGCCGCTGCGGTCGCGCCTATGACAAGGGCGAGACCATCGCGAAGAACTCCGACGGCTGGGGCCATCCCACCTGCGTCTGAACCGTGGGGCCGTCCGACTGGCGGGCGGCCCCGTCCGGCCCGTGAGACCGTCCGGTCCGGGCGCGCGGCAGGCTTCACCCTCGCGTGGACGCAGGTTCTCCCGGGGTTCTGTTCTCGGAGCGGTTGTGGCTGCATACTGATCCTCCTCGCACCCGGTGGCGAACCGTTTTACCTGCTCATTTGTCGTTCTCACGACACCTCCGGCACCGGGCGAGAACCCCCTCCTGCTGCCGCCGCGGCCACCCCGCGGCGGGAGTCGTCCCTGCCCGTGAAAGACCCGAGGTTCCGTGCCAGTACCTGTTCTCCTGACCGGGCGCTCCGTGCGCCTGGAGCCGCTGGCGATGCGGCACGCCGAAGCCCTCGCCCGGGCCGGCGGGGCGGACCGATCGGCCTACGCCTTCACCCCCGTACCCGACGGCCTCGAATCGGCCCTCGACTACATCGCCCGCGCCCTCACCGATCAGGCGGCAGGCCGTTGCCTGCCCTTCGCCCTGGTCAGTACGGCCGACGAACGAGTGATCGGCTCGACCCGATTCCTCGAACTCGACTACTGGCGGGGCCCACTGATCTGGCCGCCCGTCCCCGGCATGCCCCACGGCGATCCGCTGACCGCCGTCCCGGACGCCGCCGAGATCGGGAACACCTGGATCGCGGGCGACGCCCGTGGCACCGGCATCAACACCGAGGCCAAGTACCTCATGCTCCGGCATGCCTTCGAGGTCTGGGGCGTCCGCCGCATCACCATGCGCGCCGACGCCCGCAACACCCGCTCCAGAATCGCCATCGAGCGCCTCGGAGCGACCTGCGAGGGCATTCGGCGCGCCCACTCCCGCGGCCTCGACGGCGCCGTCCGGGACACGGCCTTCTACTCGATCCTCGACGAGGAATGGCCCACCGTCCGGGACATCATCGAGCTGCGCCTCTCCACCCCCCGGCAGGTGCGCATCCCGCAGGACCTGCTGCCCGCCTGACCGACCCGCGGCCGGCCCCGCTCCGTCGACCGGAGCGGGGCCGCGCCCACCCGCGACTCGCGGTTGCCTCGTGAACACACCCTGTGAAGCGAGGTGCGCGCGATGCGCACGAACCCCACCGTCCGCCACAGGACCGGCGCCACCGCCCTCACCCTCCTGACGGCCCTCCTCACGGCCACGCCGGCCGCCGCCGCGCCCCGTGACGTCGACACCGGCGCCGTCCTCGTTCTTCACCGACAGCAACGGCAACGGCGAACCCGACCCCGGCGAGACCACCACGGAGCACCACCGCTTCCGCCTCACCTGCGGCTGACCGGGCGCTCGCGCCCCCGTCCCACCGGTGGTTCCATGGAGGTGACGGGAAGGACTCGGTGTGAGGACGCGGAGTAGCGGCCGTCACAGGACCGCGCACCGTGCAATCAGGATCCGCGAGAAGCGGATGAGTCCTTCCCGCCCTCCACCCCGTCCCAGGGGGTGCGGCACACCCCGGTACGGTGGCCCGGACAACGAAGTCGTGCCACCCGAAGGGACCGAGTGATCGTGCCGACCGGAACTCCCGACGTGCTCCTCCGGACGGAGGGCCGGGCCGGGTTCATCACCCTGAACCGGCCCCGCGCCATCAACGCGCTCACCCACGCCATGGTCCTCGCCGTCGACGCCGCGCTCACCGCGTGGGAGCACGACCCGGCCGTCACCACCGTCGTCGTCGAAGGCGCCGGGGAGCGCGGCCTCTGCGCCGGCGGCGACATCCGCGCCATCCACGACGACGCCCGCGCCGGAGGCTCGGCCTCCGCGGCCTTCTGGAGGGACGAGTACCGGCTCAACGCCCGTATCTCCCGCTACCCGAAGCCCTACGTCGCCCTCATGGACGGCATCGTGATGGGCGGCGGCGTCGGCGTCTCCGCGCACGGCTCCGTCCGCGTCGTCACCGAACGCTCCCGGGTCGCCATGCCCGAGACCGGCATCGGCTTCGTCCCCGACGTCGGCGGAACGTATCTCCTCGGCCGCGCCCCCGGCGAGCTCGGCACCCACCTCGCCCTCACCGGCGGCCACGTCGGCGCCGCCGACGCGATCCTGACGGGCCTCGCCGACGCCTGCGTACCCTCGGCCGAACTCCCCGCCCTGGCCCGTGATCTGACGGGCCTGCCGGCCGACGAGGCGCTCGCCCGCCACGCCGTGGCGCCGCCGGAGGGCGTCCTCGCCGAGTACCGGGAGTGGATCGACGCCTGCTACACCGCCCCGACCGTCGAGGAGATCGTCGAGCGCCTCTTCGGCACCGGCGTGCCCGCCGCCAAGGAGACCGCCGAGACCCTTCTCGCGAGGTCCCCGGCCGCCCTCAAGGCGACCCTGGCCACCCTCCGCCGCTCCCGCGCCCTCCCCGGCCTGGAGGAGGTCCTCGACCTGGAGTACCGCGTCTCCTGCGCGGCCCTCACCACCCCCGACCTCGTCGAGGGCATCCGCGCCCAGGTCGTCGACAAGGACCGCGACCCCCACTGGCTCCCGGCGACCCTCGCCGAGGTCACGGAGGCCGACGTCGCCCGCTACTTCGCCGTGCCGGACGGGGGCGACCTCGGTCTGGCCGCCGCCCTCGGCTCCAGGGGCGGCAGCGCGTGACCACGGCAGCGACCTTCCAGCCCGTCCTCGACCGCATCGCCGAGGAACTCGCGGAGCTCACCGACCGGGGCACCCCGGCCGACTACATCCCGGCCCTCGAGGCGGGCGATCCGCGCGACTTCGGCATGGCCGTGGCGGAACTCGACGGCACGGTCTACGGGGTCGGGGACTGGCAGCGCCCCTTCTCCACCCAGTCCGTCACCAAGGTCTTCACCCTCGCGCTCGCCCTCGCCGGAGAGGGCGACGCGCTCTGGGCCCATGTCGGCCGGGAACCCTCCGGCGACCCGTTCAACTCCCTCGTCCAGCTGGAGTACGAACACGGCATTCCGCGCAACCCCTTCATCAACGCGGGCGCCCTCGTCGTCACCGACCGGCTGCACCGCCTCACCGGCGACGCCTCCGGAAGCCTGCTCGCCTTCCTGCGCGCCGAGAGCGGCAACCCGGACCTCGCCTTCGACGCCGGCGTCGCCGCCTCCGAAGCGGCCCACGGCGACCGGAACGCGGCCCTCGCCCACTTCATGGCCTCCTACGGCAACATCACGGGACCCGTTCCCGACCTGCTGCGCGAGTACTTCCGCCAGTGCTCCCTGGAGGCCTCCTGCGCCGACCTGGCCCTCGCCACCGGGTTCCTGGCCCGGCACGGGCTCCGCGCCGACGGCAGCCGGTTGCTGACCCGCAGTCAGGCCAAGCAGATCAACGCCGTCATGCTCACCTGCGGCACCTACGACGCGGCCGGTGAGTTCGCCTACCGCGTCGGGCTTCCCGGCAAGAGCGGCGTCGGCGGAGCGATCGTCGCCGTCGTCCCGGGGCGCTGCACCCTGTGCGTCTGGAGTCCGGGCCTGGACAGCCGGGGCAACTCGGTGGCGGGCGTGACCGCCCTCGACCGCTTCACGACCATCACGGGCCTGTCGGTGTTCTGACCCGGCCCCGAGGGCGAGCCGCCCGGGCGGTCGTCAGCGGGGCCAGTCCGGCGCCGGGTCCTCGTCGAGGAGGGGCCGGAGGGCGCCCACGACCGCTCCGACGCACACATCGCGCAGCTCGGTGCGCGTACAGGTCTCGTGGGTCAGCCAGTCCACGCACAGCACCTGCACGAAGACCAGCCAGCTCTTCAGGACGCCCGACACGGCCGCCCGCGTCGCGTCGTCGGTGAGCGACAGCGCGCCGAGCAACCGCTCGCGCAGGGCGTCGAGTTCGCCGTTGACGATCGTCTGGACGAGGCGGTCGCCGGCCAGGACGCGGTTCGCCGCGAGAACGGTGTTGCGGTTCTCCGCGAAGTACTCGATGTGGGTGTCGAGACCCTGCACCAGCTGTTCGACCAGGGTGTCTGCGGGGTCGAGCCGCGTGTTCGCGAGCAGCTGCTCGGAGACCTCCCGGTAGAGCGCGGCGAAGAGATCGCGCTTGTTGGGGAAGTGCTGGTAGAGCAGGGCGCGGGAGACCCCGGCCCGCTCGGCGACGTCCTCCATCAGCACCTCGTCGTACGGCAGCGCCGCGAAGAGCCGGGCGGCGACGTCCAGGAGCTGGGCGCGGCGTTGGGAGGGGCTGAGGCGTTTGCGGGGAGGCACTCCGCCAGCTTACTTGACATGTGTCCAGTAAGGGGCCGTACGCTGACGCACGCACCACTACTAGATGCGTGTCTACTCGATGGGGGTCGCGGAGATGAGCAGAGCCAAGGCGCTTCGGGGACTGGCCCTGGCCATGGGGTACGCCTGCGTGGCCATCGGACTCCTCCACGTCCTGGTCGGCAACGCCGCGATCCCGGGTGCCGTGTCGGCCGGTGCGACCGTCGACAGCCTCGGCCGGTTCTTCGGCGCGATCTTCGCCGGCTACGGGCTCGCCTGGCTCTGGGCGGCGCGACAGTCGCCGATCCCCGCCGCGGCCGTGCGCGGGCTCACCGCCGTGTTCCTGCTCGGAGCGCTCGGGCGTCTCCTCTCGCTCGCCGTCGAAGGGCGGCCGCACTGGTTCCAGCTGGCGCTGGCCGCCCTCGAACTGGCCCTGTTCCCGCTGCTGTTCTGGCTGGCGGACGCGGACGCGGAAGCGCGGGCCGACTGACGCAGGCCCCGGAATCAGCCGGCCGTCGCCCCGCCGCCGAGGGCCGCCGGTTCCCCCAGGGCCCCGGCCGCCGTCCGCCAGGCCTCGGTCACGGCGCCGTGCGCCAGCTCCGTCGCGGCGGCCACGTCGTCGGGCAGGTACAGCCGCCTACCGATGTGGACGTGCAGGCCCGGCCGGCGGACGGGCGCGGTGAGCACTCCGGCGAGCTGCTTCGTCCGCCCGCCCGAGGTGATCCGCCGTGCCCCCGCCTGGCCGATCGGCACGACCGGCGCGCCCGTCGCCCGCGCGAGCCGCGCGAGTCCGGTACGGAACATCTCCGGCGGGTTCTCGGCGGCGTCCCGGCGCGGGGGGATGCGCCCCTCCGCGTACAGCATCACGTGCCGCCCCGAGGCGAGCGCGACCGCCGCGTGGTCCAGGGCCGCCGCGGCCCGCGCCGAGTTGCGGTGCACGGGCACATGACCCTCGCGCGTCAGCGCCCGGCCGAGCAGCGGCACCCGCCAGAGCCCCGAGGTGGCGAGGAGCACGGGCTCGACGGCCAGGCGCCTGCGGAGCGCGGCGAGCACCAGCGCGGGGTCGGCGAGCGACGTGTGGTTCACGACGAGGATGCTGCCCGGCTCGACACGGGCCCCGGGGTCCGAGGTGACGGTCAGCCGTCCGAAGAACGGGACGACGTGGGCGGCGAGACGGCTGAGCACGAGTGGCCCCCTGGAGCCGAGGCGGAACGGTGACGGAACCATCGTCCGGGGACCCCGACGACCGGACATGAGCATCCGTACTCAACTGTCGTACGCACCGGGCACTCCTTCATCATGAGCCCCGTCTACGCTGAGACCTGACAGGGCGGCAACCAGAGGTGGGGGAGGGCAGGGTGGCCAGTCGCGCACGGCGCCTCGCACGCCTCGTACCCGCGATCCTCTGTGTCCTCTGGTCCTTCCTCCTGGTCCCGGCATCCGCGACACCGACCCAGGGTGCCCCGGCATCGAGCACCGCGGCGCCGGGCCTCCCGGCGTCGAGCCCCATCCCCCGGGCCCCCTCGCCCGCCGGCCCGCACGCCGGCCCGTCCGAGCCGCGCCTCGCGCCCGCGGCCGTCGTGGGGCTTCCGGCCGCTGTCGAGATCCCCGTACGGTTCCCGGCGGCGCCCGCCGCTCCGCCCGCCGCGTCCGTCGACCTCTCCGTACCGGCGCGCGGCCTCCTCGCAGGCGACCCGCGCCGCGAGCGCGCGCCGCCCGGCGGCCCCCACGGCCCGCGCGAGTCGCGCGGGCCACCCTCCACCCGGCACAGCTGACGTCTCCCGCGTCGCCGTCCGGGTCCTCGGCACGTCCACGGACCGGTCCCGACGCGCATCCGACCGCACGCCCCGCACGGACAGCGGGCGCGGCCCCATCGAGGCCGCGCCCGCCGAGCCGTGCGCCCGCCCGTGGAGAACCCATGTCCTCTCGTGCCACGCTCCGGCGCGCGCTCCTCGCGCTCGCCGTCGTCGCCCTCTCCCTCTGGATCACCCTGACCACCCCGCCCCGCCTCGGACTCGACCTCCGCGGCGGCACCCGCATCGTCCTGCAGACCGAGGACGGACCCACCACCCGCGCCGACGCCGCCGCCACCGACCGCGCCCTGGAGGTGCTCCGCAAGCGGGTGGACGGCCTCGGCGTCGCGGAGCCCTCCCTCGCCCGCTCCGGAGAGCGCCGCATCGTCGTCGAACTGCCCGGTCTGCGCGACCCGCGCGAGGCCGCCGAGACCATCGGCCGGACGGCGCAGCTCACCTTCCACGCCGTCACCGGCACGGCCCAGGGACCGGCCGGACCGGCCGCCGCCGACGGGACGCGCGTCCTGGCCGACCCCGACACTCCCGGCCGGCGTCTGGCGCTCGCCGCGCCCGGCCTCACCGGCGACGGCGTGAAGAGCGCCGAGGCCGTCCTCGACACGGCGACCGGCCGCGGCTGGACCGTCGACCTCGTCTTCCGCGACGGCGCCGCGGACGCCTGGGCGCGGCTGACCGGCGCCGCCGCCTGCGCCGCCCCGGCGGACCCGGCGCGCCGGGTCGCGATCGTCCTCGACGACCGGATCGTCTCCGCACCGGGCATGCAGGCGGGTGTTCCCTGCGGGTCGGGCATCGGCGGCGGTTCCGCGCAGATCACCGGCGGGTTCTCCGGGCAGGAGGCACGCGACCTCGCGGCGCTCGTGCAGGGCGGCGCGCTGCCCGTGCCGGTGACGACCGTCGAGCAGAGCACGGTGGGCCCGACGCTCGGCGCCGAGGCGATCCGGGCCAGTGCCCTGGCCGCCGTCATCGGCCTGGCCTGCACGGGGCTCTTCGTGATGGTCGTCTACCGGCTCCTCGGCGTCCTCGCGACGATCGCGCTCCTGCTGTACGGACTGATCTCGTACGCCGCGGTCGTCGCCGTGGGCGCCACCCTCACCCTGCCCGGCCTCGCCGGCTTCGTCCTGGCCATCGGCATCGCCGTCGACGCGAACGTCCTGGTCTTCGAACGGGCCAGGGAGGAGTACGCGTTGCTCGGCCGGTCCGCCGGGCGTGACCTGCGGCGGCCGGTCGCGACGGCGTTCGGCAAGGTGTGGAGCGCCGTCGCGGACTCCCACATCACCACCCTCCTCGCGGCCGGCCTGCTCTTCGTCTTCGCCACGGGCCCCGTCAAGGGCTTCGGCGTGACGCTCGCGATCGGCGTCCTCACCTCGCTGATCACCGCCATGGTGGTCACCCGGCTCCTCGCCGACCTGACGCTGGGCCTGCCCGCCGTCCGCAGGCGCCCCGCGGTGACCGGCATGGCGGCGCTCGGCCGGCTGCGGACCCGGCTGGGCCGCCGCGTCCCGCGTCTGATGGCGCACCGGCGCCGCTGGCTGACCACCTGCGCCGGGCTGCTGCTCGTGGCCCTCGCCGGAATCGGCGTGCGCGGAGTGGAGTTCGGCGTCGAGTTCACCGGCGGCCGGGTCGTCCAGTACGCGGCCGAACGCCCGGTGGACGCCGACACGGCCCGTACGGCCGTCGCGGCCGCCGGCTTCCCCACCGCCGTCGTGCAGACGACGGGCGACGGTGACGTCTCGGTGCGCGTCCGGGAGACCGGGGACGGCGAACAGCGGGCGATCGGGGAGGCGCTCACCCGGGTCGCGGGCCCCGTGGAGGTCGAGCGGGACGACCTGATCGGCCCCAGCCTCGGCGGAGAGCTGCGCACCCACGCCCTCCTGGCTCTCGGCCTGGCGGTGGCGGCCCAACTCCTGTACCTGACGGTGAGGTTCCGCTGGACGTACGCCACGGCGGCCGTGGCGGCGATGACGCAGGACGTCCTGCTGGTGGTCGGCCTGTTCGCGTGGCTGGGCAAGCCCGTGGACAGCGTCTTCCTCGCCGCGCTGCTCACCGTCGTCGGTTATTCGGTCAACGACTCCGTGGTCGTCCTGGACCGGCTGCGGGAGCTGCGCCGCAAGGGCGGGGGCGTGCCGCTCGCGGACCTCGCCGACCGGGCCGTCGCCCAGACCCTGCCCCGTACGGTCAACACCGGCATGGGGGCGCTCTTCGTCCTGGTGGCGCTCGCGGCCCTGGGCGGGGACTCGCTCGCGGACTTCTCCGTCGCGCTGCTCGCGGGCGTCGTCCTCGGCATGGCGTCCACGGTGTTCACGGCGATGCCGCTGGCCGTCACCCTGGAGACCCGTCACCCGGCGCCGGCCGCGACCGCGCCGCGCCGGCGGGCGGGCGCCGTGGTCTGACGGGGCCGGGCCCGTCGCCCTCCTCGTACGGGGGGCGACGGGCCGACGTCCCGGTCAGGGGTTGTCGAACCAGGAGAGGGCCGCGATCCGCCAGCCGTCCGGCGTCCGGACGAACTGGATCGTCTTGGTGCCCTCGCCCTCGTAGGGCTTGCCGTCGAGGACGCCGGACTTGCGATAGGTGCCGAACCGCGAGGCGATGTCGCCCTCGATCCGCGTCTCCTCGGAGGTCTCCCACTCGGAGAACTCGACGAGTCGCCCGTCGGAGAGCAGCCGCTCGCGCGGCACGACGAACTCCTCCACGGAGTACGCGGTGAAGGCGGGCGCGGTGCAGACGATGACCCCCTGGGGCAGCACGAGCCGCCGGATCCGGTCCACGTCGGGTGCCTTGCCGCCCCGGTTGTCGAACGCGCCGTAGAACTCGGCGGTCACCTGGTCAATCTCGGTCTTGGACATGACACGACCCTACGCCGCCCGTCGTGCAGGGCCCGCCGGCTCCGGGTGGCTCAGCCGAGCTCCGCCTCGATCAGGTCGGCGGCGCGGGGCGTGCCGCCCTCGCGGGCCATCGACGCCTGGATCTCCCGGGCGCGGCGCGCCACTTCGGGGTCGTCGACGAGCGCGAGCACGGCCTCCCGCAACCGTTCGGGGGTGACCTCCTCCATCGGCAGATGCCGTGCCACGCCCAGGGACCGGAGCATGTCGGCGTTCCCGAACTGGTCGGTGGCCAGCGGCACGGCGACCATGGGCGTGGCGGTGGCGAGCCCCTCCTGGCTGCCGCCGGCTCCCGCGTGGGTGATGAACGCGTCTGCCTGGCGGAGGATCGCCAACTGGGGTACCCAGGAGTGCACTTCGATGTTCGACGGCAACGCTCCGAGCTCGGCGGGGTCGACGAACCTGCCGATCTGCAGGACGAGATGCCAGCCCGGGAGACCGGCGAAGGCCTCCACGCAGTCACGGTAGAAACCGGGCTGCTTGGTGAAGGCGGAACCGAGCGAGACCAGGGCCACCTTCTCCGCCCCCGCCGGCCGCTGCCACTCGCCCTGTTCGGCGCGGGAGCCCTGGCAGGCCCCGACGAAGGTGTAGACGGACTCGTCGACCCGGTCGGCCTGCGGCTGGAGGGCCCGGGGGATGAGGACGACCGCGCGGCGCGGGCGGGCGACGAACCTGTCCGGGTGGGTGTCGATCCCGTGTCCGCCGAGCCACTCCTCGAAGCGCGCGTAGTGGGCCCGGCCGCGCGGTGAGGCCTTGAGCTCCGCGAACATCGGCTCGGCGACCTCTTCCTCGTACCCCTCCCACGGCACCAGGTTCGGCCACAGCGAGACGGCGGGCACGCCCCAGGCGTGGGCGAGGACCGGGGCCGGATAGGCGGTGATGTCGTGGAGGACCAGGTCGGGCCGGTCCCCGTCGAAGGCCTCGGCGAGCTGCGGCAGCGCCTGCATCGCGTCGGCGAGGAAGGGTTCGAGGTGGTCGATCAGCTCGGTGCCCCAGGCGTCAGGGTCGTCGTCGGTCGGCAGGGTCGAGGTGTAGACGACGGGGGTGGCCCCGGTCTCCGCGACCTTCTCGGCGAAGGACGCGGGGACGGCGTAGCTGACGCGGTGGCCCCGGGCGACGAGCTCGCGGATGACCTCCAGGCTCGGGTTCACGTGGCCGTGGGCGGCGATGGAGAACATGGCGATGTGCGCGGGGGAAGCGGTCATGACGACCACCCTAGGCGAGACGAAACGTATCGTCTACTTCTTTCGCGGGTGCGGGCCCGGCGGTGTCCAGTCGGCGTGCCGCAGGACGGCGCGCAGGGTCACGCCGTCCGGAGCCGCCCGCAGGGCCGTGTTGCGTACGGCGACGGCGACCGGATGAGCGAGCTGCTGGCCCATCCGGCCGGCCCGGCGGGCGGCGCGGGCGACGGACTGGCTGCGCGGGCGCCGCTCGGCGTCGTACCGGGACAGCGCCGTGTCGAGATCGGGCGCGGCGGCGAGCGCGGCGGCCAGCGACACCGCGTCCTCAAGGGCCTGGCAGGCGCCCTGGCCGAGATTCGGGGTCATGGCGTGGGCCGCGTCGCCGAGCAGGGCGACCCGGCCCACGGCGAAGGACGGCAGGGGAGTGGCCAGTTCGTGGATGTCGTGGTGCAGCACGGCCTCGGGGCGGGTGGACGCGAGCAGGGCCGGGATCGGCTCGTGCCAGCCCCGGAAGCGCCCGCGCAGCACCTCCAGGGGGTCCGGATGGCGCACTCCCGGCGGGGAGTTGAGCACGGCGTGCCACTCGGCGCGTCCGTCGGCGAGGGCGATGTGCCCGAACTCGGCGCCCCGGCCCCAGGTCAGCTCGAAGTCGGACGCCAGTGGCACGGGGGAGTCGGTGAGGGCGCGCAGGACCGTCGATCCGCTGTACGCGGGGCCCGGGTGGCCGGGGAGGAGCAGCCCGCGGAGGCAGCTGTTCACGCCGTCGGCGGCCACCACCAGATCCGCTTCCCGTACGCCGTCCCCGGTGACCACTCCCACCCGGCCCGGAGCGGTCAGGTCCAGCGAGGTCACCTCCGCCCCGACGGTCGGGCAACCGTCGGGCAGCGCCGCGCGCAGCAGCCGGTGCAGCGCCGCGCGCGGGATCCCGACGATCGGGGTGCCGAGCGCCCGCTCCAGGGCGGCCCCGTCCATCCGGGCCAGCCAGCCGCCGCCCGGGACCCGGGTGCCGCCGGTGTACTGGGGCCGGGCGGCCTCCCGTACCTCGGCGCCGACCCCCAGCGCGTCCAGGGCGCGCATGCCGTTGGCGTGGAGGGAGATCCCCGCGCCGGCGTCACCGAGGGCTGCGGCGCGTTCGAGGACGGTCACCTCCCAGCCGGCCCGCCGCAGTCCGATCGCCGCCGCAAGGCCGCCGATCCCGCCCCCGACCACCACCGCGTTCCCGCCGTCCATGCCAGGCACCCCTTCCCACGGTTCTTCTACAGCTGTAGAAGAACCGTACTCCTCGCCTCTACAGGTGTAGAAAGGGGGGATGCCCGCCGACGCCTCCGCCCGACGCACCCTCCTCGCCGACACCGCCATCGAGGTGCTCGCCGAGCACGGCATGCGCGGGCTCACCCATCGCGCGGTGGACCGGGCCGCGGGTCTGCCTCCCGGCACCACGTCCGCCTACCACCGCACCCGCCAGTCGCTCCTGACCGCGCTCGTCCGCCGACTCGTCGAGCGCGACCAGGCCGAGATCCAGGAGGCCGGGCGGCGGGCCGGCGCCCCGCGCGACGCCGAGGAACTCGTCGCCGGGCTCACCGCGTTCGCCGGGCTCCGGCTCACCGGGGAAGGCCGCCGCCGCTCCCTCGCGCGCTACGCGTGCGCCCTGGAGGGCGTGCACCACCCCGAGTTGCGGGAGATCCTCGTGCCGCGCGACAACGCGGCCCGGCAGTCCGTCGAGGACTTCCTCGCCGCCCGCGGCCTCACGGACGCCCGCGCCCGCACGGTCACCCTGCTCACCTGTGTGGACGGCCTGGTCTTCGACCGCCTGGTCAACGGCGGAACCGTCCCGGCGGAAGAGGTCCGCCGCCTGGTGGAGGCCGCGCTGAGATAGGGCTGCGCCGAGGTGGGACCGCGCTCAGGTGGGACCGCGCTCAGGCGGGGCCGTACCGGGGCAGGGCCGCGCCGAACGAGGCCGCGCCGGGCCACGGGTGCGCACGGCGCCGGCCAACCGGAGGTGGCGGTGGGGTGAAGGCTCGACCGGGAGTGCGGACACCCTCGCGTACGTGTGATGTGCATGCCAAGATCTGGGTCGGCTCACGCCCACCGACCCAGGGGGACCAAGTGAAGACACCCGCGTACGTCACCCGGGGCGCCCTCGCCCTCGCCGGCGCCCTCGCGCTGATCATCGCCCTGCCGAGCAGCGCGCTCGCGGCACCGCCCACCGCCCTGCCCGCCAACGCCGACGGACTGGAGCAGACCTTCCAGCCCGCCTACGACTACGACACGGACGGCTGCTACCCCACTCCCGCGATCGGCCCCGACGGGACGCTCAACGGCGGCCTCAACCCCTCCGGCGCCCTCAACGGCCAGTGCCGTGACGCCTGGGACCTCACCAACACCAACGGGTACGCGCGCGCGAAGTGCAACAACGGCTGGTGCGCCGTCATCTACGGTCTCTACTTCGAGAAGGACCAGGCCGTGGCCGGCAGCAGCCTCGGCGGACACCGTCACGACTGGGAGCACGTCGTGGTCTGGGTGCAGAACGACCAGGCCCAGTACGTCTCCACCTCCGCCCACGGCGACTTCGACATCTACGGCCGCGACCGGATCCGCTGGGACGGCACCCACCCGAAGATCGTCTACCACAAGGACGGCATCGGCACCCACTGCTTCCGCCCGGCGAACTCCAACGACGAACCGCCCGAGAACCACCAGCACACCTGGCAGTTCCCCGCCCTGGTCGGATGGAACGGCTACCCCGCGGGCATCCGCGAGAAGCTCACCCAGGCGGACTTCGGCAGCGCGGTCTTCGGCCTCAAGGACGGGAACCTCGCCTCCCACCTGGCCAAGGCCAAGCCCGCCGGCATCCCCTTCGACCCGTACGCCTGAGCACGACCGGAACCGCCGCGGGCCGACGGACCCTGGTCACGCGCGCGCGTGGAGGGCAGGGTGGCCGGGACAGCACCCGGCCACCGGAAGGGACGACGCCCCCCATGCCCCAGCAGTACGGCGACTACCAGAACGAGATCTACCTCAACGGGCTCTTCGGCGTCACGCCCACCCTGCCGATGACCTTCGCCGACCTGGAGGCGAAGGCCCGCGCGGCCCTGCCGCCCTCGCTCTGGTCGTACGTGGCCGGCGGCGCGGGCGACGAGTACACCCAGGAGGCCAACGTCGCCGCCTTCCAGCGGTGGGGGCTCGTCCCGCGCATGATGGTCGGCGCCGCCGAACGCGACCTGTCCGTCGACCTCTTCGGCCTCACGCTGCCCTCCCCGCTGTTCATGGCCCCCGTCGGAGTGATCGGGCTCTGCGCCCAGGACGGACACGGCGACCTCGCGGCGGCGCGGGCCGCCGCCCGTACCGGTGTCCCCATGATCGCCTCGACACTCGGCGTCGACCCCATGGAACAGGTCGCCGCCGCGTACGGGGACACCCCCGGCTTCTTCCAGCTCTACACCCCCACCGACCGCGCCCTCGCGGAGAGCCTGGTGCACCGGGCCGAGGCCGCCGGCTTCCGGGGCATCGTCGTCACCCTCGACACCTGGGTCACCGGATGGCGCCCCCGGGACCTCGCCACCAGCAACTTCCCGCAGCTGCGCGGACACTGCCTGGCCAACTACACCAGCGACCCGGTCTTCCGGGCGCGCCTCGCCAAGGCCCCCGAGGAGGACCCGGGCGCCGTCGTCGCGGAGTGGGCGGGGATCTTCGGCAAGCCGCTCGTCTGGGACGACCTCGCCTGGCTGCGCTCCCTCACCGACCTGCCGATCCTCCTCAAGGGCATCTGCCACCCGGAGGACGTGCGCCGCGCCAGGGACGGCGGCGTCGACGGCATCTACTGCTCCAACCACGGCGGACGCCAGGCGAACGGCGGCCTGCCCGCCCTCGACGCCCTCCCCGGCGTGGTCGCCGCCGCCGACGGCCTGCCCGTGCTCTTCGACTCCGGCGTCCGGACCGGCGCCGACATCGTGAAGGCCCTGGCCCTCGGCGCCACGGCGGTCGGCATCGGCCGCCCGTACGCCTACGGTCTCGCCCTCGGCGGGGAGGACGGCATCGTCCACGTCCTCCGCTCCCTCCTCGCCGAGACCGACCTGATCCTGGCCGTCGACGGCTACCCGACCCTGGACGACCTCCGCTCGGAAGGTGCCCTGCGACCCGTCATGACGTACGGCGCGCCCGGGCCGCGAGGGAGGTGACGCGGCGGCGCCGTGCCTCACGCGCGCGCGTGTGCCGGTCCAGCTCCTCCATGAGGCGGCGACCGCGGTGATCCGGTTCGAGCTCGTCGAGGACGCGGTCGATCTCGGCGAGCAGCGCGCCGTACAACTGCCAGCGCTCCGGATCGTGCGCCGCCTCCTCCCGCAGCAGCCGGGCGGCCTGGTCACGGGCGGCACGGGCCGCCCCGAGCTCCTCGCCGAGGCGGCCCTCCGCCGTCTCGGCCTCCGCGCTCGAGGGCGAGGTGACGAGGCGGGCGAAGCTCATGAGGGTGTCCGCGAGATGCCGCAGGGTCTCCCGCAGCGCGACACCCGTCTCCCGGCGCACGAGGGCGGCCCCACGCCGTTCCTTCGCGAGGTCCGTCAGGGACCGGGTGAGGACACGGAGCACGACGGCGCAGATCTCCAGGGTGTCGAGGCCCGTGCGCAGCACGATCCGGTGCAGCAGCCCCTCCTTGACCCGCGGGTTGAGCCGGAGGCTGTCCTCCGCCTGCCGCAGGGCCGCGTCGACGTCGGCGACGTCGTTGTCGAGCCGCCGCGCCTCGTGCAGCCGTGCCGCCGCCCGCTCCACCGGAGCCGGTGGCGGGGCCGCCTCCGGCTCCTTGGCCGGTTCGGGCCGGGCGTCCGGGTCGGCGAGCTCCTCGCCGACGTCCAGGAGCAGTCGCCGCATCCGACGGGCCAGGTCCACGATCGAGTCCCCGGCGGTGTCCACCCAGACCGGCGGGACGAGCACGACGTTGAAGAGCAGGCCCACCACGGCGCCGATCAGTGTCTCCAGGACGCGGTCCCAGGCGGTGTCGGCGACCTGGGTGACACCGAGGACCAGCATCGCGCTGATGGCCACCTCGGGCACGAACTCCTCCACCCGCACGAACCGGCCCACGACGAGGGACGCCAGGATGATCAGGCCGAGGCTCCACCAGCTGAGCCCGACGAGCGCGCTGAACGCGATGGCGATGAGCACGCCCACGACCACCGAGTTCACCCGCCGCAGGCTCGTCGTGAGCGTCGAGTACAGCGTCACCTGGACGACGAGCAGCGCGGTGAGCGGGGCGGTCAGCGGCGCCGGTTCGGCACTGAGCCGGAGAGCGACGACGTACGAGAGCGTCGCCGCCGCCGTGGACCGCACGGTCTGCACCACCACCGGGTCCCGGGCCCACCGCCGCCACCACTTCCAGCGGCGCCACGGGCGGGGAAGGACGCGTGGGACGGTGCGGTGCGCCAAGGGATCCTCCTCCGGCGGTCGGGGAGCCGCGGGTGACCGCCCGCCGCCAGGCCATCAAACCGCGACGCTCCGCGCTGCCGCGGGCACGCGCGCGCCGACGCGCCGGAGACCCCGGCCTGATGCCGGGGTCGGCCGGGGCCGCCGGTCAGCCGGACAGGGCCGAGGTGAGCCGGTCCACCGCCTGCTGGGCGACGGATGTGTCCGTGCGGTCGGCCGCGTCGCGCAAGGCCCGCAGCGAGGCGGCGATCCGGTCCGCCCGGGCGGGGTCCGTGTCGTGCTTGACGCGGTCCCAGGTGAGTTCGAGGCTGGTCGCGTCACCGGCGATCGCGCCCGCGTCGCGGGCTGCGGCGTCCAGCGCCGACTGACGTGCCCACAGGCCCATCCGGGCGGCCTCGACCGTCGCGAGCGGCTCGTAGCGCAGGTGCAGGTCGAGGTCGTTCTGGGCGACCCGGAGCACCGCACCGCGGACGAGGTCGGCGTCGCGCGCCTTGACGGCCGTGGTGAGCGAGTCGAGGTCCCGGTCCATCTGCCGGACGAGCAGCGGTGGCACCCGGTCGGCGGCACGGTACGAGTCCCAGGCGGCGCGCACCTTCGCCACGTTCGCCTCGGTCGCCCCGGTGTGCGCCGCGCGGACCGCCGCCGACAGGGCCGCGAGCTCGGCCGGCACGGGCCCCCGGGTGACGTCCGTCGGTACGGCCAGCTCGACCGCCTCCAGGTCGGAGCCGGGTTCGTCGATGGTGAACTCGCCGTACCCGGGGGCCACGACCTTCTCCTCGTGCGTGCCGTCCATGTGGATCTCGGTCGTGGTCATCGCGCCCTTGACGGGTCCGTACGGCCCGGCGACCGTCTCCCCGACGGCCTTGACCGTGACCTCCTCGAAGACCACTCCCGGGCTGTTCTCCGGCCGGTACACGTCACCGCGCTGCGGATGCGCGGGCATGATCATCGCGGCCGGCCCCGACTTCCCGGACCGCCAGGTGCCGCCGGTGTCCGCGACCACCCCGTCCTCGTAGTTGAAGACGTCCTCGCCGAGGTACCAGACCGATCCGTCGTCGGCCTGCGCGAACCAGTCGAACGCGACCTCCTTGATCCGCCCGTCCGAGAACGACAGGTACTGGAGGGTGCGCGCCCTGACCTGCTCGCCGTTCACGGTGATGGTCTTGATGTCGGGCAGCAGTGTGAGCTCGGTGCGGAACGGCTGCTCGTCGACCTGACCGCCGTAGATCACCTGCTGGAGCGTCGAGCTGGCGTGGAGCGGGTTGGTGATCTCGGTCGGCCGGCTGAAGACCGGCGTGACCAGGTCGACCCGGGCCCCCTCCGGGGCGAGCGGCAGGCACCCGGCGGGCTTCTTGCCGGATTCGGTGTCCACGGCCCGTATGCAGTCGCCGCTCGACGAGGGGATACCGCTCGCGGCCCGGCCGCCGACGGCACCGGCGGTGCAGGAGCCGGTCGCGAGGGCCGCGACCACGGCCGCGCTCACCACGGCCGCCGGATGTCTGTTCCTCATGGCTGCCTCCTCTGCCCTGACACGAGGCTGCCACCCGGGTCCTGAAGGGAGCCTGAACGGAACTGAACCGGCCTTCAGGAGGGGTCTGCGGGCCCGGGATCCGCCGGCAGGACCACCTCGAAGCGGGCGCCGCCGAGGCGCCCGTCGGTCACCGTCGCCGTGCCGCCGTGCGCCGCGACCAGTTCGGCGACGATGGCGAGCCCGAGACCACTGCCGGCGGGGTCGCCCCCGTCGTCCGTACCCCCGCCGCCGGCCGACGAGCGGGACCGCGCCTCGTCGAGACGTACGAACCGTTCGAAGACCCGCTCGCGGTCCGCCGGCGGCACCCCGGGACCGTCGTCCTCCACGCCGAGCACCACCCGGCCGTCCGGCAGCTCGGCGAGGTCGAAGGCGACCTCGGAGCGCGCGTGCCCGGCCGCGTTCTCGCCCAGGTTGCGCACCACCCTGCCCAGGCCCAGCGGGTCCGCGCGCCGCCGGGCCGCCGAGACCCCGGCCGTACCGATCCGCAGCCCGGGCGCCGCCGCACGCAGCCGGCGGGCCTCGTCCAGGACCAGATCGTCGAGGTCCACCGGCCGCAGCCGGGGCCGCAGCGCGTCCTCGTCGGCACGGGCGAGCAGCAGCAGGTCGTCGACGAGCCGCTGGATCCGCAGATCCTCGGCGAGCACCGTCCTGGCCAGCCGTTCGCTCGCCGCCCGGTCCGTCAGCCGGTCGGGGTGGGCGAGCGCGACCTCGACGTGCTGGCGGATGGACGCCACCGGGGAGCGCAGCTCGTGCGAGGCGTCGGAGATGAACCGGCGCTGGGCGCTCTGCGCCCGTTCGAGCCGGTCCAGCATGCGGTTCATCGTGGCGGCCAGGCGCTCGATCTCGTCGCGGCCCGGCGGCAGCGGCACCCTGCGGTGCAGCTCCGCCGCCGAGATCGCCTCCACCTCCCTCCTGATGGCCGCCACGGGCGCCAGCGACCGCCCGACCGCCATCCAGGTCGTGCCGGCCACCACGAGCATCAGCAGCGGCAGCCCCACGAGCAGCAGCCGGGTGACGATCCGGGTCGACTCGGCCACCGCGATCACCGTCCGCCCCACCAGCACGGTCCGGTGCCCGCTCGGCCCCTCGGCGGGCACCGCCACCACCAGGAACCGGTCCTCGTCGAGGGGAGTGGAGACGGTGGACTCGGAGCCCTCGCGCGGGTCGGCCAGGGGCGGCAGGTTCTTGACGTTCGGGCTGCCCGCGACCACCTCTCCCCGCGCGTCCAGGACCTGGACGAACTCCTCGTCCGGCTCGCTCACGGCCAGCGAGGGCACCCCGCGCCCCGCCTCGATGACGGCCGCCACCTGCTCGGCCCGGCCCCGCGCGGCCTGCCGTACGTCGTCGGTGAGCTCGGCCCGCATGAGCGCGACCAGGGCCACCGCCCCCGCGACCACGCCCACCGCCACGACGAGGACGGCCGCCAGGGTCGACCGGAACCGTACGCCCATGGCCGCCTACCCCCCGTCGGGGGCCAGGCGGTAGCCGCAGCCCCGTACGGTCTCGATGGACGCCCGGCCGAAGGGCCGGTCCAGCTTGTTCCGGAGGTGCCGGACGTAGACCTCGACGATGTTCGGGTCGCCCTCGAAGGCGTCGTCCCAGACGTGCGCGAGGATCTCGCGCTTCGACACGGTCTCGCCGCGCCGGCGCAGCAGGAACTCGAGCAGAGCCAGCTCGCGGGCGGTCAGCTCGACCCGTACCCCACCCCGCGACACCTCCTTGGCCGCCGGGTCGAGCCGCAGGTCGCCGGCGGTGAGGGCGGCGGGCCGCTCGCGCGGTTCGCGGCGCAGCAGCGCACGGAGCCGGGCCAGCAGCACCGCGTACGAGAAGGGCTTCGTCAGGTAGTCGTCGGCGCCCGCGTCGAGCCCCTCCACCTCGTCCCACTCGCCCTCCTTGGCGGTGAGCATCAGGATCGGGGTCCAGTTCCCCTCGGCGCGCAGGGTGGCGCAGACGCGGTAGCCGTTCAGGCCGGGGAGCATGATGTCCAGGACGATCGCGTCGTACGCGTGCTCGCGGGCCCGCCACAGGCCGTCCGTGCCGTCCAGGGCGACGTCCACGGCGAAGCCCTCCGCCTCCAGGCCGTTGCGGAGACCCTCCGCGAAGCGCTCCTCGTCGTCCACGATCAGAACCCGCATGTCCCGATTGTGACCCGCGTCACCTGAACGCGGGCTGAAGGGCGCGCGGTGCCGCCCGCCTCGGCGAGCGGCACCGCGCGGCCCCACCCGTGCTACGAAAGGGCGAGCAGCCCCGTCACACCGGCGGGTTCCGCCGGCGGGGTGGTGCCGTAGACGTCCGGGCTGATCCGGTAGCCGCGCTTGTCCTGCTTCAGGACCTCCTTGTCGACGGCCGCGAGTTCCTTGGCGCTGAGCTGGGTGAACTCGGTCAGGGACAGGGTCTCCGGGTTCTCCTCGCCCACGGGCACCACCTTGATGTTGCCCACCTGCGGCGCGTAGGACTTCCGCTGGTGGCCGCCCTCGGGGTCGAGCGGCGCGAACTCGTCCGTCACGAGCACGTTGTCGAAGCAGCCGACCTCGACGCAGACGCTCTGGCCGGTCTGGAACACCGTGGCACAGTCCCAGAAGCCGATCTCGGGCGCCAGGCCCTCGGTGTAGGTGGGGCTGCCCACCCGCGGCCTGGCGAGCATGGCGATGCCTGCCTGGGCGTCCTGCACGCCGGAGATCCAGGTGTCGGGTGCGCCGACGAGCCGGCCGTTCTCGTAGAGCTCCGGGTACTCCCCGAGGCGCCAGACCGCTCCGCGCCAGTCCTGGGCGAAGAACGCCAGCTCCGACTCCTGGACCTTCTTGCCGCTGAGGTCCTGGTCGTACACCACCACGGTGCGCACGCCGTCGATGACCTTGGTCAGGTCGGTCACCGTCGTCACCACGGTGTGGTCCTCACCGGCGACGTCGCCGGTGAGGACCAGGCGGGTACCGGGCCTCAGCGGAAGGAACCTGTTGGTCACCCTCGGGAGAGCGGGGAACGTGTACGGGCGGAGGGCGGGGGGCCCTGCGCAGTCACCCTGCGCCCGCGCGCCGGGTTTCGCCGGGGCGGGAGAAGGCGCCTGGGGGGTACTGGTGGCCTCCGCGCCGGGGGCCAGCAGCAGTGCGGCGACGATCGGGCTCAGCAGGGCAGCGGCCGCGCGGATGCGACGGGGCATTCGGCTTGATCCTCTCGGTGGAGCCGGGGTGGGGCTCCACCGAGAGGCGGCGGCCCCGTCCGCCGCCTGCCTCAGTGCGTGGCGGCCGCCTCATGCTGCGGCCTCTGGCGTCTGAAGCCCTTGCCGAAACGCAGGTACAGGGAAGGCACGACGAGCAAATTCAGCAAGGTGGACGTAACCAGACCGCCCACGATGACCACGGCGAGCGGGTACTCGATCTCGTGGCCCGGCCGGTTGCCGAGGAAGACCAGGGGCAGCACCGCGAGTCCGGTCGCCAGCGAGGTCATCAGGATGGGGGACAGCCGTTCGCGCGCACCGCGCAGCACCAGGGCGGGCCCGAAGGCCATGCCCTCGTGCTCCTCCAGGTGCTGGCAGTGGTTGATCAGCAGGATGCCGTTGCGCGCGGCGATGCCGAGCACGGTGAAGAAGCCGACCAGGGAACCCAGCGAGATGTTCCCGCCGGCGATCCAGACCGCGAAGACACCGCCGACCAGGGCCATGGGCAGGGTGAGGAAGGACAGCAGCGCGAGCCGCCAGCTGCGGAAGGAGGCCTGCAGCAGCACGAAGATCGCCAGAGCCGCGAAGATCGCGCTGTAGAACAGGACCCGCTGGGCGGCCTGCCGCTCCTCGTGCTCCCCGAGCAGCTCCGTGTGGTAACCGCGGGGGAAGTCGGTGGAGTCGATCGCCCGCTCGACGTCCGAGACGACGGCGCTGAGGTCGCGTCCGGAGGCGCTGGCGTTCACGTCGAGGTGCCGCGAGCCGTTCTCACGCGCGATCAGGTTCGGCTGCGGCTTGATGGTCACCTGGGCGACGTCACCGAGCGGCACCGTGGTGCCGGAGGGCGTGTCGATCGGGAGCCGGTTGATGGCCGCCACGCTGCTGCGGGTCTCGGGAGTGCTCCACACCATCGTGTCGTAGGCCCTGCCGCCGCGGAAGATGTCCCCGACCTCCTCGCCGGCCACCAGGGTGGAGGCGGCGCGGCGCACGTCACCGGGCTTGAGCTCGTACGTGGCCGCCTTGTCGACATCGACCGTCACCTGGATCTGGGGGATGTCGACCTGGAGGTCGGCGTGGACGTCGGCGGTGCCGGCGATCTTGCCGATCTTCTCCTGGAGTTCCAGGGCCTTCTCGCGCAGGACCTTCTGGTCCTGCCCGTAGAGACGGACGACGATCGGATACTTGGAGCCGGTGAGCACCTCGTCGACGCGCTCGTTGAGGTACGTCTGGACGTTCTGTTCCATGCCGGCGTAGCGCCCCACGGTCTCCTTGATCTGGTTGAGCGTCTTGTCGTAGTCGGCCTTGGGGTCGATGCTGATCCAGCCCTCCCCGAAGTTGACGCCGGCGATCTCGTCGCCCAGGAACGCCTGTCCGATGTGGGCCCCGAAGACGTTGCGCACTCCGGGGATGGCCCGCACCTCACGGCTCACCTGGGTGACCATGCGCTGCTCCTCCTGCACGGACGTGCCGGGCGTGGAGATGAAGTGCATCAGGAAGTCCCGCTCCTTGAAGGCGGGCATCAGGGACTGGCTGAGCTGTGGCACCAGGAGCGCCGCGACGAGCACGAGCACGCCGGAGACCAGATAGGCGTGCACCGGCCGCTTGATGATGCGCCGGAGCCCGGCCGTGTAGCCGGTCTGCAGCCAGCGCAGCAGCGGGGACTGCCGGCGTTCCACCTTGGCCTTGCGCAGCATGATCAGGCACAGGGCGGGGGTCACCGTCAGGGCCACGACCATGGAGGCGAGGATGGCGAACGTGTAGGAGACGGCGAGCGTCCGGAAGAACGAACCCGCCACTCCCTGGAGCAGGAACACCGGCACGATGGCCACGACGATGATCATCGTCGCGTAGACGATCGGGCTCCGTACCTCCAGCGAGGCGTTCAGGATGACCTTCGCCACCGACGTGTCACCGCCGGCCTTCCGGTGCTCGCGCAGGCGTCTGAGGATGTTCTCGACGTCGATGATCGCGTCGTCCACGACGGCGCCCAGGGCGATCACGAGTCCGGCGAGGGCCATCGTGTTGATGGTGTCCCCGCGCCAGTGGAGCACCAGCACGGCCGCCATGAGGGACAGCGGGATCGTCAGCAGGCTGATCAGCGCGACGCGCCATTCGTAGAGGAAGGCCGCGAGGACCACGACGACCATCAGGAAGCCGAGCACGAGGGCCTGGGTCAGATTGTCGATCGCGGTGTGGATGAAGTCCTCCTGCTGGAAGACCGTCGTGTCGAAATTGATGCCGGGCAGGCCGGGTTCGAGGGACTCGATGGCCTTCTCGACGTTCCTGGTGATCTCCGGGGTGTCGCCCCAGGGCAGCTTCTCGACGATCAGCAGCAGACCCGGGTCGCCGCCGATGACGGCGTCGCCGACGAGCGGCTGGGGGGCCTCCTTCACGAGGGCGACGTCCCCGAGCCGCACGGTGCTGTTGCTCTCGGCGCGCACCGGCACCTGGGAGAGGTCGTTGGGCGTCACGACCGGCAGCACGTGCCGGATGCCGAGGCGCTGCGTGGGGGTCTCGATCCAGCCGCCGGTGCCGATGACGGAACCGGTGGTGAACTTGAGCAGACCGGAGTCCACCGAGTCGCCCGTGGCCTCCATGACGTCGTCGAGACTGACCTTGTGGGACTGCATCTTGAGCGGGTCCACCTGCACGGTCATCATCTGCAGCCGCTCGCCGAAGATGCTCACGTTGGCGACACCGGGCACCCGGAGCAGGCGGGCCCTGACCTCCCAGTACGCCGTCATCGACATGGACATCAGGGCCTTGTCGGAGTGGTCCTGGGAGGACATCCCGATCTTCATGACACGGCTGGTCGCCGCGACGGGCGGCATGATGACCGGAGGGGCCGCCCAGGTCGGCAGGGAGTGCGACACCTGCGCCACCCGTTCCTGGACCTCCTGCCGTGCCTTGAAGATGTCGGTTCCCTCGTGGAAGATCAGCTGGATCGAGGAGAGCTGCGCGACGGACTCGGAGCGCAGGTCGTCCAGTGCGTCGAGCCCGTTGAGGGACTGCTCCAGCGGAACGGTGACCAGGGACTCCACGTCGGCCGTGGACAGGCCGAGACAGGTCGTCTGGATCTCGACCCGCGGCGGTGCGAACTCGGGGAAGACGTCCACCCGCTGCTGGGGCAGCGAGGTGATGCCGACGACCATCATCACCGCGGCCGCGGCGACCACGAGGTAGCGGAAGCGCAGGCTGAAACCGACGATCCAGCGCATCAGGGTGCGGCGTTCCTCACTCATTCGTGCTCGCCGTCCGTCTCGTACTCGATGCCCAGCAGTTCCGCGGCCCCGACGGTCACCACGTGGGTGCCCTTGGCGAGGCCGGAGGTCACGACCGCGTCGTGCTCACCGAACTGCCCCAGTTGGACGGGGGACCGGAGGTACACGAAGGGCTCCGGGTTGGTGAAGGCGAAGGTCTTGCCCTCAGGGTCGTAGACCACCGCCTTCAGGGGGATGAGCGTCCGCGCCGGTCCGGTGCCGTCCAGCGGCGCCTGCCGCAGCGGCTCCGTCTGGATGTGGATCCGCTTGACCGTGTCCTCGGCCAGGGTCAGGTGGGGGATCTTTCCCTCCTCGACCTGTTCGATCTCGGCGGGTGGCGCCTCCGAGTGTTCGGCGGCCGAGGCCGAGCTGGAGTCCTGGTTGCTGCAGGCCGTCAGGCCCGCCCCGCCGGCGATCAGCAGCCCCGCCGCCGACAGGCCCATGGCCCACCGGCGCCCGGTGCGACGCCGGCGGGACCCGCTGGAGGGTGTGGCACTGCGTTCCGTCCTGCCGTCGTCCGCGGCCGCCGCGTCCGGGGCCTGACCGGCAGTCGCCGGAGCCGGCTCGGGGCCGGTGGGACGCCGTCCGACGCCTCCGGGCGAGGGGAAGAAGCGGATGTACAGGGCGGGCACGATGAACAGCGTGACGAGGGTCGAGGTGACCAGTCCGCCGAGCACGACGACGGCCAGCGGGTGCAGCACCTCCATGCCCTCGACGGTGCCGAGGAAGACGGCGGGCAGCACCGCGACGGCCGTGGCCAGCGCGGTCAGCAGGACCGGGCCGACCCGGTCGCGGGTGGCGTCGACGATGCGCTGCGGGTCGACGGTGCCGTCCGCGCGCGGCTCGACGTCCTGGTAGCCGCGGATGAGCAGCACCAGGTTGCGCACGGCGATGCCCACCACGAGCAGGAGGCCGCCGAGCGCTCCGATCGACATGATGCCGTCGACGGCGAACGCGGTCAGCACACCGCCCACGGCGGCCAGCGGCAGTGCGAGCAGGACGAGCGTCGCCGCACGCCAGCTGCCGAAGACCGCCTGCAGGAGGAGGAAGGTGCCCAGCAGCGCGGCGGCCGCGAGCCCCGCGATCCGCAGATCCTGGCTCTGCTGGTGCGCGACGTCGCTCTGCACCTCGGCGTGGTACTCGTACGGCATCGGCATCGCCTGGACGCGGTTCCTGACGTCGTCGAGCACGGAGTTCAGATCACGCCCGCTGACGTCGGCGACGACGGCGAGGCTGCGCGAGGTGGCTTCGTGCTGGATGACCGTCGGGTACGGCGTGACGCGGACGGCGGCGACGTCGCCGAGGCGCACGTGACCGCCGTTCGGTGTGTCGATCAGAAGGTCCTGGACGTTCTGCGGGGCGGACCGTGTCGCGGGCGAACCCCACACCACGACGTCGAAGACCTTCTGCTCCTCGTAGAGGCTGCCCACCGGCAGGCCGGAGAAGTAGGTGGCGGCCGTGCGGCGGACGTCACCGGGCTTGATCCCGTGGCTCCGGGCCGCCGCGAGGTCGACCTTGACCTCCAGGGTCGGCTCCTCGACCACGTCCGGGACCTGCGGCCGGACGACTCCGGGCACCTGCGCGATGGCCTTGCTCACCTGCTCGGCCTGCTGTCGCAGCACACCCAGGTCGTTGCCGTAGACGCGCACGACGACCGGTGCGCCGTCGCCGTCCTCGGCCCGGACCTCGTTCAGCCGTGCCTGCGGATACGTCATCACGTCACTGTCGAGGCCGGTCTGGTCGTCCATGGCGCGGTGGACCGCGGCGACGGTCTTGCCGTAGTCGGCCGAGCTCTTCAGGTTGACCCAGAACTCACCGGAGTTGACGTTGACGACCTGGTCGGACTCCCGGGCGCGGCCCACATGGGCGCCGACGCTCGCGACGCCCGGAACGGCACGCAGGTCGTCGGCGGCCGCCCGGCCGAGACGGTCCATCTCCGGCAGCGAGGTGCCGGGGGGCGCGTCCACACGGATCAGCAGCGCACGCTGGTGCAGGGCCGGAATGGGCGACGCGCCGTCGAGCTGCGGCCACACCGCGAAGGCCGCGCCGGCCAGCACGGCGGCCGCGACCAGTGCCCGGCCCGGCCGGAGCAGGGTCTTCGGGCCGATCCGGTCGAAGCCGCGGTGGAGCCACCCGAGCACCGGGTTGCGGCGGTGTCCCAGCCTGGTGCGCGCCAGCAGCAGGGCGGCCAGCACGGGTGTGAGGGTCAGGGCGACGACGGTGGAAGCGATCACCGCGAGCACGTAGGACAGGGCCAGTGGCCGGGCGAACGCTCCGCCCACCCCGCTCAGGAAGACGACGGGCACCACGGCGAGCAGCAGGATCAGCGTGGCGAAGAAGGCGGGCCTGCGCACCGCCGCCGTGGCGTCGACCACGACCTCGGACACCGACCGGCGTTCGCCGGATCTGCGGCCTTCGCGCTGGAACTGGCTCTGTATGCGGTCGAATCCGATGACGATGTCGTCGATGACGGCGCCGAGAGCGATGGCGAGACCGGCCAGGACCATCATGTTGAAGGGCGAGCCACGCAGGTAGAGCACCCACAGCGCGGCCATCTCCGCCATCGTGATCGAGACGAGGCCGATCAGGGCGACGCGCCAGGACAGGAAGTACAGGCCGAGCAGCGCCGAGACGGCGGGCACGGCGATGAGCGCCCACACACCCACGTTGTCGAGCGCCGTGTCGACGAAGGACGCCGGCCGGTACACATGGGTGTCGACGGTGATGCCGGACAGTCCGGGCTGGAGCGAGGTCATCGCCTCTTCGACGGCGTGGGTGACCTCACGGGTGTCGGCGCCGGGGAACTTCTCGATCACCAGCATGATCCCGGGGCCGTCGCCCAGCATGACGTCGCCGATGAGCGGCTGGTGGTCCTCCACCACGGTGGCGACGTCACCGATGCGCAGCCGCTTGGCCGTGGTGTCCTCCAGGGCCACGGACGCCAGGTCCTGCGCCTTGGTGATGGGCAGCACGTGCTGGATCGCGAGGCGCTGGCTCGGAGTGTCGATGAACCCGCCGGTGCCCGGCGTCGAGGCCTCCACGAAGGTCAGCGGCGACACCCACAGCGCGTTGCCCGTCGTGCGGACGACCTGGTCGAGGGAGACGCCCTGGCCGCGCAGCTGCTGCGGGTCGATCTGGACCTGCAGCTGCCGGTCCTGCTCACCCCAGATGACCACGTTCGCGACGCCGGGGATGCCCATCAGGCGCGGCTTGATGTTCCAGCGCGCGAGGACGGACATGTCGATGCGGGAGACGTCCTTCGAGGAGAGTCCGATCATCATGACCCGGCTCGTCGACGAGAGCGGCTGGATCATGACCGGCTGCTTGCCCACCTGGGGAAGACCGGCCACCTGGATCAGGCGTTCCTGGACGGCCTGCCGGGCCTTCTGTTCGTTCGTCCCGGACTCGAAGACCAGGTCGACGGAGGACAGGCCGGGGGCCGACTCGGAGGTGATCTCGTCGAGCCATGCCACGCCGTTCAGCAGGTCCTGTTCCATCGGGACGGTGATCAGCTGCTCGACCTCGGCCGCAGACAGGCCGGGCGCCTCGGTCTGGATCTGCACCTGCGTCGGTCCGAACTCCGGGTACACGTCTGCCGACGCCGCCCGTGGGAGCTGGATGAACCCGAGGGCCATGACGGCCGCTGCCACACCGAGGATCAGGTTCCGGAACGTAAGACTGAGAGAAAGGATTTTGTGGACCACGGCAGGGTCCTGCCTTCCAGAGCGACTGCGCGCTCCACCGACCCTGCCCCCGGGCCCTTCCCCAGGGCCTCACGAGAGCGGCGGACCGCGCGCCGGGCGGACGGCCTACCGGGCGCACCTGCGGGGGACGTCCGTCCTGCTGCGGCATCAGTCGCCGGCGTCGGCCGGCGGTGGTGAGGGTTCCCGGCCGAGACGGCCGACCTCGTACTCATGTCCGGCAAGAGCCATAAACCGGCCGAGCCACCAGCCATGTCTATAGCGCATACGTACGGCGTAAATGTACCCCGTAGGTGAAGAAACTGTCAATTTCCCCCCAATTAGGATTAGCTCCGCGATGGCCGGATTTCAACCCTCCCGTGCGCCTGTGCCGAGCTTGTCGTGCCGCTTGGTTAGGGTGGCGAGGAGAGGTCGGACACGACGGGGGGCTCGCGTGGGATCGCCTGGCGGGAAGCGTCACCATCACAAGTCGACCGGGCGCGAAGGGCCGGTGGCCGGCAGGTCGGCGCTCGGGGCGATCGCGTCCCTCGCCGCCCTGGCACTCCTCGTGCTCGGCGTCCGGTACGCGGGCCACACCCGGCCCGCACGGGTGGACGTATGGATCCAGCCGGTGCTGGTGGACGTCCGGCCGCCCTGGGGATACGCCGCCGAGGCCATCGACTTCCTGGGCGAACCCACCGGAGCGGTGCTGTCGATCGTGGCCCTCGTGACGGTCTGTCTGCTGCTCCGGCGGCCGCGCGCGGCGGTGCTCGTCGTCGCCGGCTCCGGCCTGACCGTGGCGACGACGAAGCTGCTCAAGTCCCTGGTGGGACGCACCATCAACGGGGACAACCTGTCCTTCCCGAGCGGGCACACCGCCTACCTCACCGCGCTCGCCCTCGTGCTGGCGCTCCTCGCCACCGACCGCCTCCGCCTCGGCAGAACGGCCGGCGGCGTGCTCGTGCTCGCCGCGGCCTCGGTCGCCGGCGCCGCCATGGGCTGGGCGCAGGTGGTCACGGGCGCGCACTACCCGACCGACACCGTCGGCGGCTGGTGCACCGCGCTCGTGGTGGTACCGGCGACGGCGTGGCTGATCGACCGGATCGCCGACGACGCCCCATGGCGGCGCCGCTGACGTCACGTCACCGGCGCCCCCGCTGACGTCACGTCATGCCAGGCGGCGGAACACGGGCTTCACCGGCCGCCCGGCCAGCCAGGGCGTGGGATCCCCGGCGTCCAGCGCCTTGCGGTACACGGCACACGCCTCGCCCACCACCTCGACCGTGCGGTCGATGTCGGCCTCGTCGAGCGCGCCGCTCACCACGAACGACGGAGCGAGCACCCCGCCCGCGAGGAGCCGGCGCAGGAAGAGGGTGCGGTACTCCTGGGACGGCTGCCCCTTCTCGTCGAGGGTGCCGAAGACCAGGTTGCTGGCCCGGCCCCGTACGACGATGTGGTCGCCGACGCCCATGCCGGCCGCCACCTCGCGGACACCGGCGGCCAGGCGCTCGCCGAGGGCGTGCAGCCGTGCGGTGATGCCCTCCTCGACATAGGTCTCGAGCACGGCCATCGCGGCGGCGAGCGAGTGGGTCTCGGCGCCGTGCGTGGTGGACAGCAGGAACACCCGGTCGCCGGAGTGCCGCAGCCCGCCCCGCTCCATCAGCTCGCGGCGCCCCGCGAGCGCGGAGACGGCGAACCCGTTGCCCAGCGCCTTTCCGAACGTGGAGAGGTCGGGGACGACGCCGTACAGGCCCTGGGCGCCCGCCTCTGACCAGCGCAGTCCGGTGATCATCTCGTCGAAGACCAGGACGCAGCCGTGCCGGTCGGCCAGCTCGCGCAGGCCCGCGAGGTATCCCGGCGGAGGCTCGGTGTGGCCGGCGGGTTCGAGGATCAGACAGGCGACCTCGCCCTGATGGCGGGTCAGCAGTTCCTCCGTGGCCGCCAGATCCCCGTACGGGAACGCGACGGTGAGCTCGTTCGTCGCCGCCGGTATGCCGGCGGACATCGGCGTGGTGCCGATGAACCAGTCGTCGACGGAGAAGAACGGGTGGTCGCCGCAGATGGCCACCCGCGGGCGCCCGGTGACGGCCCGGGCGAGCCGCACCGCGGCGGTGGTGACGTCGGAGCCGTTCTTCGCGAACTTCACCATCTCGGCGGTCGGCACCGTGGCCAGGAACCGTTCCGCGGCCTCGACCTCCAGGATGGACGGCCGGACGAAGTTGCTGCCGCGGTCGATCTCCCGCCGCACCGCCTCCAGGACGCGCGGGTGGGCGTGGCCGAGGCTGACCGACCGCAGGCCGGAGCCGTACTCGATGTAGCGGTTGCCGTCGACGTCCCACACATGGGCACCGCGGCCGTGACTGATGACCGGGGCCAGGTCTTCGGGGTACTGGTCGTCGCCCTTGGCGTAGGTGTGCGCGCCCCCGGGGATCAGGGCGTGCAGCCGCTCGTTCGCCGTCCGCGACCGCGGCAGGCGGAGGTCTTCGGTGTCCATGCTGTTCTCACTTCTCCGCTTGCTTCAGGGCCTCGGCGAGGCGCGGCGCCTCCCGGTCCCGCGGGGACATCGAGGTGACCGGCAGCGGCCAGGGGATGGCGAGCTCCGGGTCGTCGAAGGCGATCGTCACGTCCTCGGCCGGATCGTGCGGACGGTCGATCCGGTACGAGGTGTCGGCGGTCTCGGTCAGGGCCTGGAAGCCGTGCGCGCACCCCGCCGGGATGTACAGGGTCGCCTGCGTCTCGCCGGACAGCTCGAAGGAGGCCACGTTGCGGTAGGTCGGCGAGTCCGCCCGCAGGTCGACGACGACGTCGAAGATCCTCCCGTACGAGCACCGCACGAGCTTGGCCTCGCCCGCACCCGAGCGCAGGTGCAGACCGCGCAGCACGCCCCGGGCCGAGCGGGACACGCTGTCCTGGAGGAAGGCGTTCGGGTCGAGGCCCACCGAGCGGACCACGTCGGCGTCGAAGGTGCGGCAGAAGAAGCCGCGCTCGTCGGCATACGGCGTCGGTTCGAACAGGAACGCTCCGGCGATCGCCGGGACTTGGGTCGCTTTCATGAGGCCTTCCGGTACGCAGGGGCGTGAGTGGTCCTCGGGAGGAGGGCCGTGGTCAGGGCGGTGAGATGACGGGCCAGTCGCCGTGCCGCGTCCTGGTTCCGCTCGGTGAGGGTCTGCCGGAGTTCGGCCGAGCGCTTCTCCAGGTCCCGGAACTGTTCGAGCAGCCGGTCCGCGTCGAGTGCGCGCGCCGGGTGGCAGTACGTGCCGAGGCCCATCCCGGCCATGAGCGCGTCGCTCTTCGCCGCGTAGGTGACCGCGAGCACCGGAGTTCCGGTCTTCAGCGCGCAGATCAGGTTGTGGTAGCGGATCGCCACCACGCTGTCCGCGGCGGCCGTCTCCTTCATCAGGTCGGCCAGCGAGGAGGTCTCGGCAGCGGTGACCAGCGGAGAGTCCACCGCGTCCAGGATGGCGGCGACCACCGGCGCGTCGACCTCGTCCCCGGTGAGCAGCCGCACCCGCCTGCCGTCCTCGACCAGTGTGCGGACGAAGCGGATCGTGCCGTCGAGATAGCGCCGGTGGATCTCCTCGGCGCGGGCCCGGTCGTCGTTGCCCCCGTGGAAGGCCATGACGCCGACGCAGACCGGACCCGGCGGGTCCGCCGGGGGAGACGCCGGCGTCGGCAGGGCGAACGCGAGGTCCGGGTGGACCTCGTCGCGCGCGGTGTCCACGCCCATCGCCCGCATGGCGTCGCGGGACTGGGTGTCCCGGTACGAGCGGTACGCCGCCAGTCGTGCCGACCAGCGCACCAGGGCCCGGGTCGGCCGGTCGCGGATCGCCCCGGCGCCGACACCGACCAGCGCGACCGGGGTGCCGAGCAGCCGGCCGGAGGCGCAGAGCAGGAACAGCGCGTACGGGAAGCCCCACGGCCGCAGCGGCAGCGTGGCCTCCAGGACGCCCATGCCCGGCACGATCACCACGTCGTGCCGGCGCACCCAGGCGGCGGTGCGGAAGACGTCGACGAGCTTGCCCAGACCCTTGCCCACGACCGCGCCCGCACGCGACGCGGTCCGGTACTCCCCGCGGTACCAGTGCAGTCGGGTCGCGGGGATCCCGAACCGGGCCGTGACGGCCTCGGGTCCGCCGCACAGGGCGTCGACGACCGCCTCCGGGTGCTCCGCGCGGAGGTGTCCGAGGACGGCTTCGAGCGATCCGTCGTTGCCGAGGTTCCCGGAGCCGAGCAGCCCGAAGACCCCGACCCGTACGGACCTCATGTCCGCCGTCCTTCACGCCCCGCCACCAGCGCGTCGACCGAGACGGCGAGCAGCGCCGGGTCGACCGGGGCGCGGTCCTCGACCCGCTCGCCGGCGCCCGGCCGGGACCGGCTGGCCGCCCACTCCGTCAGATGGCGGTAGCACGCGCGCCGGTCGGCGGCGGACAGCGGCGCCCGCCGGATCGCGTCGACGAAACCCCAGACGTACTCGGCGAGCAGCCGGGCCGTCGGGTGCAGCCGGCCGGCCCGCCGCGGGTCGAGATTGACGCACCGGGAGCGCTTGGACGGGTTGGCCCGCTCGGCGCGGGTGGGGTGGTCGCGGCGGAAGTACAGCAGTTCCGGCACCTGGTGGAAGCGCCCGTGCAGGCCGATCTCGCAGACGAACGTGCGGTCCGCGTGGTGGTAGCTGTCGAGCGGCTTCACCCGGCGCAGCACATCGGCCCGGATCACCCCGTAGAAGTCGTCGCCGCCGGGCTCGAACAGCATGCTGCGGAAACGCACCGGCGCGCGCGTTGAGCCGGTGGCGAGCTTGTACTCGTACGGGACCTTCACCTGGCCGTCCTCGTCGACGACCGCCTGGTCGGCATGGGCGAGGATCACGTCCGGCCGCTCGTCGAGCGCCTCCACACAGCGCTTCAGCAGGTCCCGGGCGTACAGGTCGTCGTGCGAGGCCCACTTGAACAGTTCGGTGCGGCACTCGGCGAACACACGGTTGTGGTTCGGGGTGGCGCCGACGTTCCTCGGCAGCCGGATGTACCGGACGCGCGAGTCCTTCTCCGCGTACGCGCGGCCGATGTCCTGGGTCCCGTCGGTCGAGGCGTTGTCGGAGATGACCAGCTCGAAGTCCCCGTAGGTCTGGCCGAGGAGGGCGTCGAGCGATTCGGCGAGGTACTCCTCGCCGTTGTACACGGGCAGGCCGACGGTCAGCCTGGGTCGGGCGGTCATGAGGTCCTCACTTCGGGGATCGATGTCTCGTGGTGCTCGCGCCGGCCGGCGCGCAGGTGCAGCCACCACACGGCCGAGCTGCCGACGGTCGCGGCGGCGACGCCCCAGGCCGAGCCGACCGTGCCGGCCACGGCCGCCCCGCCGAGCCCGCCTCCGGCGTAGCAGGCGGAGGCGAAGAGCTGGGCGCGCAGACTGCGCCGGGCCGCGCCGAGCGCGCGCAGTCCGGCCGCCGCGCCGGTGCCGAGGCCGGCGCCCGCGACACTGAGCGTGGCGGGCACGATGAGCTCCGAGGCGGAGTGCCAGACGCCGCCGAGCACGAACTCGCCGAGCCGGTCCGGTACGAGGAGCAGCGCCGCGCCCCAGAGCAGTGCGGCGGCGGCCTGCCCGCCGCCGAGCAGCAGACAGAACCTGCCGAGCCGGTCCGGGGCCCGCCGCAGCACCCGGGCCGCCTCGGCGACGGTGACCAGGGACAGGCCCATCAGCAGGGCGAGGAACGGGCCTTGCAGGAGTTCCGCGCCCCGGACCGCACCCACCGCGCCGACACCGGCGATCGCGCCGAGACCGTACGCCCGCAGCTGGCCCGCGCCGCTGAGGCTGCTGTTCTCGACGAGGTACCGGTAGCCGAGGTCGCGCTGCTCGCGGAGCCACCCGCGGGCCTGCCCCGGGCGGGGCCGGATGCCGGACTGGAGGGAGCCGTACCCCGCGGCCACGGCGGCGGACCCGCCCCAGGCGAGCATGAAGGCGGCCACGCTGCCCACGTGCGCCGCCACGACCATGGCGGGGACGAGCGCGACGCCCCACACGAGGTCGTTGGTGAAGGCCTTCTTCCCGGCGCCGGCCGCGAAGAAGGCGAACCGCCAGGCGTCCTGCAGCAGCAGCCCCGGCAGGACGACGCCCAGGCAGGCGAAGGCCGGCCCGACGCTGCCGCCGAGGGCGAGCCCGACCAGCAGACAGACCGCGCCCACGGCCGTACCGAGGCCGAGCGCGGCGCCCGAGGAGCGGGCCACCGCCGCGCGCCAGGACGCCTCGGGCACGGCGCTGAACCGCACCACCAGCGGGTCGGTGGCCAGGCCCCGGGAGGCGCCGAGCACGACGCCGTACGTCACCCAGGCCAGGCTGAAGACGCCGAACGCGGTCGGTCCGAGCGAACGCGCCACGTAGATTCCCACCGCGAAGTTGCTCATGCTGGAGGCCGCCTGATCGGCGAGTCCCCAGGACAGGCGGCCGACGACGGCCCGCCGGGCGGACCCGGCCGGTGCCGTCGTCTTCTCCTCCTCGGTGGTCATCGGCGTCATGCCTCGATCAGTCCGGCGCCCCGCAGGGCGTCGGCCGCGGCGGCGACGGTGTCGAACGGCAGCCCGGACCGCTCGGCGACGTCCAGCAGACCGTGCTCGCCGTCGGAGAGGCTGAGCACCCACAGCATGGCCATCTGGGCCTGCTGGGTGTCGCTGCGCCCGCCGAGCGCGTCGTACAGTCCGCGCCGGCCGAGCTGCGGCTCGCCGTACGGACTGAGGTTGACGTACCGCCGGTTGCGGTCGAGGAGGGCGAACGCCTCGCGGCAGACGGCGAGCGTGTCCGCCATCGCCTCCGGGGAGACGAAGTCCAGGTCGTCCGCCGAGGTGTGGTACTCGGGATAGCCGGCGTACGGGGTCCGGGTGAGCGAGCCCACGCCGAGATCGAACCCGGGCGAGCAGAACTGCCGCTCGTCGTAGCCGTACGGCGTGAACTCGTTGATCCGGTGCGGGCGTTCGGAGGCCTCCAGGACGTGCCGCAGCACCCGGTCGATCTCCGCGTCGCCGCGCCGGCTCCGCTTGTACGTCAGCGAGCCGGGGTCGCCCGCGCACGCCAGGACGAGCCCGTGCTTCACCCGGTCGACCCGCTCCTTGTTGCGGGCCAGCCAGGTGATCGCCCCGATCGTGCCGGGCGCGAACAGGAAGCGGTACGTGTAGTACGGCGTCCGCTCCGCCAGCTCCCTGGCCAGGAACGTCGCCACCGCGACGCCGGCCATGTTGTCGTTGGCAAGCGACGGGTGGCAGACGTGGCAGGACACGATCACCTCGTCCTCGACCTGCCCGGGGACCACGTGCTCGGCGTAGGTGAGGTGGCCGTCGGCGAGCGTGGAGTCCACGCGCACCTCGTAGTCGCCCTCCGGCAGCGCGTCCAGGGTCTCCTGGGCCAGGCAGAACCCCCACTCCGGCTTGTAGTAGCTGGTGCGGTACGGCACCCAGGACGGGTGCTCCGGCAGGGTGTGCAGATGGGAGCGCAGCTCGGACAGCGGCATCGTCGCCGACACCGGCACGCTGTAGCCGAGCACGTGCAGGCTGGACGCGGCGAAGTCGACGACCCTCCTGCCGGTGGCGTCGGCGACGTACGCGTCCCGGATGTTCCACTCCTGCGGCACCGTCCAGTCGAGCACCTGCGTCCCGGTCGGCACCTCGTGCACCTGGAGCGGGATGTACTCGCCGACGATGTCCAGGGTGGCGCGCACGCCGTCGCCGGTGATGGACCGGCAGAGCGGGTACAGCCGCTCCACCAGCTTGTACAGGTCCTCACCGGTCGCGGTGACCGGCTGTGCCTCGGTCATCGGCGCCACCGCAGGGTGTCGTCGACCGTGCCGTTCTCGGACGCCGCGCGGAGCACGGCGAGGCGGGTGAAGCGCTGCTCGAAGGCCTCCTTGGTCAGCGCGTGCTTCCGGTAGGCGTCGGCGAGTTCGAGCGCGCCCTGCTTCACCGTCCACTCGCAGTCGAAGCCGGGGATCGCGGCGCGGAACCGGGAGAAGTCCACCCGGTACGAGCGGGGGTCGGCGCCGTTCTCGCCGGTGATCCGCACCTTGGCACCCTCGACCGCCTCCGCGACCTGTTCGGCGATCTCGGCGACCGTGACGTTGTTGACCTCGCTGCCGATGTTGAACGCGCGGTCGTGCACCGCCTCCCGGGGCGCGTCGAGCGCGGCCGTGAAGGCCCGCGCGATGTCGACGGCGTGCACCAGCGGGCGCCAGGGGGTGCCGTCGGAGAGGACGAGGACCTCGCCGGACAGGAGGGCGTGGCCCACCAGGTTGTTCAGCACGATGTCGGCGCGCAGCCTGGGGGAGTAGCCGAAGGCGGTGGCGTTGCGCATGTACACCGGGGTGAAGTCGCCGTCGGCCAGCGCGTGCAGGTCGTCCTCCACCCGCACCTTGGACTCCGCGTACGGCGTCACCGGGCGCAGCGGGGCTTCCTCGCTCACCAGCTCGTCCCCGCCGGCGGCCCCGTAGACCGAGCAGGTCGACGCGTACAGGAAGCGCCGCGCCCCGGCGTCGCGGGCCAGCCGCGCCAGGCGCACGGACGCGTGGTGGTTGATGTCGTAGGTCAGCTCCGGTGCCAGCGATCCCAGCGGGTCGTTGGAGAGCGCGGCCAGGTGGATCACGGCGTCCACCCCGGCCACGTGCTCGGCCGTGACGTCGCGCAGGTCCACCCGGTGGCCGGACGGGTCCGCCGGCCGCGGGCCGAGGACGGAGTCGGCGAACAGGCCGGAGTCGAGACCGACGACCTCGTGTCCGGCGGCCGCGAGGACCGGGGCCATCACGGTGCCCAGGTAGCCCTGGTGTCCGGTCAGCAGTACGCGCAAGGTTCATTCCCCCAGAGTGAAAGTGCCGAGATCGAGCGTGAGTTTGGTGACGGCGAACGCCTCGGCGTAGCGCGCGTGGCATTCGATGCCGCGGATGCGCGCGAGGCCGAGGAAGGCCTCCCGGTCGTACCAGGGCCGGTGCCGCTGCGAGGGGTAGTGCTCCTGCAGCAGCCGGACCTTCTCCTCGGCGACCTCCGGCGTCAGCGGCTGGTACGCCGCCGGGCGGCCGAGATCGCCGTCCCACTTGACGATCTCGTAGCCGAGCACGAGATGGTCGCGGAACGCGGTGGGCAGCAGCTGCGCCAGGCCACGGTGGTCCTGGTGCGCGTCATCGGTGCGCGGGGCCAGGATGAGGTCCGGGTCGGTCCGCTCGCGCAGCTCCTCGACGGCGGCCTTGGCCTCCTCCCAGTGCGCGGGCAGCCGCCCGTCCGGCAGCTTGAGCACGGTGAGCCGCAGGTCGGCCCCCGGACAGAAGGCGGCCAGCGCGGCCCGTTCCTCCTCCTCGCGCTCGCCGCCACCGCCGGACAGCACGAGCGCGTCGACCCGGATGCCGGGCCGCGCGAGGCACAGCGTCAGGAGAGTGCCGCCGGCGCCGATGGCGATGTCGTCGCAGTGCGCCCCCACCGCGACGATCCGGTCCAGGCGCCGGGATCCAAGTCGGATCACGCCCGCACCCCCGCGGTGTCCCGTTCCCACACGGCCCACGGACGCTCGCCGCGGGCGTACGCCTCGTCGAGCGCGGCCCGCTCCTTGACGGTGTCGGTCGGCTTCCAGAAACCGCGGTGCTGGTACGCCACGAGCCGGCCCTCCTTGGCCAGGCCGGCGCATCCGTCGGCGACCAGGTCCCCGCCCTCGGGTATGTGGTCGAAGACCTCCTGGCGGAGCACGAAGTAGCCGCCGTTCTCCCACAGCGGCATGTCGCTCACCGCGGTGATGCCCCCCACCAGACCGTCCTCGGCCAGGTCCACGCAGTGGAACGAGGACTGCGGCGGCACCACCGTCATCGACGCGCCCGCGTCACGCCGGGAGAAGCGGTCGATCATCTCCGGCAGCGGGGCGTCGGTGAGCACGTCGGCGTAGTTGGCGAGGAACATCTCGTCGCCGTCCAGGTGGTGCCGCACCCGGCGCAGCCGCTCCCCGATCGGCGACTCGATGCCGGTCTGCGCGAAGGTGATCGTCCAGTCGGCTATGTCGGTGGACAGCAGCTCGGTCCGGCCGCCGCGCAGCACGAAGTCGTTGGACGTCGTCTCCTCGTAGTTGAGGAAGAAGTCCTTGATGTGGTGCGCGCCGTACCCGAGGCACAGGATGAACTCCGTGTGCCCGTAGTGCGCGTAGTAGCGCATGACGTGCCAGATCAGCGGCCGCGGACCGACCATCGCCATCGGCTTGGGCACGTCGTCGGAGGTGCCGTTGCGCATCCGCATCCCGTAACCGCCGCAGAACAGTACGACCTTCATCGCTCGACCTCGACAATGCTGAGTTCCGGGATGGGGAAGACAAGGCGGCCGCCCCACTCGTGCACGAAGGACAGCTGCTCGACCAGCTCGGCCCGCAGGTTCCACGGGAGGATCAGGACGTAGTCCGGCCGGTCGGCGGCGATCCGCTCGGGCGGGAGGATCGGGATGCGGGTGCCCGGGGTGAACCTGCCGTGCTTGTACGGGTTGCGGTCGACGGTGTACGCGAGCAGGTCGGGCCGGATGCCGCAGTGGTTGAGCAGGGTGTTGCCCTTGCCCGGCGCCCCGTAGCCGACGACCGTCTCGCCCCGCTCCGCCGCGTCGATGAGGAACCGCAGCAGGTCCCGGCGCACCTTGGCCACCCGGTCGGAGAACTCCGCGTATCCGGAGAGGTCCTGGAGCCCGGCGGCCTTCTCGCGGTCCAGTACCTCGGCGACCCTCCGACTCGGCTCCCCGGCCGCCTCGGATGGCCGCGCCCACAGCCGGATGGAGCCGCCGTGCGTGGGCAGCAGCTCGACGTCCACCAGGGTGAGCCCGCCGCTCGCGAGCGCCCGGATCGCGGACGCGACCGTGTAGTACTGGAAGTGCTCGTGGTAGATCGTGTCGTACTGGTTCTCCTCGATCAGGGTCAGCAGGTGCTGCACCTCGATGGAGACCCAGCCGTCGTCGGCGACCAGGGCACGCAGCCCCTGGGTGAACCCGACGACGTCGGGGATGTGCGCGTACACGTTGTTGGCCACGACCAGGTCCGCCGGGCCGTGCTCGGCGCGGACGGACGCACCGGTCTCCGGCGACAGGAACTCCGTGAGCGTGGGCACACCCGCGTCCCGCGCGGCGGCACCGACGTTCACCGACGGCTCGATGCCGAGGCAGCGGATCCCTCGGTCCACCACGTGCTTCAGCAGATAGCCGTCGTTGCTCGCGACCTCGACCACGAAGGCGTCGGGGCCGAGCTCCGCCCGCCGCACGGCGTCGGCGACGAACACCCGCGCGTGCTCCACCCAGGAGGTCGAGAACGAGGAGAAGTACGCGTACTCCTTGAACGTCTCCTCGGGCGTGATCAGCGGCGGGATCTGTGCCAGCCAGCAGTCGGTGCAGACCCGCAGATGCAGCGGGTACGCGGGCTCCGGCAGGTCGAGTCGGTCCGCGGCGAGAAAGCTCTCGCACGGCGGGGTCGCCCCCAGATCGACGACGCTCGCCAGCGCAGCCGCACCGCAGAGTCGGCATCGTGTCATCTACTGCCCCCCATCTCCGCCCGCGCGGGAGACCCGTCGCGAGTCGGCGTTGTCGTTCCCCACCGGCGGTGCGCCGTGCGCGCCGCCCGACCGCCCCGCGATCGCGGTGCGGTACTCCTCCACCAGGCGTGCGAGGCCGACGGCAGGGCTGAACCCCTGCTCGTACCGGCGCCGGGCCGCCCGGCCCATCTCCTGGTTGCGCGCCGGGTCGGCCGTGATCCGGCGTATTCGGGACGCGAGCGAGGCGGGCTCGCCCGGGCGGTGCAGCAGCCCGGTCACGCCCTCCTCGACGAGGTCGACATAACCGCCGTGACCGGCGGCGACGGCCGGGACCCCCGCCGCCATCGCCTCCCCGACCACCAGGCCGAAGGTCTCCCTGGCCAGCGAGGGGGCCACCACGGCGACCGAGCGCGCGGTGGCCCGCCGGCACTCCGCCGGGTCCAGGAGCCCGGCGAACCGGACGTCGTCCCGGCCCGCCGCCCACGCGGCCACCTCCCCCTCCATGGGCCCCGAGCCCGCGAGCACGAGCGGCACGCCCACCCCGCCGTCCGTGGCGATCTCGTCCCACGCGGTCATCAGCACCCGTACGCCCTTGGCCTCCGAGAGCCGGCCGAGGAAGAGCAGGTGCTCGCCGGCGCCCGCCCGGACCGTGCCCGGGTCGGGCACGAAGTTGGGCTTCACCGTCAGCCGCTCGGCCGGCATGCCGGAGCGCACCAGGAGGTCGCGCTGCGTCGCGGAGATGCAGAAGAACCGCTCCACACCCGACCACCACCGCCGCCGGTTGACCGACAGGCTGACCGCCAGCGGAACCGTCGCGAGGCGGGAGTTCCGGTAGCAGCCGTGCCGGATCCCGGGCAGCGACGCCGTCGACCCGACGCACTCGGTGCACGGCCGGCCGTCCCGGTGCAGCGTGCCGGGCGGGCACACCTGGGCGTAGTTGTGCAGCGTGGCGACGACGGGCACGCCGGCGTCGGCGCAGGCGGCGAGGACCGCGGGGGACAGGAGCGGGAAGACGTTGTGGACGTGCACCACGTCCGGGCGCTCGGCGCGGAGCCGGGCGGCGAGCTCCGTGCGCACCGCCGGGTTCCACGGCACGAGCAGCGGCACCGCGGCCTTGCCGAGCAGGGACCGCGCGGCGATGTCGTCGCTGCGCCGCTCGAACACGTCGACCCGGTGGCCGGCCGCGCGCAGCAGCCCGACCTCCTCGTCGACGACGCGGTTCTCCCCGCTCGGCTGCGCCGAGGAGTAGCGGTTGTGCACCACAAGGACATGCATGCTCAGGTCACCTCCGGGCCCATCGCGGGATACGCCGCCGAGGGATCTCGACGGCCGGCAGGGGCGCGGCGGCGGCCGTGGCCGGTGCCGCGAGCAGCGAGGCGGCCAGCGTCAGATGCAGCAGATACGCCGAGGCGTCGCCGAGACCGACCTCGGTGTACGAGGAGAGCGCGCAGTAGCTGATCAGGAAGATCGCGCAGGCCCTCGGGAGCGACGGCGGCCGCAGCAGCGCGACGCCGCCCAGGACGGTGATCATCGCCGCCACGATGGTGACGCCGATGAGTCCCTGCTCGTTGTAGACGGCCAGCCAGCTGTTGTCGATCGGCAGCCCGTCGAACGACTTGTCGCCCAGGCCCGTCCCGAACACCGTCTCCCCGGTCGTCCGGGGCGCCGCGAGCAGGGAATCCCAGACCTTGGCCCGGCCGGTGAGGTTGGCGAAGTTCTCCTGGCTCTGTCCGCGCAGGAACCACGCCCGCAGCGCGGAGCTGAACACCACCGCGGCCACCGCGGCGCACAGGACCGCCCAGGCGAAGAACCGGCGGGCGGCGGCGCTCGTCAGGACGAGCGAGCCGATCGCGAGTCCCAGACCGATGAGCAGACCGAGCGTGGCCGTGCGGGTGTGGGTCATCGCGAGCAGGACGAGCGACGGCACGATGACCACCGCCGCGCCCGCCGCGGTGGTCCGCCGGCCGAGCAGGAGCAGCACCGTGAGCCCGATGATCACCGCGGAGTACTGTCCGATCTGCGGCGGGGTGAGCGGCCACAGCGCCCCGACGAGCCGTCCGCCGTAGTACTCGGGCAGGGCCGTGGCCGGTGAGACGGCCAGGCCCGCGGCCACGAGCACGAGCACCGCGAAGTACATCCGGATGTGGTACCGGACGAACGTCAGACTGCCGTCCCACCAGCGGCTGAGCAGCCAGAGCGTGCCGACGAAGAGAGCCAGCCGGGCGCAGCGGAACAGCGCGCCGAACCCCACCGCCAGCTGCACGCTGGAGATCACGCTCGGCACGAGCAGCAGGGTGAGCAGGAACACGAAGGCGCTGGGCCGGACACGCAGCCGGAGATTGAGCGCGAGCGCCAGCACGAACGCGGCCACCAGCGCGCCCATGGTGGCCATCTGGATGAGGGAGCGCGGGATCGTGAACACCGTCTTCGCGCCGGCGGAGCCGAGCGTGTTGAGGGCGAGCAACGCCCAGATGATCCCGACGGTCCTCGGCGTGCCGGCGGGGCGCGGAGCGGCACCGGCCCGCGTGCCCGCCGTGGCCGGTCCGACCGGCTTCAGTGCTTCGGCCATGTCAACCACCGGCCTGCGCGTCGAAGGTGCTGCCCGCGTCCTGCCCGTACGGCGCGCCCCGCCACTGCCCGGAGCCGAGCTTCCGGCTCGTGTCGTGGACGACGAAGCTCCACGGTCCCCGGTAGGCGTTGTCGTACCAGCGGTTGTGCTGCCGGAGCGTGATCGCCTCGGCGACCGACTCGCCCAGGAACGGCGACCAGTCCGGCGAGGTGCCGTAGTTGGCGAGCACCGCCATGCGGCCGCACTCCTCCGTGCACCGGACGACGGACGGGTCGAGCACGAAGCGGTTGTCGTGGATCTCCACCCGCTGCGTCTTCCAGCGGCAGTCGTCGTACAGCGGCGCGCCGGCGATCCCCGGCGGTGCGCAGCGGGCCGTCTCCTTCACAAGCAACGTGCAGTAATCGGTCGAGGTGTTGGCCGGGCTGTTGCAGAACCGGTCGGCGTTCTCCCACAGGGTGATGCCGTTCCAGTTGTTCTCCAGCACGTTCCCGTAGATCTCGATCCTGTCCGTGCGGGCCCGGACCCGTGGTTCGCCGCCGGCCTCGGAGATGTAGACGGTCGCGTACGGGAAGTCGTCGCCGCCCTCGGCCTCCTTGCGGCCCTCGACCCAGTTGTTCCGCCGGATCGTGTTGTTCCGGATGACCGCGTTGTAGCTGGTCTCGTACATCAGCGCGGCACCGTCGTTGTCTTCGAGGACATTGCCCTCGAAGAGGAAGTCGTTGTTGTTCGTGTCCGCCCACAGGCCGGCCCCGCGGTTGTCGTGCACCCAGTTCCCGCGGACGTCGGCGCCGTCGATCGCCCAGAACTTGATGCCCCCGCTGCAGCCGCAACCGGGCTGCCGCCGCTCCCAGTCGTCGGTGTTGTTGCCCACGATCTCGTTGCCCTCGACCACCAGGCCGCGGATGGTGTCACCGGTCTTGTAGCCGTTCATGCCGTACTGGCCGTTGCCGCGCACGCAACTGGCACGGAGCTGCTGGCGGGCACCGGCCATCAGCCCGGCGCCGGAGTTGTGCTGGATCGTCGCGTACTCGATCACCCACCCGTCGGCCATGTCGTGGTTCACCACGCCCTCGTCCTGCGGCGCGACGAACCCCTGCACGGTCAGATGGCTGATGGTGACGTCCCGGGCGGTACCGCCGAAGGCGTAGTGGTTGGTCTTCCGGCCGTCCAGCACCGCGCCGGGCGCGCCGAGGTAGCGGTTCCCCTGCTTGGCCATGACCTGGGCGTAGGGGTCCGAGGTGAACCTGTGCGTTCCCGGCAGAAGCCAGAACGTGGTGTTCGGGGGGTTGTCGTCGGTCTTCGCGTCCAGGTCGCCGACGACCGAGGGATCGACCGTCACCGCACCCGGCGGCGCCTGCGCCGGCCCGGCCGCGGGCCGGTCGCAGACCCGGGCCAAGGACGCGGCGGGCGCTCCGGACCCGGAGGGCGTACCGGACGCGGACCCCGCACCCCCCGGCTTCGCCGGGGCGTCCGGCGCACTCGTGCAGCCGGTCACCGCCGACAGGACCAGCGCGAGCGCCGCCACCGGCAACGCCCAGCGCCGCCTCTCGAACACCAAGCCTCCCCCCAGGGGGTGTTGTGAGAGTCCCGCACGGCACGCACGGCACGCACGGCACGCACGGCACGCACGGCACGCACGGCACGCACGGCACGCACGGCGCCCGGCACGCGCCCTCGCCGCACCGGTCAAAGACCCAAGCAGCTCCTCCCCCACTCTCGGCTTCGCTCGAGCGGGGGGACCCCCATCGAGGGCCTTCGTCCGGCACGCCGAGGACGCGCACCGGACACCGCGGGCACCGCACAGGACTTTCACCACACCCCCTATCCGCTGAACCCGAGCACGGACGTGAACTCCTGCATGCCCTCGGCGAAACCCGTGCCGACGAGCGTCGTGGCGGGTTCCTTGCGGCCGAAGCCGGGGGAGTACCAGCCCAGCGGCGGTTCGGTCTCGCCGCGATGCGCCCGCCAGGACAGCTGCGCGGGCAGGTCGAGCACCGCGGAGCGGTCCTCGCCCTCCACGGTCCAGGTGAGCACCGCCCGGTTGCCCACCAGGTCCGCGACGATCGCCGGGCCGAGGTGGAACGCCAGACGCACGGGCCCGCTCCCGCCGCGGACCTCGTCGAGCACGCGCAGCTCCCGGCTCGCGGCCGTCAGCTCCACCCGGCGGCGGTGCACGGCGGGCCCGTAGCCGTCGTGCTCGGCCGACCAGCGTGAAACCCCCGCGCCGGCCGTGTCCGCGACCAGGACACGGGTGCGGGCATGCCGGGTCCACAGGAACGGGCCGCCGGAGACGGACTGGTCGGCGCAATTCCATTGGAGGGTGTTGTGGCCGAGGGTCGACCGGAAGTACTCCCGCCACTCGGGCTGCCCGTGGTAGCAGAACGTCCCCGGGTCGGCGAGCACATCGACCCCGTCGTGCCGGACCTCCACGGACAGCGCGTCCGCGTGGGCGTGCGCGGCGATGGACAGGAACCCGTGCGGACCCCCGTCGCAACGGACCCAGATCTCACCGGGACCGCGCAGGACGGTCATGCCCGCGTCGGCGAAGTGGGCCGGCCTGCGCCGCGGACGGGTCACGGTTCCGTTCTTCGCGTACGGCCGGACGAGCGCGGCCAGGAGCGGGGTGCGCACATCGGTGCCGGTCACCTCCGGCCACCAGTCGAGCCGGCCGAACACGGCGTCCCCGGTGGCGAGCAGCGAGGCCCAGCGGCCGGTGTCCGGGCCGTCCACGATCAGACCGTGCCCGTCGTCCGCGTCCCCCTGGCGCGGCGGCCGCAGGCGGTTGTCCACGACGGCGGCGAGCGCGTCGGTCATCCGTAGCAGCACCAGCCGGACCGTCGCGGGGACCGGCACACCGGCGGCATCCGCCTCCGCCACCGCGGCAAGACCGAGCTCCAGGACCAGGCCGTGGTACTCGGTGGCCAGCTCACGGTTGAGACCGGAGAGGAAGGTGTTGCTGCGCAGGTGCCGTTCGAGCGACCGCAGCGCGTCGGCCCGCCAGCCCGCGGAGGAGGGGAACCACCCGAACGCGCAGGCCGCGGCGAACTGCCCGGCGGCCTCGGCGACGACGTGGTTGTTCGCCGAGGAACCCCGGCTGGGGAACGCGGCGAGCCAGCGCTGGTGGTGCCAGATCTGGCTCACCGCCACCGGGTTGCCCTCGAAGAGACCGGCCGCGCCCGGCCAGCCGTCCAGCAGCCGCCGGATCCACACCCAGGACAGCAGCCGGATCCCCAGCTCGATGCCGCTGATCCAGTGCACGCCGCGCAGCGGCGGGTTGGCCGCCCACCACGACCGCAGGTGCGCTGCCACCCGCTCGGCGTACCGCTCGTCCCCGGTGACCGCGTAGGCGGCGGCGAGCACGGTGAGGTACTGGTGCCGGGACGGCTCCCAGATCTGTTTGATGTCCCCGGCCGCGTCCTCGTCCCGGTACGGCACGTCGAAGGCGTACCCCGACGGCGCCCTGCGCCCGGTCTTCGGGTCGAGGAACCAGTCCGGATCGACCATGTCGTCGCGCGCGACCCCGAAGTACTCGGCGTGCCCGGCCATCAGCCGGTCCGCCTCGGCGACGAGACGCTTCGCCGCGTCCGGCGCCACCGCTTCGAGCGTCCCCCGGGGCAGCACCGCGGTGAACCGGGCGCCGGTCACGGCCGGGGACTGCGGGCGTGCCGACCGCCAGCGGCGCCTGCGCAGCGTGTCGCCCACCCGGCCGCCGACCTCCCGCGGTCCCATCCGGGAGAGCCGCCGCAGGTACCAGCTCGGACTCCCCGAGTTCACTGTCATCGCGCCCCCGCCAGCGTCACCGGCGCACCGGCGGCCAGGCCGGCCTGTACGGCGAGGGTGGCCGCCGTGGTGGCGACCAGCGACTCCAGGGGCACCGGCATCGGCCCGCCGGTCCGCACGGCCCGGACGAACGCCGCCAGTTCGGCGTTCTGGCCCTTGTCCCGGGCCTTCGGCAGCCGCGAACTGACCCACTTCTCAGGCCCGTGCACCGAGGCCCGGACGAAGTCGTCGAGCCGCAGCACCTTGCCGTCCGCGACGAGGTCCAGCGTCTCCTTGGGGAAGCCGGGCGCGCCGTTGGTGACGTAGCTGATGGTGGCGGTGGACCCGTCCGGGTAGCGCAGGACGACCTGCAGGTCCTCGTTGCCGGGTGCGGCGGTCGCGTACACCGAGACCGGATCGGCCCCGAGGAGCCAGCTCGCCGTGTCGATGAAGTGCCCGCCCTCGCCGGCGAACCGCGAGCCCTCGGTGCCCTGCTGGAGGTACCAGCTGCCGTGCTGGAGCCGGCCCGCGTTGACCAGGTAGCGGAGGCTCGCCGGACCCGTCCGGACGCCGAACCGCTTCCTGGCCTCCTGCAGCAGCGGCGCGAACCGGCGGTTGAAGCCCACCTGCAGCCGGTCGTTGCCGGACTCCTCCACCGCGGCGAGCACCCCGGCCAGCTCCTCCTCGCCCAGCGCCAGCGGCTTCTCCACGAACACCGCCTTGCCGGCGAACAGCGCCTTCTTCGTCAGCGCGGCGTGCGAGCTGTGCCGGGTGACCACGAACACCGCGTCGATCGACGGGTCGCCGAGCACGGTGTCGAGATCGGTGGTCGCCGCGGCGAAGCCGAACTTCCGCTGCGCGTTGGCCGCGGACAGCGCCGTCGTCGTGACGACCGTGGACAGCTCGACGCCGTCGCGCCCCACCAGGTGCGGAAGCAGCATCGACGTCGCGTAGTTGCCCGCCCCGACGAACGCGAGGCGCACCGGCGACTTGGCGTACCGGGCCCGGGCGGGCGCCGCGTCGCCGCGCCGCACCTCGGGCACGGCCACCGACGGGGCCTCCGCTTCCCCGGCCACCTCGTGATCGGGGTACCGGAACAGCACGGCGACGGCCTTCAGTTCGCCGTCCTTCAGGCTCTGGTACGTCTTGACGGCGTCGTCGAAGTCGGCGATGTGGGAGATCAGGGGCTCCACGTCGACGCTGCCGCGGGCGAGGAGGTCGAGGAAGCACGCCAGGTTGCGGCGCTCGGTCCAGCGCACGTAGCCGATCGGGTAGTCCCGCCCCTCCAGCTCGTACTCCGGGTCGTAGCGGCCGGGACCGTACGAGCGGGAGAACCGGACGTCGAGTTCCTTCTCGTAGTACGCGTTCCACGGCAGGTCGAGACGGCACTTGCCGATGTCGACGACCCGGCCGCGGTCCCGGCTCAGATGGGCGGCCAGTTCCACTGGCTGGTTGCTGCCCCCGCCGGCCGCCAGATAGACCTGGTCCACGCCGTGACCGCCGGTGAGCTCGACGACGGCGGCCGCCACGGCCGGCGACGCGGGATCGCCGCAGGCCGCGGCGCCCAGACGCTCGGCGAGCTCACAGCGCGCCGGGTCGGGGTCGGCCCCGACGACGCGGACGCCGGAAGCGGTGAGGAGCTGCACCACCAGCTGCCCGATGAGACCGAGGCCGATGACGAGGGCCACCTCGCCGAGCTGCGGCTCGCCCTGGCGGACGCCCTGCAGCGCGATCGAGCCGACGGTGCCGAAGGCCGCGTGCCGGGGCGCGAGGCCGTCCGGCAGCGGGGTGTAGAGGTTCTTCGGCACCCAGTTCAGCTCGGCGTGCAGCGCGTGCTCGTTGCCGGCGCAGGCCACCAGGTCGCCGACCTTCACGTCGTCGACCCCGGCGCCGACCTGCTCGACCACCCCGCAGAGCGAGTAGCCGAGGGGCGTGTACGAGTCGAGCTTGCCCATCACCTTGCGGTAGGTGGCGGGCACCCCGTTGGTGGCGACGCTCTGCATGACCTTGGCCACCTGGTCCGGACGCGAGCGGGCCTTGCCCAGCATCGACATCCCGGCCTCGGAGACCTTCATGAGCTCGGTCCCGGTGGATATCAGCGAGTAGGCGGTGCGGACCAGCACACCGCCCGGCTTGCACCCCGGCACCGGCACGTCGAGAACCGCCAGCTCGCCGCTCTTGTAGTTCTGCACAACCTGTTTCACCAGAAGTCCCCTTGTTTCTACGCCGTCCGGCGAGCGTCCGTGCCGGCCCCGGAGGCCATGCCGCGATACCAGTACTCGAGGGTCAGCACATGCCACAGATGCTTGGAGAAGTCCCGCTGTCCGGCGGCGTCCTCGGCGACCATGCGCGCCAGCGCGTCCCGGCGCAGGAAGCCGGAGTTCACGAGCACGCCGTCGTTCACCACCTCGCGCACCAGCGGCGCCAGGTCCCGGCTCATCCAGGCCCGCAGGGGGGCGCTGAACAGGCCCTTCGGCCGGTACACGATCTCCCGGGGCAGGATCGAGGTGGCGGCCTCCTTGAGGACGGCCTTGCCCTGCCGGCCGACGATCTTGCGGTCCCCGGGCACGGCGAACGCCGCCTTCACCACCTCGACGTCCACGTACGGCACCCGCACCTCGGTCGACGCGGCCATGCTCGACCGGTCCGTGTAGGCGAGGTTCAGGCCCGGCAGGAACATCCGGGCGTCGCCCAGGCACATGCGGTTGACGAAGTCGTCGAGGTCGTTGTCCTCGTAGACGTCCGCGTGCTCGGTCAGCACGTCGTCGACCGTCCCGGCCAGGTCCGGATCGACCAGGGAGAGCAGCTCCTCCTGGTCGTACATCGTGTAGCTGCGCCGGAACGCGGTCTCCTCCGGCAGGTCGGCGAAGGAGAGGAACCGCTTCGCGAAGCGCACCGACCGGTAGCCCCGGCGGGCCGTGGCGACCGGCAGCCGGTCCACGGCGCCGGTCAGGCCGCGCCGCAGCTGCCGCGGGACGCGCTGGTAGCGCAGCGCGATCAGGTTGGCCAGGTGCTTGCGGTAGCCGGCGAAGAGCTCGTCGGCGCCCATTCCCGAGAGCATCACCTTGACCCCGGCCTCCCGGGCGGCCGAGCAGATCAGGAACGTGTTGATCGCCGCGGGGTCGCCGATCGGCTCGTCCAGGTGGTACGTCATCTGCGGCAGCAGGTCGAGCACGTTCGGAGCGATCTCGATCTCGTGCAGGTCGACGCCGAACCGCTCCGCCACCTGACGGGCATAGCGCAGGTCGTCCGGCATCGCCTCGAACCGGGCGTCCTCGGCGCGGAACCCGATCGTGTAGGCGGAGATGCCCGGTTGGTCGCGGGCGGCCAGCGCGGTCAGATAGCTGGAGTCGAGACCGCCGGAGAGGAAGGTCGCCACCGGGACGTCGGAGAGCAGATGGCGCCGGGTCGACTCCTCGACGGCGGCGGCGACATCCGGCAGCTCGCCGGCCCGGGCCCGCTCCTGGCCCTCCGCGGCGACGTCCTTCAGGTTCCAGAACCGGCCGCGGTCCACCCGGCCGTCGGGCCGCAATCGGAGCCAGCTCCCCGGCGGCAGCTTCTCCGCCTCGCGGAACGCGCACCGCGAGTCCGGCACCCAGTAGTAGAGGAGCGAGGCCACCAGGGCCGCGTGGTCGACCTCGAGCGATCCGCCGGTGGCGGCGGCGAGCGCCTTCAGCTCGGAGGCGAACACCAGGCCCTCGCCGCGCCGCAGCAGGAACAGCGGCTTGATGCCGAGCTGGTCGCGGGCGAGCACCAGCTCACCGGTCCGCTCGTCGAACACCCCGAACGCGAACATGCCGCGCAGCCGGGGCAGGCAGTCCGTGCCCCAGCGCCGCCAGGCCTCCAGGAGCACCTCGGTGTCCGACGTACCGCGGAACCGCACCCCGGCGGCGGCCAGTTCGGCACGCAGCTCGGGCGCGTTGTACAGCTCGCCGTTGTACGTGAGGACGAGGCCGCCCGACACCATCGGCTGGGCGCCGGTCTCGGACAGGTCGACGATCGCCAACCGCCGGTGCCCGAGGTGCACTTCGCCGTCGCCGACGGAGTGGCTGTACCGGCCCGCGCCGTCCGGGCCGCGGTGGGCCAGGGTGTCGGTGAGCCGGTCGGTCACGGCCTTGCCGTCCGGCCATCGGTAACTGCCTGCGATGCCACACATGAGCTACCGCACCTCCTGGTCGTTGTCCGGGACCCGTGCGGCCCACATCGGCACCCGCTCCGTCCGCCACCGGCCCGCTCCGCTCGGCCGGGCCTGCGGCTCGCCCTGTCCGCGCAGCGCGGTCTGCGGCCCGTCCCACAGCGTGCCGTCGGTCCGGTCACGCGCGTCGGGATCGATCAGCACCACACCGATGACCGCGATCCGCTGCTCCGCGAGCTGCCGGGCCACGGTGTGCAGCCAGGCGGCGCTGCCGTGCCCGGCGCGCACGACGAGCACCGTCCGGGTGCCGAGGTGCCGGAGGTCGGTCCACGCCGTGCCGGGCGCCACCGAGCCGACGCCGAGCCTGCGCTCCTGGTGCGAACCGGCCGCGGCGCGCCCGCTGCTGACGACGACGGGGTCTCCCGGCTCCGGCCGGTGGCCGGCGAGCTCCGTGCCGGGCAGGCCGTCGACGAGGACCATGGGCCCGTCCGCCGTCAGCGCGCGGCCGAGATCGAGGGCGATGTCGCTCGTACTCCGCGCGCAGCCCAGTTCGAGCAGCGACATCGGTTCGGCCGAACCGCGCAGGGTGCGGGCCAGCGAGGTGGTGAGCCTCTCCCGTGCCGCCAGGATCCGGCGGCGCCCCCACAGCCGCGAGGGCCGGCGGGGCAGCTCCGCGACGACCGAGGCGCCGAGGTTCGCCGCGATGTCGCGGCGCAGCACGGGCCGGTCGGCCACCACCGAGCCGACCGCGGCCACCGCGAGCCCGAGCGCGAGCCCGAGGGCCAGCCCGATCGCGGCGTTCACGGCGGCGGTCTTCAGCAGGGAGTGCCGCACCGCGCGCGGGGCGTCCACGATCTGCGTACCGGCGATGAGGTGGGGCGTGCCGATCCGTGCCTCCGCGGCGCGCTGGTCGAAGTCGGCGATCCGCGAGGTGAGCTCGGCCCTGCGGGCGTAGAGCGACTCCGAGTCCGCCGAGGTCTTGGGTCCGCTCTCCGACGATCCGTCCGCGATCGACTTGTTGACCTGCGCGAGTTCTTCGCGCATGCGGTCACGCTGGTCGAGCAGGGCCTTGGCCTCGGCGTCCGCGGCCCCCTGGATCCGGTTCAGATGGTCCGCGATGAACGCGTCGGCCAGCGCCCCGGCGCGGGCCACCGCCTCGGCGTCGTCGTCACCGGTCGCACTGATCTGCAGCACGTTGTTGGTCAGGCCGGCCCCCTCGTAGTCCTTCATGAAGTCCTCGGGCTTCACCGGGGACTTGAGGGACCGCAAGGCCTGGCCGGCGATCCGCGTGGTGCGCAGCAGCTCGACGTCGGTACGGATGAGCGTGCCGGGGTCGTTCGGCTGGTCCTCCCGGTGCGCGACCAGCAGCTTGACCACCGCGGTCGGCGGCGGCGGCAGCAGGATCGCCAGCGCGGCCCCGAGGAGCAGTCCGATCAGCGCCAGGGAGCCCCAGAGACGGCGCCGTCTGCGGACCGCCACCACCAGCACGTGCAGATCGAGCAGTGGAGCGGCGGCCGACGACTCCGAAGTCGTACTCGTCGTCACCCTGAACCTTCCGTCGTGTCGTTGGCCATCACGAAGGCCGGCGTGCCGGCGTGCCGGGTACGGCCGGCCGACCGTGTCGAAGGGACCCGGACCGGGCCGGCGAGGACGGCGCCGACGAGCTCGTGCCGGGCGTCGGCACACGCCTCGGCGACGCCCGCGAGCTCGCCCGCGGTCCAGCTGCCCGTGCTGAGCACGACCAGGGCTCCGGACTCCTTGTCCCGGTCCGGCACCATCGGCCGGGACACCGAAACGCCCACCACCCGCAGCACCAGGTCGCCCTCGGCCTCGGCGACGAGCTGCTCGGCTGCCCGGAGGGCGATCCCGTCACCGTCCGGGACGACGACGAGGAGCCGCCCGGGCGCCGGAATCCGGTCCTGGAGGCGGGCGTACACCCGCCGGTAGCGGATCTGCCGGCTGGCCTCGTCGCCGGACGTCCGCGGGGCCGGTATGTCCCACCGGACGTCGACGCCGAGGAGCCGGCGGATCCAGGTCCGCGGGCCGCGGGCCTCCGGCCGGTGCGAGAACCGTTCACCGGGCACGTCGACGGTGCCGAGGAGCGCCGAGCCCAGCGCCGCGGCGATCTCCGGTTCCGTGCGCAGCCGGCGGCTCATCCGCGCGGCGGCCAGATGACCGATGAACGCGACGAGGAAGAACAGCGCCGCCCCGGCGACGACGAGCTGCGTCCGCGTCGGCGGTGCCTCACCGGTCGGCCGGGCCGCCGATCCCATGACGACCATGCTGGCCTTGCTGGTCGCCGGACCGGCCTGGTCCAGCTTGTCGATGGCCTCCTGCAGCGAGGTGCGCAGCTTCGCGAGCTCGGTGCGGGTCTGCACGCTCTCCACGGACCGCCCCGGGCCCGCCTCGTCGGCCAGCTCGGTGATGCGGCGGTTGGTCTGGTTCACCGTCTTCCGCAGGGCATCGATCCGTGCCGCGGTCTCGGGGTCGCTGCTGTCGCCCACGATGTTCGCGGCGAAGGCGACGAACTGCCGGGCCACCTGGTCGGAGAGCTGCTGTGCGCGCTCCGGGGTCTCGGCCGTGCCCGAGATCTTGATGATGTTCCCGTCGGCGGCCTCGGCGGTCACCCGTTCCTTCAGTTCCTTGCCGTCGACCCCGGACCAGCCGAGCGCGGCGGCCACGCGGTCGACCACCACCGAACTGGTCGCGACCTGCGTCTGGGTCAGCAGCTCACGCTCCTCCCACGACCCGGGCAGCAGCACCGACGCCGAGGTCGTGTAGCGCGGCGGGAGCAGCAGGGACGTGCTGTAGCCGACGAGGGCGCCCACCATGGCCAGGATGGTGAGGAACCGCCCACGCCGGCGGAGAATCCGCCCGACCGTGACCAGACGTATCGTGTCATCGCTCAACGACGCGGCCTCTTCCGTCCCCGGTTCGGGCTCCCCGCCGGCAGCGGAGCGCGGTCACGGCAGGCAGCCGCGTAGGCGTCGAGCAGCGATTGCTGGGAGTTCCGCCAGGCCAGCGGTCCGCCGATCCGCTCCTGGCCGATCTTGCCCATCCGTGCCCGCTCCTCCGGATCGTCGAGGAGCAGCGCGACGAGCCTGGCGAACTCGGCCTCGTCGTTGGCGGGCGCGTACACGGCGGCGTCACCGGCGGAGACGCGCGCCTCCCGGAGGTCGAACGAGACGATCGGCCGGCCCATCACCATGTATTCCAGGACCTTGTTCATGGTCGACACGTCGTTGAGCGGATTGCGCGGGTCGGGGGAGAGGCACACGTCCGCGGTGGACAGATAGCGCGCCAGATCGGCGTCCGGTATGCGCCCGGTGAACTGCACCTGCTCCGAGAGCCCCAGCCGCCGGGACAGCTCGACCATCGCGTCGAAGGCGTCGCCGGCGCCGACGAACACCGCGTGCCAGTCGGTCCGCCCGAGCTCGTCCCGCAGCTTCGCGAGCGCCCGCAAGGCGTAGTCGACGCCGTCCTGCGGGCCCATGACGCCCAGGTAGCACAGCAGATGAGGCTTGCCGCGCTTCAGCTCCGGCTCGGCCGGTACGGGATGGAACCGGTCGATGTCGGGTGCGCTGCGCACCACGAACACGTCCTCCGGCCGCCGGCCGCCGCGGTGCACCGCGACGTCCCGGTAGCTCTCGTTCGTGGCGAGCACGACGTCCGCGGCCCGGTAGGTCGCCCGTTCCAGCGCGCACACGCCGCGGTAGAGCAGGTCCTTGCCGCGGTCGAACCGGGAGAGGTACAGCTCGGGCACCAGGTCGTGCTGGTCGAAGACGAACCGGGCCCCCTGCCGCTTCAGCCACAGGGCGGGCAGGAACAGCAGGTCCGGCGGATTGCAGGCGTGCACCACGTCGACCGGGCCGACCCTGCGGGCCAGCCGCAGCGTGTGCCACAACGCCGTTCCGTACTCCCGCAGATAGCCGGCCGGCCCTCCGGTGGCGGCGCGCAGCGGGTAGCGGTGGATCCGCACCCCGTCGATCACCGCCTCCGGCTCGGTGTCCCGCTTCTCCCCCCGGGGGCAGATGACGTGCACCTCCCAGCCCGCGTCGCGCAGCGTCGTGCACTCCTGCCACACACGCCGGTCGAACGGCACCGACAGGTTCTCCACCAGGATCAGCGCACGCCGGGCGGGCCCGGCGCCACTGGTCTTCTCACCAAGCAAGGCCCACGTACCCCGGTTCGGCCCGGCGCGTCTCGGCGTCGGGAAGGTGGATGAGGTCGACGATCACCGGGCTCTCGCCGTGCGGCAGCGCCGCGAGGACGGCCGGATCCCTGGTCCCGACGAGGCACACCTCGGCATGGTCGAGGACCTCGTCGACGGACTGGGCGAGCAGCTGCGCGAGGTGCGGCAGCCGGGTCTCGATGTACTCGCGGTTCGCGCCGAGCAGCCGGGAGAGGTTCACGTTGGGGTCGTAGATCCGCAGGTCGTACCCCTTGCCGAAGAGCCGCTCCGCCAGCTCGACGAGCGGGCTCTCGCGGAGGTCGTCGGTGCCGGGCTTGAAGGAGAGCCCGAACAGGCCCACCCGCCGCTTCCCGGTGCGCTCGACCAGTTCCACCGCGCGCTGCAGATGGTCGGCGTTGGAGGGCAGTACGTGGGAGAGGATCGGCACCGAGACGTCGGCCCGCTGTGCCGCGTGGACCAGGCTGCGCAGGTCCTTGGGCAGGCAGGAGCCGCCGAAGGCGAAGCCGGGCCGCAGATAGGCGGGGCTGATGTTCAGCTTGCGGTCGGCGAGGAAGACGTCGATCACCTGGTGCGAGTCCACCCCGAGCGCCTGGCACACCGCGCCCAGCTCGTTCGCGAAGCCGATCTTGAGGCCGTGGAACGCGTTGTCGGCGTACTTGATCGCCTCGGCCGTCGGGACCGGCACCCGGAACACCTCGCCGGGCAGTCCCTCGTACAGCGCCGCCACCATGTCGCCGCTCGCCCGGTCGAGCTCGCCGATGACGGTCTTGGGCGGGTCGAAGAAGTCCCGCACGCTCGTGCCCTCGCGGAGGAACTCCGGGTTGACCGCTACCCCCACGTCCACCCCGGCCGTGCCGCCGACGTACTTCTCCAGGATCGGCACGAGCAGGTTCAGGCACGTGCCCGGGAGCATGGTGCTGCGGAAGACGACGGTGTGCCGTCCGCCCCGCTCGGCCACCGCGGCGCCGATCTCCTCGGTGACCCGCTCCAGATAGGTGGTGCACAGGCTGCCGTTGGGCTCCGACGGCGTGCCCACGCAGACCAGCGAGACCTCGCTGCCCTCGATCGCCTCGCGGACGTCGGCGGTGGCGCGCAGCGCTCCGGTCCGCACGACCTCGGCGATGAGCTCACCGATCCGCTCCTCCACCACCGGGGCCTTGCCGTCGTTGACCAGGTCGACCTTCACCTGGCTGACGTCCACCCCGATGACCTCGTGGCCCATGCTGGCCAGGCACGCGGCCGACACGCAGCCCACGTAGCCCAGCCCGAAAACGCTGACTCTCATGACGCGTTCCTCCCCCCAGGCAGGCCCTCCCGGCCTGCGGTCCCCGTGCCGGCCCCTCGACGATCCCCGCGCATCAGTAGGCCCCCTGCCCGTAGAGCACCGCACGCAGCGTCTTCCACAGGATCACCGTGTCCAGGGCGAGCGACCAGTCCTCCACGTACCGCAGGTCGAGGCGCACCGCCTCGTCCCACGACAGGTCGCTGCGTCCGCTGATCTGCCACAGGCCGGTGAGGCCGGGCTTGACGAGCAGCCGCCGCCTGACGTCCGGGGCGTAGGCCGCGCACTCCTCCGGCAGCGGAGGCCGCGGCCCGACGAGCGACATCGATCCGGTGAGCACGTTGAACAGCTGCGGGAGCTCGTCGAGCGAGTACCGGCGCAGCACCGCTCCCACCCGGGTCACCCGCGGATCCCGGCGGAGCTTGAACAGCAGACCGGCGCCCTCGTTGCGGTCGGCCAGCGCGGCACGGGCCCGGTCGGCCCCGACGACCATCGTGCGGAACTTGAGAATGGTGAACTCGCGGCCGTCCTTGCCGACCCTGCGCTGGCTGTAGAGCGCCCCGCCCCGGCTGTCCACCAGGACGAGTAGCCCGACGAGCAGCATCAGCGGCGCGAGCAGCATCAGCAGGATCGCCGCGCCCACGCGGTCGACGACCCCCTTGATCGCCCGGCGGCCGCCGGTGAAGGTCGGCATGCTGACCCGCAGCAGCGGGATCCCGAGCACCGCGTCGATGTGCAGCCGCGGACCGGCCACCTCCATCAGCACGGGCGCCACGACCATCTCGGCGTCGCTGCCCTCGAGGTTCCACGCCAGCCGCTGCAGCCGGTCCGGTGACCAGTGCGGGTCCGGGGTGACCGCGACGACCCGGTAGCCGTCGTGGCGGACGTGCTTGGCGACGTCCGACAGCTCTCCGACGACCGGCACTCCGTCCAGCAGGTCACCGTCGACCCCGCGACCGTCCGTCGTGCACACCGCGTCCACCCGCCAGCCGAGGTGCGGGAACTTGCGGGTCCGGGAGATCAGGTCGCTCACGGTGGCCGGGCTCCCGGCGGCGAGCACCGGCCGCAGGCACCGGCCTTCCTTGCGGTGATTGTGCAGCCAGAGACGCAGCAGATACCGCGTCGTCATGGTGGTGAGCGCGATCGCGGGGATCGCGACGAAGATCCACAGTTTGATGTTGTGCGAGGTCAGGGCGATGCCGGCGAGCGCCATCACGATGGTCGCCGTGAACAGGGAGCGCCCGAGCCGGCGAAACTCCTCGGCGCCCTGGCCGAGGACCGCCGGAGCCCACGACCGGTTCACCGCGAGCGCGGCCAGGACGAGGAGTTCGGTGCCGAGGGCGAGCGTGCCCCACCTCTCATGCCAGTAGGCGGCGTCCCGGGCCCCGAAGAAGCCACCGATCGCCGCCACGACGAAGGCGGTCGCCACGGTGTCGCCGGCGATCACGGCACGGCGGTAGCGCTGCTCCCAGTCGCTCGCGGTCCGGCCGATCGCCCCGCTGTCCAGCCGATGGCGCGCCGACGGAAACGGGCTGACCAATTCCCCCTGCTGCACGGACCCCCCCAGGGTGCCAGTGGGCTCGACGTGTTGGCTCCACACGGTTCCTCCCCCCGGGAGACCCCCGCCTCCCGCGCTGTTCCTCCCCTCGGGAGGCCCCCGCCTCCCGCCCCGCGCTGTTCCTCTTCCCGGTCACTCGCCCACCCCGCGAATGACGTACCGGTACCGCAGCGCTACTCGAACACCCCATCCAGGCGATAGATCATCATTTGTCGCCTGGTGTCCGGGCTTGTGAAGCAAGGTCAATCTAGAGCATCAAAGCCCTCCAGAAGAGGGATGTGGGCAACTTGTGCTGAACCTTTGAAGGTTGATCCTCCGCCGGACCATCACCCACGGAAGCCTTCACGGCGAAGGCGTGCCTTGTGACCTGTGGTGACGGGCGTTCACCGGGCTGTAGGCGACGGCGATCCGGGGGTGTCGCGGCTCGAACGGCCGGGGCGAGCTTGGCTTGTTTTTTAACCTGGTCGCGGGCGGTCGGAGGGACAACCCGGGCTCCGTACCCGGGGGTTACACTCCTCGACCCTGTTTCGACACCTTCTGGAGACATCCGAGATGGCGACATCCCTGCGCGTCCTGATCCACGGCGGAGGCATCGGCGGCCTCGCGCTCGCCACCGCGCTCGCGCGGCACGGCCACACGGTCGAGGTGGCCGAGCTCCGCGAGGAGCTCGACGCCCTCGGCGTGGGCATCATCCAGCCCTCCAACGCCCTCCATGTCATGCGGGAGTTGGGGGTGCTCGACGCCTGCCTCGCGGCCGGGTTCGCCTGGGAGGTCCTGACCGTCGCCGACCCCGCGGGGAACCCGCTGGCGCGCATACCCCAGCCGCGCATGGGAGACGCCCCGGCCGCCAACGGAATTCCCCGGCCCGCCCTCGCCCGGGTGCTCGGCGACGCCGCCGTCGCCGCGGGCGCCAAGATCCGCTTCGCCACGACCGTCACCGCGCTCGACGACGACGGTACGGGCGTCACCGTGACGCTCTCCGACGGATCCACCGACCGCTGGGACCTGGTCGTCGGCTTCGACGGCATCGGCTCCCCGCTGCGCACCCGTCTCTACGGCGACCGGTACGCGCCCGCGTACACCGGATTCGCCAACTGGCGCGTCACCGTGCCCCGCCACCCCGACGTACGGGGCGTGGTCATGGCCACCGCCGGCCGCGAGGCGAAGGCGCTGCTCACCCCCCTCACGGACGAACTCATGTATCTGGGCGCCGTGTTCGCCGAAGCGGAGGGCTTCCGGCCGGATCCGTCCCGCGCCCACGAGGAACTCGCCGAGCGGCTCGCGATGTTCTCCGGCCCCGTCGCCGAGGCCCTCGCCGCGGTCACCGATCCGGCGGCCGTCGTGTACTCCCGCATCTCCCAGGTGACGGTCGAGGAGCAGTGGCACGTCGGCCGGGTGGTGCTGGCCGGCGACGCCGCCCACGCCTCCACCCCGCACCTCGCCCAGGGAGCGGCGATGGCCGTCGAGGACGCCCTCGTCCTCGCCGAGTCCCTCGACACCGCCGCCTCGGTCCCCGAGGCCCTGGAGGCCTGGGAGGCCCGGCGCCGGCCCCGCGCCCTGTGGGTGCAGGCCATGTCCCGGGCCGTCCTCAGGCAGGAGATGGGCGCGCCCACGACCCCCGAGGAGGACGCCCTCCTGGAGATCGGCATCCCCGGAGCCGCCCACGTGCTCGTGAAGCCCTACTAGGACACGCGCGGGCCGGGCTTTCCCGGGGCCCGGCCCCGCGCTCCCACCCCTGCGTCCCACGGCGTCCGAACGCGTTGTCAGTGGGCGGGGATACGTTGTCGATGTTCCGCCGCTCCGGCGTGAACATCCCCTTTGACGTGCATGGGAGAAGTGCGTTGCCGGTCTGGGAGAGGTCGAGCGCGGCACGGGTGGTACCGCCCGCGCGGCCGCGGAAACTCGCGAAGGTGCCGTTCGTCGAACTGGCCGACGGACGCTTGCAGGGCGTCGTGTCCAGCGGCTCCGACACAGGGCGCGTGTACGTGTCCTCCATCGCTGCCGGAACGTACGCGTTCGCGTGCAGCACCAACAACAACCGCCCCTGCGGCGGCGCGCGCGGCTCCTACTGCAACCACATCCGCGCACTCGTCACCGAGGCCGTCCTCCAGTACGGCGCGCGGCGCGTCGCCCGCTACCTCAGGGCCGAGACGCCCGACCGGGAGCCCGACGCCCAGGCCCTCGTCGACACGATGACCGCCACGCGGCCCGCGCAGGGCGACACTTCGGCCGCCGCCCCCGTGTTCAGCCGCTTCCTGCGGCACCTCGCCTACCTCGAACTGGAGCCGGTCACCGCGCCGCTGCCCGAGATGCAGTGGTTCCCGCCGACGAGGGCGGTCGCCTGATGCGTACGGACCTGCTCGCCGACCCGATCGACGGACTCGACGAGGCCCTGGCCGCCGTGGACGCCTTCGACGACGCACTCGTCGCCGGCCTGCTCCGGCCGCAGCCCGCCCAGACCGCGGGGCTCGCCGCGCTCGCGGACGCCCTCGCCGGCACCCCGCTCGCCTCCGTCGTCGCCGAGGCCGCCGACAAGGCCATGGCCGGCTCCGCAGCGGAGGACCACTTCCTCGCGCTCGCCGCCGCCCGCACCGCGCTCATGGGCTCCGTCCACGACGCCGTGACGACCCGCCTCGCGGACGTCACCGGCCGCCCGAGGGCCGAGGAGCCCCCGCGGCCCGCCGGCGGGGAGGAGCCCGTCGCGAACGTGCTCGCCGCCGCCCGCGCGTGGCTGTGCGACCTCGCCCGCTCGGGCTGGCAGGGCATCGACCACGAACTCGTCGGCGGCGCCGCGCCCGTGGTCTCCGCGATGCTGCCCGACCCCGCGCTCCGCCGGCAGGCCACGCTGCTCGACGGCTTCGCGGCCGAGCTCGCCGCCTCGTGCCCCGGGGCCACCCTGGACCGTGTCCCGGTGCGCCGTTGGGCCGACCTGTGGTCGCGCGCCCTGCTCCTCACCCTGCCCGGCGCCGCCCGCACACCCGGCGGGTCCACCGCGACCGGTCGGCTGCTGCCCCTCGGCGTCGACGTGCAGGAGCACGCGACCGCCGTACAGGCCCAGGTCCACGCCGTGTTCGAACCCGCCGACGGCTCGGCTCCGCGCCTGGTCCGGGCGGCGGCGTCCGCGCCGAAACCCGACACCGTCGTCGGCGCCGGGCTCTGGCAGCTGCTCCGGCCGCGCATGTCGCTCCTGGCCGCCGTGAGCGAGGGCCTCACCATGGAACTCGACGCCATGCCCGTCACCGCCGAGGGCGACCTCGTCTGGGACGACGAGCACGCCCGCGCGGGGGCGCCCGCCGACCCCTTCGCCACGGCCAGGGTCGTCCTCGCCACCGCGACCGACCCGGTCACGGCCCCCCTGGACCGCCACCCGGTACGGATCGCCGTGCCCGTCCTCCTGGAGGGGTACGCGGCGGAGCGCGAGGACGACGGGCCGCTGACGTTCACGGTCGCCGGCCACCGGCTGGCCGTGGACACCGACCGCGGACCGGCCGCCGGCCCCCTCACCCCGGAGGCGGTCGCCGCGTCCGGCGCGTGCCTGGGTCTCCTCCGCTGGGACGCCGGGGAGTTCCTCGTCCAGCCGCTCGCCGTCGAGACGACCGTCCGGAAGAAGACCGTCGCCGTCCACGCGGGCGCGTGGGCCGGAGGCACCACCGACAAGACCGGGGTCCGCGCCGAGAAGGCGGCCACGGACGCGGTCGCCGTCCTGCGCGAACGAGCGGGAAAGCTGCTGCGCTCATGACCGACGAGAACGCCCCGCCCGAGCCCACCGTCCCCACCGAGCGGACCCCCTCGCCCGAGGCCACCGTCCCCACCGAGCGGACTGCCCCGCCCGAGCCCACCGTCCCCGCCGAGCGGACCCCCTCGCCCGAGCCCGCCTGCCCCACCGGGCGGACCGTTTCGTCCGAGGTAAACCTCCCCACCGGGCGGACCGCTTCGCCCGAGGCAAACCTCCCCACGGAGCGGACCGCCCCGCCCGAGCCCGTCTGCCCGACCGACCGGACCGCCCCGCCCGAGGCCGCGGCCGGCTCCACGGCTCCGAGCGGCACTCCGTCCCCGGCGCCGCCCGCGCCCGACCCCCACGACAACCGGCGGCAGGTCCTCTACTGGCGGCTGCTCGCCCGGCTCTTCGACCCCGAGGAGCAGGCCGCCCTGGAAGCGGCGAGCCTCGCCGTCGTCGAGGACATCGGCCTGCCGTCCGCGCTGCTCGACCACGGCGCCTCCGTGGACTCCGTCGTCCAGCGCCACCCGGAGCTCGCCGACGAGCTCGACGGCCTCATGACCCCGGAGCCCGAGCCGGACGACGCACGCGACCGGGCCGCCGAGGTACGCCGCGCCGCACTCGCGTCGAAACTGCTGCTCAACGTCTTCGCCACCGGCTCCGGCACCGTCTCCGCCGGGCAGCTCGCCCGCTGGCAGTCGGACGCCGGATGGCTGGAGCGCGCGCTCGGCTCCCCGCCCGGCGGGCTGCGCGGCGGAAAGGCGTCGGGCCTGGCCCTCACCGGCGGCCGAGGCCTCGGACCCGAGCTCGGCGCCATCGAGGCCGACCTCGTCCACCGCATGCACCTGCGCGAAGTCCTCGCGGACCCCGCCCTCGCCGCACAGCTCACCCCCAGCATGTCCCTGATCGAGCAGCTGCTGCGCGACAAGGGCAACCTCTCCGGCGTGGCACTGGCCAACGCCAAAACGCTGATCAGGCGGTACGTCGACGAGGTCGCCCAGGTGCTCCGCACCCAGGTCGAGAAGGCCACCGTCGGCGAGCTCGACCGCTCGGTCCCGCCCAAGCGGGTCTTCCGGAACCTCGATCTCGACCGCACCATCTGGAAGAACCTCACCAACTGGAGCCCCGAGGAGGAGCGGCTCTACGTCGACCGCCTCTACTACCGGCAGACCGTCCGCAGGACCACGCCCCAGCGGCTGATCGTCGTCGTGGACCAGTCGGGTTCCATGGTCGACTCGATGGTCAACTGCACCATCCTCGCCTCGATCTTCGCCGGGCTGCCCAAGGTGGACGTCCACCTCATCGCGTACGACACCCGCGCGATCGACCTCACGCCCTGGGTCCACGACCCGTTCGACGTCCTCCTGCGCACCAACCTCGGCGGCGGCAACGACGGGCCCGTGGCGATGGCCATGGCCCGGCCGAAGATCGCCGAGCCGAAGAACACCGTCATGGTCTGGATCTCCGACTTCTACGAGTTCGGCCGCTCACAGCCCCTGTTCGAGGGCATCGAGGAGGTCCACCGCTCCGGGGTGCGCTTCATCCCCGTGGGCTCGGTGACCAGCTCCGGACGGCAGGAGGTCAACCCCTGGTTCCGGGAGCGGTTCAAGGCCCTCGGCACCCCGGTGATCTCCGGCCACATCAACAAGCTCGTGCACGAACTCAAGACCTTCCTCACCTGAGACCGAAAGGCCCTTCGCATGTCCGACCTGCTCCGCGCTCCCGCCGAGATCAAGTACGCCGAGGAACTCGACTGGCTGGAGTCGATCGACGACAACCCCAAGCCCTTCTCCTGGCGGCTCTCCCCGAAGATGGTCCGCCTCTTCGTCCTCGGCTCCGAGCGCGCCGACGGCCTCGACCGGGAGGTGGCGCAGAAGTGGTTCGGCGACCGCAGCTTCGTCGAGCGCTCCATCGTCACCCTCGCCTCCGACCGCGGCCTGCTCCTCATCGGCGACCCCGGCACCGGCAAGAGCTGGCTCGCCGAACTGCTCGCCGCCGCGATCAGCCGCAACTCCACGCAGGTGGTCCAGGGCACGGCCGGCACGACCGAGGACCACATCAAGTACTCCTGGAACGTGTCCATGGTCATCGCCAAGGGCCAGTCCCGGGAGTCGATGATCCCCTCGCCGATCATGACCGCGATGGAGACCGGCACCATCGGCCGCTTCGAGGAGCTCACCCGCTCCACCAGCGACGTCCAGGACGCGCTCATCTCGATCCTCTCCGAGAAGTACATCTCGGTCCCCGAACTCGACGGCGCCGACGGCGGGAACATCGTCTTCGCCAAGCCCGGCTTCTCCGTCATCGCCACCGCCAACAGCCGGGACCGGGGCGTCAACGACCTCTCCTCCGCACTCAAGCGCCGCTTCAACTTCGTCCGCATCCCGGTCGTGACGAACAAGAAGAGCGAGGCCGAGATCGTGCGCTTCCGCACCGAGGAGCTGCTGCGCCGGCACGCCATCGAACTGGACGTGCCGCCGACCCTCCTCGACGTCCTCCTCCAGAGCTTCGCCGACCTGCGGGCCTCCGCCGCCGCGGCCGGCAGCGACGACGAGAAGCTGGAGTCCGCCCTCTCGACCGCCGAGCAGATCGGCGTCCTCGAGGACTCCATCCTGCACAGCAACTTCTTCGGCGAGCGCACCCTGACCGCCCGCGCCCTCGCCGCCTCCCTGGTCGGCACACTCGCCCGACGCGAACCGGAGGACCTGGCCATCCTCAACAAGTACCTGCACGGCGTCGTCGAGCCGCGCGGCAAGGAGGAGGGCGGCTCCTGGCCCGAGTTCCTCGAGGGCGGCCGCGAAGCGATCGCGAAGCTGTCGTGACCGGAACCCAGTTCACCGCCCTGCGCGGTCAACTCCACGAAGCGGCGGCCGAGTTCGCCGGAGGCGCGGACGCCCTGGAGGGCATTCTCCTCGGCCTCGTCGACGACGTCGACCGCGCCGTGGCGGAACCCCTGGAGATCTTCCCCGTCTGTCACCACTCGCCCGCCTCGGCCCTCGCGATGGCCCGCCGGCTGCGCGAGAAGCAGCCCAGGGTCGTCTACCTGGAGCTGTGCGAGGACATGGCGCCGCTCCTCACCGAGCTGCGCAACTGCCGGCTGCCGGTCGCCGTGCAGGCGTTCGCGAGCGACATCGACGGCTTCCCGCCCGACTGGGCGCCGCTGTCCGTCGTCGCCCCCGTCACGGAGGCCTCCGCCGAGTACCAGGCCATCGCCTACGCCCTCGACACCCCCGGCGTGGAACTGGTCCTCGTCGACCGCTCCTCCGACCACGTCTTCCAGTGGGACCCCCGGCACGATCGCACCGACGAGCCGGACGCCCGAGCGGAGGGCGGCGACGAGGCAGCACTCCACGGCGAGGCCGTCGGCGTCGAGATCGGCGACCTGCGACCGCGCTTCGCCGAACTGGAGGAGCACCTGCTGCGCCACGGCAAGGTGCGGCACTGGTCGGAGTGGTGGCACCAGTACGTCGAGGTGCCGCTCGGCGACAGCGACCACGACACCTACCGCCAGGTCATGTTCCTCATCGGCAGCCTCTTCCGGCGGCTCGCCCCGGGGGACGGGGACCGCGTCCGCGTCGACGAGGACCGCGAGCGCCACATGTGGACCCGGATGCGGGAGCACCTCGCCGCCACCGGCACCGACCCCGCGGACTGCCTCTACGTCTGCGGCGCCTTCCACGCGGCCAGCCGTGTCGACGAGTTCGGTGTGCACGGCAGCGACGGCTTCGAGATCTCCCCGCGCACGGCCACGACCTGGCAGTACGGTCTGATCCCCTCCAGCAACGCGGCGATCGAGGACCAGTTCGGCCTCGCCTCCGGCTCCGTCTCCATCGCCGCGACGCAGTGGACGAAGAACCTCAAGCGCACGCGGGTGAAGCCGTACCGCCTCGACGGACAGGCCGGCACGAAGAGGACGGCGGCGAAGACCACCGGGCCGGCCGCCCTCCCCGGGACCGCCGCGCCGGCCGAGGACCGGCTCTCCGGCTTCCTCCAGCGGCCGCCGGTCCTCGACGCCCTGGACGAGACCGAACTGCTCGGCTGGTCCGTGGACATCGTCCGCGCCGCCCGCCGCAACGGCTACCTGGCCTCCACCGCCGACGCGATCGCCGTCTTCGAGACCTCGATCCTGCTCGCCGGGATGCGCGACCGGGCCAAGCCCACCCCGTACGACTTCCAGGACGCTGCGGTCACCTGCATCGAGAAGGACAGCGTGCCCGGGCGCCGGGACGTGCGCCGCCTCGTCGAGATCATGATGGGCGGCGACCGGATCGGCCAGGTCGGCTACGAGGCCCTGCCGCCGCTCGCCCGCGACGTCCACGACCGGCTCGCCCCCCTGGAGCTCAACCTCCAGCAGCGCGGGGTCCGCCGGGCCCTCCTCGACATGACCTCCCGGCCCGAACTGCGGGCCTGCTCGGACGTCCTGTGGATGCTGCGCCGCCTGATGCCGGGCGGCGCCGCACGGCCCGTCATGGGGGAGCTGCGGCTCGGCGAGCGGTCGATCCAGGAGTCCTGGGACCTCGCCCTCGGCACCCACCAACGGGCCCTCATCGAGCTCGGTTACGAGGGCGTGAGCCTCGAACAGGTCCTGGAGCAGCGCCTGCGCCGCACCGCGTACGGGCCGCAGGCGACGACCGCCGAGGTCCTCGCCGCCGTCGAGGACGCCACGCTCCATCTGGGCGGCCGGCGTCTCGCCGCGGAGCTCGGCACCCGAGCCCTCGACGTCCTGGCGGGCGAGCGTACGGTCGACGGTGCACCGGAGGTCCTGCGCCGGGTGCGCGGACTCCTCGCCCACTACCGCACCAGCGAGCCGGTGCTGCCGTCGTGGATCGAGTCCTTCGTCAGAACCGGCTACGCGCACTACTGCACGCTGCTGCCGACGGCGTTCCGCGACGAGGACGCGACGGTGGGACAGGTCGCGGCGATGCTCGGCTTCCTGTTCAGCATGGAGAGCCTCGTGCTCTCCCTGGGCTGCGACCGGACCCAGCTGGAGCTGGCCGTCGCCCAGGCGCATCCCGAGGACCCGGCGAAGACGGCGCTGCTGTGGGCGGCGCAGGTGCAGCTGGGCACGCTCTCCCGGGGCGAGCTGCGGGCACGCTGCGACGAGCTCCTCGCCAACCCCCTCGTCGTGCCGTCCTATCCCCGCTACCTCAGCGGCTTCGTGCACGCCCTGGAGCCGGTGCCGGGCCTCGCGGACGTGGTGGTGGAAGCCGTGTCGAACGCCTTCGGCCGCCTGCCCGACCCCGTACTGCTGCCGTGGCTCCCGGTCCTCATCACGACCCTCCGCTCGAACGCGTCGGAACTGGCTCCGCTGCTCATCCGCGAGGCGGGACGGATCTTCCCGGCCCGGCTCGCGGCCCTGGACGCCTGGGTCCCGCCCTGGCACACCCCACCGGCCGCGCCGCCCGCCCTCCCCGCGGGCACCGCCGCCCGGGGAGCGGCACTCCTTCCCGCCCACCCGGCGACCTGCGACGCCCTCGCGGAGCTCCTCGGCTCGGCGGAGGGATGGACCACGACGAACGCCCCGGCGGAGACGGGCGCGGCCCTCCTCGCCGCGCACCCGGCCACGGCCGACGCACTGGCGGTCCTCATGGCCCGATGACCCGACCCCGGTCAGCTACTGGCCGACCCGTCCGTCGACGCACTCGCGCAACAGGTCGGCGTGCCCGCAGTGGCGGGCGTACTCCTCGATCCGGTGCACCATCAGTTCCCGCACCGCGATCCCGTCCTTCGGGAGGCGCTCGCCCAGGTCGGGGTGCTCGGCGAGGGCGGCGTCGGCCGCGGCCTGCTCGCGCTCCAGATCGGCGTACGAGGCGTCGACCACCGCCTGGTCGGCGACCGCCTCGTGGAAGTCCGCGTCCCGCCCGCCGTACACCTTCGGCAGCGGTTCACCGGTGATCCAGGTGATCCAGTCCCGTTCCACCTCGGCGAGGTGCCGGATCAGACCGAGCAGCGACATCGTCGACGGCGGAACGGAACGGCGGGCCAGCTGTTCCGGATCGAGGCCCTCGCACTTCATCCGCAGGGTCAGACGGTATCCGGAGAGGAAGTCCTGGAGCGTCGCGAGCTCGCCCTCCGGGGCCTCGCCGTTGTCACGGGGGTCGTCGGCAGGGTCCGCCCACATGTCGGGGTAGACCGTCGCCCGGCTCCATCGCTCGGGATGATCATTCATGCGCCCATCCTCGCGGGCGAGGCCGCGGGCCCGCCATGGAATTGTTCCGCCCCGGCGGGGCCCCATCGTGCGGCCATCCCGCCCCGGGCGGCCGCACGGCCGTGCCCCGGGTCAGGTCGTGCAGAACGACAGGGTCCTCCGGAGCACGGTCGGCGAGGCCGCCGGCGTGAGCCGCACCCGGCCCGGCGCCCGCACGGTCACCCGGCCCGCGTCGCTCACCGCCGAGTCGAACGGCCCGTCGTCACCCGCGTCACCCGCCGAACCGACCACGATCCGGACGGAGTCCGTCACCGCGAGCGTGGGGCCGTACGGGGGCGCGCCGCCGGGTCGCACACGGCGGCACCCGTCCGTCCACGCACCGTGGTGGTTCACTCGTGACGGTGGACTCGGGCCGAGCCGCCGCCCCTGCCCGTCGAGGCTCGGGCACCGTGGCTCCCATGCACGCCCGCCGCACCGCGTCCCTCCTGCTCATCGCGCTCCTCGCCACCGGATGCGTGGCCGTCCCGCACGGTCCTGCTCCGGCTCCGCCGCCCCGCCCCGGCGGACTCGCCCCGGCCGCCGACCGTCCCCCCGCCCCTCTCCCCGCCCCCGTCCTCACCGAGCCCGCCGCTCGCGAGGCCCTCGGCACCACGGACCCCCGGCCGGCTTCCCGGACGGCCGAGGCGCCCGGCCGGAAGGCGGCCGACGCGTCCGCCGGGGCGCGCACCGCCCACCGCCCACCCGCTCACCGGGCGGCCCCGAACCGCCCCCACACCACCCCGAACAAGTCTGCGAAGCCCACGCACCGGAAGCCCACGCACCGGAAGCCCACGCACCGGAAGTCCTCGAACGGAAAACTCGCGAACAGGAAGCCCGCCACGAGGACCGTGCCGCGCCCTCCGCAGAACCACCGGCCCGGCGCCGCTCGCCCGCACCGGCAGACGGATGCCCGACCGCCCGAGATGCGGCGCCTCTGCCACCAGGCCGAGTCCATCCAGGCCCCGATGGGCGCGGCCGGCCTCTGCCGCGACCTGTACGGCCGCTGACCTCGGCTTCTCGTCCCGGCCGGGTGGAAACCCGGTTGTACCGTCCCGAGCGGCCCGGCTATAAGACGATCATGTTCACACCACGGCCCTTCCTCGACTCCGACATGCCCCGCCTCCAGGAGACCGTGGCGGAGTGGATCGCCACCGCCGGCCGCGACGCCTACGACCACGTGGGCGAGCTCCCGCACCGCGTCTACGACAACCTGCGCGGTCTGCCCGTCGGAGACCTGGTGCACGTCTGGGAGCACGAGGACGACGGCCGGGTCGGCGGTGTCACCCTCTGCCTTCGGTTCGGCGCCGCGTTCGACGCGTTCTGCGCGCCGGAACTGCGCGGTACCGACACCGAGCGCGCGATGCTGAGGTTCGCCGCCGACACCACCGCACGGCACATGGCGGACGACGAGGAGTACGTCCTCACCGACCTCTTCGAGACCGACACGATCCGCGGACGTCTGCTGAACGAAGTGGGCTTCACCCGTTTCCGGACCTGGGACGACGTGAACACCCGCGGCCTGACCGATCTCCCCGCCGTGGTGGTGCCCGAGGGATTCACCGTCCGTCCGGCGACCCTCGACGACGCCGAAGCCCTCGCCGAGGCGCGCAACGCCTCGTTCGGCTCCGACTGGACGGGCGCGGCCTACCGGGACGGAATGATGACGCGGCCCGGCTACGACCCGGCCCGCGAGATCGTGGCCGAGGCCCCGGACGGACGCATCGGCGCGTACACCGTCCTCTGGGTCGACGAACGCAACGGGCTGGGGCACTTCGAGCCCGTCGGCACCCACCGGGCCTTCCGTCGCCTCGGACTGGCCCGGGCGGTGATGGCCGAGTCCATGCGGCGCATGGCGGAGCTCGGCCTCCGTCGGGTGACGGTCAACCACGACGCCGAGAACCTCCCGGCAGCGAAGCTGTACGGCTCGCTGGGCTTCACCCGCGAGTGCCGTACCCACGGTTACCGCCGGGCGAAGGCCCAGGACTCGATGTCGCGATAGCGGATCGGGCCCGGGCCCCGGCCGTAGTCGCTGCCGACGAGGTGGAGGCGCGCGGCGGGCCAGCGGCGGCCGGTGAACCCGGCGAGCCCGGCGGCCACCTCCAGGACGGACGCCGGATCGTCGCGGCGGGCCCGGGCGAGCGTCAGGTGGGGCCGCAGCGGCCGGTCCTCGAAGGGGATGCCGCACTCCTTGACGACCGTCCGCACCTCGGTGGCGATCCGGTGCAGTCCGTCGAGGTCCCCGTCGATCCCGCTCCACAGCACCCGGTCGTCGAAGTGCCCTCCGCCGCGCAGCGCCAGCTCCACCGGCCGGTGCGCTGCCGCGATCGCCGCCAGCGGCGGCCGCAGCAGAGGGACGGTCGCCACGGGGAGCTCCCCGAGGAACGCCAGCGTGATGTGCCAGTCCTCGATCCGGTTCCACCGCATCCGCGGGTACGCCTCGTACGCCGGGCCCAGCTCGCGCGCCAGCTCGTCCTTCGCGTCGTCCGGCGGGGCGAGCGCGACGAAGACCCGCACGGTCGAGGTCCGCGCCCCGTCCTCGTCGCCGGACTCCGTACCCCGCCCGGGCACCTCAGCCATCTTTTGTTCCCTACCCACCGTGCGTCCCGCAGCCTTCGCAGGCGAGGGTACGCGGTGCGCCGGCCGCCACCTGCGGCGGGGACGCCCCGCGCCCCCTCCACACGCTCCCCCGCGGGGGTGGTTCCCCGAGGGCCAGTGGGGCGCAGCGCGGCACGGCCCGCCCGGCCGGGGAGCGCTCCGGGCCGAAGCTGTGCGCTGCCCCCTGTCCACCTTCGAAGACGGAGGTTCGTCCACCCATGACCCACGCACTTCTCCGCGCGGCGGCACGGCGCCGCAGACCCGGCGGGAGGGCCGGGGCGCCGGCCGCGCTCGGGCTCGCGCTCGTTCTCGCCCTGCCCGGTACCGCCCTCGCCGCCCCGGGGGACCTCGACCCGGCCTTCGGGACCGGCGGCCGGGTGACGACGCCCGTCACCGGGTACGCGGAGGGCCACGACATCGTGCGGCAGGCCGACGGAAAGCTGGTCGTGGTGGGGACGAGCGAGGCGGGCTTCGCGCTCGCCCGCTACAACACCGACGGCGGCCTCGACACCACCTTCAGCGGCGACGGCACGACGACCAGCGACTTCGGCGGCGGCTTCCACTCGGCCAACGCCGTCGCGATCCAGCCCTCGGACGGCAAGATCGTCGTGGCGGGCACCACCGAGGTGATCGCCGAGGAGGGCGGAGGCTGCTGCTTCTTCTCCGTGGCCCGCTACAACACCGACGGCACCCTGGACGCGGGCTTCGGCAACGGCGGCCTCGTCCGCGTCGACGAGTTCGGCGGCTCCGCCGACGGCTCCGACATCGCCGTGCAGCCGGACGGCAGGATCATCGCCGCGGGCAAGGGTGCGGGCGGCGGCTTCGCGCTCGTACGCCTCGACACCAGCGGGAACCTCGACCCCACCCTGGGCGGTGACGGGGCCGTGGTCGCGGGCTTCACGCCGACCTCGCCCCAGGACGGCGGCGGCATCGCCCGGAGCACGGCCCTCCAGCCGGACGGCAAGATCGTCTCCGTCGGCTACGTGGGCAACACCGCCTTCGACATCGGCGTGGCCCGCTACAACAGCAACGGCACCCTCGACACCACCTTCAGCGGGGACGGCATGGTCACCGCCGACTTCGGCGGCACCGAGTTCGGCAACGCCGTGGCCGTACAGCCCGACGGCAAGATCCTCGCCGCGGGCTCCGGCGGCGCCGGCTACGCCCTGCTCCGCTACAACAGCAACGGCACTCCCGACACGGGCTTCGGCACGGGCGGGCGCACCTCGGTCAACTCCCCGGGCGACGGCGGCTTCGCGTACGCCATGGCGCTCCAGCAGAACGGCAAGATCGTGCTCGCCGGCCGGGCCGACGACCCGAACAGCTCCGAGGCCAACGACTTCGGCCTGGCCCGCTTCAACCCGAACGGCACCGTCGACACCGGCTTCGGCGGGGACGGCTTCGTGGTCACCGGCTTCAACGACTTCGACGAGGCCCGCGGCGTGCTCGTCCAGCCCGACGGCAAGATCGTCGCGGCCGGGTACGGGGCGGGCTTCGCCTTCGCCCTCGCCCGCTACCAGGGAGGCGACGGTACGCTCCCGCCGTACGCCGACCTGTCGGTGACGAAGTCCGGTACGGGCACGGTGAGCATCGGCGACCGCGCCACCTACACGGTGACGGTCACCAACGCGGCGTCCTCCACCGCCACCGCGACCGGCGTCACGCTGACGGACACGCTCTCCGGCGCCGGCGCGACCCTCGTCTCCGCGGTCCCGTCGCAGGGCACCTGCACGACCACCGCGACGGGCGCCACCTGTGCCCTCGGCTCCCTCCTCCCCGGCGCCGGTGCCATCGTCACGGTGACGGCCGAACCCCGGGCCACCGGCACGCTCACGAACACGGCGGGCGTCAGCGCCACCCAGCCGGACCCGGTGACCCCCGGCAACACGGCCGGCGCCAGCACCTCGGTCAACAACTCCCGCGGCTGCACCATCATCGGCACCAGCGGCGCCGACACCCTGAACGGCGGCTACTCCAACGACGTCGTCTGCGGCCTCGGCGGCAACGACACCATCCGCGCGAGCTACGGCAACGACACCGTCCACGGCGGCTACGGCAACGACAACATCGACGGCGGCTTCGGCGACGACACCCTCGACGGCGGTCCCGGCAACGACACCCTGACCGGCTACTACGGCAACGACCGCCTGACCACCACCGACGGCGTCTCCGGCAACGACATCGCCAACGGCGGCTCCGGCACCGACACCTGCACCACCGACCCGGGCGACTCCCGCATCAGCTGCCCCTGACCCCACCCTCCTCCGGGTGCCGTCGCCGCGACACGGCGACGGCACCCGGAGGCCGCGGCGACGCGGCGGTCCTCACGGCACGGTGACGTACGGGAGGCTCCGGCACCGCGGACCGCGGTCACGGCTCCGGCCGTGCCCTCGCCTGCTCCCGTACCGCGCGCGGCGACAGGCCGAACTCCGCCCGGAACACCCGGCTGAAGTGACTCGCCTCGCCCAGACCCCGGCGCGCCGCCAGGACGTACGCGGGCAGGTGGGCGAGCGACGGGTCGAGGAGGTCCCGGCGGATCCGCTCCAGGCGCCGCCGGCGTACGTGATCGCCGACCGTCACGCCCGACTCCCGGAAGAGCGCGTGCAGATGACGTACGGAGATGTGGTGCGCCGCCGCGATCGTCCCCGGCGACAGGTCCTCCGCGAGCCGCTCGTCCACGTAGGCCAGGATCCGCTCCAGGGCCCCCACCGACCCCGTGCCGGAAGCCGGACCCGCGCCGCCCGTCTCGCGCAGCAGCGTCCGCAGGATCGCCGACACGTGCTCGCCCATGTCCCGGCGGGCCAGCGGCCCGAACCCACCGGCCCGCTCCGCCAGTTCGCCGAGCACCGCCGAGAGCACCCGCCCGCTCGGTGAGCGCGGCAGCTCCGCGTTGGCCGTCACCGCGCCGTCCGCCCGCGCCAGCTGCCCCGCCGTACCGGCGTCCAGGGACAGCACGAAGTACCGGTGCGAGGAGCCGAGCTCGAGGCGGAACGGCCGCGCGCCCGTGTAGAGCACGAAGTCGCCCGGCGCGAGCGCCGCCCGGCGCCCGTCCTGCTCCAGCTCACCGCGCCCCGACACGAGCAGCCCGAGGAGATGCCCCGGCCGGGGCGCCGCGGGGGAGGGCCGGGGCATCACCCGGATCTCCTGCTCCCCGCTGATGTCGCAGCCGCTCAGGGCACCGAAACGACTCGGCCGCATGTCGGCGGCGTACCCCTCGTCGCCCGCCCTGGCCCGGACGAGCACCGTGTCCGAGGCGCCCGACAGGTCCGCGGAAGCGGTGTCGAGGTAGCCGAAGACCAGATTGCCGTCGTCCCGCCGCTCCACCCGCATGCCGTGCTCCTCCCGCCCCCTGCCCGCACCGCACGCACCCTTCGCGCCGTCCGGTCCGCGCACTGCGGGCACAGAACTCTGCGCTGCCGTACCAGTGCCCGCCGCGGGATTGCCAGATGCTCGCAGAGTCCCCGCTGCACCCGGAAGCACAGAGGCGGTAACAGATGGATGTACTTCTGGCCATCCTTGGCCAGTTCGGCCTCTACGGCCTGCTCACGGTCGGCATCGCGGTGATCTTCGCGGCGACCCGCGTGGTCAACCTCGCCCAGGGAGACCTGGCCATGGCCGGCGCCTACGTCGCCGCGACCGCGACCGCCGCGCCCTTCGGGCTGCGCACCCTGCTCGCCCTCGCCGCCGGAGCACCCCTGCTCCTGATCGTCGAGCGGCTGCTGCTGCGCCGCCCCGGCTCCGACGGCCTGGCCGCCATGCTGGTCACCTGGGGCCTGGGCATGGCCCTGCGGCAGGGCGCCGAACTCCTCTTCACCGGGACCTCGCGCACCGTCGCCGTACCCGTGGACGGCACCCTCGACGTCCTCGGCACCCCTTACCCGACGTACCGGCTCGTGTGCGCCGTGACCGCGATCGCCGTCATCGCGCTCGTCCTGCTCGCGGCCCACCGCACCGACTGGGGACTGCGGCTGCGGGCCGTGGCCGACAACCCGGCCATGGCGGCGCTACTCGGCACCGACCCGCGCCGCATGCGCGCCACGGCCTTCGCCGTCGGCGGCCTGCTCGCGGTCCTCGCCGGAGCCCTCTACAGCCCCGTGCTCGCCGTGAACCCCAGCATGGGATTCGGCCTGCTCGTCCCCGTCTTCTTCGGCCTGCTGCTCAGCCGCCCCGGAGCCCTGGCCACCGCCGCCGGCGCCGCCCTGCTGATCTCCGCGCTGTCGGTCCTGCTGCGCACCTGGCTCTCCGACACCCTCGCCGAAGCCCTCTTCTACGCCGTCGTCGTCGCGATCGCCGCCCTGCGCTCGCGCCCCTGGATCGGAAGGTTCTCCCCATGGTTCCGTCGCACCCCCGCCCCCGCGAGCGCCGCATGACGCCCGCGCCCCGGACCACCGCACTCGCGATGGCGGGCACCCTCGCCCTCGTGCTCACCGGCTGCCAGGGCGCGGCCCTGTCCGGCGACGACGCCCCGGCCACCGGCGGACCGGTGAAGATCGGCGTGATCGTCCCGCTCACCGGACCGGTCTCCCAGGTCGGAACCGCCCTGCGCAACGGACTCGAACTGGCCGTCAAGAAGGTCAACGCCGACGGCGGCGTGCACGGCCGCCCCGTGGAGTACGTCGTGGTGGACGACGCCGGCGACCCCGCCAACTCCACCCAGCTCGCCCGCCGCCTCGTCCGCCAGGACAAGGTCACGATGCTGTTCGGCACCATCACGGGCGACACCGCCGAAGCGGTCGGCAGGGTCGCCGACGAGGCGCACGTGCCCTTCGGCACCGCCATACTCGGCGACACCGAACACTGCTTCGGCTACCAGTGGGGCTTCGGCGAGTCCACCCGGCAGATGCTCACCCCCACCGTCCCCGGACTGATCCGGAAGTACGGCACCAAGGTCGCCCTCGTCGGCTCCGACTACAACTACCCGCACTTCTACGCCGGTGTCGCCGGGGAGCTGGTGAAGAAGGCCGGCGGCACCGTCGTCGCCGAGGAGTACAGCCCCCTGGGGCAGACCGACTGGCAGCCGGTCATCGGCCGGCTCAAGTCCGCGAAGCCCGACACCGTGCTCTCCATGGTCGTCGGCGCGGACGCGGTCACCTTCGGCAAGCAGGGCCAGCAGTTCGGCCTGCTCACCCCGGAGCTCGGCTTCGAGGGCGCCTCCCTGGACGCCGACTTCCAGCCCGCGCTCGGCGAGCTCGTGGCCGGCCGCACCCACACGGTGCGCTGGAGCGACCGCCTCGACGACGCGGAGAGCCTCGCCTTCGTGAAGGACTACCGGGCCGCCCACCAGTGGAAGGCACCCATCCCCGAGGTCGCCGGAAACGCCTACTTCGGCGTCAAGTTCCTCCTGGCCGCCGCGGAGAAGGCCGGCTCGAACGACCCCGGGGCCGTCAACAAGGCGATCGGCGGACTCTCCTTCGACAGCCCCCTCGGCAAGGGCACCCGCTTCGACGCCTCCAACCACGTGCTCCAGGCCGACATGCGGGAGGTCACCATCGGCCGCGACGGCGCCTACACCGTCACCCGGACCCACCCCATGGTCGCCGACAGGACCCCGAAGAAGGGCTGCGCGTGACCGTCCCCGCCGCGCCGGGCGCGCCCGCCGCCCGCGTCGCCCCCGCAGAGGGCGTACGGCGCGCACTGCGCCTCGCCCTTCCCGGCCTCGCCGCCGTGGCCCTGCTCGCCGCCCCGTTCGGCCTCGACGCCTTCGCCGTCGCCACCCTCACCCTCGGCCTGTGCCACGGCCTGTTCGCCTACGGCCTCGACCTGAGCTGGGGCCGGGCGGGACTCCTCAGCGTCGGACACGCCGCCTTCTTCGGACTCGGCGCGTACGCCGTCGCCCTCGGCCAGGAGCACCACCTCCCGCAGAGCCTGACGGTCGCCGCGGCCGTCGTCGCCGCCGTGGTGATCGCCCTGCCCGTCGTCCGCATCGGCCTCGCCGCCCCGGTCCCCGACACCCCGCTGATCCTCCTGACGATCGGCGTGGGACTCCTGCTCCAGCGCGCCGCCACCACCCTCGCCCCGGTCACCGGCGGGACCAACGGACTGTCCGTCTCCGGACCCGACGTCGTGACCTCCTACTACGTCACCCTCGGCGCCGTCGCGGCCGTGGTCGCCGTCTGCGGCCTCCTGCTCGTACGGGGCCGGTTCGGCGCCCGCCTCACGGCGGCCGCCCGCAACCCCGAGCGGGCCGCGCAGAGCGGTGTCGACGGCACCCGCGTGCGCGCCACCGCCTTCGCCGCGAGCGCGGCCGTCGCCGCCCTGGCCGGAGCGCTGTACGCACCCGTGGCCGGTCTGGTGTCTCCGCAGGTCTTCGGCCTCGGCCTGTCGACCTCCGTACTGATCTGGCTGGCCCTCGGCGGCCGCGAGTCCACGGTGGGGCCGTTCGCCGGCGCCCTCGCCGTCACCGTCGGCCAGCAGTACCTCGGCTCCACCTGGCAGGGCTGGTACCTCCTCGCCCTCGCCGCCCTGTTCCTGCTCGTCGTCCAGGTGGCGCCCGCGGGACTCACCGCCGCCCCGCGCCGATGGCTGGCCGGCCCGGGACCGGACGTACGCCTGCCGGCCGCGGCCCGCCGCCCCCGGAGCCGTACGACCCCGGCACCCGCGCACGAGGAGTCCACCCCGCTCGCCGTCACCGGCATCCGGAAGTCCTTCGGCCCCGTCCAGGTGCTCTCCGGCGTGGACCTGACCGTCGAAGCCGGCCGCTGCGTCTGCCTGATCGGCCCGAACGGCGCCGGCAAGAGCACCTTCCTGAACGTCGTCGCCGGACAACTCGCCCCCGACGCCGGGACCTTGACGCTCTTCGGCACCGACGCCGCCGGGCTGCCCGTCCACCGCCGGGTCGGACTGGGCGTCGGCCGGATGTTCCAGATCCCCAGCGTCGTCGCCGAACTCTCCCCGGCCGACAACCTCCGCCTCGCCCGCATCGAGGCACCCGAACCCGTCGAACCCCCCGCGGAGTTCCGTGACCTCGTCGAGGACGAACTCCGGCCGGCGGGCACCCTCCCGCTCGCCGACCGCCGCCGCCTGGAGCTCGCCATGGTGCTCGCCGCCGCGCCCCGGCTGCTGCTCCTCGACGAACCCGCCGCCGGACTCGGGCCCGACGACGCACGCCGCCTCACCCGCGAACTCCGCGAGGTCAACCGGCGCACCGGCTGCGCCCTCCTCGTGGTCGAGCACGACATGGACATCGTGCGCGAGCTCGCCGACGAGGTCGTCGTCCTCGCCGAAGGGCAGGTCCTCGCCCGCGGCCCGCTCGACACGGTCGCCGCCGACCCCGCCGTCCGCACCGCCTACCTGGGAGCGCGCTGATGCTCGAACTGACCGGCCTCGCCGGCGGATACGGGCAGGCCGCCGTCGTCCGGCCGGCCGACCTGACCGTGCGGGGAGGCGAGATCACCGCCCTGATCGGCCGCAACGGCGCCGGGAAGACGACCCTCCTGCGGACCGTCTTCGGTCTCGCCGACCGGCACGGCGGCCGCGTGACCCTCGACGGACACGACGTGCCCCCGGGCCGCCCCGAACTCCTCGCCCGGGCCGGCGCCACCCTGATGCCCGAGGACCGGGGCGTGTTCCCCGCGCTCACCGTCGCCGAGAACCTCCGCCTCGCCCGCCGCCGCGACACCGTCCCGGCCGTCGACCCGTACACCGTCTTCCCGCTCCTCACCGACCGCGCAGGGCAGCAGGCCGGCACGCTCTCCGGCGGGCAGAAGCAGCAACTGGGCATCGCCCGGGCGATGCTCGCGGGCCGGAGCCTCATCGCGGTGGACGAACTCACCCAGGGACTCCAGCCCTCCGTGGTCGCCGACGTCCTGGAAGCCCTCGGCGCGATCGCCGCCGCCGGAACGGCCGTCCTCCTCGTCGACCAGCACGCCGGCGCACTCCTCGACCACAGCCGGCACGTCGTGGCGATGGAGGCCGGACGGATCGTGCTCGACGCGCCGAACGGACCCGGTCTGCGCGCCCGCCTCGACGACATCCTCGCGGTCAGCTGACCGCCCCGGACAGGCCCGGGGCCCGTCCGACCCTTCCCACCTGGAGCCAGCCCATGGACCCCTTCGCCTCAGCCACCGACCTCGCGGCGGCCGTACGCCGGCGCGACCTCAGTCCCGTCGAGATCGCCGACACCTACCTCCGCAGGATCGCCGCACACGACGGAGAACTCGCCGCGTTCACCTGGATCGACGAGGACGCCGTCCGCGCCGCCGCGCGCCGCGCCGAACAGGCCGTCACCGAGGGAGGACCCCTCCCGCCCTTCCACGGCGTGCCCGTCCCCGTCAAGGAACTCACCCAGGTCGAGGGCCAGCCCGCCACCTACGGCTCGTACGGTGTCGACGACCGCCCCCGTACCCTCACCGAACCCGTGGTGCGCCGACTCCTGGACGCCGGGTTCCTCCTCATGGGCCGCACCAACTCGCCCGAAATGGGCCTCCTTTCGACCACCGACAACAGCCGCTTCGGCAGCACCCGCAACCCCTGGAGCCTCGAGCACTCCTCCGGCGGCTCCAGCGGCGGCGCCGCAGCGGCCGTCGCCGCCGGCCTCGCACCCGTCGCCCACGCCAACGACGGAGGCGGCTCCATCCGCATGCCGTCCTCCGCCTGCGGACTCCTCGGCCTCAAACCCAGCCGGGGCCGCGTCCCCCAGCAGGTCCCCGGCTGGGAACACGCCACCGTCGAGGGCGCCATCACCCGCACCACCCGCGACGCCGCCGCGCTGCTCGACGCGATGTCCGTACCCGACCGGCTCGCCATGTACCAGGCCCCCGCACCCGACCGCCCCTACCTCCACGAGGTCGGCCGCGACGCCGGACGCCTCCGGATCGGACTGCTCACCCAGGCGCCCACCGGCCTGCCCGTCGACCCGCAGTGCGTCGCCGCCGCCGAGCACACCGCCCGGCTGCTCGAAACCCTCGGCCACCACGTCGCCCCCGCCTCGCCCCGCTTCTTCAGCGAGGAGGCGATCACCGGATACGCGCAGACCGTCCTCGACGCGGCGCTCTGGGCCGCCCCGTACCAGCAGCCGGAACTCGCCGAACCGCACCTGAGGTTCCGGATGGACCGGGCCGCCGGGAAGCACTCGGGCGAGTACACCCGGGCCGCGGCCCTGCTCGCCGAGGAGGCCCGCGCCGTCCGCGCCCAGTGGGGCCACGAGTTCGACCTGCTCCTCACCCCCACCATGGCCTGCCTGCCGCCGCCGGTGGACGCCCTGCTCAAGGAGGCCAACGCGGACCCCGGCGGCCCCCGCACCACCGAGACCCGGATGATCTCCTTCACCTCGATCTGCAACATCACCGGCCAGCCCGCCGTCAGCCTGCCCACCTTCACCTCGGCCGAGGGCCTGCCCGTCGGCAGCCAGCTCATCGCCGGTCCCTGGGACGAGGCCGCCCTGATCCGCGTCGCCGCCGAACTGGAGGCCGTGGACGGCTGGCCGGGCCGCCGCCCCGCGCGCTACGCCGCCTGACACCCCCTACGCGAGGCAACCCCCTTCGTCGGCGGTGGCACCGCGCCACCGCCGCTCCCGGTTCCCCCTCCCCAGGGAACCGGCCCCCCTTGGAAGGAGCCGCACATGGCACGCACCGCACCGGCCCGCATGCTGCGCCGGATCGTCGCCGAACACTCCACCGAAACGGCCGTCGGCGGGCCCTCCCGCCGTACCCTCCTCGGCGGACTCGCCGCCGGAGTGGGCCTCGCCGCCACCACCGCCGTCGGCGCAGCCCGCCCCGCCCACGCCGACACCGCACCCCAGCCCGTCGTCGCGATCGTGGGCGCCGGCATCGCGGGACTCACCGCGGCCCTCCGACTGGCCGATCACGGCATCGCCTCCGCGGTGTACGAGGCCGACACCCGCGTCGGCGGCCGGATCCACTCCAACCCGGCCGGTTCCTACTGGGGCGACGGACAGAGCTCCGAGTGGGGCGGCGAGCTGATCGACACCGGTCACACCCGCATGCGGAGCCTCGCCGCCCGCTTCGGCCTGCCCCTCGACGACCTGCGCGCCGCCGAGCCCGCCGGAGCCACCGAGGTCTACCGCTTCGACGGCGCCTACTACACCTACGCCCAGGCGAGCGCCGACTTCAAGAAGCTGAAGCCGGTCATCCAGCAGGACCTCGCCACCTTCAACTGGCCCGTCGCCTGGGACGCCGCCAACAGCCCCGGCGCGGTGACCCTGTCGAACATGTCGATCCACGACTGGATCGCCACCCGCGTCCCGGGCGGGCACGCCTCGTCGTTCGGACAGCTCCTCGACGTCGCCTACACCACCGAGTTCGGCACGGACACCACGTCCTCCTCCGCCCTCGGCATCATCGGCATGCTCGGCTACCAGCCGACCCCCACCGGCTTCGCCCTGTTCGGGGAGAGCGACACCCGCTACCGCGTCCGCGGCGGCAACCAGCGCCTCCCGCAGGCCATCGCCGCCGCACTGCCGCCGGGCACGGTACGCCACGGCTGGCGGCTGAAGTCCGTGGCGGCCGCGGCGGGCGGCCGCCAGCTGCTCACCTTCACCGCCTCCGGCTGTACGCAGACGGTGCTCGCCGACCACACGATCCTGGCCCTCCCCGTCGGCGTGCTCCAGCGGCTCGACCTCTCCGCCTCCGGATTCGACAGCCGCAAGCGCGCCGGCATCGCCGCGATGACGATGGGTCAGAACTGCAAGCTCTCCCTGCAGTTCGACACCCGCCACTGGAACACCCCGGGCCCGTGGGGGCTCGCCGGCGGCAGCACGATGAGCGACACCGGCTACCAGACCTCCTGGGACTCCAGCAGGGCCCAGCCCGGCGCGATGGGCATCCTCACGGTCTATGCGGGCGGCAGCCACGCGGCGGACTTCACCCCGTCCACGCCGTTCCGCACGGCCGCCGACCCCCAGATCGCCGGCTACGCCCAGACGGCCCTCGCCCAGCTCGAACCGGTCTTCCCCGGCCTGAGCGCCCACTGGACGGGCAAGGCCACGCTCGCCGCCTGGCCGCTCAACCCGAACGCGTACGGCTCGTACGCCGGCATGCCCACCGGCTACGCCCACCAGTACGGCGGCTACGAGGGCGTCCGCCAGGGCAACACCCACTTCGCCGGCGAGCACACCTCCGCGGTGGCCCAGGGCTACATGGAGGGCGGCGCCGAGTCCGGCGGGCGCGCGGCCGACGAGCTCCTCACGGACCTCGGCGTCCTGTAGGCCGCCCGCTCGACCCCGCGAGGGCCTCGGCCCGGCCGGCCTCGCCGATGCGGAAGTCCTCCGGGGTCGCGGGACGGGCGCCGAGGGCGATGCCCGTGCCCAGGCAGAGGGCCACGAAGAGGAGCCAGCCGGTCAGTGCGCGCCAGGGATGACGCGCGCTGAGCCGGGCCATGCCTACGGTCGGGTTCGTCATGCGTCCCGGACCCGTCGGCGGGGCCGTCGCGCCGACAGGCTCGGCCGGTTGAACCTCGTGTCCACCGGTCGGTGGACACGAGGCCGTCGCCGCGGGTCAGGTCGGCCCGACGGGCTGATCGGGGTCGAGCTTGATGCCCAGGCGCGCCGTGGCGCTCGCGAGGACGCCCCAGAGGGCGTCGCTCAGGAAGAGCGTCAGGTCGTCGAGGGAGCTGCCCGACTCGGGATGCGCGGCCCACTGGTTCACCACGCCGTCCACCAGGCCCACCATGGCGAACGCCAGGTTGAGCTGGAAGCCGGTGGGCGCCCGTTCCCCGTCCGGGAGGAACCGGTCGGCGTACGAGTCCAGGAGCCGCGCGAGGTGGAGGGCGACGGCGGTTCGGGTGCCGGTGACGGCGGGCGAGCCGGTGCCGAGGAACCGGTGGAGGTGCGGATGCAGCGCCACCCAGCCCACGTACGTCGCGGCGGCGTGCTCGATCGCCTCCCGGATGGTGCCCCTGGGATCGAGCGCGGGGGAGAGGGCGGCCATCAGCTCGTCGGTGATCCGCGCCCGGATCTGCTCGTCGAGGTCCTCGCGGCTGCGGAAGATCCGGTACACCACGGAGCGCGGCATGCCGGCCTCGGCGCCGATCGCCGCCACGCTGACCGTCGTTCCTTCGCGCCCGATCACGGTGAGGGCCGCGGTGAGGACCTGGTCCCGGCGCTCGGCGCGGTGGCCGGTCCAGCGTGTGTCGCGGCCGTCGGGGCGCCCGTCGTTGCGTGTGTGTCTGTCCTCGGCCACGGCGTGGATGGTACCTGGCGATCAAGAAAGAGCGGCGCCCGCGGGGTGGCGCACGTCACGTTACCGCCGGTACCTTGGACGTGGTGACGCAGGTACATTCCCGTGCCCGGGGGAGAATGCACCGCCACCACCGGCCGCAGAGGGGACGACATGGAGAACCGGCACGTCGACGTGCTGATCATCGGCGCGGGGCTTTCCGGCATCAGTGCCGCCTGCCACCTGCTCGCCGGGAACCCCGGAACCACGTACGCCGTCATCGAGCGGCGCTCCGCGATCGGCGGCACCTGGGACCTGTTCCGCTACCCCGGCATCCGCTCGGACTCGGACATGTACACCTTCGGCTACGGCTTCCGCGCCTGGCACGGCACCAAGGTCCTCGCCGGGGGCACGGACATCCGCCGCTACATCCGGGCCACCGCCGAGGAGCACGGCGTCACCGACCACATCCGCTTCGGCCGCAGGGCCGTCCGGGCCGACTGGTCGAGCGAGGAAGCCCGCTGGACCGTCGAGACCCTCGACGAGGCCACCGGCGAGACCCAGGTCCTCACCGCCCGCTTCCTCGTCGGCGCCACCGGCTACTACGACTACGACGCCGGCCACCGCCCGGAGTTCCCCGGCGAGGACCGCTTCCGGGGCACCCTCGTGCACCCGCAGCACTGGCCCCGGGACCTCGACCACACCGGCAAGCGCGTCGTCGTCATCGGCAGCGGCGCCACCGCCATCACCCTCGTCCCCGCGATGGCCCCCGAGGCCGCGCACGTCACCATGGTCCAGCGCTCGCCCACGTACATCGTGGCGCTCCCCGCGGACGACCCCCTCTCCGTCCTCCTGCGCCGGCTGCGCGTCCCGGCCGCGCTCGTCCACCGGGTCGGGCGGACCCGCAACATCGCGATGCAGCGCGGCCTGTACGCCCTGTGCCGCAAGGCCCCCCGCCTCATGCGCAAGGTGCTCCTCGGGGCGGTACGGGCCCGGCTCGGCAAGGGCGTCGACATGCGCCACTTCACGCCGGCGTACAAACCCTGGGACCAGCGGCTCTGCGTCGTCCCCGGTGGCGACCTCTTCACGACGCTGAAGAGCGGCAGGGCCTCGGTCGTCACCGACCACATCGAGACGTTCACCGAGACCGGCGTCAGGGTCAGGTCCGGCGAGGAGATCCCCGCCGACATCGTCGTCACGGCCACCGGCCTGCGCATGCAGCTCGCCGGAGGCATGGAACTCGCCGTCGACGGCAAGCCCGTCGTCACCCGCGACCACCTGCTCTACAAGGGCGTGATGCTGGACGGCGTCCCCAACCTGGCGATGATCATCGGCTACACCAACGCCTCCTGGACGCTCAAGGCCGACCTCGCCGCCGACTACGTCAGCCGGCTCGTCGCCCACATGGACCGGCACGGGCTCAGCACCGTCACGCCCGTGGCCGACGAGACCGACCGCTCCTCCGTCTCCGTCATGGGCGAGTCGCTGACCTCCGGCTACATCGCCCGCGGCGACGCGATCATGCCCCGCCAGGGCACCCGTGACCCCTGGCGGATCCGGAACAACTACTACCGCGACCGCCGTGCCCTGCGACGGTCCCCGATCGAGGACCCCGCGCTCCGCTTCGACCGCGCGCTCACCGAAGGAGGACGAAGATGACCGGCGTGCAGAGCTATCACGAGCGGCTCCGGACCCTGTCCGAGGCCTCGGTGCACATCCACTTCGACGCGTTCACCGACATCGACTGGGACCACCCCGACTTCGCCATCGACCCGGCGGACCCCCGCTGGGTCCTCCCCGCGGCCGACCCGCTGGGCGGCCACCCGTGGTACCGGGAGCAGCCGCTGGAGGTCCGGACGCGCATCGGACTGTGGCGGTACGCCAACATCGTCAAGGTGGGCATGCAGTTCGAGAACGTCCTCATCCGCGGCGTGATGGACTACGTCTTCTCACTGCGCAACCAGGACCCGGAGTTCCGCTACCTCACCCACGAGGTCACGGAGGAGTGCCACCACACCCAGATGTTCCAGGAGTTCGTGAACCGCGCGGGCGCCGACGTTCCCGGCGGGCGACGCTCCTTCCGCGTCCTCAGCCGCTTCCTGCCGCTCGCCGGCTCCCTGATCCCCGAGTCCTTCTTCACCGGCGTCCTCGCCGGGGAGGAGCCCATCGACCACCTCCAGAAGGCGATCCTGCGCGGCGGCGAGGACATGCACCCCCTGATGCGCCGTCTCATGCAGATCCACGTCGCCGAGGAGGCCCGGCACATCTCCTTCGCCCACGAGTTCCTGCGCGTCAAGGTCCCCGGCTACGGCAGGGCGCGCAGGGGCGCCCTGTCGGTCGCCTTCCCGGTGATCATGCGGGTGCTCGGGGACGTCATCATGGTCCCGGACCGGAAGACCGCCGAGACGATCGGCGTGCCCCACTGGGTGATCAAGGACATCTTCTGGAAGTCGCCCGACGGCGAGAAGATGCTCCGCGACCTCTTCTCCGACGTACGGATGCTCGCCGAGGACATAGGACTGATGAACAGGGCCTCGCGGCGGGTGTGGAAGGCGCTCCGCATCGACGGCCGCCCCTCCCGCCACCGCGGCGAACCCGCCCCGTACGCCGCCTGACGCAGCCCGCAGGTCCCGGAACGGAGAACCATGACCTACGTCGTCACCCGGTCGTGCTGCGCCGACGCCTCCTGCGTCCTCGCCTGCCCGGTCAACTGCATCCACCCCGCCCCCGGCGAACCGGGCTTCGGGCGGACCGAGATGCTGTACGTCGACCCCCGCACCTGCGTCGACTGCGGCGCCTGCACGACCGCCTGCCCGGTGGACGCCCTCAAGCCGCACACCCGGCTCACCGAAGCGGAGCTCCCGTTCCTCGCGCTCAACCGCGCCTACTACGACGACCATCCGCACGAGGACCGCACACCGATGGCCGTCGTACCCCCACAACGCCGCACCTCCGCGGCCGAGTTGCGGGTCGCCGTCGTCGGCGCCGGACCGGCCGGCCTGTTCGCGGCCGACGAGCTCCTGCGGCATCCGGGTGTCACCGTGACCGTCCACGACCGGCTGCCCACGCCCTACGGGCTCGCCCGCGCGGGAGTCGCGCCCGACCACCAGGACACCAAGCGGGTCGCCCGGCTCTTCCGGGCCGTCGAGAACCAGCCCGGCTTCTCGTACCGGCTCAACACGGAGATCGGCCGCGACCTGCACCACGAGGACCTGCTCCGCGACCACCACGCCGTGATCTACGCCGTCGGCGCGGCCACGGACCGGCGGCTCGGCATCGACGGCGAGGAACTGCACGGCAGCGCCTCCGCCACCGACTTCGTCGCCTGGTACAACGGCCATCCCGACCACAGCGCCGGCAGCTACCCCCTGGACGGCGAACGGGCCGTCGTCATCGGCAACGGCAACGTGGCCCTCGACGTGGCCCGGATCCTCGCCGCGGACCCCGACACCCTGTCCCGTACCGACATCTCCGACCGGGCGCTCGCCGCGCTGCGCACGAGCCGCATCCGGGAGGTCGTCGTCCTCGGCCGCCGCGGACCCGCCGAGGCCGCCTTCACCCTGCCCGAACTGCTCGCCCTCGCCGCCCTCGACGACATCGACGTCCTCGTGGAGAACTGGCCGGCGGACCTGCCCGCGGACGCCACGCCCGGGACCGAGGTCCTCGCGGAGCTCGCCGCCCGAACTCCCGTACCGGGGCGGCGCCGCATCGTCCTGCGCTTCCTGACGAGACCGGTGCGGATCGTCGGCGACGACCGGGTGACGGGCCTGACCGTCGAACGGACCGCAGTCGACACCCGGACCGCACTCGACACCCGGACCGCACTCGACACCCGGACCGCCCTCGGCACCCGGACCGTCGAGGCGACCGACACCATCGAGGCCTCGCTCGTCCTGCGCGCCATCGGCTACCGCGCCCGGCCCGTCCCCGGCCTCCCGTTCGACGAGACCACCGGCGCGGTGCCCCACGACCGGGGCAGGGTCCGGCCGGGCGTGTACGTGGCCGGCTGGATCAAACGCGGCCCCAGCGGATTCATCGGCACCAACAAGTCCTGTGCCCAGGAGACCGTCTCCGCGCTGCTCGACGACCTCGAAGCCGGGCTGCTCACCCCACCCGTCGGCGATGCGCCGGCGTCCGGCGCGCACCCGGACGCCGTCGGCCTCGACGGCTGGCGGGCGATCGACGAGGAGGAGCGCGCCGCCGGCCGTCTCCAGGGCCGCCCCCGCGTCAAGATCCTCGACCGGGAGGCCCTGCTCGCCGCGGCCCGCTCCGGTCGCCCTCCGCGCCGCTCCGGCCGGCTGTTCTCCCGCCGGCCTACCGCCGGGTCGACGCCCTCGGGCGGAAGCGGGCCTGGGTGAGGCGGGGGGAGTCGGCGGGGCGGCCGGCGATCAGGGACTGGAGGATGTCCAGGAGGGCCGCCGAGCTGCCGACCGGGTTCAGTTCCAGGGCCGAGATGGCGGGGCGGCTGTTGCGCGCGTGCTCGGAATCGGATCCGGCGACCACCATCGTGTCGGCCGGCACCCGTACGCCCCGCGCGATGAGCCCCCGCTGCACGCCGGCCGCGTGCCGCCCGGTGAGGCAGAAGACGGCGTCCGGCACCCCGTCGCCGACGAGCCGGTCGGCGAGGGCCGCACCGCCCTCGACGCCCGCGCGCTCGGGAAGCTCGTAGAGCCGTGGCGTGCTGCCGCGCTCCTCGCACCAGCCGAGGTAGAGGTCCTGGTGTTCGAGGTTCCACGCGTTCGGGTCGGTGCCCCGTACGAGGGCGACGGAGCGGGCTCCGGCCGCCGTCAGATGGTCCAGGATCAGCCGGGCCGCGACCTCGTCGTCCTCCGAGGCCCAGTGCGTGAAGTCCGGGCGTCCCGGCGGACGGCCGTAGGTCACGTACGGGATGCCGCGCTCCTCCAGGCGGGCCACGACCGGGTCGTCCACGTGCGGGTTGGTGACGATGTAGCCGTCCAGGGAGAAGGCCAGCGGCGGGACCGGCGCCCGGGTCAGGTCCGGCACCAGCATGAGGCTGAGGCCGCGGGCCAGGGCCTGTGAGGCGGCCGCGCCCACGAACCGCTCGAAGACGTCCACGCCCGCCGGCGCGTAGTCGCCCAGGGCGTCGAGCGAGCGCAGGACGAGACCGACGGCCCCCATGGGGGAGCGGCGCAGGCCGCGGGCCAGGGCGTCCGCCTCGTACCCCATCTCGTCGGCGACGGTCCTGATGTGCGCGCGGGTGGCCGCGCTGAGGGTGCCCTTGTCGTTGAGCGCGTGCGAGACGGCGGTGACGGAGACCCCCGCCCTGCGCGCCACGTCCTTGATCGTGATGCCCCGTGTCCGTGCCACCGCGCTGCCCGTCCCGAAACGAATACTCCCGAATGCTGCCCCGAAGCATTGCATAAAACGTTTTACGTTCCTAGCTTGAAGCCCGCCCCCCCGTCGGCATGCGACCGCACCGGCCTCGAAGGAACGCGCGTGGAACTGCACACCCTCACCACCACCCGGACGACCGACCCCCGCGAGCGCGGGACCCTGCTCGGCACCCGCTTCGGCGCCCGGGTCCGGCGCGTCGCGGAGCTCTACCGGGAGCACTTCGCCGCCCTCGGCATGCCCGCCGACCGGGTCCGCGACATCGCCACCCGTAGCCACGAGGCGCTGCGGGCCTGGGCGCCGGACCTGGCCGAGGAGTCCGACGCCTGCGCCGACGCGGCCGGCGTCGAGCGTTGGGAGGTGGCCGCCGTCGGCGCCCGCACCGAGATCCTCGCCGGCTGCCCGCAGCCCGGTCGGGGCGAGTGCTCGACCGCCGTGTTCGCACCCGCCGGGTCCGCGCCCCAGACCGTACAGACCTGGGACTGGCACGACCTGCTCGTCCCGGACGCGCTGCTGCACGAGCTGACGCCGAGCGAGGGCCGCACGGTGAAGCTCTTCACGGAGTTCGGCGCCCCCGGCAAGATCGGCGTGAACAGCGCCGGGCTCGGCGTGCACTTCAACATCCTGTTCCACGCGTCCGATTCCGCGAGCGGTGGCGTGCCCGTGCACGCGGTCGCCCGCCGCATCCTCGACGAGGCGGACACCCTCGACCGCGCCGTCGAGATCGCCTCGACGGCACGCGTCAGCGCGTCCACCTCGCTGACCGTGGTCACCGCCTCCGCCACCGCGAGCCTGGAGCTTTCCCCCGCCGGCCTCGCGGTCGTCCCGGCGGCCGAGGACGGCTGGCTGCTCCACACCAACCACTTCCTCGACGCCGGACTCGCGGCCGCGGACACCGGAGCGGCCGACTCGATGACGGCCGAGCGGCTCGCCCATCTGCGCGGGGTGCGCGCCGCGATGCCCGGCCTCCCACCCGCCGAGCGGGCGCGGGCCTTCTGCGGCGACGCCGGGGCCGACGCCGTCGTCTGCATGCGGCCCGACGAGAACAAGCCGCGGCACGAGCAGTGGGGCACCCTGCTCACCATCGGCCTCGACGTCACCGGCTGCGCGATCGACTACCTGGCCGGCCCGCCGCACGAGGCCCCGGCGACGGGCCTCGCGCGCTTCTGACGCACGATCGGCCCCGCGGGGGGCCGCCTCGCTCCCTTCTTGGGTTCCGTCGGCCTGCGCGTGCCGCCTCGCTCACTCCTTGGCGTCCACCCAGTCCACACACTCCAGGTCCTGCCCCACCAGCCGGTAGAGCACGCAGATGCGGGCCCTGAGCACCGCCGGTTCCGTCGGCTCCGGCATCCGCTCACGGAACTCGGTGATGATCCGCTCGTCCTCGATCCGGGAGAGGCCGTGCTGCCGGGCGAAGTCGACGCCCAGCTCGCGCTGGAGCGCGAGACTTGCCAGGGCGTACCTCTCTGCTGCTTCGGGGTGGTTCCTGAACACTTCCGCGATGTCGGCGAAGAAGGCGGTGTCTGTCCTGGTGTCGTAGCCGGCGGCGGTCACGGGTGTCTCCTCGGGTGTCGGAGGGTCCCCTGTTTCCAGGCTGCTCCGCCTCCCGAGCGCACGCCAGTCCGCGCGCTTCAGGAGTGCAGGAAGGCGCGGACCCCTCGGGAGACGGCGTCGTCGCCGAGGAGTGCGTTGTGGTCGAGACAGCCGGCGCCGTTGTTGACGGCGCCGGCCAGCGGCACGCTGCTGTCGGGGTTGATGACCTCGTCGCAGTTCGACCACCAGGTCGCGTAGCGCACGGCGCCGGGCGTCTCGTCGCCCTCCGCGAGCTTCTTCTGGACGTAGGAGCCCGGGGTCATGTCACGGCAGGCCTGGTCCCAGAGCGCGCACGCCCATGCCGTGCTCGTGCCGTGGTTGGGCCCGGCGAGGGAGGCCCAGTGGGCGACGGAGGACTGGCCGGCGGCGTCGAACTTCACGTACCAGCGGGTGACGAGGCTGCCGAAGGAGTGGGCGACGAGATCGACCCGGCTCGACCCGGTCCGCCGCTTGACGCCTTCGACGTACGCGGCGAGTTCGCCGGACAGGACCTCGTTGACGGACCGGTGCGTGTCGTAGCCGAAGGAGAACAGCTCCGCGTCGGTGTACCCGTCGGCCTCGAAGTCCGCGCGCAGCCCGCCCCAGACGCCGGGGTCGGCGTTGTAGCCGTGGACGAACACGACGGGGGTTCGGGCGGACGCGATGTGAGCGGACGCCTCGGCATGGCCGGGCGCAGCCGGCAGCAGCAGCGACGCGACGACCGTGAGAAGGGGAATCGCCGTTCGGCCCCGGAGTCTCAACATGCTTTCCCCTGGAATGAGTTACGCACGAGTAGTCACGAGCATGGTGGGGGCTGAGGGGGCGGATGACCAGCCCTCCGCGCGGGCGTGGCGCCGGAAGGTCGCCGAATCCTGAGGCTTGTGCGGGGGATTGACCCACTTCGGGGGAGCCCGCCGGCCCCGCCGGGGAACTGATGTCGTCCCAGGGCTTGTCAGTGCAATTTCACATTACTATGTTACAGCGCACACGGTCTGATGAACGTCCGTCATACGCCGTGCGAAAGCGACCAGTTCGCGCACCTGACCAGTGCGCGAACCCATCCCCGCACCAACCCCCCTCACCAGCAGGAGTTCTGTTGTCCCTCCACAGACGTGTGCGCTCGTCCCTGCTCGCCTCCGCCATCGCGGTCACCCTCCTCGCCTCCGTCGGGCAGGCCGGTGCCTCCGCGGCGAGTCCGGACGACCTGCCCGCCCCCGCCCCGGCCCCCCTGCTCGGCGCTCCGGCCCCGCAGGCGCAGCCGGGAGCCAACCCCTTCGACGAGGTCGAGCACCGGGCCTCCGCCCCGCGCACCACCTTCGGACCGGCCCCCGCCCCCGGCGGCCACGCCACCGGCCGCGTTCCCGGTCGCGCCCCGGCCACCACGACCGCACGGTCGTTCGCGGCGGCCACCACCACGACCACCGGCGTCCCCTGCACCCTCGACGGGATCACCGGCCTCGCCCCGGAGCAGTTCGCCGACTTCCTCGCCGACCCCGCGGTCACCGCCGACGGCTGTCTGCGCGGCCTCATATGGACCTGGGACGCCCGGCTCGCCCCCGTGATGTCCGACGCCCACGTCCAGGCCGTCGCCCGCCGCATATCGAGCCTGTCCGCCGCCCACGACGGACGGAACTCCTCCCACCTGGAGGAGATGTTCACGTACCTGCACGCCGTCGTGTACCACGACTACTCGCGCGACGAGATCGACACCACCGACGCGCCCACCGTGAACGCGATCCGGCAGGCCGTCGCCGACTTCGGCGCCGCCGCCCGCACCTTCGACGTCACGAAGAGCAACGCGAACACCCTGCGCGAAGCCCTCTACGCGGCCAGCGCGCCCGGCCTGCGCCAGTACCAGCTCGCCCTGATCAAGCGGGTCCTCGCGACCATGGACCCCTCGCACACCGCCACGAACCTCGACCCGGCCTGGGCCGGTGCCGCACTCGCCGGCCTCTCCGTCAACTACCTCGGCATCTACCCGGGCAACCAGGACAGCGCCTTCCACGCGGCCGTCGCCGCGGACCCGGCCTACCGCGCGACCTTCAAGGCCTTCGCGGGCTACGGCCACCTGAAGGGCACCGCCAACGCCTGGGTCGCCCGCGACGCCCTCAGCGAGTACGGACGCTTCGGCCAGGTCGCCGGACTCAAGGACGGCGTCGTCGCCGACCTCGGCATCATGCTCAACACGGTCGTCGACACCTTCGGACGCGGCAGCGAGCAGTGGGCCAAGGTGGTCTCGTGGCTCAACTTCTACGAGGCGTGCAAGCCGTACGGCGTGTGCAAGGAGGACATCGAGAAGCAGCTCTTCCCGTACACGTACACCTACGACAACGGCGCCATCAAGGTCCGCACCGCCCTCGACCGGGCCACCGTCGACCAGCTCTACTACGCGAGCAAGCAGGTCAAGGCGCAGTACCACCGTGTGCTCGGCACCGAGCAGCCGCTCGCGGGCGACAACAACACCACCCTGAACATCGTGCTCTACGCCTCCCGCGCGGACTACGAGAACTACCACCCCATCCTCACCGGCATGGGCACCAACAACGGCGGCATCTACATCGAGCGCGGCGCCACCTTCTACACGTACCAGCGGCGCGTCCCCCAGGACTCCTCGCTGACGCTGGAGGAGCTCTTCCGCCACGAGTACACCCACTACCTCAACGGCCGCTGGGCCGTCCCCGGCTTCTTCGGCGAGGGCCCCTGGTACCAGGGCGACCGCACCACCGCCATGGACGAGGGCACCGCCGAGTTCTTCGACGGAGCGACCCGCGACAACGGCATCGCCGTCCGCAAGTCCCTCGTCCGCGGCATCATCAACGACACCGCCGGCGGCGGCCCCCGGATGAGCGTCCAGCAGCTCCTCCACGCCACCTACGACGGCGACGGCTTCCGCTTCTACAACTACGCGGGCACGTTCTTCGAGTTCCTCTGGACCGAGTACCCCTCCCTGCTCCGCGAGATGTACACCCACCTGCGGGCCAACGACGTCGCGGCGTACGACGCCTGGCGCAACCGGATGGGCTCCGACGCCAACCTCCAGATCGCCTACGACCGCTTCCTCGACGCACAGATCGCCAAGGTCGACCAGCTGTACGTCCCGAACACCACCTACACGCCCAACGCCCAGCTGCGCGACGCGGACCTCGCCTCGGTCAAGTCGTCCTTCGCCACCGCCACGTACAACACCCCCGACTGCGTGGAGAACGGCGAACCCGGCAAGCGCCGCTTCCTCTGCACCGGGCGGATCACCGCAAACCTGTCCAACTCCGGCAGCGCCGACCAGGTCTTCAAGGACATGTCCGAGACCGTCGACTACTTCATCCTCGACCGCGCCGGCGCCGCGTCGAACAACCTGGCCGACATGAACTGCAGCTTCGGACCCGTCGAGATCTGGTCCAGCAAGGTCGCGGGCACGTCGAGCTACAGCTGCGAGGGCCCCCTCCGCAGCTGACCGCACCGCACACCGTCCGGGCCGGTCCTTCCACGGGGGGAGGGGCCGGCCCGGCACCGCAACTCTTCTTCCGGAGGCCGTACTTCGTGAGCACCACCCCGCACTCGGTCCGCACCACCGACTACCACACCGCAGGCGAACCCTTCAGGATCGTCGACCAGGACCTGCCGCCCGTCCCCGGCGACACCGTCGCCGAGCGCCGCGCCCTCGCGCTCCGGCTCGGACCCCTCGACGAGCTGCGCCGCCTCCTGGTCCGGGAACCGCGCGGACACTCCGGCATGTACGGCGGGTTCATCGTCCCGCCCGACGACGACGGTGCCCACTTCGGCGTGCTCTTCTGGCACAAGGACGGCTACTCCACCGCCTGCGGCCACGGCACGATGGCGCTCGGTGCCTGGGCCGTCGACACCGGACGAGTCCCCGCACCCGATGACGGCGACGTCCCCGTCCGCATCGACGTGCCCTCCGGGCGCGTCACCGCGACCGTGCACCGCGCGGGCGGCCGCACCACCGGCGTCACCTTCCGCAACGTCCCGACGCGCGTCCTCGCGCGCAAGGTCCCGGTCACCACCGCGTCCGGCACCGTCGAGGTCGACCTCGCCGACTCCGGAGCCTGCTACGCCTCCGTCCCCGCGCGCGCCCTCGGCCTCGACACCACCCGCGCCTCCCTGCCCGCGCTCGTCCGGGCCGGACGGGAGATCCGCGCCGCCCTCCCTGAACACGACGTGTACGGCGTCATCCTGTACGACGAGTTGCCCGACACCCCCGGCGGGCCGCACCAGCGCAACGTCACCGTCTTCGCCGACGGACAGATCGACCGCTCACCCTGCGGCTCCGGCACCTCCGCACGGCTCGCCCTGCTCGGCGAGGACGGGCGCCTCGCCCCCGGGGACACCCTCACGCACGAGTCCGTGGCCGACACCGTGTTCACCGGCCGACTCCTTCCCGGCGGCATCACCGAGGTCACCGGAGCCACCTACCGCACCGGCACCCACACCTTCGTCCTCGACCCCCACGACGACCTGGGGACAGGATTCCTCCTGTGACGACCACGACGACCACGACCACCACGACGGCCAAGACCGGCCTGCTCCACATCGACGCCCCGACCATGACCCGCCTCCTGACCCCGGAGGCGACCGCCGACGTCCTCGCCGCGGTCCTGCGCGCCGGATTCGACCCGGAGACCGCCCCGCCCCGCACCGCCGTCCCCGTCCCGGCCGGCGAACTCCTCCTCATGCCCGCCGCCGACCACACGTACGCCGGCGTGAAGATCGCGGGCGTGGCCCCCGGCAACCCGGCCCTCGGGCTGCCCCGCATCACCGGCTCCTACCTGCTCCTCGACGGAGCCGACCTCCGGCCGCTCGCCCTGCTCGACGGCGCGGCCCTCACCGAACTGCGCACCCCGGCCGTCTCGGCGCTCGCCGTCCGCCGCCTGACACCGGACGACCGGCCCCTGCGCCTCGTGCTCTTCGGCACCGGGCCCCAGGCGTACGGTCACCTGGAGGCCGTCCTCGCCGTCCGCGAGGTCGCCGAGGCCGTCGTCGTCGGGCGCAACGCGGTCGGCGCGCGGGCCCTCGCCGGATACGCGCGGACGCTCGACGTGCCCGCCCGCGCCGGCACACCCGACGACGTCGCCGGGGCCGACCTCGTCGTCTGCTGCACCACGGCCCGCGAACCCCTCTTCGACGGCACCCTGGTCGCCCCCGGCGCCACCGTCGTCGCGGTCGGCTCGCACGAGCCGGCGGCCCGGGAGACCGACACCGCACTCGTGGCCCGCGCCGAGGTGTACGTCGAGGCGCGCTCGGCGGCGCTCCGCGAGGCCGGCGACCTGCTCGTCCCGATGGCCGAGGGGGCGATCGGCGCGGACCACGTCGCGGGCACCCTCGCCGACCTGGTGCACGGACGGATCCCCTCCGGGCGTCCGCGGCTCTTCAAGAGCGTGGGCATGGCCTGGGAGGACCTCGCCGTCGCCGGCGCCCTGTACCGCGCGGCCCGAGAGGCCGCCTGAACACACCGACGCCGGCACCGCTCGTGTGACGCGGTGCCGGCGTCGGCCTGCCCGGGCGGGAGACCGGTCACGCCCCGCGATGCCGGAGGTTCACGACCGCCGCCCTCGCCACCACGACCGGGTTCAGGAAGCGCGCCGGACCGATCAGCCGGGACGCGAACAGGTGCATGTGCCGCGCCAGGGAGCCGTCGCGCGCCGCCGCCGAGAACATCAGCCGCTCCATGGGATTGAACGGCCGGCCCTTGGCGAAGTCGGCCGCCAGGAACTGGTGCCCGCCGAGCCGGCGCCGGTGCCTGCGCGCGTACGTCGCGAGCGCCCGGTCGAGGTCGCCCGAACCGCTCAGGGCCGGGGCGACCGCCTCGGCCAGCCACTGCGCGGACGTCAGCGCCCATCCGCATCCCACGCCCCACAGCGGATCGCCGGTCAGCGCCGCGTCGCCGATGAGCGCGAGGCCCGGAGCGCTCGCTTTGCGGCTGTGGAGGGGGTAGTCGACCGTGCCGGTGATCTTCGTGACGCGCTCGGCTGCGTCGATGGCCGGAGCGTCGGGCAGGGAGCGGACGAACTCCAGGAAGCTGCCCTCCAGATCCTCCCGGAAGGCCGGAAGCCGCTTCTTCTCCGGGAGCACCGCGACGACCGTCACCCCGTCGTCGTTCGGGAACGCGTACGCCATGTCGGGCACCAGGAACCAGGCGTGACTGATCCCGTCGCGCAGCGGCAGGTTCCGGAAGTGCGCGAGATAGCCGAAGCGCGCGTTCTCGTGCCGCCGGGTGGGCAACCCGGCGAACCCGGCCACGGCCGAGTCCTTGCCGTCGGCGCCGACCACCAGACGGGCCCGGATCTCGCGCTCGCCCTCGGGCGTCGACGCACGCACCCCCACGGTGCGCCCGGCTTCCCGGATCAGCCCGGTCACCTTGTGGCCGAGGAGGACGTCGACGCCGAGGGTCTCGGCCGCACGGGACCTGATCAGCGGGTCGAGGGTGCTGCGCCGGACGTTGTAGCCGTACGGCAGCTCGGGACCGGGTGCGGCACTCGGCTCGATCCACCCCCAACGCGTGTACCAGCGGGCCTCGTTGCGCACGGCCCCCGCCTTCTCGAGAGCGGGCACGAGGCCGAGTTCCGCCAGCACCGGGGTGGCGTTGGCGGTGATGGAATGGGTGCACAGCGCCTTGTACGCCCCCGGGCGCGAGCGGCGTTCGAGCAGGGCGACGCGGGCCCCCCGCCGGGCGAGCAGGATCGCCGCGGTGCAGCCGGCGAGACTGGCCCCGCTGATGACGACGTCGTAGTCCGGTCCCGCGCTCTCGGGCTTGGTCATGCTCTGATCGTCCCCCGTGATGTGGTGACAGTTCTGTCAGGAACATGAGGACGAGGAACATGAGCAGTTGTCAAGAGCGCGGGCGCGCCCTCACTTCTCCGCCGGGCCCTCGGGGAAGTGGCAGGCCACCTGCCGGGCCTCGCCCGGGGAGCCGATCCGCAGCAGCGGCGCCTCGGTGCGGCAGATCTCCCGGGCCTTGGGGCAGCGCGGGTGGAAGGTGCAGCCAGGCGGGGGAGCGGCGGGGCTCGGCGGGTCGCCGAGCAGCGTGATCCGCTCCCGGGCCCGCTCGGCCGCCGGGTCGGGCAGGGGTACGGCGGAGAGCAGCGCCCGGGTGTAGGGGTGGGCGGGCGCCGCGTACACCCGCTCCTTGGGGCCGATCTCCACGATCCGGCCGAGGTACATCACGGCGACCCGGTCGCAGACCCGCTTCACGACCGAGAGGTCGTGCGCGATGAAGAGATAGGCGAGGCCGAGCTCGCGCTGGAGCCGTTCCATGAGATTGACGATCTGCGCCTGGACGGAGACGTCGAGGGCGGAGACCGGCTCGTCGGCGACGACGAGGCGGGGGCCGGTGGCCAGTGCGCGGGCGATGCCGATGCGCTGGGCCTGCCCGCCGGAGAACTCGTGCGGGTAGCGGTCGATGTGCTCCGGGATCAGTCCGACGAGCTCCATCAGCTCCACGGCCCGTCTGCGCGCCTCGGAGGCCGAACTCCCCTGCACGAGAAGGGGGTCGGAGATGACGCGGGCGACGGTCTGCCGGGGGTTGAGGGAGGAGTGCGGGTCCTGGAAGACCATCTGGAGGTCGCGGCGCAGCGGTTTCAGCTCCCGCTGCGACAGATGGCTGATGTCGCGGCCGTCGTACGAGACGGAGCCGGCGGTCGGCTCCAGGAGCCGCACGATCATGCGGCCGGTGGTCGACTTGCCGCAGCCGGACTCGCCGACGAGCCCGAGGGTCTCGCCGGCCGCGACGTCGAAGGAGACGCCGTCGACGGCCCGCACGGGCGCCGAGCGGGCCCGCCGCCCGGGGAACGTCATGGTCAGGTCCCGGACGCTCAACAGGGAGGGAGCTGTGGTGGTCATGAGGGGACGCCTTCGTATGCGGGGAAGTGGCAGGCGGCCGGGTGTCCGTCCGGGCCGCCGAGCAGCGGGCGTTCGCCCGTGCAGCGGGCCCGCTCCTCCTCGGAGCCGGCGGCCGCGCGGGGACAGCGGGGCGCGAACCCGCAGCCCGGTGCCGGGTCGAGCAGGGAGGGCGGGCTGCCGGGGATCGCCCGCAGCGGCGCGTCGTCGGGGTCGTCGAGCCGGGGCAGCGAGTCGAGCAGACCCCGGGTGTACGGATGGGCCGGGGCCGCGAACAGGGCGTCCACCGGGGCGTGTTCGGCGGCCCGGCCGCCGTACATCACCAGGACGTCGTGCGCGACCCGGGCCACCACCCCCAGATCGTGCGTGATCATGACGACGGAGAGGCCCCGGTCCTGCTGGAGGCGGGCGATCAGTTCCAGGATCTGGGCCTGGACGGTGACGTCGAGCGCCGTCGTCGGCTCGTCGGCGATCAGCAGCTCCGGCTCGCAGGCGAGCGCCATCGCGATCATCACGCGCTGTCGCATGCCGCCCGAGAACTGGTGCGGGTACTCGCCGGCCCGGCGGCGGGGTTCGGGGATGCCGACCTCGCCGAGCGCCTCGACGGCCCGCGCGCGGGCGGCCGCGCGCCGGGACCCGAAGTGGACCCGGTGGTGCTCGGCGATCTGCTCCCCGACCGTGTAGTACGGGTGCAGGCTCGACAGCGGGTCCTGGAAGATCATCGCCATCCTCCGGCCGCGCAGCCGGTTGAGCTCGCGCTCCGGCAGGCCGATCAGTTCCCGGCCGGCCAGGGCGACGGAGCCGGCGACCTCGGCGCCGGTGTGCAGGCCCATCACGGCGAGCGAGGTGACGGACTTGCCGGAGCCCGACTCGCCGACGATGCCGAGGGTGCGCCCGGGCGGGACGTCGAAGGAGAGGGAGTCGACCGCCCGGACGGGGCCGCGCTTCGTCCGGAAGGTGACCGTGAGGTCCCGTACCGAAAGCAGGGGTGCGGAGTCGCCCATCAGTACCTCACTCGCGGGTCGACGACGGCGTACAGCAGGTCGACGGCCAGGTTGGCGACGACGATGAAGGTGGCGGCGAGCAGGGTCACCCCGAGGATGACGGGCTGGTCGCCGGTGGACAGGGCCCCGTAGAAGAGGCGCCCGATGCCGGGCAGTCCGAAGATGGACTCGGTGATCACCGCGCCGGCGAGCAGACCGCCCAGGTCCATGCCGAAGATGGTCAGGATCGGCGTCATGCCCGCGCGCAGCCCGTGCTTGACGACCACCGTGCGGCGCGGCAGACCCTTGGCGCGCGCGGTGCGGATGTACGGCTCCGCCATGGACTCGATCATCGAGCTGCGGCTCTGGCGGGCGTACATCGCGGCGTACAGGATCGCGAGCGCCAGCCAGGGGAGCAGCAGGTTGGTGGCCCAGGAGAGCGGGTCGGAACCGAAGGGCACGTACTGCGGGTAGGGGAGGAGCCCGGTCACCCGGATGAGGCCGTAGATCAGCAGGACCGAGGTGAAGTAGACGGGCAGTGAGGCGGCGGCGACCGCGCCGACCATCAGGGCCCGGTCGGTGAGCGCGTCCTTGTGCAGGGCGGCGGTGACGCCCGCGGAGAGTCCGAGCAGCAGCCAGATCGCGGCGGCGCCCAGGGCGAGGGAGGCGGAGACCGGCAGCCGGTCCACGAGCAGGTCCCACACGCCCTGGCTGTTCTCGTACGAGTAGCCGAGGCAGGGGAAGTCGCAGTGCAGGGCGTACTGGCCGCTGCCCATCGTGCGGCCCGTGAAGATGCCGGTGACGAAGTCGGTGAACTGCCGCCACAGCGGGGCGTCCAGGCCCATGTGGGCGCGGATCGCCTCCAGGCGTTCGGCGCTGCACGACTTGCCGCAGGCGGCGGCGGCCGGGTCGGACGGCAGGACGTAGAAGATGGTGAAGGTGACGGCGGCGATGGCGACGAGGACGCCGAGCACGCCGAGGAGCCGGCGGCCGAGGTAGAGGATCACGTGCCGCTCCCTCGCGGGTCGAGGACGTCGCGCAGCGCGTCGCCGAGGAGGGTGAAGGCGAGCACGGTGAGGAAGAGGCAGAGGCTCGGGACGACGAAGTACATGGGATCCGTGTCGTAGTAGGCGACGCTCTCGGCGATCATCTGTCCCCAGGACGGGGTGGGCGGGCGGACGCCGACGCCGAGATAGCTGAGGGCCGCCTCGGTGGCGATCATCCCCGGGACGATCAGGGTGGTGTACGCGATGACGGGCCCGGCGACGCCCGGCAGGATGTCGCGGGCGAGGATCCGCCAGGGGCCCGAGCCGCCGACGCGTGCGGCGTCGACGTACTCGCGGTGCTTGAGGGACAGGGTCTGGCCGCGGACGACCCGGGCGATGCCGGGCCAGCCGAAGAGGCCGATGACGGCGGTCATGAGCACGATCCGGTTGACGTCCCGCGCCACCGACATCATCGCGATCATGAAGATGAGCGAGGGGAAGGACATGGTGAGGTCCATCAGCCGGGAGAGCACGGTGTCGGTGCGGCCGCCGAAGTAGCCGGCGGCGATGCCGGCCGCCGTCCCGGCGACGACGACGATCGCCGTCGCCGAGAAGGCGATGAGCAGGGAGACCTGGGCGCCGTGCACGACCCGGGCGAAGAGGTCGCGGCCGGTGACGGGTTCGACGCCGAGCCAGTGCTCCGCCGAGACGCCGCCGAGCGGTCCGAGGGGCTGGCCGCCCAGGTACGGATCGACGGCGCTCTTGTCGAACTCCTCCGGGCCCCAGCCGCCCAGCGAGCCGATCAGCGGGGCGGCCACGGTCAGGAGCGCGAAGAAGACGACGACGGCGAGCGAGAGCTTCACGGAGGTCCGGCGGCGCAGCTCCGCCCGGGCGAGCTGCCAGGGCCCGCCGCCCGCCGTCACGGGCGGGGAGGTCGAGGTGGTGGTCATGGCCGCCTTCAGCTCGCGCTCTTCGACGGGTCCTTGAGGCCGACGGTCGCGAAGTCGATCTGTCCGCCGAAGGAGGTGTGGCCGAAGGCGCCGGCGATGTTCGTGCCGAGCAGCAGGGGCCTGCGCTCGATGACGACGGGTGCGGTCGGGGCCTTGGCGAGGATCTCGCCGTCGAGCTCCTGCCACGCCTCGTTGGCCCGGGCGGCGTCGGTCATGGCGGCGATGGCGTCCATCCGCTTCATGGTGGCGTCGTCACGGAAGAGGGAGTGGTTGCCGGAGTTGCCCTTCTCCTTGATGTAGCGGCCGTCGAAGACGAAGGGCAGGAAGGTCGACCCGGAGGGGAAGTCGGGGCACCAGCCGGTGTAGACGAGGTCCGTGCGGTTCTTGGTGTCGCCGATCGTGTCGTAGAACGCGGAGGGGTCGACGGTCTCGATGGTGACCTTGATCCCGGCGCGGCCCAGGGACTGCTGGATGGCCTCGCCGACCGACTTGTCGCCGTTGGAGACGGTGATGCTCGTCGAGAAGCCGTCGGCCTTCCCCGCCTCCTTGAGCAGCTGCTTCGCCTTCTCGACGTCGCCGGTGAGCGGGATCTTCAGGGTGTCGGGCTGCTTGCCGCCGAAGAGGGACGCGGGCATGAGCGCGGTGGCCGGGTCGTTGAGCGCGGGGCCGCCGGAGGCGGTGAGGATGGCCTCGCGGTCCAGGGCGTACTGCACCGCCTGCCGGACCTTGACGTCGTCGAAGGGCGCCCGGCCGGTGTGCATCTGGACCATCTCGGTGCAGCTGCTCGACTCGGCGAGGAGCCGCGCCCTGACCTCGGGCTTGGTGAGGACCTTGGGGGTGGACTCGGGGCGGAGCTTGTCCCACGCGACCGCGGAGGCGTCGGTGCCGGCGGCGGCGATGAGCCGGTCGTCGATCTGGTTGGCCTTGAGGCCCATGGTGACGACGATCCGGTCCGGGTACGCCTTGCGGACCGCGTCGGTCTTCGGGTCCCAGTGGGTGTTGCGGACGAGGACGAGCTGCTTGTCCCGGGCGTACGAGTCGATCTTGTACGGGCCGGAGGAGAAGGGGCGGTTGTCGTACTGGGGCCCCTTGTCCTGCGACGCGGGAACGGGCGCGAAGGTGGGCAGGACCGTCGCGTAGGGGAACTCGGCGAAGGGCTTGCGGAGTTCGAAGACGATGGTGCGGGCGTCGGGCGTCTTCACGGAGTCCAGGTGCTTGCCCTTGGCGGGGCCCTGGTAGCCCTCGGCGCCGACGAGGTAGCGGGCCGCGTAGTCGGGGCCGCCGGGCAGGTCGGGGGAGAAGGACCGCTCCACGTTGTACTTGACGTCCTGGGCGGTGATCGGCGACCCGTCCTCGTACTTCAGGCCCGGCTTGAGCCGGAAGGTCCAGGTCTTGGCGCCGTTCGAGGAGACGCCGAGGTCCTCGGCGAGGTCGGGCGTCAGCTGCCCGCCCTTCGCGCCGGGCTCCGCCCGGTAGGCCAGGAGGGTGCGGTAGAGCAGGCGGGTGCCGAAGTCCATGTCGCCCATCACCCAGTTGCGGGCCGGGTCGAGGTGGGTGAAGTCCTGGTTGGACAGGACGGTGAGCGTGCCGCCCTTCTGCGGGGTCCCGCCGACGATCGAACCGTTGGTGGAGGTGGCGGGGTTCTTGCGGTCCGGGGAGCCGCCGGACTTCCCGCCGCCGGAACAGCCGGTCATGCCGAGGGCGAGGGTCGTCACCAGGGCCGTGGCCATGGTGCGGGTGCGCTGGTTCATGGGTGGTCACTCCGGGAGAGCAGCAGTCGGACAGCCGGCGTCGATGAGCGAGCGGCTGGAATGTGACCGGTAACATAGTAATGTGAAATTGCACTGACAAGGTGTCGGAAGCTCCGTTACTCATCCGTGTCCGGGTGGCGCGAGCGGCGGCGGCGCCGCAACTGAGAAGCTCCCCGCGGGTCTTGGCAACTCCAGTGCCATGTGAAATATTACTGCCGTGCCCACGAGAAACACCTCGGATGTCATCGTCGTCGGCGCCGGCGTCGTCGGCGCGGCCTGCGCCCACTACGCCGCCCGAACCGGCCTCACCGTCACCGTCGTCGACCGCGGTTCCGTCGCCGGCGGAACGACCGGGGCGGGCGAGGGAAACCTCCTGGTCTCCGACAAGGAACCAGGGCCCGAACTCGAACTCGCCCTGCTCGCCACCGCGTTCTGGCAGGAGCTGGCCGAACTGCTCCCGCCGCAGGTCGAGTACGAGGCCAAAGGCGGCCTCGTCGTCGCCTCGGACGAGTCCGGGATGCGCGCCCTGCGCGACTTCGTCGCCCGCCAGAAGAAGGCGGGCGTCACCAGCCAGGAGGTCCCCGCGGACCGGCTCCACGACCTGGAGCCCCACCTCGCACCCACCCTGGCGGGCGGCTTCCTCTATCCCCAGGACGCCCAGGTGATGCCCGCCCAGGCCGCGGCCCGGCTGCTGCGCACGGAAGGCGACCGGATCCGGCTGCGCCTCGGGGAGGAGGTCACCGCCCTGCTCACCGGCTCGGCCGGAGAGATCCGCGGCGTACGGACCACGGCCGGCGAGCTCCACGCCCCGTACGTGGTCAACGCCGCCGGAACCTGGGGCGGCGCCCTCGCCGAACTCGCGGGCGTGCACCTCCCCGTACTGCCCCGCAGGGGCTTCGTCCTCGTCACCGAACCCCTCCCGCGCGTCGTGCGCCACAAGGTGTACGCCGCCGACTACGTCGCGGACGTCGCCAGCGGCTCCGCCGCGCTCCAGACCTCGGCCGTCGTCGAGGGCACCCCGGCGGGCCCCGTCCTGATCGGCGCCAGCCGGGAACGGGTCGGCTTCGACCGGACGCTCTCCACCGAGGTCCTGCGCCGGCTCGCCGCCGGAGCCACCGCGCTGTTCCCGGTCCTCGGGACCGTACGGGCCATCCGCACCTACCTCGGCTTCCGCCCGTACCTGCCCGACCACCTGCCCGCGATCGGCCCCGACCCCCGCGTCCCCGGCCTGCTCCACGCCTGCGGCCACGAAGGAGCGGGCATCGGACTCGCCCCCGTGACGGGGCGGATCGTCGCCGCCTGCCTGACCGGCGCCGCACCGCCCCTCGACATCCACCCGTTCCGGCCCGACCGGTTCGCCGACACCGCACCCTGAGATGCCGGACCGGTTCGCCGACACCGCACCCTGAGATGCCGGACCGGTTCGCCGACACCGCACCCTGAGATGCCGGACCGGTTCGCCGACACTGCACCCCGAGGTGCCGGACCGGTCCGCCGAACCCGCACCCCGAGGTGCGCGCACCCACCGTCACGAGAGGAGGGCCCGTGGCCCGCACCCCCGCCGACCTCGTCGGCGCACAGCCCGATCCGCCGTTCGAGATCACCTTCGACGGCCGTCGCGTCACCGCCCTGCCGGGCCAGACCGTCGCCGCAGCCCTCTGGGGCGCCGGCATCCTGGCCTGGCGCACCACCCGGGACGGCGGCCGCCCGCGCGGCGCCTTCTGCGGCATCGGCCAGTGCTACGACTGCCTCGCCACCGTCAACGGCGAACCCAACCGGCGCGCCTGCCTGGTCCCGGCCCGCCCCGGCGACGCGATCACCACCCAGGAGGGACACGGCCATGACCGCCTCACCGTCTGAGCCGGACACGTACGACCTGGCGGTCGTGGGAGCCGGTTCCGCGGGGCTCTCCGGTGCCGTCACGGCCTCCGAACTCGGCCTCTCCGTCGCCCTCCTCGACACCTCCTCGCAGACCGGCGGGCAGTTCTACCGGCATCCCGCGCCCGCGCTCGGCGCCGTACGGCCCGAGGCGCTGCACCACGACTGGTCCGCCTTCACCGACCTCCGCCGGCGCCTCACCGGCAGCGGCGCCGCCCACCTCGCCGGACACCACGTGTGGTCCACCGTGCGGGAGGACGACGGGACCTGGACGGTCCACGCGGTCACCGGAGCCGACGGCGGAGGCGAGCGGCCCGTACGCATCAGGGCCCGGGCCCTGCTGCTCGCCACCGGCGCGTACGAACGCCAACTCCCCTTCCCCGGCTGGACCCTGCCCGGTGTCGTCGGCGCCGGAGGAGCCCAGGCCATGCTCAAGTCCGGCCTCGTGCTGCCCGGCCGCCGCATCGTCGTCGCCGGCAGCGGCCCCCTGCTGCTCGCCGTCGCCTCCTCCCTCGCCGCCGCCGGCGCAGAGGTGCCGGCCGTGGTCGAGGCCGCCGGCTACCTCCGCTACGCCCGCAGCCCCCGGGCTCTCCTGGCCAACCCGGGGAAGGCCGCCGAGGCCCTGCTGCACGGAGCCGGACTGCTCCGGCACCGGGTCCCCGTCCGGCTGCGCAGCGCCGTCACCGAAGTCCACGGCACCGACCGGGTCGAAGGCGTCACCGTCACCCGCCTGGACGCCGACTGGCGCCCCGTACCGGGAACGGGCCGCCGGATCGCCTGCGACGCCCTGGCCGTCGGCCACGGTCTGGTCCCGCAGATCGAGCTGGCCACGACCGTGGGCTGCGCCACCCGGCCCCTCCCCGACGGCACCCTCGGCCTCGCCCTGGACGAGCTCCAGGAGACCTCGGAGCGCGGCCTGTGGGCGGCGGGCGAGACCGGAGGTGTGGGAGGTGCGGAACTCGCCCGCACGGAAGGCGAGTTGGCCGCTCGGGCCATCGTCGCGCGGCTTCTCGGCCGCCACACCGGAGCGGGCCGGATCGCCGAACTGTGCCGCCGCCGGGACCGGATGCGCGCCTTCGCCGCCGTGATGGCGGCGGCCCACGCCCCCGGCCCGGGTTGGCAGCGCTGGCTCACCGACGACACGGACGTGTGCCGCTGCGAGGAGGTCAGCGCCGGCCGCGTCCGCGAGGCCGTCACCGAGCTCGGCGCACGGGACGCGCGCACCGTCAAACTCCTCACCCGGGCAGGGATGGGCTGGTGTCAGGGGCGGATGTGCGGGACGGCCGTCGCCTGCCTCGCCGCGGGCGACGGAACCGCCGAACCGCCCGCGGAGCGCCGCCCGTTCGCCGTCCCGGTGCGACTCTCGGCGCTGGCCGCCCTCGACGAGGACCCGAACCCGGACCCGGACCCGACCCCGGATCCGACCCCGAATCCGACCCTGGACCTGGATCCCGACGCTTCCTAGAGCCTGAGCCTGAAAGAGAGGCCCGTGCGGGCCTCTCTCCTTTCCCCCTCTGTAAAATGTCACACACTATAGAAAGGTCATCGCCATGACCACCACCACCTGGAACGCCGACCGCCCCTGGCGCGGCATCATGGTCGCCACCACCCTCCCCTTCCGCGAGGACCTCTCCGTCGACCACGACGCCTACGCCGAGCACGTCGCCTGGCTGATCGCCAACGGCTGCGACGGCGTCGTCCCGAACGGCTCCCTCGGCGAGTACCAGACCCTCACAGACGCCGAGCGCGCCCAGGTCGTCCGTACCGCCGTCGAAGCGGCCGGGGACGGCGCTCGGGTCATGCCCGGAGTCGCCGCCTACGGCAGCGCGGAGTCCCGCCGCTGGGCCGAGCAGGCCGCCGAGGCCGGCTGCGGCTCGGTCCTCCTCCTGCCGCCCAACACCTACCGCGCCGACCCGGCGGCCGTCCGCGCCCACTACTCCGAGGTGGCCGGCGTCGGGATCCCTGTCGTCGCCTACAACAACCCCTTCGACACGAAGGTCGACCTCACCCCCGACCTGCTCGCGCGGCTGCACGGCGACGGCAGCATCGTCGCGGTGAAGGAGTTCAGCGGCGACGTCCGGCGGGCGTACGAGATCGCCGAACTCGCCCCGGAGCTGGATCTGCTGATCGGCGCGGACGACGTCCTCCTGGAGCTGGCGGTGGCCGGCGCCGTCGGCTGGATCGCCGGCTACCCCAACGCCTTCCCCGCCAGCTGCGCCACGCTGTACCACGCCGCCGTCGCGGGCGACCTGACGACCGCGCTGCCGCTGTACAAGTCCCTGCACTCCTTGCTGCGCTGGGACTCGAAGACGGAGTTCGTCCAGTCCATCAAGCTCTCCATGGACATCGCGGGCCGTCCCGGCGGTCCCACCCGGCCGCCGCGCCACCCGCTCACCGGCACGACCGAGGCCGCCGTGCGGACGGCCACGGGGAAGGCCGTCGCGGAGGGCCACCACTGACGACCGCCGCCGACGGCTGTGGCTGACCCCCGCCGCCGTCGGCGCCGCTCCGCCCTCCCGCTCCGCACGCCGCTCCGTACCCCGGCTCCGTGCGCCGATCCGTACCCGCGCTCCGTACCCCGGCTCCGTACGCCGATCCGTACCCCCGCTCCGTGCTCCGATCCGTACCCCCTTCCCGGAGGCCTCCTCCCGTGACCGACGCACTTCCCACCCTCCTGTCCCGCAACCCGGCCGACCCGGGCGACGTGCTCCTGGAGATGGCCGCCCCCGGCGCCTTCGCGGCCGTCGACACCGTAGAGCGGGCCCGTGCCGCGCAGCCCGGCTGGCTGCTCGCCGGTGCCGCCGCGCGCTCGGCCGCTCTGGGGGCGATCGCCACCGCCGTCGAGGCCGCGGCCGGAGAACTCGCCGAACTCGCCGTGCGCGAGGTCGGCAAGCCGCTCTCCGAGGCCCGGGCCGAGGTGGCCAGGACCGCCGCGATCTGGCGCTACTACGCGCAGGCCCCCTACCAGCCCACCGGCGCCGTCCACGAGACCGCGGCAGGGGCCGGACTCCTCCTGACCCGGCGCCGCCCGCACGGTGTGGCCGGGCTCATCACGCCCTGGAACTTCCCCTTCGCCATCCCCACCTGGAAGGCCGCCCCCGCGCTCGCGGCCGGGAACACGGTCGTCCTCAAGCCCGCCCCCGAGGCCACCGCGTGCGCCCAGCGCCTCGCGGAGATCGTCCAGAAGGCCGTGCCGGAAGCGGTGTTCACCGTCCTTCCCGGTGGCGCGACCGAGGGCAACGCGCTCGTCTCGGCCGCCGACGTCGTCTCCTTCACCGGCTCCACCCCCGTCGGCCAGGCCGTCGCCCGGGCCACGACCGCCCGGGGCATCCCGGCGCAGGCCGAGATGGGCGGCCTGAACGCGGCGCTCGTGCTGCCCGACGCGGACATCGAGCAGGCGGCCGGCCACATCGCCGCGTCCATCGCCGGGTACGCGGGCCAGAAGTGCACCGCCACCAGCCGCGTCATCGCGGTCGGCGCCGCACTCGACCCGCTGCGCGAGGCCCTCTCCGAAGCACTGAAGGCCCTTCCCGTCGGCGACCCCGCCGACCCGGCCACCGTGTGCGGGCCGCTCATCCAGGAGGGCGCCCGCGACCGGATGGTCGACGCCTGCCGCGGGCTGACCACGCTCGCCGGCGGCAGCGCGCTCGACAGGCCCGGCTGGTACGCGGCCCCCACCCTCGTCGAGAAGGTGGCACCCGGGCACCGGCTGCTGCGCGAGGAGGTCTTCGGCCCCGTCGCGACCCTGCTCCCCGCCGACGACCTCGCCCACGCGATACGGATCACCAACTCCGTGCCGTACGGCCTGGTGACCTCGGTCCACACCGCCGACCTGAACACGGCCCTGCAGGGTCTCGACCTGCTCGACACCGGCATGATCCGGATCAACGCCCCCTCCACCGGCGTCGACTTCCACCTGCCGTTCGGCGGCTCCAAGGCCTCCAGCCACGGGCCGCGCGAACAGGGCAGCGCAGGCCTGGAGTTCTACACGTCCGGCCGGACGTACACCCTGGCGCCGGCGGGCCCCGCGGCGTGAGCTCGTACGGTGGTGAGCCCGGCCCGAAGGATCACCACCGTACGCACCGACGTGCCCGGCCCCCACACCCCAGCGAGAGAACCCATGAATCCCGCGTACGCGACCGCCGACCACACCTTCACCGTCCCCCTGGACCACCGGACCCCCGACGGCCCCACCCTCCAGGTCTTCGCGCGGGAGGTCGCCGACCCGGCCCGCGCCGACGAGGAACTGCCCTGGCTGCTCTACCTCCAGGGCGGACCCGGCGGCAAGTCGCCCCGGCCGTCCGCCGGTTCGCCCGGCTGGCTGCGCCACGCCCTGAAGACCCACCGGGTGCTCCTCCTCGACCAGCGCGGCACCGGCCGCTCCAGCCCGGTGACCGCGCGCTCCGTCGCCCGCTTCGACTCGCCCGGCCGACTCGCCGACCACCTCGCGCACTTCCGTGCCGACGCGATCGTCGCCGACGCCGAGCTGATACGCCGCGAACTCTGCGGCGACACCCCGTGGGAGACCCTCGGGCAGAGCTACGGCGGCTTCCTCACCCTCACCTACCTCTCCCACGCGCCCCAGGGCCTGCGTGCGTGCTACGTCACGGGCGGTCTGCCCGGTCTCACCGCCACCGCCGACGACGTGTACGCCCGCACCTACCCCCGGGTCCGCGACCGGGTCCTCGACTTCTACGCCCGCTACCCGCAGGACGCTCCCCGGCTGCGGAAGATCGCCGACCTCCTCGCGGCCGAGGACGTCCGCCTGCCGGACGGCGACCGGTTCACCCCGCGCAGGCTGCGCACGCTGGGACTCGTCCTCGGCATGGGCGACGGCTTCGAGCGCCTCCACTGGCTGCTCGACGAAGCCCTCGACGGCGAAGGCGAGTTGACCGGCACCTTCCTGCACCAGGTGATGTCCCTGACCGGCTTCGCCGACAACCCGCTCTTCGCCGTCCTCCAGGAGACCCTGTACGGCCAGGGCGACGGCCCGACCGACTGGGCGGCCGCCCGCGCCCTCGCGGACCTTCCCCAGTTCGCCGAGGACGCCGACCCGCTCCTGCTCACCGGGGAGATGATGTACCCCTGGATGTTCCGCGAGATCAGCGGCCTGCGCCCCTTCGCCGACGCCGCCGACCTCCTTGCCGCGCGCACCGACTGGCCGCCGCTGTACGACCCGCGCCGCCTCGCGGCGAACGAGGTGCCGCTCGCCGCCGTCGTCTACCACGACGACATGTACGTCGACGCGGGGCTCTCCCTGCGCACGGCCCGTGAGGTCGGCGCCACGCGGGTCTGGGTCACCAACGAGTGGGAGCACGACGGCCTCTCGGCCTCGGGCGACGGCGTCCTCGCCCGGCTCATGGAGATGGCGGCGGGCCGGGCCTGACCGACGACCGGTGGGATGAACGCCCCGGGTTCGGGATCCATGACGGCCGCCCTCCGGGCCCGGCGTCCGCGAGATCACCCGCCGTCCGTCGCGCATCCCGCCCCGATCACGCGCCGATCGGCGCGCCCCGGCCGTTCGTCCCTCTGCGATCCTTCTGTCATGGAGGCACTGGCCGTACGGCTGTCGGGACTCGATCCGTACGTCGACGGCGCGATGCGCATCGTCGCGTTCTACGACACCCTGATGCGCCGTCGCGTCGACCTCGCGGCCCTCGCCCGCGCCTCGGCGGGCCTGGCCGAGTGCGTCGCCGGGATCCGGCTCCACGGCACCGGCCGCACGACCCGCGTCTCTCCCCACGGCACACCGGCGTCCACCCCGCCGGCGCCCGCCTCCACCGAGGCGCCGATCACCCTCGACGAGGAGGAGATCGGCACGGTCTGGCTGGAGCGCCCCGGCCCGCCCAACCCGCTCGACGAGGTCCTCCTCGACCGCTTCGCCATCGCCGCCGCTGCCGCCGCCGAACGCTACGGCCCCGCCCGCACCACCATGGCCGACCCCGCCCTCGTCGAACTGGTCATCAGCTCCGACAGCGACGACGCCGCCCGGGCCCGCGCGCTCCGCCTCCTGGGCTTCGCCCCCGACCTCCCCGTCCACGTCGTCGCCGTACGCACCTGCCTGCCGCTCGACCGCATCGGCACCCTGGTCTGCCCGGGCCGCCCGGTGAAGGCGGCCCCCCTCGCCGACGTGGGCGTCATCCTGGCCACCACCCTGGACCGTACGGGCTTCCCCGCAGGGGTACGGGCGGGCATCGGGACCACCGAGAGCCCGGACCGCTCCTGGCGCCAGGCCCGCACGGCGCTCCGCTTCACCTCCCCGCGCGAACCCGTCGTCCACCACAGCGACCTGGGCGCTCTCGGCCTCCTGGCCGACATCCCCGAGGACGCCGTACGGGACAACCCCGACGTGACCGCGATCGCCGGCCTGTCACCGGAGGACCTGGAGACCCTGGACGCGTACTGCGCCACCGCTTCCGTCCGTCGCGCGGCCGACCTCCTCCACCTCCACCACAGCAGCATCGCGCGCCGCCTCGATCACATCGGCAAGACCCTCACCCTGGACCTCACCGCCCCCACGGGCCTGACCCGGGCCCGACTTGCCCTCACCGCATGGCGCCTGCTCGACGACTGAACAACCGCCACGAGAAAGGACATTGACGGCTCCGTTCGCGCCTGAGAGCCTGCCTGCGATCAAGAAACGCCAGGTCTCGGGGGAGACATGCCCTTCTTCGCAGCAGTGTTGTTCGACTGGGTCGGAACGCTCGTCGTGCCCAAGTGGGGTCCGGTACCCGGGCGGCCGAAGGGGGCCGCGTGGATCGAGCGGACCCTGCTCCGGCTCGGCCGTGACGCTTCGGAGGCGGAGACACGGCGGATCAGCGAGGCCCTGAGCGAGGCGGGGGGACGGCCGGAGGTGGCCGGCGGCTGGTCCGACGTGTCCGCCGCCGCGCACCGCGAGGGCTACGACACCTGGGTGCGGGCCGCGGCGATCGACCCGGCCCTGGCCGACGCCCTCTACACGACCCTCTCCGACCCCGCCGGCAATCCGTTCGCGACGGATGTCGCACCCGCCCTGGCGGCGCTCAAGGCCGCCGGCCTGAAGGTGGCCGTCATCAGCGACATCCACTTCGACATCCGGCCCGCCTTCGAGAAGGCCGGCCTGGACGCATACGTCGACAGCTACGCCCTCTCCTTCGAACACGGCCTGTGCAAGCCCGACCCCGCCTTCTTCGGCGTCGCCCTGGACCAGCTAGGAGTGCGCCCCGACGAGGCCCTCATGGTCGGCGACCGCTCCACCCGCGACGGCGGAGGCGTCGAAGCCGGTCTCGCCACCCTCCTGCTGCCGCCCCTGACCCGGACCGCCGAGGAACGGCTGCACCTGGTACTCGGGGCCTGCGGGATCGCCCGATGACACCTCAACCACCCCTCACCTACGTGGAGTTCGTCGACCTCGCCGCCGCCGACCCGGCCGTCCTCGGCCTCGTCCTCAAGGGGTCCAGGGCGCACGAGGGCATGACCACCGAGCACTCCGACCACGACCTGTACGTCGTCCTCGCCGAAGGCGTCCCGACCCCGCTCACCCGGTACGCGGGACACCGCACCCCGGAGCTCGACCTCGTCCTGCTCACCCTCGACGCCTTCCGGTCCCTGGGGATGCCGGGATTCGAGCGGTACGCCCTCGCCCGCGCCCGGGTCGTGCTCGACCGGCTCGACGGAGGCATCGGCCGGATCCTGGCCGCCAAGGCGCGCCTCACCGCCGATGAGGCGTCCCGCGCCGCCGCGATGTGGCTCGACGCCTACGCCAACTCCCTCTACCGCTCGCTCAAGAACGACAGGGACGGCCACGGCCTCGCGGCCCGGCTCGACGCCACCGACAGCATCGGCCACCTGCTGGAACTGCTCTTCGCGCTCGACCGCCGCCCGCGTCCCTACAACAAGTACCTGGAGTGGGAGCTCGTCCGGCACCCGCTGCCCGGCTGGGACACCGACGCCCTGCTCGACGCCGTGGACCGCATCTCTGGATCGGGTGACGTCTCCGCTCAACGCCGGCTCTTCGCCCTGGTGGAGGCGGAGGCCCGACGCCACGGACACGGAGAGGTGCTCGACGCATGGGGCGAGGACCTGGAACTGATGCGCGGGCGGTAAGGGGGTAACGCACGGGACTTTCCGGACGGGGCACCGCGCGGGAGTTTCCGGACGGGGCATCGCACGGGACTTTCCGGACGCCCCCTGGGCGTACGGGCCTTTCTCGGGGGCGGCCCTCAGGGTCCCGGTCCGGGGGACTCGGGGTCGGCTCCGGGTGATCACGGATGGTCACCGGGCAGCGGGGACGCGAGAGTTGATGGTGTCAGGGGGGCGCAGCGAGCCCCACCGCCTCAGCAGAACGGAGCAGCCCGTGCGTGTCCGTCCGTCCACTCTCCGCCGCCTCGCCGTGGCCGGCCTCGCCGCCTCGGTCCTCACCGTCGGAGCCGGCGTCCCCGCCGCCACGGCCCTCGCCCCGGGGCAGCCGCCCACGGCGAGCACGGCGGCCGCCTTCGATCCCGAGCCCCTGCGGAAACTGGTCACGCCCCTGCCGAGCTACCAGGCCGGTGTCCTCGTCAGAGTCGACGGACCGGGCCGCGGCCCCCTGTGGACGGGTACCGCCGGTCCCGTCACCGCGGACGACCACTTCCGCATCGGCAGCGTCACGAAGGTCTTCACCCACACGGTGGCCCTGCAGCTGGTCGCCGAGCACCGCATCGGTCTCGACGACCCGGTGAGGCGCCACCTCCCGGATCTGATTCCCGCGGACTACGGCACGGTCACGGTGCGGCAGTTGCTCGACCACACCAGCGGGCTGCCGAAGCCCGCCCCCACCCCCGGCCCGCCGTCGGTCCCCGGCAGCGACCCCGGGTGGTGGCTGAAGGGCGTGACTCCCTCGGACGGCGTGCGCGACACCTTCGCGCTCGCCGCGCAGGACCACGAGTGGAACGCACACCGTCCCGCCCCCGGCACGGTCCAGCAGTACAACGGGATCAACACGGTGATCGTCGGCCTGCTCGTGGAGAAGGTCACCGGCCACACCTTCCGGCACGAGCTCGACCGGCGGATCCTCCGCCCCCTCCAGCTGCGGGACACCAGCCTGCCCGCCGCCGGCGACCTCACCCTCCCCGGCCCGCACACCCGTGTGTACGTCGACGGCGACGAGGTCACCGAGCAGAACCCCTACCCGTGGGCGGAGGGCGGGATGATCTCCACCGCCGCCGACCTGGACCGCTTCATGACGGCCCTCTTCCGTGGCCGCCTGCTCCCGCCGGCCGAGCAGGAGGTGGCCTTCTCGGTCCCCGAGGTGCCCAACGCCTTGGCGAACAAGAACTGCCTCAAAGCCGGCACCGCGTGTTTCGGCCCCGTCGGGCTGATGCGGCTCACCCTGAACAACGGCGTCACGGTCTGGGGCAAGACGGGATCCCGCCCCGGCTGGGAGAACGGCATGTTCGCCACCCGTGATCTCGAACGCCGCCTGGTCTACTCCTTCAACCCCAACGGCACAGGGACAGGGCGCCAGTACGGCGACTACATACAGGCCGTCGCCGGCGCCGCGTTCACCGGAGTGACCGGAGCGACTGGGGCGACCGGGGTGGACGGGCCGAACGGCGCGCGCTGACCGCCGCCGGTCCTCAGAGGCGCTTCGCGCTGCGCAGGGTCTTGGCGTAGTAGCCGTTGCCGTCGAGGCGGGAGACACCGCCGATGTCGCCGATCGTGGGGCCGTTGACCTCCTCGCGGCTGGAGACGAAGATCAGGTGCCCCTCGGTGTCGTGACCGAGGACCATGCCGACGTGGTCGAGCCGCTGCCCCGTGCGCGTGTCGAGCTTGAAGAAGACGAGGTCGCCCGGCTGCAGCTGGTCGATGGCGGTGGGGCGGTCCTTGGCGGCGATGCCGGTCAGCGGCAGGACGTCGACGCCCTGGTCGGAACGGGCCATGCCGTTCGCGGTGCGCGGCAGGCCGTCGCCGGACTTGTCCGAAGACATCAGCGGGTAGCGCGCGCGGTACCCGAGGACCATGCGCATGAAGCCGGAGCAGTCGAGCGAGCGGGCCCGAAGGGCCTCCGGTGTACCGACGGCGCCGTCCCGGAAGGGGTACGGGAGGCCGAGGTAGTCGTAGAAGTCGGACTGCTCCAGGCGGAGGTCCCCGCCCTCGGCTCCGGTGCTGTTCAGCGGTCCGAAGTTCGCGTCGCCCGCGAAGACGCGCCCCTGCTCGTCCTTGCGCTGCGGCGCGCCGGCCACGTACTGGAAGGCGAACGCGAAGATGTCGTCCTCCTTGCTTTCCTTGTTCTCGTCGTACCAGTCCTTGAACCACTTCTCGTTCTCCGCGCCCTTGGCCCAGGGCTTCGGCATGAGCCGGATCCAGTCGGTCGTGGAGACCTTGGACGCCGTCGAGGTCGGTTCGGCGAAGGTGCGCGCCGGGCCCGTGAGCTTCGCGGTGCGCGCGCCGTCGGTGAGGACCGCCTCGACCTGGCCGTCGGCGCCGCGGAGCACGCTGCGCGCGGGGCTCTCCAGGCGGGACCACCGTTCCCCGCCCGTGGGGTCGGCCGCGCCCGCCTGGTTCCCGGTCCCGTTGAGCACGCCGACGTTGCGTACCTCGGTGACGCCCCGGTCCTCCTGCTTGCGCAGCTCCAGGGTGAGGTACCCCGAGGTCGCGACGAGCCCGAGCACCGCGAGGCCCGAGAGGAGCGGTCGTGACTTCTTCTTCCCTGCCATGGTTCTTCCTTGGTTCTCAGGCGGCGGCGGGCATGACGCCGAGCAGCAGGCCGGCGGCGACGACGATGTAGGCCAGGAGCGAGACGGAGGCCGTCGCCAGGAGCGTGGGTCCCTTGGGCTGGCGGACCAGCTGGTAGGCGATGAGGCCGGGCACGATGAACCCGAGGGTCTGGTTGCCGTACAGCAGGGGGAACTCGAGCGAGAGGACGATCATCACCGTGGCCTGGAGCAGCACCCCGAGGAGGACCACCGCGGCGAACAGCCGCTTGCCGTAGAGGATCACAAGGCGCTGCATGACCTTGGTGCCCGCGTAGGTCAGTGCGGTGACGCCCACGACCATGGCCGCGCGCTGGAGGTCCTCGATGAGGGTGAGGGCGAGCCAGCCCGGGGTGATCATCCCGCCGGGGGAGAGGTTGGTCGTGAGGTAGCACAGCAGGGAGAACAGCAGACCGATGGCGATGCCCAGGGCGGCCATCTCGGGGGTCAGTGCGGCGGTGGTCAACGGGGGGCTCCGGGCGCGGTTACGGGTGGTGAGGCGGGCGGTCGGTGGGGGACCGGCGGGTCAGGAGTGCGGAGGGGTGCGGTCGTCGCCCTGGTGGGGCGGCTGGTGGAACCAGCCGAAGGACTCCTCGGGTCCGGGCACGCTCCACCCGTCGTCGGGGTCCCGATGGGCGGTGAGCACCACCGGCCCGGGGTGGACGCCGGTGGGCTGGAGCGGGATTCGCACCAGCGGGATCTCCTGGGTCTGGGCGGCCTGGTACCGCTCCTCCTGGGCCAGGGGGTAGGAGGCGTACGGGTCCAGGCGCGGCGGCTGGGCGTGGCCCGCCGGCGCCTGCTGCGGCCAGGTGCCGTCCGTGCCGTACTCGGCGTACTGGTCGGCGCCGTCGTCGGTGCTGTCGTCGGCCGGCAGCTCGGCGAGGTATTCGAGCAGCTCCTCGCCCTGGCCGTGGATGTTGCCGATGGCGACGAGCGAGGAGCCGTCGGGCATCCGCCCCAGCAGGGCCGGCATGAACTCCTCGGCCGGTCGCCGGTCGCCGCCGAGGTCGACCGCCCGGTCCCGCCAGGCGGCGGGAATGGCGTCGATGGCGCTCTTCGCGGGGTGACCGATGACGAAGACGTTGTCCGGCCGCAGGTCGGGGATGATCTCGCCCATCTGCCCGTTGCGTTCGACGCGGTCGGGACGGCAGTTGATGACGACGTTCAGGGGGCGGCCGACGGCCCCGAGGTCGAGCAGCTGGTTGACGTTCATCAGGGTCGACTCGGGGTCGTTCGCGGCGAAGACGTTCGCGAAGGCGAGGCGCCGGTTGGCGGGCGTGACGTAGCGCTCCACCGAGAGGACACCGGGGTCCGGCGGGGCGTCGTACATGCCCTGCAGCGCGACCTCCCGGTCGATGCCGAGGAGCTCCGCGACCGCCAGGGCGATCGCGACGTTCTCCTTGAACGTGAACCAGCTGAAGCCGCGCAGTTCGGCGTCGCTGACCGTCTCGGGGTCGGCGTACACGAGCCGGCAGTTCCGGGCGTTCGCCTCCTCCTGAAGGATGTGGAAGCGCTCCTTCTCCGCCGTCACGCAGATGCCGTTCTCCGGCATCGAGCGGCACAGGGAGCGGGCCACGTCGTCCAGGGTGGGGCCCATCTCGGCGAGATGGTCCTCGCGGACGTTGCACAGGACGCCGATCGTGGAGCGGATCAGCTTGCTCTGGTTGACCTCCTGGAGCGCCGGCATGACGGCCATGCACTCGATGACGAGGGCGTGCGGCCGGTAGGTGGCGGCCCGGCGCACGATGCCGATCTGCTCCACCACGTTGGCGATGCCGAACTTCCGGTAGACCGGCTCCTCGGTCGCGTCGGGGTGGATGAAGCGCGCCGCCGTGCCCGTCGTCTTGGCGACGGTCACGAGGCCGCCGCCGCGCAGTGCTCCCGCGCACAGCCGGGTGATGGACGACTTGCCCCGGATGCCGTTGACGAGCACCCGGGTCGGGATGGTGTGGAGGGCCGCGTAGTGCCGGCGCTGTTCCACGATGCCCGCGATCAGCAGGAGCACCCCGCTGATCAGCAGGACGAAGTAGAGGTAGAGCACGGCCTTGTCACCTTCCGCCGACGCCGGGCCGGGTCTCCGCGGACCGGCGCGCCTGGTTGTGTCTGTGGGCCTGCGCCTGCTGGCGCAGCAGTTCGAGGCTGCGGACGACGGCGCCCACCTCGTCCTGGTACCGGGGGTACAGCACGGTCTTGAGGTCGCCGTCCACGAGCTTCTCGGCACTGACGGCGAGGGCGCGCAGCGGCCGTACGACCACCAGGTGGACCCAGCCGAGGCAGAAGATGATCGCGGCGAGCCCGAGCATTCCGGCGAGCACGCTGCGGTCCTCGCGTTCGTACGGGGCGATCTGGAAGCGCGAGGCGTCCTGGTGGCTGACGACGGTCCAGCCGATGTCGGCCGTGACGCCGCCGCCGGAGAACGGGGCGGCAGCGGCGACGGTGACGCCGTTGCCCTCCCGGATGAGCAGGCCGTTCTCGACGGGACCGGCTCCGACGCGCATGCCGGCGGCCCGGACGAGGTCGGTCAGGGGGCCGTCGGGGAGTTCCTCGAACGCCAGGAAGCCGTTGCCGGCGGCGACGGTCTGCCCGGCGGCGTCCACCACACGCACGTCCCCGAGGCCCGGCCGGGCGAGGAGCGAGTTGAGGAACTCCACCCGGATCTCGCCGACCAGGGTGCCGCCCTCCCGCTCCGGCAGCGGGGCGCCGGCCTGGACGATCGGTTCCTTGCCGCCCTGCCCGGACACCCGGACCGGCGGCAGGTCCTTGCCACGGCTCCAGTCGTGGGGCTCGGAGCCCGCCCGCGCGGTGATCTCGCCGTCGGCGCCGACGACGTACAGGGACCGGTAGCGGGGGTGCTTGAGGAGCGCCTCCTCAAGGAGCCGGCCGGTGTCCTCGGGGTTCTCCTCCCCGATCAGACGGGCCGTGGAGACGATGTCGGCCTGCGCCTCGTTGAGCGCCCTGCGCAGCCGGTCGGCGATCAGGTCCGTACGGTCGCGCTGGTCGTTCACCATGGGGGCCGGCACGCTGACCGAGTCGTCCGTGCGGTTCAGGAGCAGGCCGACGGGGACGCACCACAGGAGCAGCAGCGCCGCCGTCACCACCAGCGGACCGCGCCCGCCGACCAGGGTCCGCCGGCGCGGGGCGGCACCGGAGTCCGCGCCGTCACCGGCGAGCTGCCGGCGCAGGCGTTCGAGAGCGGTACCGATGCGGGCGGCCTCTCCCCAGCGGGGCACGGAGACCGGACGGGTCAGATCGCCGCGGGCGAGCCGGCGGGACTCCAGGAACAGGCGCAGCAGCGGCCGCTGCACGGTCGCCCAGAGGACGGTCACCGCGAGGAGCCCGAGCAGCACGAGGACGCCCGCGGCCGCCAGGCCGTACAGCTCGAGGCCCTGGTCGGAGGTCGACTGCTTGACCGAGGGCAGCAGCGCCACCACCGTGAGCCCGAGACCGGCGGCCTGGCTCTGCTTCTCCTCCGGGTTGGCGGCGGCGAGCGAGGCGTAGCCGGCCGTGGCGACGCGGCCGTTGTACTCGCCGCCCAGGAGGGTGCCACTGACACCGGGGTAGCCCCGCGAGCCGGGCTCCTTCGCGCTGACAGGGTGCTGTTCGGTGCGCACCGCGGCCTGGTCGGCGAGGCGGCTCATCTGCTGGTGGAGGAAGGAGAGCTCCTGGCGCTCCTGGTCGGAGTTGAGCGCTTCGGCCTGCTCGAAGCCGGCCGTGCCGAGGATCTCGCCGTTCTCGGCCACCACGGCCATGCTGCGGAAGGGACCGAGGTTGATGGCCGGCACGGACAGGCTGCTGGACGCGAGCAGCAGCTGCTGCGGCCGGTCGGGCCAGTCCAGTACGGCCATCGTCATCAGGCGGACGTCGCCGGCCTCCAGCCGCACCATGCGGGGTGTCAGGGCCTGCTTGCCGAGGAGGACGTCCTTGTCCAGCCAGGAGAGGGGAATCGTTTCCCCTCGGGCGGCGAGGACGTCCCCGCTCTCCAGGTCGACGACCGTGGTGCCGGTCCACTTCTGGTAGGTCCGGCCCAGGTCCGTGAGGATCCGTTCGGGCTTCACCGGGCGCCCCGCGCTCAGCGCGGCGGCGGTCCGCTCCAGGTCGGTGACCCGCTCGTCGATCGAGGCGCGCAGCGCGATGGCGCCGTCCTCGGCGAAGTACTGCTGAGAGGACAGCACCGCCGGCGGTACCACCGTGTCCTTGCCGGGACCGAGCACCTTGGCCGTCAGGCCGGCCAGGCCGAGGATCAGCACGCACAGGACCGCGATCGGCGGGCGGATGCCGCCGAGCAGCGGCATGTCGGCGCGCCTGCGGCTCCGGCGCCGCCCTCCTCGCACGCGGTACGCGGCATTGGTCGATGTCACTGCTGCTCTTTCTGATTCCGACTGCCGCCGCACACACGGGCCGCCACTGACGTGGGCCCGGGCGGCCGCGGTGATGAACGCACGGAACGGACGGTGCGAGGGCTCAGTACTCCAGGGAGAGCTCGGCCAGGCCGTCGCCCCCCGGAGCTCCTCGGTTGAAGAGGAAGCCACGCGTCCGTTCGGCGGCGAGGCGGTAGCGGGAGAGGCGGTCCGAGGTCAGGTCGTCCGGGTGGTCGAGCATGTGCCGGACGTCGACGAGCCGGTGCTCCTGGACGGCGCCTTCGGGGAGCTTCTCACCGGGCTCGGCGTCGGGCGGGACGTCCACCAGGGTGGTGCGGTAGCGGGCCGACACGTCCCAGCCGGAGGCGGTCTCCCGGAACTCGAACCAGCCGATCGCCCCCTCCTCGGTCAGCCCCGTGGGCGTGGAGTGCCGGGCGACCTGGTTGCCCAGGCTGTAGGCGACCCACTTGCCGTTCAGCTTCTGGATCGGCTGCACCACGTGCGCGTGGTGACCGATCACCAGATTGATCCCGGTCTCCTGGGTGATCCGCTCGGCCAGCTCAAGCTGGGGGACGCTCGGCTCGTTGTAGTGCTCCAGGCCCCAGTGGAGCGAGAGGATCACCACTTCGGCGCCCTGCGCCCGGGCTCGCTTCTCGGCCTTCTTGATCTCGTCCGTGCCGATCCGGTTGAACGACCAGCGTTCCTTGTCGGACGTCGGGTTGAGGAAGGACTCCCACGAGTAGGCCAGGTGTGCCACCTTGACGCCCTTGACGTCGCGGATGTTGATCTTCTGGGCTTCCTCGGGCGTGCGGGCCGACCCGGTGTGACCGAGCCCCACCCGGTCCATCGCGTTCAGTGTGGTGCGGATGGCCTTGAGGCCGTGGTCGTTGGTGTGGTTCGAGGCCGTCGAGCAGGTGTCGTATCCCACGTCCTTCAGGGTCGTGAGGATCTGCGGCGGCACCAGGAACTCCGGATACCCCTGCCAGGGTCCCCGGGGGGAGCCGACCGGCGTCTCCATGTGACAGATGGCCAGGTCGGCCTTGCTGATCACCGGCTTCACACCGGCCATCAGCGGGCCGAAGTCCAGTCCGGCCTCTCCCTTGCCCGTCTTCTTCGCGTCCCGGGCGGCCTGCTCGACCAGCTCCGGGTGGATGAGAACATCTCCCGCGGCGGCCACGGTGAACGAACGCCCGCCGGGCTTGCTCTGCGGCTCCGTGGGAGCGGACGCACAGCCGACGGTGAGAGCGGCGAGGGCCGCCGTCACTGTCAGTGCACGACCTATGGGGAGAGAATCGCAGAATGTCACCGGCCGATCTTCACACGGGCTTCAAGATCGACTATGCTCAGGGCGTCACGAGATCATCACTTTTTCTTCACCTGCTGTTCGCTGTCGGAATGACACTCTCCCTTCTCGGCTGCGCATCAACGGCGAGTGGCGACACGGAAGCGGAGCGTCCGCATGCCCGTGAGCTCGTGAACCTCGACGACCGGATCGTCGCGTACGGAAAGCAGGCCGGCGCCCGAGCGCCCTACATGCCCCCGGGCGACGCCCGGCGCGAGGCTCTCGCCCGCGGTGTCGGTCACCTCCTGGACGGCGAGCTCGAAGAGGCCGAGAAGGGCCTCGCCGCCGTCGGCTTCCGCCTGACCAGGCTCACCGACTCCGCCTCCGGCCGGCGTTACGACGAGGTCGCCGCCCTCGGGACCGGGGCCGAGGCGCGATGGGGGCGGCTCTACGTCAACGCCGACGCCGCCGTCCGCTGGAGCGTGCAGGTGCCCCACCCGGTGGCCGACCGCGGCACCGAGGCCCTCGGCGCCGAACTCCTGGAGAACGCGCCGGGCGGCTCTCTCGTCCTCGCCGGCGCCCACCGCACCTCCGGTCGGGGAGACGCGGCGGACGTCGCCCATCGCACCGACAGCGTCTTCCACGCGATCGTCATGGAACTGCAGAAGCGTGGCATTCCCGGCCTTCAGCTGCACGGCTTCGCCGAGGCGTCGGACCGCCCCTACGACGCCATCCTCTCCACCGGCGCCGCGCGGACCGCACCCGAGGAGGTCGCGACCCTGGCGGCGCGCATGGAGGCCCGCGGACTTCGCGTCTGCAGGGGGTGGTCCGACCGATGCCCCCTGGAAGGGGCCATGAACGTCCAGGGGAAGGCGGCGGAACGCCACCGCACGGCCTTCATCCACGCCGAACTCGCCCCGGCGGCGAGGGACGGCGACACGACGAAGGCCGCCCGGACGCGGACGGCCCTCTCCGGCCTCCTCGAAGCGTGGTCGGCCACGGGGCGCCCCTGAGTCGGCCCCTCCCGACGAAAGATCTCGACGGACGCCCCGCCAGGGGCGTCCGTTTCCCTTCGCCAGGTCCGCCGAATTCCCCTGTGAGTTCGGCGGATATTTGTTTGCATTTGCCTGCGGGTGGTCGGTAAATGCGATGAGATCTAGCCCCTGCGATGTATTCCCGTCATCACACGGACGAATCACGGCCGGATTATTTGTTTTCATGGACCGGCGTTGCTCTAATTCTCGCTTGAACAAGCGGGATCTCTCATCCCGTGCGGAAATCAGGGAAAGGATCGTCATGCGGGCCACACGAGCCTTGCTGGTGGGAGCTTCGGTACTCGCCCTCGGAATGGGCACCCCCACCGTCTCCCAGGCACTGGGCTGGGAACACCCCTGGACGGCGCACAACCAGAGCAGCACGCTCTCCCCGGCACACAGCGACGGGGACAAGGACAAGGAGCACCACAAGGGGAAGGGCGGCACGTACGACCTGGACCACAGCTGCAAGGGCGGCACGTTCGGCTACTGCACGCAGAACGCGGTCTTCGCCCCGACGATCATCGGAGACCTCGGGCTCACGACCGGGCTCATCGGCCTGACCGGCACCACGGGCCAGAACGGCCAGACGGCCACGACCACCAGCACCACCAGCACCACGAGCACGACCCAGACGACATCCACCACCGCCACCACCGCCACCACGTCCACCACGGCGACGACCGCCACCACCACGCCCCCGCCGCCGAACCAGTGGTGCTCGCCCGGTTACTGGTTCAACCGGGGGCTCGACAACTGGCCGGCGCCCTACGACCCGGCCACGTCGACCTGGAGCGACCTGCCCACGCCTCCCTACACCGACACCCTCGCGCGCACGAACGCCGGTGTCGCGGCAAATGCGCCCGCGAATCCGCTGCTCACCTACATCTGGAACCCGCAGAACGCGAACAATTTCGCCGCTTGGTACGTTCGCCCCCGCGGCGAGGTCCTGAACGACATCGCGGACGTGCTCAGCTCCGCCGCCGGTCTGACCTGGACCGACAAGAACACCGCGACGTGCCCCCTCAACTGAACCGAAGAACGGTCGCCGGCATGCCGAGCGGCCGCTGAAACAACCGGGCGACGCTGAATTCACCGGCGACGTCTCGGGCGTGCGGCCCGTGTGGTGGTCGTTCACCACCACACGGGCCGCCCACAAGAAGGAACGTGATGGAACCTTCCAGCGAATGCGCCGCCGAATCCCTCACCACTACGGTGGCGCCGACGCGGCACCTGCCCCCTCCGCGGTCGAGCGACGGCGCACCGGCAACGGCACCGGACACCGGCCCCCGGTGGTCCCCCGCAGCGGCCGTCGCGCTGACCGCGACCGCCGTCCTGCTGGCCGGCGCCCTGGTGACGCACCTTGCCATGATCTTCCTGACCCTGGCGCCGGCCAACGCCCTCAGAGCCACCCACGGCAAGGCGATCGACTCCTACGTCCAGCCCGAGTTCGCGCAGGACTGGAAGCTGTTCGCCCCCAACCCGAAACAGCGCAACGACGCCATCGGCGTCCGCTTGAGGACCGGGGGCACGGACAGAGCCGTCCGCACGTCGGACTGGATCAACCTCACCGCGCAGGACGTGGCGGAGATCCAGGGCAATCCGGCGCCCAGCCATGTGCACCAGAACATGCTCCGCATCGCCTGGGACAACTCCGAGGCCTGGCTCGACGCCGGCAACCGCCCCAGGGGCATCCGCGGCAAGGTCGCCGTGGACTACCTCAGGCGCATCGCGCTCCAGCGGGTCGGGCGCGACTGGCAGGGCGAGCGGATCACGGGAATGCAGCTCGCGGGCCGCTACACGATGGTGCAGCCGCCATCGTGGAGCTCCGAGGACGCACCCGACACCACCACCTACCGGATGCTCCCTTGGTGGCCGGTGACCGACCAGGACTACAGGGGACTGTGACGTGAGCACCGAAACACCCGTCGCCGACCGCCCGACGACGTGGACCCGTCCGCCGGAGCAGGCCCGCCCGGCCCGCGCCCGTCGGGCCCTCGCGCGACTCGGACACGCCGTCTGCACCACCCGGGCCCCGTACCAGGCCGCCGTCCTCCGGATCGGACTGGCCCTGACCATCGCCGCCTTCCTCCTCCGGGAATGGCCCCAACGGCGGGTGCTGTACGGCGACCGCAGCCCGCTGTCGTACGAGATGGCCCTCGAACTGAGCCGCACGGACGGCAGCTTCAGCCTTCTGTACTGGTCCGACGGCCGGCTCTGGTTCGAGATCGTCTACACCCTGACCGTCGCCGCGGCGGTCGCGGTCATGGTCGGCTGGCGCACCAGGACCATGTCCGTGCTGCTCATGGTCGGCGTGCTGTCGCTGGAGAACCGCAACACCCTGGTGGGCGACGGCGGCGACAACGTCCTGAAGATCATGGTGATCTACCTCGTCTTCACGCGCTGCGCCCAGGTCTGGTCCCTCGACGCGCGCCGCCGGAACAGCGAGGGCTCCTCGGGCGCCGACCGCACGGGAGTCGCCCTCTGGTCGGCCACCGGACTGTTCCTGCTGGTGGCGTTCGGCCTGGACACGGGCTGGCCGCTGGTCCTGTGGACCCTCTGGGGCGTCCAGGGTCTGTGGTACGCCGTCGGCCGCCGGCTCCCCGACTCCGAGGTCCGCGCCGTGCTCGACGCGGCCTCCGCGATGCTGCACAACACGGCGATGCTGACGGTGGCCGTCCAGGTCTGCCTCATCTACTCCACCTCCGGCTGGTACAAGATCCAGGGCTCCCGCTGGCAGGAGGGCAGCGCCCTGCACTACGCGCTGAGCCTGGAGTACTTCGAGCCCTGGCCCTGGCTCTCCGGGCTGCTCGCGGCCAACACCCTGATGGTCCTGGTGATGAGCTACGGGACGGTCGCGCTGCAGGTGGCCTTCCCGTTCACGCTGGCCAACCGCAAGGTCAAGAACGTGCTGCTCGGCGTCATGATGCTCGAACACATGGGAATCGCGGTGCTCCTCGGCATCCCGTTCTTCTCCCTGGCCATGGTCACCTGCGACGCGGTCTTCCTGCCCACCGCGTTCCTGATGGCCCTCGGCACCCGCTGCGCGCGCCTGCCGAGGAAGCTCCTGCCGAGGCCGCTCCTGCCGAGGTCCGGGAAAGCGCCGGTCGCCTGAGCCCTTCCCCAGCCCCGTACTCCTTCCCGCCCGGGGGCGGGGGCGCCGGTCGACGCCCCCGCCCCCGGGCGGTCCGGACAGGGCCGGGAATCCCGGGCCGGGAGGCGTCAGGCGGTCGTCTCCTCCGGCGCGGGATGTCCGTCGGAGCGCCCGGCCTGCCCGGGCACGGCGGGCGCCAGGAACTGGCGGGCCTGCAGGTTGTACGCCTCCCGGAAGGCTCCGGTGCCGCCGGCCGGGTCCATGAGCTGTTCGAACGTGCCGTGCTCGACGACCCGGCCCCGCTCCAGGACGTAGATCAGGTCCGCGTGGCGGACGCTGTGGAGCCGGTGGGTGATCAGGACGGTGGTCTGGCCCGTACCGGCGAGCCGGTGGATCTGGTCGAAGACCCGCTGCTCGGCGACCGGGTCCAGGGCGCTGGTCGGCTCGTCGACGACCAGGACCTGTCCGTTCCGGTACCGCGCCCGGGCGAGTCCGATCTTCTGCCACTGTCCGCCGGAGATCTCCTGACCGCCCTGATAGCCGCGGGCGAGCAGCGTGTCCAGGCCGCGGGGCAGCTTCGCCACGACGTCGTCGGCGCCCGCGTAGGCGGCCGCGGCGTCGATGTCACGGTCGTCGATCGCACCGGCGGGCCGGCCGATCCCGATGTTCACCCGGGCGGTGAACGGCCACCGCTGGAAGTTCTGGGCGACCATCGCGACCCGGGAGAAGAGCCGGGCGCGGCAGGCCTCCGCCGCGTCCACCTCGCCCCACATCACCCGCCCGGTCGCTGGCATGTGCAGACCGCACAGCAGCTTGGACACCGTGGTCTTCCCCGACCCGTTCGCCCCGACGAGGGCCACGGTCCTGCCGCGGGGGATGACCAGGTCCACCTCCCGCAGCGAGGGCTCCTCGGCCCCCTGGTAGGAGAAGGTGACCTTCTCGAAACGGATCGCGTCGAAGTCCTCCGGCAGGTCCACGCCCACCTCGGGGATCGCCCGCCGCTCGGCCTCGGTGCAGAGCCGTTCCAGGTCGGCGACGAAGAGGGACTCCTCCTGGAGGTCGGCGACGCGCAGCACCAGGTCGGTGATGCTCGCAGACCCGGCCCGGATCGCGAGCACCGCCGTACCGCCGACGGCGAGCGCCATCTGCCCGTTCCAGAGAAGGAGACCGAGCACGGCGTACGCGGCGACCGTGGCCACACCACGGGCACCGTCGGCGAGCAGCCCCGTGCGGGCCCCCACCCAGGCGAGCCGGGTCTGCTCCCGCTCGCTCGTCTCCGCCATGCCCCGGAAGTGCTCGAGGAGGAAGGGCCCCACGTCGTGGACCCGGACCTCACCGGCCGCCTGCTGGTCGATCAGGAGCCGGCTGAGCAGCTGCGCGGCGCGCGCGTGCTGGACGAACCGGTGCCAGCTCTCGTACCGCGCCCGGGCCATCGTCAGGGATCCCCACGCACTCGGCAGCGCCATCGCCACGAGGAGCGGAAGCAGCGCCAGGTGCAGGACCGTCAGCACGCTCGCGGCCGCGATCAGGGAGATCGCCGAGGCGACCACGGCCGTGCAGTAGCCCACCATCCGCCGGGCCCCGTCGGCGCCCCACTGCGCCGAGTCCATCAGCTTGTGGAAGGCGTCGTCCTCGATCGCGTCCATCTCCACCCGGGCGACGAGTCCCAGGTACCGCTCGGTGGCGACCCGCTGGACCTTCGGCTCCAGGATCCCCGTCGAGGCGGTCGACGCCGACTTGAGCAGCGAGGAGACGACCGCCATCACCGAGACGAACACCAGGGACGGCAGGGCCGCCCGGAGCCGGTCGACGAGGATTCCCGACGCCAGCAGCTCGGTCAGCAGCGCGTTCACCGCCACCAGGGAGAAGGCCTGCGCGACACCGCGGCCGATCTCGCCGACCGCCACCGTGTACAGGGCGCGCCGGTCGGCCCGGCGGGCGAGCCGCACGGCGACCGCGACCTGGCGGGGGAAGGTCACGGCCATGCGCCACATGCCCAGCTTCACCCAGGTCCCGCGGTGCTGGCTCCAGCCCTGGTCGTAGGCGAGTTCACCGCCGAACAGCAGCCGCTCGGAGGCCGAGACGGTCTCGGCCGGGGCCGTGGACGATGCGTCGTCCGTGGTGGTCGTCATGCCGTCCACCTCGCATCGGGTACGAGGAGAGGGGCGTCGACACGGTGGGGAAGAGGGTGCATGGCGTTCTCCGGAAGCCGGGGCTGGGCGGTCGGAGAGCTCAACGACAAGGCCGGGCCGGTCGAACACATGTGTTTCGGACGGCACCCGAACCCCGTGGCAGAGCGAATGCGCGTTCGTGCCCGGTGCATCGACCCTTGCGGCGCGTGGGTCGAGACCTCGGGGGAGAGTGGCCGAAACGCCGACGGAGGGTCTTCCGGGTCAGAAGTCGAAGACCCGGCCGGTCGCGACACCGAGGGCGCACTCGTCGACGAACGTGCGCTCCCAGTGGACCTCCCGCCCCCGGTAGGTGCCGTCGGCCGTCACGGTGACCGGGGTCGCATCGTTCGAGCAGATGCCGATCCCGCCCGGGAGCCGGTCGAAGTCGCCGCCGGCCCTCTGGAGGTCGGCGCACGCCGCGCGTGCGTGGGGGTGGTTCCGCTCGCCCCCTGGGCAGTCGAGCCACACGGAACCGAAGAGGACGGTCTCGCCCTGCGCGCGGGTGGCGGTGAGCCGGATGTGGGCGTCGAGGGCGGTGGGGGCGGCGGTTGCGGCGGCGACCGGCCCGGCGGACAGGAGGGTCGCGGCCAGCGCGACGATGATCTTCTTCATGGCAGGTTCAACGCGGTCGGGGAGGTGCGGTCACCTGGTCCGATGGGGTCACGGCTGCGCCTCCCCGGCCCGCGGCCGGCCCGGGCGGACTCAGGCGCGGGCTGCCAGCTCGGCGTTCGCGCGGTGCGTGATGAGGGTCAGAAGGCGGCCCGCGACCGCGAGGTCCTCGGCCGGGATGTCGGCGTACAGCCGGGCGGAGATCTCGGCGGTCTCGGAGGTGGTGGACTCGTACAGCTCCCGTCCGGCCTGCGTGAGCCTCAGCCGGGAGGCCTGTGCCGGATCCTGTTCCAGCAGCTTCGTGTCCGTCATCCCGTCGATCACGCCGCGTACGAGCGTCTCGTCGGCCTTCAGCGAGCCGATGACGTCGGAGACGAGCGCGTCCCGGTCGACGGAGTCGCCGGCGACGACGACGGCCCGGAGCGTCACGCTCTGTTCGAACGTGGCGCCGTGGCGGGTCAGCACGCCCTCCAGGAGGGCTCGCGAGGCGTAGTGCGCCAGGGCGATGACGCGGCCGTTGGTGGTGGGTGCGGTGGTGGTCATGAGGGCTCCTCGTCGTTCTCGGTGTGCGGATCAAGAGGTGCGTCGAGCAGCGTCGCCAGCTCGCGGGCGAACTGCTGCGCCCGCGGGCTGTCCTGTCCCCCGAGGGGCGCCAGCATCTGGTCCAGGAGGCCCTGGACCACCGTGATGGCGCGGCGGGTGACGTCGCTGCCCTGCTCGGTGAGCGACAGCCGCATGGCGCGCGGGTCGTGGGGGTCCCGGACGCGGGCCACGAGCCCGGCCGCCTCCAGCGCACGGGCGAGCTTGGAGACGTACAGCGGCTCGAGTCCGGTGTGGTCGGCGAGCTGCCGCTGGCTCGGTTCGAGCCCGGCGCGCGCCATGCCGTGCAGGGACCCCATCAAGGCGTACTGGGCATGGGTCAGGCCCAGCGGTGCGACCGCCCGGTCGACGGCCACGCGCCACTTCATCGACAGGCGCCAGACCAGGAAGCCTGCCGTGGCGCTCTCGGTTGCTGAACTCACGAGAGATACAGTACATGGCTACTATGTACATGGCTACTATGCGGGCGTTCGGATCCCGTGACCGAGGGGCCGGGGGCCGTGAACCGCCCCCCGGCCCCCTTTCCGTCCTTCTCGGCCCTTCTCAGCCCTGCTTGGTCCTGGCCGCAGCGCTCCCGGGGCCGCAGGACAGGAGGGCCGCTTCCCTGGGCGCTTCGTCGGCCTTCATGTCCTCGATCGGCGTGGAGCACTCCAGGAGGCCCGAGCCGTCCGTGGTCCAGCCGATCGCGCGGCCCGCCGCCCGCGTTCCGTCGGCGCAGGTGTACAGGAAGTCGCCGGTGACCTGGCGTACGTAGGCGTACTCCACGAAGGTTCCGGCGCCCAGGACGGTGGCGGTTTTGGAGTCGAGCTTCGGTGCCGCCCTGTGGACGTCGGCGAACCCGTAGCCCTCGGCGTCGACGGCGTCCGGGTCCCCGATGCGGGCACCCAGGGAGTGGAGTGTGGCTTTCGGGTCGACCCGCGGACCCTTCTCGAAGGTGACGGCGGTGAGCGGCGTGTGGAGCGGCGACACCGTGTGCGTCAGCCTGCCGCCACCCTTGCCGAGCTTCTGCTTCTCGGCGAGGCCGGTCAGGACCTCCCGTGTGTCGACGTTGAACCACGTGTACGTGCCGCCCGCGCACGCCGTCGCGGTCGGCGTCGCCGTCGCGGCCGCGTGCGTGGGCCGTGGGGCCGTACCGCCGCTCTCGGACGTGCAGGCGACCGTGCCGGTGAGCAGCGCGGCGACGGCGCACGCGGACAGGCCGGTCTTCATGATCTTCATGCTCGTGTCCCCCTGGAATTGCGTGCCATTGGTCGATGGCGAAGTTGACCTTGCCTTCGAGGAGTCCGCCGGAACAAGGGACTTGAGCCACTTCTGAGCTCGGTGAAGACCCTCGGGCTCCGTCAGGACGGGAACGCGCCGAGCTGCCGCAGCTGGGTGAGGACGTCCACGACGCCCCGGACCTCGGCGATCCGTCCGGCCACGAAGCGGAAGACGAAGATCTCGCCGTAGGCGACGGACTTCCCGGTGGGCGGCAGGCCCCGGTACTCGCCCAGGTGGGTCCCGGTCACCGTGTTCCGGGAGACCACCCGGTCGCCCTCCGTGATCGTCTCCTCGACGGTGACGTGGATGTCGGGGAACGCGCGGAGCAGTACCTCCCAGACCTGCTTCAGTGCCTCCGCACCCGTCGCGCCCGTCGGCACCGGGGCGTGGAAGGCCAGGTCCGGTGCGGTGAGCTCGTCGACGGCCCTCGCGACGAGGGCCGGGTCGCCACTGTTCGTGGCCGCGTGGAAGCGCTCGATCACCGCGATGTTGCTCTGTGCCTCGGCTGCCTGCACGGGAAGCCTCCTCCTGCTCTCGGGTAGGGCGTTTCGCAAGAAGGACGAGACGGCGGCCGGGGATGTGACACGGCGTGTCGGGGCGCCGGCGGGGTCGTCCGGCGTTCCGGAATGTGGAGCGGCGGTAAAGCGCGGGAAAAGTCCTGGCCGGAGGGCTGCGGTTCCCGCACGGAGCGATTCCGCCGTCTTGGCGCGTTCTTAGCGCCCTGGCAGTCGCCCCGGGCGTGTCGGAACTACGGATTCCGCAGCCAAGGGGCCATTGACCTGCGGTTCTGCTCAGGCTTCCATTCAGCCCGGGAGCTCACGGAACCACCTGATCACCAGCCGCCTCGGAGGCGATACCGCTCCCGCTCAGAACCACCGCTCGCATCGATCGGAACCGCCTGATGACCGACACCCTCAGCGCGCCGCACGCGTTGGCCCCCCAGACCGGCCCCGTGCCGCAGAAGCTCAAGCGATCCATCGGTGTCGTGGGCGGAACACTGCTCACGCTGTCGTGCGTGACGCCCGCCTCCACCCTCTTCGTGGTGGTACCCGACCTGTTCGACGGAGTCGGCACGTACGCCGCCCTCACCATCGCCATCGGCTCGCTGCTCTGTATCGGCGTGGCGTTCTGTTACTCCGAGCTGGGCACCCTCATCCCCAGCGCGGGCGGCGAGTACGCCATCGTCTCGACCCTCTCGGGCCGTCTCGCCGGCTGGCTGGTGTTCGTCCTGTCCCTGCTGGTGGTGATGATCGTGCCACCGGTGATCGCCATGGGGACCGCCGACTACCTCGCGCCCCTGGTGCACATCCCCGCCCCGATCGCCGGTGCCGGCGTCATGCTCCTCGCGACCCTCGCGGGCCTCCTCGACCTGCGCGCCAACGCCTGGATCACCGGCATCTTCCTCGTCCTCGAAGTGATCGCCGCGGGCGTCGTCGCGGTCCTCGGCTTCGCCCACTCGGAGCGGGGCGTCGGCTCCCTCGTCCACGGCCAGGTCGCCGCCGAGGGCGGCACGCACTCGCTCGTCACCGGCGCCATGGTCGTCTCCGGCCTCGCCATCGCCCTCTTCATCACCCAGGGCTTCTCGACGGCCGTCTACCTCTCCGAGGAGCTGGAGAACCCGCGCAAGTCCGTGGCCCGCACCGTGCTCGCCACCCTCGCCATCTCGACCGCCGTCATCCTGGTGCCCGTCGTCGCCATCACCCTCGGCGCCGGCGACCTGGAGACCCTCACCGGCGGTGACATCAGCGGCATGATCGCGGCCTGGTCCAACTCGGCCGTCGGCACCTTCATCAGCCTCTGCGTCGCCCTCGCGATCATCAACGCCGGCATCGTGATGGTCATCCAGAACTCCCGCGTGCTGTTCGCGTCGGCCCGTGACAAGGCCTGGCCCGAGCCCGTCAACAACGCCCTGTCCCGCCTCGGCCGCTTCGGCTCCCCGTGGGTGGCGACCCTGGTCGTGGGCATCCCCGGCGCGGCCCTGTGCTTCGTCAACCTCGACACCCTCTACGGCGTCACCGGCGTCTCCGTCACCGGCATGTACCTGCTGGTCGCCGTGGCCGCCCTGTTCAGCCGCCGGGGCGCGCACCGCGAGGTCGCGGCGTGGCGCATGCCGCTGTGGCCGGCCATCCCGGTGGTCCTCATCGGTGTCCTCGCCTACGTCCTCTACATGCAGGACGCCCAGTACCTGCTGTGGACCGGCGGCATCACGGCGGTGGCCACCCTCTACTGGGTGCTGTACCTGCGGCCCCGCAAGGACACCCGCTGGCTGGTCAGCATCCCGGAGGACGAGCAGGTCTGACCCCGCCGGCACCATCCCACCCGAGGGCCGGGGCGCGTCTTGCGCCCCGGCCCTCCGGCGTGCCCCGGTCGGCGCCGGCGGGTACGACGATCACTCCGTACGGGGGGTGGACCCCACCACCCGCGTGTCGTGACGGACGCCATGGGCAGCGGAAACGTATCTGTGCATGCATGACCACTGACATGGAACACCTGTTGAACGTACGTCTGTGCGAGCGTTTCGGTGACATGGCCGGCTGGGCCGAGGTCACGTCCCTGATCGCCTCCCACCTCCGGGCCGTCGTCTCGGCGCTCGGGCCCGAGCACGCCGTGACCTTCCTGACGGCGGCGCGTCGCGCCCTCGACGAGGAGGAATCCCGGGCAGGAACGATTCACCTTGGCTTCGGGGGCCACCTCTGGACCCACCTCGAAGACGTCGTCTGGAGCCCGTCGCCGCTGGCCGGAACCTCGGCCTGGGACGCGATGCTGACCATGCACCGTCTTTCCGTACTGGCCCCCGACCCGCGCCTCGACGCTCATGTCGACAGCGCCCTGGACGCCTGCCGTCTGCGCCTCCTGCCGGCCGTGGCGGGGTTCTGACGGGCGGGGCCTCGTCGTTGGGCGGTCCGGCCGGCCCGGAGGTGCGCGGTGGCCGGCCCGGCGGAGCGGGTGGTCGGACCGGAGGGGCGGGTGGTCGGACCGGAGCCCTCGCCCGGCGGGGCGATTCACGCAAGCGCAGGGGATCGAGCAATCGCCCACAGGCTGATCGAAATTCGATCAATCGACAGGATTGCATTGACTCGATCACGAGCCGCACCTAACTTCTGGCCGCACCCGACCGCCAGAAAGGTTGTTGCGTCATGACCGACAGAGCTTTGCCCGTACGGCAGTTGCTGGGCCGCGGGCTCATCGCCGCCGCCCTCGCACTCGGCGGAACCACCGCCCTCACCGGCACGCCCGCCGCGGCCGCGGGCGGTGTCACCTATGTGGACTGCTCGCGGGCGGCCGCCGGGGACGGCAGTCAAGCGGCGCCGTTCAACAGCATCGGACAGGCCAACGGGAAGACGTACGGACCCGGGGACACACTCGCCTTCGCAGCCGGCACCACGTGCACGGGTTCCCTCGCCCCGCAGGGCAGCGGCACCGCCGCCGCCCCCGTCGTCCTCACCGGCTACGGCACCGGCACCCTGCCCGTGATCGACGGCGGCGGCGCCCCCAACGCGGTCTCCCTGACCAACCAGGACCACTGGCGGATCAGCAACCTCAAGCTCACCAACCCCGCCTCCACGCTCGCCCGCCGCACCGGACTGCGGATCTCCGCCACCGACGGCACGGCGCACCGCGGCTTCGACATAGGCAACCTCGTCATCGACCGGGTGGCCGGCCAGACGAACAAGAACAGCCCGACCACCGAGGACTTCGTCCAGTCCGCCGCGATCGTCACCGGCGCGAGCGGCACCAACTCGACCCTCAACGACGTCCACGTCCACGACAACCAGATCAGCAACACGGGCGGCGGCGGCCTCAAGATCCGCGTCGGCGCCATGGCAGTCAAGGGCACCGGGGTCCTGATCGAGAACAACACCGTCAAGGACGTCGGCGGCGACGGCATCATCGCGAGCTACGCCGAATCGCCCATGATCCAGTACAACAACGCCTCCGGTGTCGGCAACGGCGTCTATCCCTTCTCCGGCGGCAACTTCGCCGGCATCTGGGTGCTCGGCGACCACAACCCGACCATCCAGAAGAACGCCGTGTACGGCATCACACGGATGTCCGTCGCCGACAGCCAGGCCTTCGACTGCGACTGGGGCAACACCGGCACCTGCACGATCCAGTACAACTTCAGCCGCGACAACATCGGCGGCTTCTTCCTCGACTGCGACGGCTGCGGCACCATCGGGGGCGCCCAGCAGATCATCCGCTACAACATCTCCGAGAACGACTGCCGGATGAGCAGCGTCAGCGCCGGACGGTCCGCGCTGCACATGTACAACAACGTCGTCTACTGCACCGACAAGAAGTTCAGCATCACGCTCCCCGACGAGAGCGTCGTCGAGAACAACGTCTGGGTGGGGACCACCGACTCCCGACTGCCCACGGGCGCCGGGATCTCCTGGCTGTGGAACGTCTTCCAGGGCGTGCCCCGGCCGACCGCCAACGGCATCGCCGGCGACCCGCAGTTCGTGAACCCGGGCACCGGCGGCGACACCATCCACTCGGTCGACGGCTACAAGCTGCGCGCCACGTCCCCCGGCCTGAACAACGGCTCCGTCATCAGCGGCAACGGAGGCCGCGACTACTGGGGCAACCCGGTGAGCGCGACCACGAAGCCGCACCGCGGCGCGTACAACGGACCGGGCCTGTAGGGCCTGTCCGACCCCTTCGTCCGGCAGAGGACCGAGGACCGAGGACCGAGGACGGGCCGGGGCCGTCCTCGGTCCTCGCTCACGGCGCCACGTGGTAGTACCGCGTCCAGGCGAGGACCATTCCGTCGTCGGCGATCGTGAAGACGTCGACGAAGCGCAGGTCCTGTCCGTCGGTGCCCGGGACCACGCGCCGCCCCGTGGCGATCACGCTGCGGTCCTGACCCACGACCCGGTCGATCTCGTAGCGGGCCCTCGGCAGGGTGCGGCCGAAGTGGGTGTGCAGGACCGCGGGACGGCCGCGGAACGGAGGCAGACCCGGCAGTTCGAGGACCACGCCGTCGTGCAGCAGGGAGGCGCACGAGTCCAGGTCACCGGCGTCGAGGTAGTCGTAGACCAGGCGGACATGGTCGATTCCCGCGGCGGTGACCAGGTCGGCCGGTCCCGGCAACCCGGTGCTCGTGTCATCTTGGCGGTTCAACGGCTGAGCCCCTTTCACTCTCGGCCAGGATTCTGGGGGGAGCCGCCAACTCCGCGTTATCCCCCCTCTATCTCCGACCGGGATCTTCACGGCATGGACAGGGCGGGGGTGGTTGTGGAGACTGTCCTCACTCGGACCTGACGTGTCAACTCGTTTCTTTGGTGGGGGAATCGGTGACGGACGACATCGGGGACAGATCCCAGGAACTCCCGGACATGTCGCCCCTCGCCTTCCGGGTCCTGGGGCCGCTGCAGGTCCACGGCCCCGGCGGGCCGCTGCGGCTCCCGCCCGGGCGCCAGGAGGTCATCCTCGCGGCGCTGCTCCTGGAAGTGAACCGGGTGGTCAGCACCAACCATCTGGTGGACCTGATCTGGGAGGACAACCCGCCGGAGACCGCCCGCACCCAGGTGCAGATCTGCGTGTCGAGGCTGCGGAAGCTCCTCGCCGGGGCGGACGGCCAGGTCTCGATCACCACCCGCCCCCCGGGGTACGTGCTGCACACCGACGCGGGAAACGTGGACGCCGCGCAATTCACCGACCTCGTCTTACGGGCGCGCCGCCTGCGCGAGCAGGGTGAACTCGACGGAGCCGTACGACTCTTGAGGAACGCGGTCACGCTGTGGCAGGGCGACTGCCTGTCCGGCCTCGACAGCGGCCCGCTCGCGAACAAGGCACGCCAGCTCAACGAGGAACGCCTGACCGCCGTCGAACTCCGCATCCAGCTCGAACTCGAACTCGGGCGGTACGACGGCCTCGTGGGCGAACTGCAGCGGCTCACCCATGAACACCCCCTCCGGGAGAAGCTGCGCGGCCAGCTGATCCAGGCCCTCTACTGGTCGGGACGGCAGGCCGAGGCCCTGGAGGCCTTCCGCACCGCGCGGCGCTTCCTCGCCGAGGAGCTCGGTCTGGAACCCAGCCGCGAGCTCAGGGAACTCGAATCGGCGATCCTCGCCGGCCGGCTCCCCGCCCCCACCGGAGCCGCACCCGTCCGCGTACCGGGGGAGAAGGCCTCCCACGAGGAGCCGGCGCATCCCACGGCCGTGGAGTCGGGGGAGGACACCGAGACGACCGCCCCGCCGTCCGCAGAATCGGTTCGGCAGGACGCCGTGCCCCACCAGCTCCCCGCCGCCGTCGCCGACTTCGTCTCCGACACCGGCCAGCTCGCCGCACTGGAAGAGGCACTGACCGGACGCCCCGGCCGCACCACCGTCGGGCTCGCCGCCATCACCGGAAAACCCGGCACCGGCAAGTCCACCCTCGCCGTGCACGTCGCCCACATGCTCTCCGAGACCGGCTTCCCCGACGGCCAGCTCTACTGCGACCTGCGCGGCACGACCGGCACCCCGGCCACCCCCGAGGAGGTCCTGGGACGATTCCTGCGCGCCCTCGGCATCCCCGGCCAGCTCATCCCGGAATCCCTCGACGAGCGCGCCGAGATGTACCGCACCCGACTCGCCTCCCGCCGCGTCCTGGTCGTCCTCGACGACGCCGCAGGCGAGGGCCAGGTGCTGCCGCTGCTGCCCGGCAGCCGCGGCTGCGCCGTCCTCGTCACCGGCCGCGCCCGCCTCACCGCCCTGCCCGGCGCCCACCGCGTGGAACTCGACGTGCTCGCCGAGGACCGGGCGCTCGAACTCCTCTCCCGGATCATCGGACGGGAACGCGTCGCCGGCGAGGCCGCCGCCGCCGAGGCCCTGGTCCGCACGGTCGGACGGCTCCCCCTGGCCCTGCGGATCGTCGCCGCCCGGCTCGCCGCACGCCCCCACTGGACCCTGGCGTCCATGGTGCAGCGGCTCGCCAACGAACGGCACCGGCTAGACGAACTGACCCACGGCGAGATGACGATGCGCGCCAGCCTGTCGCTGACCTACGAGGGCCTGGCGCCCGAGGACCGCCGGCTGCTGCGGCTCCTGAGCATGGCGCAGGCGCCCACCCTGCCGAGCTGGCTGGCGGGCGCGCTGCTCGACGACCGCCGGCCCTTTCCCTCGGACCTGATGGAACCGCTGGTCGACGTGCAGATGCTGGACGTCGCCGGAGTGGAGCGCACCGGCGGCTTCCGGTACCGCTTCCACGAGATCATCCGGGTGTACGCGCGGGAACAGCTCGCGGCCCACCACACGCCCGAGGTGCGGCAGGAGGCCCTCGCCCGGATGGCGGGCGGCTGGATGCACCTGGCCCAGCAGGCCCACCGCAAGGTGTACGGAGGGGACTTCACCGTCCTGCACGGCGACGCGCCCCGCTGGGAGCCCCCGGCCTCCTACACGGACGAGGTGCTCGCCGACCCGCTGGCCTGGCTCGACGCGGAACAGGCCTCCCTGTGCGGCATGGTCGAGCACACCGCCGACGCGGGCCTCCACGACCTCAGCTGGGACCTCGCGACCTCGCTCGTCACGCTGTTCGAAGTGCGCGGTCACTACGACCTGTGGGAACAGACCCACCTGAGCGCCCTGGCCGCCGTCCGCAAGGCGGGGAACCTGCGGGGCACCGCCGCGGTACGGGCGTCGCTCGGCTCGCTCTACATGAGCCGCAACCAGTTCGACACGGCCCGACAGGCACTGAACTCGGCACTCGACGTCTTCCAGGCGCTCGACGAGCCGATGGGCGAGGCGCTGTGCCGGCGCGACATGGCGCTCATCGCACGCAGCAGCGGCGACGACACCTCGGCCCTGGAGCTGTACCGGAGGTCCCTGGCCGACTTCGACCGCGCGGGCGACGTGGTGGGCCGCGCGATCGTCCTCACCCAGAGCGCGCACATCCGGATGCGGCAGGGCGAGATCGCCGCGGCACAGCGCCAGTTGGACGAGGCGCTCGACATCTACGAAGGGGTCGGCTACACCGGCGGCCGGGCGAGGACGCTGCGGCGCGTGGGGCAGCTGCTGCTGGAACAGGGCCGGAGCGACCTGGCGGTCCTGACCTTCACGGAAGTACTGGAACTCTGCCGGGACTCCGGCGACGTGATCGGAGAGGGTCATCTGCTCCGCGATCTGGGACACGCCTTCGTCATCATGGGCCGTCCCGACCGGGCCAGGGACTTCTACGACCGTGCGGTGACCGCGCGGGAGGGCGTCATGGATTTTAGCGGGGGCGCGCTGGCGCGCCTCGACCTCGCCCGTCTCGTCGACGCGGAACCGGGGCGCTCCCGGGAACTGCTCGTTCCGGCGGTCGAGGTGTTCCGCGAGCGGCGGATGGGGCGGGAACTGGCGGAAGCGGAGCGGCTGCTCGCGACCGGCTGCTGACCGCGTACGAGGACCGGTCAGTCCCAGGGGTTGTTGTCGGTGCTGCACGGGGTGGTGGTGCTGCCGGTGGTCGTCGTCCCCGTCGTGCTGCCGGTGGTCGTCGTCCCCGTGGTGCCGTCGGTGGTCGTCGTCCCCGTCGTGGTGCAGACCGGCGCCGGCTCCGTGGTGGTGCCGGTCGTCCCGTCGGCCCAGCTCGCCTGGACGCCGGCGCCGGTCACGATGACGATCAGCGCGGCGGTGACGGCGGCGCGGAGGGCCTTGCGGGCGGCGGCGGTGGTGTTCGTCATCGGATTCTGCCTCTCGGTCGTGTGCGGCGTTTCCTTCTGACCACCAACCTAGGAACAAGCGGATTCACCGCACCGCTCGCTGCCTTATCACCCCGCTATCACGTGACGGCCCACCACCCGCCCCGCTATCACGGGCCCGGATGCCGCCTATCACCCGGCATCCTCACCCGTTAGTGCCGGGATGCCCCCTGAATAGGCGCGTCCGGAGCATGGAGCCCAGCAGACGGCGAGGCGCAGCCCCCGGCGGCGGCCCGACCGGGCCGTTCACCGGGGGCCCGCCCCAACTCGACGAGCGGGAGCTTCTCATGACGACCAGTCTCTCCCCGGAGGGCACCGTGACGGCCACCGCCGCGCTCGGCACCCTCATCCGTGGCCACCGGCTCCGTATCGGCCTGACCCAGCAGGAGCTGGCGGACCTCTCCACCATCAGCGTCCGGGCCATCCGCGACCTGGAGAAGGGGAAGGCGCAGCGGCCGAGAGCCGACACGATCCGGCTGATCGCCGACGGCCTGCGCCTGGGCCCCCGCGCCCGCACCGCCCTGGAGGACGCGGTGCGGCGCGGCCACCGGGGCGGCGTCGGGCCCCGGCCCTTCACCGCCGAACGGCCGGCCCCGCCCGTACCGCTGCACCCGCTGATCGAGAGGGACGCCGAGGCCACCGTCCTCACGGAGGAGCTGCGCTCCGGAGCCGAACGGCTGATCACCGTCGTCGGCCTGAGCGGCGTCGGCAAGACGCGACTGGCCCTGGAGGCCGCAGCCCGGCTGCACGACGCCGGCTTCCCGGTGCTGTGGCACACCGCTCCCGGGGCGGTCGCCGACTGCCTGCCGCCCTGCGACGACCGGTTCGCCGCCCTGGCGGCGGACTGCGCCGCCTACCTGCACGGCGACGGCCGGTCCGACCTCGCTCCCGAACTGTCCGGAGCGCTCGGCGACCGGGCCGTACTCCTCGTCCTCGACGGCGTCGACACCGCCCTCCTCGACTTCCACCGCCTGACCCGGCTCCTGCGCGAACTGCCCGCACTGCGCCTGCTCGTCACCGCCGACGACCCCTGGAACGTCCCGGGCGAACGCCTCTTCCTGCTCTCACCGCTGGAGGCACCGGACCCGTCCGACGGCATCCGTCCCGACGCGCCCGCCGCCCGCTTCCTCCTCAGCCGACTCCGCCACGTCCGCCCCGACATCGTTCCCGACGACCGCGTCCTCGCGGACATCGCCTGGGTCGGCCACCGCCTCGACGGCCATCCCCTCGCCCTCTCCGCCGCGGCCTCCTGGCTGACCGTCTGCGACCTGGCCACCCTGCGCGACATCGTCGAGTCCGACCCGGCGCCGCTGCTCGACCACCTGGCCGACGGCCCGTCCGGCTCCCGGCTCCGCGAGCGCGTCGCCCGCACCCTGTCCGCGCTGCCCGAAGCCCACCGGCAGCTGATCGGCACCCTGTGCGCCGCGGGCGAGGACGAGTTCGTCCTGGAGGACGTCGTCCGGCTCACCGGCATGCCCCTGCCGCACTGCGGCCGCACCGTCCGCGACCTCCTGGTCAGCGGCGTGATCCGCGCCGGCACGGGCGGCGACCGCTCCGCGTTCCGCGTGCTCCGCGTGGTCCGCGCCGTCGCCGCCGGCTCCACCGCCACGTCGACCGGCGTGCGGACACCGGCCCGCTGAGCGACATCCCCGTACGGCCGGCGGAGTCGGCACGACTGCCGGAACCGCTGCCGCCCGACTGCCGATCCGCCGCCGAACCGCTGGCGTACCGCCGCAGCAACTGCCGCTGCCCGCCCCGGCCCACGGGTTGTATGGCGACTGCCCAGCACGCGCCCCCTCCGCGCTCTCCTCCCTCTCCTCCGCGCCGTGACTTCCACAGGAGCCCCTCATGCCGTTCGACACGCCCGCCGCACCCGCTCCGGCTGCCGTCCGGTTGCCGCTCTCGGTGGCCCAGCGTGACATCTGGACGGCACACGCCCTCGACCCCACCGGCATCAAGTACAACGTCGCCGAGTGCCGCGAGATCAACGGCCCCGTGGACCCGCGGCTGATGGCGGACGCCTGGCGCAGGCTCGTCGAGGAGGCGGACTTCCTCCGCATCGGCCGCTTCGAGGACGACGGCGAGCAGGTGTGGCAGCTGCTCGACGCCGACGCCGGCTCGCGCACCCTGCCGTTCACCGACGTCAGCGCCATGGACGACCCGGAAGGCGAGGCCTGGCGCCTGATCGACGCGCTGATCTGCGCCCCCTTCGACCTCACCGACCAGCCGCCGATCCGCTGCGCGCTGATCAAGCTGGGGGAGGAGAGGTACTTCTACTTCTACGGATTCCACCACCTGGTCGTCGACGGCGTGGGCGTGTCCATGGCCCTCACGCGGCTGATCGAGCTGTACGAGCAGGCCGTCGCGGGCGAGCCCTGGGGCCCCTCCCCGTTCGGCAGCCTCGCCGAACTGCTCGCCGAGGACGCGGAGTACCGGCAGTCCGAGGAGGCCGCCACCGAGCGCGCCGGCTGGCGGGAGCACCTCGCCGGAGCGCCGGACGCGCCCGCAGGGCTCGTCCGGGGCACGGGACGGGCGACGGCCGCGCACGGCGGGCTGCCCTTCGCACGGCGGAGCGTACGGGTGTCCCCGGCCGACGCCGACCGGCTCCGCTCGGTCGCACGCGGCGAGCGCGCCTCCTGGTCCGTCCTCCTCGTGGCGCTGTTCACGGTCTACCTGCACCGCGTCACCGGACGGACGGAGCTGGTGATCGCCCTGCCCGTGACCGGCCGGACGTCCCGGCTCGCGCGCAGCACCCCGGGCATGTCGTCGAACGTGGTCCCCCTCAGGCTCCACGTCCGCCCCGAGGACTCGCTCGGCGCCCTGGTCCGCTCGGTGGGAGCCAAGGTCAAGCACGGTCTGCGCCACCAGATGACCCGGTACGAGGACCTGTGCCGCGACGCCGGCGTCATCGACGGCGCCCGCAGGCTGGCCGCGCCCGTCCTCAACATCATGGGCTTCCACGCGGAGCTCACCGTCTGCGGGCATCCGACGGTCAACCACAACGTCAGCAACGGCCCCGTCGACGACCTCAGCGTCGCCGTGCTCGACCTGGGTGCCGCGAACGGTCTGCGCATCGACTTCGACACCCCCGTCGAGGGCGTCGACGTGCCGGCCGTCGCCGCCCACCAGGACCGCTTCGCCGCCTTCCTCACCTCCGTCCTCGCTACCGAGGGACCGGCCGAACGCCGGGTCGCCGACCTGGACGTCCTGTCGGAGACGGAGCGCGCGCTGCTGACGGGCCGCTGGGCCGGACCGCTGACGGACGCGGTGGACACGACGCTCGTGGAGCGGTTCGAGGAGCAGGCCGCGCGGTTCCCCGACCACGTCGCCCTCATCGACGAGGCGGGAGAGGTCACGTACGCCGAACTGAACGCCGCCGCCAACCGCTGGGCCCGCCACCTGCGCTCCCGCGGCCTCGGGCGCGGCGACATGGCCGGCGTCCTGCTCGAACGCGGATCCCGCTTCGCCACCGCCCTCCTCGCCGTCCTGAAGACCGGCGCCGCCCACGTACTCCTGGACCCGGACTTCCCCGACGACCGGCTGCTCTCGGCGGCCGCCGACGCCGGCATCAGCCACCTCGTCACCTGCCCCGTGCTAGCCGACCGCGTCGAAGGCCCCTGGGTCACGCACACGGAGGCCCCCGGCGAACTCCTCTCGTACCACCCCGGAAATCCCGGCCTGCCGCTCGGCCCCGACGACCCGGCCTGCCTGATGTTCACCTCCGGATCGACGGGCCGGCCCAAGGCCATCCTGTCCTCCCACCGCAACCTGGTGTCGACCCTGATCGGCCAGCCCTACCTCCCCGCGGGCCCGGACCAGGTCTACCTCCAGTGCTCACCGGTGTCCTGGGACGCGTTCAGCCTGGAGTTCTGGGGCGCGCTCCTGCACGGCGGCACGGCGGTCCTCCAGCCCGGCCAGAAGCCCGAACCGGCCCTCGTGACCGAGCTGGCGCGCCGGCACCGCGTCACGACGCTCCTGCTGTCCGCCACGCTCTTCAACTACCTCACCGACGAACACCCCGAGGCCTTCGAGACCGTCACCACCGCCTTCACCGTGGGCGAGGCCGCCTCCCCGGCACACGTCCACAAGCTCCAGCAGCTCCGCCCCGGCATCTCCGTCCTCAACGGCTACGGACCCGCCGAGGTCATGATCTACGCGACCACCCACACCATCGAGGCCGGCGAACAGCCGCACGCCGTGATCCCGATCGGCACCCCGCTGGTCAACAAGCCCGCCTACGTCCTCGACGCCCGGCTGAACCTGTGCCCGCCGGGTGTGACGGGCGAGCTCTACGTGGCGGGTGAGGGCCTCGCCCACGGATACCTGGGCAGGCCGGACCTGACCGCCGCCCGCTTCGTACCGAATCCCTTTGCCACGGACGGCGGCCGGCTGTACCGGACCGGCGACCTGGCGCGCTTCGACCGGGACGGACGCCTCCTGTACGAGGGCCGGGCGGACGACCAGATCAAGATCCTCGGCTTCCGCATCGAACCCGGCGAGACCGAGGCCGCGCTCCTGACCCATCCCCAGGTCACCCAGGCCGTCGTCACCGTCCACGAGAAGCGACTGGCCGCCTACGTCGTCGTCACGGACGGGGAGACGCAGGCCGAGGACATCCGCCGGCACGTCGCCCGGCGGCTTCCCGAGCACCTCGTCCCCACGTACGTGACCGCCCTCGACCGCCTGCCCCTCACCCCCAACGGGAAGATCGACAAGCGGGCGCTGCCGACACCGACGACGGTCCTGGGCACGGACCGCACGCCGCGCGACGAGACCGAGAGGATCCTCGCCGACCTGTTCGGCCGGACCTTGGAGCTGACCGGTCCGGTCGGCATCGACGACAGCTTCTTCGCCCTCGGCGGCCACTCGCTGCTCGCGGCCCGGCTCACGAACCACATCGCCGACGCGTTCGGCGTGCGCCTGACCATCCGGGACGTCTTCGGACACCCGACGGTGGCGGGGCTCGCGGAGCTGCTCGGCGAGCAGGGCGCCGTACGGGCCGTCCCGCCGCTGGTCGCGGGGGAGGGGGCGGGTGAGCTGGTTGCGGCGTCGTTCGCTCAGCGGCGGTTGTGGTTGTTGTCGGAGTTGGAGGGGGAGAGTGCGGCGTACAACGTGCCGATGGCGGTGCGGTGCGTGGGCGGGCTGGACCTGGGGGCGTTGGAGTCGGCGCTGAGTGACGTGGTGGAGCGGCATGCTCCGCTGCGGACGGTGTTCGAGTCGGTGGAGGGCGAGCCGTATCAGCGGGTCCTTCCGCCGGAGCGGGCGCGCGTGTCGGTGGACCGGCGAAGGGTCGACTCCGGTGTCCTGGAAGGGGAGTTGGCAGCGGAGGCGGGCCGCGTCTTCGACCTGGCCGTGGACCTTCCGCTGCGGGCGGTGGCCTTCGAGCTGGGTGACGGTTCGGTCGTCCTGTCGCTCGTGATGCATCACATCGCGACGGACGGTCTGTCGAACGGTGTGTTCTTCGCCGATCTCCAGCGGGCCTACGAGGCCCGGGTCGCCGGGGTCGAGGGTCGTGTCCTGGAGCCGCTGACCGTGCAGTACGCGGATTACGCGGCATGGCAGAGGCGGGTGCTGGGCGCGGCGGACGATCCGGAGAGCGTGCTGGGCCGCGAGCTCGGATTCTGGCGCGGGGCGTTGGAGGGGCTTCCGGAGGAGCACGGGCTCAACCTGGACCGTCCGAGGCCGGCGAGGGCTTCGCACCGGGGCGGACAGATCGAGCTCGGGTTCGGTGCGGACGTCTTCGAGCGGGTCGCGCTGCTCGCCCGCGCGGAGGGATGCACGCCGTTCATGGTGGTGCACGCGGCTCTGGTCGTGGCGCTCACGCGGCTCGGCGCGGGTCCCGATCTCGCGATCGGTACGCCGGTGGCCGGGCGCGGTGAGCAGTCGCTGCAGGATCTCGTCGGGTTCTTCGTGAACACACTGGTCCTGCGGACCAGCAGCACCGGGGACCCGAGCTTCCGTGAGCTGCTGGGGCGGGTGCGCAGCGCGGACCTGGACGCCTTCGCGCACCAGGAGTCCCCCTTCGACCTCGTGCTCGAAGCGGTCAACCCGAAGCGGAACCTCTCTCGCCACCCCCTCTTCCAGATCAGCCTCGGACTGGAGACCGACGGCCGCCCCGCCTTCGGTCCGAGCGGGGTCCCGACCGGCCCGGTGGAAACGCACTCCAACGGCTCCGCCAAGTTCGACCTGGAGTTCTTCCTGCGCTCTGACGACGAGAAGGAGCTGCGGGCGACCGTGCTCTTCGCGGCGGAGCTGTTCGACGAGGTCACGGTACGGCGGATGACGACCGTCCTCGGGGAGGTGCTGCTCCAGGTCCTCGACGAGCCGGGGCTGCGGCTGTCGGGCCTGGACGTCCTGTCGGAGCCGGAGCGCGAGCTGCTCACGGGCCGGTGGGCCGGGCCGGTGGCGGACGCGGTGGAGACCTCCCTCGTGGAGTGGTTCGAGGAGCAGGTGCTCCGCCGTCCGGAGGCGACGGCCCTCGTCGACGGTGACCGCGAGGTCTCGTACGCCGAGCTCAACGCCGCCGCCAACCGCTGGGCGCGTCACCTGGCGTCCCGCGGCCTGGGGCGCGGCGACATGGCGGGCGTGCTGCTGGAGCGTGGCGTGGAGTTCGCGGCGGCGGTGATCGGGGTCGTGAAGACTGGGGCGGGGTACACGCTCCTCGACCCGGACTTCCCCGACGAGCGGCTGCGCTCGGCGGCGACCGACGCCGGCATCAGCGTCCTGGTCAGCGATCCCCGTCTCGCCACGCGACTGAACGGGCCCTGGGACACGGCCACTTGCACCTCGCAGCAACTCGCGGAGCTCAGCGGCGACAACCTCGGCACGGATCTGAGCGCCGATGACGTGGCGTGCTTGATGTTCACGTCGGGTTCGACGGGGCGGCCGAAGGCGATTCTGTCGTCGCACCGGAATCTGGTGTCGACGGTGTCGGGGCAGTCGTATGGGCTGTTCGGTCCGGGTGAGGTGTTCCTGCAGTGTTCGCCGGTGTCGTGGGACGCGTTCAGTCTGGAGTTCTGGGGTGCGCTGCTGCACGGCGGGTCGACGGTCCTGCAGCCGGGGCAGCGGCCGGAGCCGGTGTTGATCGACGAGTTGTCCCGCAGGCACGGGGTGACGATGCTTCAGTTGTCGGCGAGTCTGTTCAATTTCCTGGTCGATGAGCATCCTGAGGCCTTCGCCACGGTCACCGTCGCCTTCACGGGCGGTGAGGCGGCCTCTCCGGCGCATGTGCGCAAGCTTCAGCAGCTCAAGCCGGGTATCAAGGTGGTCAACGGCTACGGCCCGGCCGAGTCCATGGGCTTCACGACGACCTACACGGTCGAGCCCGGCGACACGCTGATCCCGATCGGCGCGCCCCTGGTGAACAAGGCCGCGTACGTCCTCGACGCCCATCTGAACCTGTGTGCGCCGGGGGTGATCGGTGAGCTGTACCTGGCCGGCGAGGGTCTCGCCCACGGATACCTGGGCCGCTCGGATCTGACCGCGACCCGCTTCGTAGCGCATCCCTTCGCGGCGACCGGTGATCGGCTGTACCGGACGGGGGACCTGGCCCACTTCGACCGGAACGGTCAACTGCACTACGACGGACGGGCCGACGATCAGATCAAGATCCGGGGCTTCCGTGTCGAGCCCGGTGAGACCGAGGCCGCGCTTCTGACCCACCCCGCCGTGACCCAGGCCGTCGTCACCGTCCACCAGGAGCAGCTCGCCGCCTACGTCGTGACCGACGGGGATCCTCACGAGATCCGGCGACACGTCGCCGACCGGCTTCCCGACCACCTCGTCCCCACGCACCTGGTGGTTCTGGAACGGCTGCCCCTGACCCCCAACGGCAAGGTGGACAAGCGCGCCTTGCCCGAGCCCGTCGCCGTCACCTCCGCCGGCCGCGCCCCGCGCACCCCGCTGGAAGAGACGCTCCGCGCGCTCTTCGCCCGCACCCTCGACACCAGCGCCGACCTCACCATCGACGACGACTTCTTCCACCTCGGCGGCCACTCCCTCCTCGCGGCTCGGCTGACGAACCACATCGCCGAGGCACTGGGCGCACGCCTGACGATCCGGGACGTCTTCGGGCGTCCGACGGTGGCGGGGCTCGCGGAGCTGGTCGCCGGCCAGGAAGAGGGTGGAGCTCTCCCGCCGCTGGTCTCGGGGGAGGGGGCGGGTGAGCTGGTTGCGGCGTCGTTCGCTCAGCGGCGGTTGTGGTTGTTGTCGGAGTTGGAGGGGGAGAGTGCGGCGTACAACGTGCCGATGGCGGTGCGGTGCGTGGGCGGGCTCGACCTGGGGGCGTTGGAGTCGGCGCTGAGTGATGTGGTGGAGCGGCATGCTCCGCTGCGGACGGTGTTCGAGTCGGTGGAGGGGGAGCCGTATCAGCGGGTCCTTCCGCCGGAGCGGGCGCGCGTGTCGGTGGAACGTCGGCGCGTCGCCGCCTCCGATGTCGCGGCGGAGCTGGCGCGCCTGTCCGGGCGCGTCTTCGACCTGACCGTGGACCTTCCGCTGCGGGCGGTGGCCTTGGAGCTGGGTGACGGTTCGGTCGTCCTGTCGCTCGTGCTGCATCACATCGCGACGGACGGTCTGTCGAACGGCGTGTTCTTCGCCGATCTCCAGCGGGCCTACGAGGCCCGGGTCGCCGGGGTCGAGGGTCGTGTCCTGGAGCCGCTGACCGTGCAGTACACGGACTATGCGGCCTGGCAGCGCCGCGTCCTGGGATCCGCGGACGATCCGGAGAGCGCGCTCGGCCGCGAGCTCGGATTCTGGCGCGGGGCGTTGGAGGGGCTTCCGGAGGAGCACGGGCTCAACCTGGACCGCCCCAGGCCGGCCAAAGCCTCCCACCGCGGCGGGCAGGTCGAACTCGACCTGGGCGCCGACCTGTTCGAGCGGGTCGCGCTGCTTGCCCGCGCGGAGGGCTGCACACCGTTCATGGTGGTGCACGCGGCTCTGGTCGCGGTGCTCACGCGGCTCGGCGCGGGGCCCGATCTGGCGATCGGTACGCCGGTCGCCGGACGTGGTGAGCGGTCGTTGGACGACCTGGTCGGGTTCTTCGTGAACACGCTGGTGCTGCGGACCAGCAGCGCCGGCGACCCGAGCTTCCGGGATCTTCTGCGCCGGGTGCGTACGGCGGACCTCGACGCCTACGCCCACCAGGAAGCCCCCTTCGACCTGGTCCTCGAAGCCGTCAACCCCATGCGGAGCCTTTCGCGCCACCCTCTCTTCCAGATCTGCCTCGGCCTCGAAGTGGGCGCCGTTCCGGAGCTGGACCTGCCCGGAGTCCGTACCGCCGAGATCTCCGGCCTCGGGAACGGGGCGGCGAAGTTCGACCTCGAGTTCCTGCTGCGCTCCGACGACAGCCAGCGCCTGCACGGCGCGATCCTCTTCGCGTCCGAGCTGTTCGACGAGGACTCGGTACGGCGGATGGGGGCGGTGCTGGGCCAGGTGCTGGCCCAGGTGCTCGACGATCCCGGACTGCCGCTCTCGTCTCTGGAGGTGCTGTCGGGCGCGGAGCGGCAGCTCCTCACCGGACCGTGGGCGGGAACCGTCGCAGAGGGGGGCGACGCCTCGCTCGTGGAGCGGTTCGAGGAGCAGGTGCTCCGCCGTCCGGAGGCGACGGCCCTCGTCGACGGTGACCGCGCGGTGTCGTACGCGGAGCTGAACGCGATGGCCAACCGCTGGGCCCACCACCTGCGCGCCCACGGTCTGGGCCGCGGCGACATGGCGGGCGTCCTGGTGGAACGTGGCGTGGAGTTCGCGGCGGCGGTGATCGCCGTGGTCAAGACGGGGGCGGGGTACACGCTCCTCGACCCGGACTTCCCCGACGAGCGGCTGCGCTCGGCGGCGACCGACGCCGGCATCAGCCACCTCGTCACCGCGCCGGCCCTCGCGGAACGCGTCGACGGACCTTGGCAGACCCACACCGAGGCCCCGGGCGAACTCCTCTCGCGCAACCCCGGCAATCTCGGCCTGCCGCTCAGCCCCGATGACGTGGCGTGCTTGATGTTCACGTCGGGTTCGACGGGGCGGCCGAAGGCGATTCTGTCGTCGCACCGGAATCTGGTGTCGACGGTGTCGGGGCAGTCGTATGGGCTGTTCGGTCCGGGTGAGGTGTTCCTGCAGTGCTCGCCGGTGTCGTGGGACGCGTTCAGTCTGGAGTTCTGGGGTGCGCTGCTGCACGGCGGGGCGACCGTTCTGCAGCCGGGGCAGCGGCCGGAGCCGGTGCTGATCGACGAGTTGTCCCGTAAGCACGGGGTGACGATGCTTCAGCTGTCGGCGAGTCTGTTCAACTTCCTGGTCGACGAGCATCCTGAGGCCTTCGCCACGGTCACCGTCGCCTTCACGGGCGGTGAGGCGGCCTCTCCGGCGCATGTGCGCAAGCTTCAGCAGCTCAAGCCGGACATCAGGGTCGTCAACGGCTACGGCCCGGCCGAGTCCATGGGCTTCACGACGACCTACACGGTCGAGCCCAGTGACACGCTGATCCCGATCGGCGCGCCCCTGGTGAACAAGGCCGCGTACGTCCTCGACGGCCAGCTGAACCTGTGTGCGCCGGGGGTGATCGGTGAGCTGTACCTGGCCGGCGAGGGTCTCGCCCACGGATACCTGGGCCGATCCGATCTCACGGCCACCCGCTTCGTACCGAACCCCTTCGGCTCCGAGGGCATGCGTCTCTATCGGACGGGGGACCTGGCCCACTTCGACCGGAACGGTCAACTGCACTACGACGGACGGGCCGACGATCAGATCAAGATCCGGGGCTTCCGTGTCGAGCCCGGTGAGACCGAGGCCGCGCTTCTGACCCACCCCGCCGTGACCCAGGCCGTCGTCACCGTCCACCAGGAGCAGCTCGCCGCCTACGTCGTGACCGACGGGGATCCCCACGAGATCCGGCGGCACGTCGCCGACCGGCTTCCCGACCACCTCGTCCCCACGCACCTGGTGGTTCTGGAACGGCTGCCCCTGACCCCCAACGGCAAGGTGGACAAGCGCGCCCTGCCCGAGCCCGTCGCCGTCACCTCCGCCGGCCGCGCCCCGCGCACCCCGCTGGAAGAGACGCTCCTCGCGCTCTTCGCCCGCACCCTCGACACCAGCGCCGACCTCACCATCGACGACGACTTCTTCCACCTCGGCGGCCACTCCCTCCTGGGAGCCCGCCTCACCAACCACATCGCCGGTGCCCTCGACGTCCGGCTCACCATCCGCGACGTCTTCCAGCACCCCACCCCCGCCCGGCTCGCCGAGCACATCGCATCCCTGAAGGCCGCGCCGGCGAGGAAGGCCCGTCCCGCCCTCCGCCGCCGCACCACGACCGAGACGGTCTCCGAGCCCGTCACCGCGACAGAACGGATCAGCTCATGAACACCTTCCCGACCCCCGCCCCCGAGGACGTCGTCTGGGACCTGCCCGGCGACCTGCCGCACCGCCTGTCGCTGCTCGTGCTGCCGCACGCCGGAGGCAACGCGCACGCCTACAGCGCGTGGCGTGAGCACCTCCCGGCCGATGTGCGGCTGCTGATCGGCCAGTACCCGGGCCGCGGCGCCCGCTTCAGCGAGGACCTGCCCGAGTCCGTCGACGACCTGGCGCTTCCCGTGGTGGACGCCCTCCCCGCGGACACCGGCGCCCTGGTGGTGCTCGGGCACAGCATGGGCTCCCTGGTCGCCTTCGAGGTGACCCGCGCCCTGCAGGCCGTCGGCCGCACCCCGCAGGGCCTGATCGCCTCCGCCTGCCGGGCGCCGGTGCTGCCCAACCAGTGCCCGGTGCACCCGGAGCGGCTCGACGACGACGAGCTGGTCGCGGCCATCAAGGAGCGCGGCGGTACGGACGACGGCATCCTCGACGACGAGGAGCTGCGCGAGATCGTCCTGCCCTCCATCCGCGCCGACTTCGCCATCGACGACGCCTACCGCTGCACCGCCCCGGCCGTGCGACTCGACTGCCCGGTCGCGGTGTTCGGCGGGGACGTCGACCCGATCGTCCCGGTCGACATGCTCGGCGGCTGGTCCCTCGTGGCCGGGCACGAGGTCGTGCCCGAGGTGCTGACCGGTGACCACTTCTACTTCCAGCAGGACCTGCCCGGCTTCTTCGCCCGCCTGAACCCCGTCCTGGAGACCCTGCACGCCTCCGCTCCCAGCAACGCCTGAGCCCCCGTCACCTATACGAGGAGACCACCCACCATGACCACGTACGCCCAGAGCCCGGCCTCCACCGGGATCACCGTCGTCCGGGAGCCCGGCAAGCCGGCCCTCGTCCACACCCCCGCCTTCGACACCATGGCGGAGGCAACCGCCTGGCTGTCCGCCCAGCTCCCCGCCATCCAGGCCGAACTGCACCGCTCCGGCGCGGTCATGCTGCGCGGGCTTCCGGTCACGGACACGGAGACCTTCGCCGAGGCCCGGGACGCGCTGATCGCCCAGCGCGCCGGCTACAAGGAGAAGGCCACCCCCCGCAGCGACTTCGGCGAAGGGGTGTTCTCCTCGACCGACCTGCCGGCCGCGCAGGCGATCCGGCTGCACAACGAGAACAGCTACACCCTGGACTTCCCGGGCGTGCTGCTCTTCGGCTGCGTCACCGCCCCCGAGACCGGCGGCGCGACCACCGTCGGCGACATGCGCAAGGCCCTCGCGATGCTGCCACAGGACCTGGTCGCGCGGTTCGCCGAGGCCGGCTGGCTCCTTGTGCGCAACTACTCCGACCTGGCGGGGATGCCCTGGCGCAAGGCCTTCTCGTCGGAGGAACCCGCGGGTGCAGAGGAGTACTGCGACGCCCACGCGATCGGTTACGAGTGGCTCGACGAGGAGACCCTGCGCACCCGCCAGCGCCGCTCCGCGATCATCACCCACCCGGTGACCGGCGAGCGGTCCTGGTTCAACCACTTCGCCTTCTGGAACGCCCGCAGCCTCGACGAGGACGTCCGTGAGGTCCTCACCGACACCTTCGGGGCGGACGGTCTGCCCTTCGACACCCGCCTGGGCGACGGCACGGCCCTCACCGACGCCGAGGTGGACGCGATCAACGACGTGTACCGGGCGGTCACCGTACGGGAGAGCTGGCAGGCCGGCGACCTGATGCTCGTCGACAACATCCTCTGCGCGCACGGTCGGGAGTCGTACACCGGAGACCGGAAGATCGTCGTCGCCATGGGCGAGCCGGTACGGCTGTCCGACTGCTCCCCGACCTCCGCCCCCTCCACCACCCTGTACGGAAGGTGAGCCCCGCCATGACCGCCGTCCTCCCCGAGCGCTCCGCCGCAGCCGCCTCCGCTCAGGCCCCGTTCGTCACGGACGCCTGCGCCTGCGTCGCCTGCGCCGCCGCCGGTACCGGAGCGACCGACCTCCTCGCCCGGCTCTCCACCGCCCCCGGCGACCGCACCGCCGTCGTCGCCGGAGACGACCGTCTCACCTTCGACGAACTGCGCGCCGAGGCCGCGGTGTTCGCCGCCCGGCTCGGCGCCCTCGGCGTCGGTCCGGAGAGCGTCGTGGCGCTCTGCCTGCCCCGGAGCGCGGCTCTGGTCACCGCGATCATCGGCACGCTCACCGCCGGCGCCGCCTACCTGCCGGTCGACCCGGCGCTCCCCGCCGACCGCCGCCGCTACCTCGTCGAGGACTCCGGCGCCGACCTGGTCGTCGTGGACGGTACGGACCGCACGGACGGCACGGACGGCACGGACCGTACGGATCGTACGGGCGGCACGGACGGCTCCCCGGTTCCCGGCGCCCGCTCCGTGACGGTCGCCGAGCTGACGGCCACCCCGAGCGGCGCCCCGGTCCCGGCCCCGTACACGCCCGTTCCCGTCACCGGGGACACGCTCGCCTACGTCATCTACACCTCCGGCTCCACCGGCCGCCCCAAGGGCGTGGAGATCGGCCGCGGCGCCGCCTCCCTGCTCCTGAAGGAACTGGAGGAGGCGGGCGCCGCCACCGGTGAGGGCCGCCGGGTCGGCTGGAACGCCTCCCCGTCCTTCGACGCTTCCGTGCAGCAGTGGACGCGGCTCTGCCGCGGCGACACCCTCGTGATGATCGACGAGGAGACCCGCCGCGACCCGGCGCTGCTCGCCGCCTTCGTCGACGAGCGGTCCCTCACCGACCTGGACATCACCCCCTCCCACGCCGACCCGCTCCTCGACCTGCTCACCGAGGACGGCGGACCGCGCCCGCTGACCCTCCTCGTCGGCGGCGAGGCGATCAGCCCGGCGCTGTGGGACCGGCTCGCCGCCGCCCACCGGTCCGGCCTGCTGCGCGCGCTCAACGTGTACGGGCCGACCGAGTGCACCGTCGACGCGACCGCCGGCTGGATCGACGGGCCCGGGGAGCCGCACATCGGCGCCGTCCTGCCCGGGCTCCGGATGCGCCTGCTCGACGAGAAGCTCGCTCCGGTCGGTCCGGGGGAGTCCGGCGAGCTGTACCTCGCGGGCCCGCGGGTGGGCCGCGGCTACCGCCGCCGCCCCGGACTCACGGCGGAACGATTCGTCGCCGACATCGACGGTGACGTCCCCGGCGGGCGCATGTACCGCACCGGCGACCGCTGCCGGCTGCTGCCCGACGGCCGGCTCGGCTACCTCGGCCGCGCCGACGGCCAGGTCAAGCTGCGCGGGCACCGCATCGAACTCCCGGAGATCGAGGCCGCCCTCACCCGCGTGGACGGCGTCGCCGAGGCGGCCGTGATCCTCGGCGAGGACGCCGGCGGCACCGCCACCCTGATCGCCTACCACCGCGGCGGCGACGCCACCGCCCTGCGCGCCGCGCTCTCGGACAGCCTGCCCGCCTACATGGTGCCGAGCGCGTACGTCGCGGTGGACCGGTTCGCCACGACGCCCAGCGGCAAGCTCGACCGGTCCGCGCTGCCCACGCGCCCGGAGTCCCCGGCCGCGGGTGCGGAGTCCCAGGAGGTCGCCCACGGCGGCCTGAACGGCCGTGCGGAGGAGCTGATAGCCCGCGTGTGGACCCAGGTCCTCGGCGCCGCGTCGATCGGCCCGGACGACAACTTCTTCAAGCTCGGCGGCCATTCCCTCCTCGCCATCAAGCTCGTCTCCCGCGTGCGCGCCGAGCTGTCCGTGGCACTCCCGGTCAAGGCCGTGTACGCCCACCCGCGGCTGCGTGACCTCGCCGCCCACATCGAGGAGCTGCTGGCCGCACGGGATGCCTGACCGCGATCCCTGCGCGCCCCCCGGCCACCGCCGGAACCGCGGTCCCCGCCGACGCCCGACCCGCCCGCCCCCGCCACTCACGAGGAGCAGCAACCGTGATCCCCCTGTCCTACGCCCAGCGCCGTCTGTGGTTCCTGAACCGGCTGGAGGGTGCCTCCCCGGCCTACAACGCGCCCGTGGTGCTCCGGCTGGGATCCCTGCCCGACCCGGCGGCCCTGGAGGCGGCGGTACGGGACGTGGTGGAGCGTCATGAGGTGCTCCGGACCGTGTACCCGGCCCGGGACGAGGAGCCGTACCAGAAGATCCTCGACGACGCCGACGTGCGCTTCGAGGTGGTGGAGTGCGCGGCGGGCGGGGACGTGGCGGCCCGGGTGACGGAGTTCGCCCGGCTCCCCGTGGACGTCACGCACGAACTCCCCCTCCAGGTCCGGCTGTTCGAGGTCGCGGACGGGACGGCCGTCCTCGTGCTCCTCGTGCACCACATCGCCACGGACGGCTGGTCGGTGGGCTGCCTCCTCGGCGACCTGGACACCGCCTACCGGGCCCGCGCCGAGGGCCGCGCCCCCGGCTGGGAGCCGCTGCCCGTCCAGTACGCGGACTACGCGCTGTGGCAGCGGGACATGCTCGGAGACCCCGAGGACCCCGACAGCACCGCGCACGAGCAGCTCGCCCACTGGCGCAAGGCCCTGGACGGCATCCCGGCCGAGACGCGGCTTCCGGCCGACCGGCCCCGGCCCACGGAGCCGAGCCACCGGGGCGCGGTGGTCTCGGCGGACCTCGGCGCCGGGATCCACCGGGCGCTCACCGCCGTCGCGCGCGCCCGGCGGGGCACGTTCTTCATGGTGGCCCGCGCCGCCCTGTCGCTCGCCCTCCGGGCGGCGGGGGCGGGGGACGACGTGGTCGTCGGGACGCCGGTCGCGGGCCGGCCCGAGGAGGACCTGCACGAGCTCGTCGGCTTCTTCGTGAACACCCTGGCCCTGCGCACGGACCTCTCCGGGGATCCCGGCCTCGGCGCGCTCGTGGACCGCGTCCGCGACACGGACCTGGTCGCCTTCGCGCACGAGGACCTGCCGTTCGACCTCCTGGTCGAGGACCTCAACCCCGAACGCTCCCTCGGCCGGCACCCGTTCTTCCAGGTCATGCTGAGCGCGCAGACCCGCCAGGAGGGCGAGACCGTCCGTCTCGGCCCGCTCCCCGCCGTCCTCGACGACGCCGACCTGGCCACCGCCAAGTTCGACCTGAGCTTCCACTGCCAGGAGACGCTCGACACCGGGGGCGAGCCCGGCGGACTGCTCCTGGGGCTGCAGTACGCGACGGATCTGTACGACGAGGACACCGCCCGGCTCCTGCTCGCACTGTTCCGCCGCGCGCTGACCGCCCTCGCCGAAGAGCGGGACACCACGCCCCTCGGCCGGATCCGGCTCCTCACGGACGACGAGCGCGAGGCCCTCGACCGCCGCCATCACGCCCTCGCCGAGTCGGTACGGAACCGCACCACGAACCGGCAGGAGGAGTCCGGGTCCCGCTCCGTGACGGACCCCCGCGAGGAGATCCTGAACGGCCTGTTCGCGGAGATCCTGGACCGCGCCGACGTACGCTCCGGGGACAACTTCTTCAAGCTCGGCGGGCACTCCCTGCTCGCCGGCAAGCTCACCAACCGCATCCGCGGAGCCCTGGGCCTCCAGGCCGCGATCCGTGACGTCTTCCTCGCCCCCACGCCCCGGCAGCTGCTCCGCCGCCTCGGCGCACGGGGCGACGGCCCCCGCCGTCCGGCCCTGCGGCCGGTGCCGGACGCAGGCCGCCCCGACCCGCTCCCCCTCTCGTACGCCCAGCGCCGGCTGTGGTTCCTCAACCGGCTCGAAGGCTCCTCCCCGGCATACAACGCGCCCATGGTGCTCCACCTGGAGGCGCAGCCCGACGCGACCGTCCTGGAGGCGGCCGTACGGGATGTGACGCGCCGTCACGAGGTGCTGCGGACGATCTGTCCGGTACGGGACGGGGAGCCCTACCAGCGTGTCCTCGACGCTCCCGGGATACGGGTCGAGGTCGAGGAGTGCGCCACACGTGAGGACGCACGGGCACGGGCGACCGGCTTCGCCAGGGTCCCGCTGGACGTGACGCGTGAACTACCCCTCGGGGTGCGGCTGTTCACCGTCGCGGACGGGACGGCCGTGCTCGTCCTTTCGGTCCATCACATCGCGACCGACGGCTGGTCGGTGGGCTCCCTGCTCGCCGACCTGGACACCGCCTACCGTGCCCGCGCCGAGGGCCGGGCTCCCGACTGGCAGCCGCTGCCCGTCCAGTACACCGACTACGCCCTCTGGCAGCGCGAACTCCTCGACGGCGAACACGGCATCCGCGAGGCCCAGTTGGCGTACTGGCGGAAGGACCTCGACGGGATCCCGGCGGAGACGCGACTGCCCGCCGACCGGCCCCGGCTCACGGAACCGAGCCACCGGGGCGCGGTGGTGACGGCCGAGCTGGACGCCCACGTCCACAGGGCGCTCGCCGGGGTCGCCCGCAGCCGCCGCGTCACGTTCTTCATGGTCGTGCGGGCCGCCCTCGCCCTCGCCCTGCGGGCGGCGGGTGCGGGCGACGACGTGGTCGTGGGCACGGCCGTGGCGGGCCGGCCCGAGGAGGACCTGCACGAGCTCGTCGGCTTCTTCGTGAACACCCTGGCCCTGCGCACCGATCTGTCCGGAGACCCCACCCTCGCCGACCTCGTGCGGCGCGTGCGGGACGGGGACCTGGCGGCCTTCGCCCACGACGACCTGCCGTTCGACCTCCTGGTCGAGGACCTCAACCCCGAACGGTCCCTCGGGCGCCACCCCTTCTTCCAGGTGATGCTCAGCGCGCAGACCGCGCAGGACACGACCGTCCGCCTCGGCGGCATCTCCGGCGTGACGGACGGCGCCGACCTCGCCGGAGCCAAGTTCGACCTCGCCTTCCACTGCGTCGAGAAGCACGACCCGGACGGTGAACCCGGGGGAGTACTGCTCGGGCTGCAGTACGCGACGGATCTGTACGACGAGGACACCGCCCGGCTCCTGCTGTCGCTGTTCCGGCGCGCCCTGACCGTCTTCGCCGAGCGGACCGACGACACGCCGTTGAGCGGCGTCGAGCTGCTCACGGACGAAGAGCGCCGGGGGCTCGACCGCCGGCACGACGCGCTCGCCGCGGCCCGGGAGAAGCGCACCGCGTCCCACGACGGGAGGGGGGCGGGAGTGCGTTCCGTGGCGGATCCCCGGGAGGAGATCCTCCGCGGCCTGTTCGCGGAGGTCCTGGACCGCGCCGACGTACGCTCCGGGGACAACTTCTTCAAGCTCGGCGGGCACTCCCTGCTCGCCGGCAAGCTCACCAACCGCATCCGCGGAGCCCTCGGTCTCCAGGCCGCGATCCGCGACGTGTTCCTCGCCCCCACACCCCGGCAGCTGCTCCGCCGTCTCGACGAGCGGGGCGACGGGCCCGCCCGCCCCCCGCTGCGGCCCGTCCCCGACGCGCTGCGGCCCGCACGCGCCCCCCTGTCCGCCGCGCAGCTCCGGCTCTGGTTCCTCAACCGCCTCGAAGGTCCCAGCGCCACGTACAACATTCCCGTGGTGACCCGGCTGCACCGCCCCGTGGAGCCGGGCGTCCTGGCCGCCGCACTGGCGGACGTCGCCGACCGGCACGAGGTGCTCCGCACCGTCTACCGGACCGCCGACGGCGAGCCGTACCAGCAGGTGGTGACCGGTGCGAAGCCCGTACTCCAGGAGGTCGCGGCCGACGGTCCCGACGCGGTCCGCGCGGCCGTCGACGCCGCCGCCGGGCACGTCTTCGACCTCGCCGCCGAGATCCCCTTCCGGGCCCGGCTGGTGACGGACGAGGACGGCGGGCAGACCATGGTGCTCCTCGTCCACCACATCGCCGGCGACGGCTGGTCGACGAGCTGCCTGCTCGCCGACCTGGACGCCGCCTACCGCGCCCGCGCCGAGGGCCGTACTCCCGACTGGGAGCCGCTGCCCGTCCAGTACACCGACTACACGCTCTGGCAGCACGAGCTCCTCGACGGCGAACACGGTGTCGCCGGGGAACAACTGGCCCACTGGCGCGATGTCCTGGAGGGGCTGCCGCCGCTCCTCGCCCTGCCCACCGACCGGCCGCGCCCCGCCGAGAGCGACGGCGCCGGCGCGCTCACCGCCTTCGAGGTGAGCGCCGCCACCCACCAGGCCCTGCTGCGCGTCGCGCGCGGCAACGGCGCGACCCTCTTCATGGTCGTGCAGGCCGCCCTCGCGGCCCTCCTCACCCGGCACGGAGCGGGTAGCGACCTCGCGATCGGGACCACCGTCGCGGGGCGCGCCGACGACGCCCTGCACCCGCTCGTCGGCTTCTTCGTCAACACGCTGGTCCTGCGCACCGACACCTCCGGCGACCCCGACTTCACCGAGCTGGTCCGCCGGGTCCGCGAGGCCGGACTCGCCGCGTACAGCCACCAGGACCTCCCCTTCGACCGCCTCGTCGAACACCTCAGCCCCAACCGCTCCGCCGCCCACGCGCCCCTCGTCCAGGTGATGCTCCAGGTGCACGCGGCGGCGGCCGGGACCGCGAACCCGTCCGTCCTCGACGGCGAACCCGTCGCGTTCAGCGCGGTGGGCGCCAAGTCCGACCTCACGTTCGCGCTGACCGAGCTGGTCGACGCGGACGGGGGACCGGCCGGTCTGCGGGGCGCCCTGGAATACGCGACCGCGCTGTACGACGCGGACACCGCCGCCCTCCTGGCCCGGCGCCTGACCGAGACCCTCGACGCGCTCGCCGCCGACCCGGGCACCGCGATCTCCGCGACGCCGTACGGGCCTGCGGTCCCCGGCGGCCGTGAAGTCGTCCTCGACGAGCGGGGGTTGCCCGTGCCCGCACGAGTCCCCGGCGAGGTCCACGAGCGGACCCCCGGCGGCGGCCTGCGCGCCACCGGCCGCAGGGCCTACGCCGGGGCCGACGGGGCACTGCGACCCGTGGCCACGCTCACCGTGGGCGGCTACCCGGTCGAGCCGGGACGGGTCGAGGAGGTGCTCGGCCGGCACCCCGACGTGACCGGAGCGGTCGTCGCGGTCCGCGAGGACCGGCTGTACGCGTACGTCACCGGGGGAGCCGACGAGGCGACGCTCAGCGGCTGGGCCGCCGCACGACTGCCCGAGTACCTGATCCCCGCGCGCGTCGTCCCGGTGCCGCGGCTGCCGGCACCCGGCGAGCACGCGGACGCGCCGACGGAGGCGGTGACGGCGGGCGCCCCGGACGGTGGCCGTGAGGAGCGTCTCCTGCGGCTCTTCAGGGACGTCCTCGGCGGCCGCGAGACCGGCCGCGACGACAACTTCTTCAAGTCGGGCGGGCATTCGCTGCTCGCGGTGCGGCTGCTCAACCGGATCCGCGCCGAGTTCGGCCAGGACCTCACGCTGCGGGACGTCTTCCGCAACCCGACGGCGGCGACCCTGGCCCGCCGCCTGGCGGAGTCCGCCGCAGGCGGGGCAGGTGCGCCGACCACAGCCCCGACCCTCCGCCGCCGCACAGCAGCGGGCTCCCGCCGCCCCCACTGAGCGTCGGGGGACCGACCGGCGCGGGCACCGCGGCCCGCGGCCACCCGCGCTGGTCGGGGAGCCGGTCGTCAGGGGGCTCGGCGGGGGTGTTCACCCGCACAGGCTCACCGGGCGTGCTCCTCAGTCGTCAGGCGGTTGCGCGACCTCCCCGACGAGTTCGGCAGCTCAGGGGCGGCTCTTGGCCGACCGTCGCGACCGGAACAACGGCGAAAGACGCGATTCACTCGGCCCGCAGTCGCGCATGCAGGGTCCGACGCGAGACGCCGGTCATGCGTGCCATGGCCGCGAGGTTCACGGTCACCCCGTCACTCTCGATCAAGTCGATCACGCGCACGATCGCGTCCAGAGCCCCGTTCCGCACCGCGTTGGCGAACGCCCATGAGCACGCCTGTTCCCCGATGATGCTGAGGCGCGCCTCGGCGTGCCCGCTCTCGTCGGCGCCGCTGAGCACGCGTTGCCGAGGTGCGGCCGCAGGACGGACAGGGTTGCCGGTAGCGCCACCACCGGGCCCGCCGGCGTGAGTCCGGTGAGGATGGTGCCGGAGACCGGTAGCTCGCGGGCGTGCGCCGGCCCGGCACCGGCAGCTCCCGGCGCGCGGCTTCTGCCGATGCGAGCTGCCGGGCCGACTGCCCAGGGGAAGGGCGCCACGCGCCTAGCGTGAAGGGCACGGAGGCGAGAGGAACCGTTCGCCCCGGTCTCTCGGCCCTTTACCGGAGGAACTCAGCATGCCCCCCAGCAGAACGGAAGACCTGCTCGACGGCGGACCCTCTCCCGCCCCCGCCCCGCCCGTGCTCGACCTGATCGCCCATCAGACGCGTACCCGCCCCGACGCCCCCGCCCTGGTCCACGCCGACGCCCGTCTCACCTACGCCGAGCTCGACGCCGCCGTACGGCACCGGGCCCGGGAGCTCGCCGCGCGGGGCGCGGGGCCCGGGCGGCTCGTCGCCCTCCACCGGCCCCGCGGCATCGACGCGATCGTGGGCCTCCTCGCCGTCCTCACCACCGGCGCCGCCTATCTGCCCCTCGACGTCCAGGCCCCCGACGCCCGCAACGAGGCCATCCTCAAGGACGCCTGCGGCGACCGGGCACCTGCACCCGCGGACGTCGCCCGGCACGGCGAACTCGTCCTCGAAGGCCCCGGCGCCGGCGAGGGCGCGGCGTACGTCATCTACACCTCCGGCTCCACCGGCACCCCCAACGGCGTCGTCGTCGCCCACGACTCGCTCGCGCACTTCATCGCGGGCGCGATCCCCGCGTACGGCATCGGCTCCGACGACGTCGTCCTCCAGTTCAGCCCGCTGCACTTCGACGCCAGCATCCAGGAGATCTTCGCGACCCTCGGCGCCGGCGGCACGCTCCTCCTGCGCACCGACGACATGCTCGACGTGGCCGAACTCCTCGCGGGCTGCGCCCGGCACGGCGTCACCTACCTCGACCTGCCCGCCGCCTACTGGCACGAGCTCGTGTACGTCCTCACCACCGGCTCCGTCCGCCTCCCCGACGGCCTGCGCACCGTGATGATCTACGGCGAGGCCGCCCTGCCCGAGCGCGTCGCCCAGTGGCGCGGCCTGGTCGGCGACCGGATCCGGCTCCTCAACGGCTACGGCCCCACCGAGACCACCGTCGTGGCCACCGTGGCCGACCTCAGCCGGCACGACTCCGGGCCCATCCCCATCGGCCGGCCGCTGCCCGGCGTCCGCGCCGCCGTCGTCGGCGGCGAACTCTGGCTGCTCGGCGGCGGCCTGACCCGCGGCTACCTCCACCGGCACGAACTGAACGCCCGCCGCTTCACCGAGCTCGACGGCGAACGCGCCTACCGCACCGGCGACCTCGTCACCATCGGCGAGGACCGGCAGATCCTGTACCACGGCCGCCTCGACGACGAGGTGAAGATCGGCGGCCAGCGCATCGACCCCGCCGCCGTCGACTCCGTCCTCGCCGGCCACCCCGGGGTCCGGGAAGCCGCCGTCGTCGCCCAGCAGGACGGCGACGGCGTCAAGCGGCTCGTCGCCTTCGTGGTGACCGGGGGCGGCACCGGCGCGGAGGAGCTGCGCGACTGGGTCCGCGCACGCATGCCCGCCGCCGCGGTCCCCGCCGTCTCCGTCGTCGTCGCCCTGCCCCGTACCAGCTCCGGCAAGATCAACCGCAAGGCGCTGCGCACCGCCGACCCGCGCCTGCCCGTCGTCGACGAGGAACCCCTGCCCGCCGAGGACCGGGTCCCGCTCTCCCACGCCCAGCGCAGGCTGTGGCTGGTCGGCCAGCTCGACGGACCGTCCGCCGCCTACAACATGCCGATCGTCCTCGACCTGGAGACCACCCCCGACACGGCCGCGCTCGCCGCCGCCGTGACCGACGTCGCCGAACGGCACGAGGTGCTGCGCACCGTCTTCCTCGCCCCAGAGGACGAGCCGTACCAGCACGTCCTCGCCCCCACGGCCGTCCGGCTGCGCACCGTCGAGTACCCGGCCGGGGAACGCGCCGAGCGGCTCGCCCGGTTCACCGCCGAGACCTTCGACCTGTCCCGCGAACTCCCCCTGCGGGTCGCCCTGTTCCTGCCGGACGACGGCTCCGGCGCCACCCTGGCCGTGCTGCTCCACCACGTCGCCGGCGACGGCTGGTCACTCGAACCGCTGATGACCGACCTCGCCCACGCCTACGCCGCCCGCGCCGAGGGCCGCGCACCCGACCGCGAGCCGCTGCCCGTCCAGTACGCCGACTACACGCTCTGGCAGAACGACCTCCTCGGCGACGCCGACGACCCCGACTCCGTCGTGGCCGGGGGCCTCGCCCACTGGCGTACGGCCCTGGACGGCCTGCCCGCCACGACCGACCTGCCCCTCGACCGGCCCCGGCCCGCAGTCCGCGACCACGACGGCGGTCTGGTGACCGCCACCGTCGAACCCGCCGTCCACGCACGGCTCGTCCGCCTCGCCGAGGAGCACGACGCCACCCTCCTCATGGTGGCGCAGGCCGCACTCGCCCTCACCCTGCGCGCGGCCGGCGCCGGAGAGCGCACCGTCCTCGGCACCCCGGTCGCCGGACGCGACGACGAGGCCCTCGACGAACTGGTCGGCTTCTTCGTCAACACCCTCGTCCTGCCCACCGACACCTCCGGCGACCCCGCCTTCACCGACCTCCTGCACCGGGTCCGCGACACCGACCTCGCCGCCTTCGCCCACCAGCGGCTCCCCTTCGACCTCCTCGTCGAGCACCTCAACCCGCCCCGCACCCCCGGCGTCCACCCGCTCTTCCAGGTGATGCTGACCCTGCGGACCACAGGCCCCGACGGCGGGCCCTTCCCCCTCGGCACCATCGAGGGCCGCTTCGCCGGCGAAGGACCGGCCACCACCAAGTTCGACCTCACCGCCGCCTTCGAGGAGCTCCGGGACGCCGACGGCGCTCCCGCCGGACTGCGGCTCGGCCTGGAGTACGCGCGCGACGTCCTCGACGAGGAGACCGCCCGTATCCTGCTCACCGCCCTGGAGCGCGCCCTGCGTGCCGCCGCCGAGCACCCCGGCACCCCCGTCCCGGACACCGGCCTCGTCGACCCCGCGACCCGGCACGCCCTCGACGCCCGACGCGCCCGCAGCGCCGCGCCCGCCGCCGAGGCGACCGTGCGTCCCAGCACGGAGCCGCCCGCCGCACACACCGACACCCTGCGGGAACTCTTCGCCGAGGTCCTCGGCCTCGACCGGGTCGGCCCCCACGAAGGCTTCTTCACCATCGGCGGCCACTCCATGAGCGGCGTACGCCTCGCCAACCGGATCCGCGCCAGGCTCGGCGCCGACGTCCAGGTCCGCGACCTGCTCCTCGCGCCCACCCCCGACGCCCTCGCCCGCCGCATCGCCGACCGCGCCCCCACCGAGGCGGCGGCCGTCCCCTCGCGTCCCCGCCCCGTCCCGCGCGCCGACCGGCCCGCCCGGATCCCGCTGTCGTACGCCCAGCGCAGGCTGTGGTTCATCGACACCCTCGAAGGCCCCAGCGCCTCCTACAACATCCCCCTCGTCCTCAGGCCGGTAGAACCCCTCGACGCCGGCGCGCTCGCCGAGGCCCTCACCGACCTCTCCGACCGGCACGAGGTGCTGCGCACCCGCTACCGGACCGTCGACGGCGAACCCCACCAGGAGATCCTGCCCACCGTCCGGCCCCCGCTCGACCTGCGGTCCGTGCCCGCCGAGCGGCTACAGGACGCCGTCGCCGAAGCCGCCGGACACGTCTTCGACCTGGCCGAGGAGACGCCCCTGCGCGCCACCCTCGTCACCCCCGACGACGCCGGGCGACAGGTCCTGGTCCTGCTCGTCCACCACATCGCCGCCGACGGCTGGTCCACCGGCCCCCTCCTCGCCGACCTCGCCACCGCCTACCGGGCCCGGGTCGAAGGCCGGGAACCCGACAGGACGCCGCTGCCCGTCCAGTACGCCGACTACACCCTCTGGCAGCGCGACCTGATCGACGGTCCCGCCGCCGACGCCCACGCGGAGTTCTGGGAGAAGACCCTCGCCGGAGCCCCCGCCGTACTCGAACTCCCCTCCGCCCGCCCCCGCCCCGCCGAAGCGACCCACCGCGGCGGACGCGCCCCCGTCACCGTCGACGCCACCACCCACCAGGCCCTCGAAGCCATGGCCCGGCGCAGCGGCGCCACCCTGTTCATGGTCCTCCAGGCCGCCCTCGCCGCCGTCCTCACCCGGCACGGCGCGGGCACCGACCTGCCGCTCGCCACCATGACCGCCGGACGCGACGACGAGGCCCTCGGCGGCCTGATCGGCTTCTTCGTCAACACCCTGGTCCTGCGCACCGACACCTCCGGAGACCCCACCTTCGCCGAACTCCTCGAACGGGTCCGGCAGACCGACCTCGCCGCCTACGGGCACCAGGAACTCCCCTTCGACCGGGTCGTCGAGCACCTCAACCCGCCCCGCACCACCGCCCACCACCCGCTCGCCCAGATCGTCGTCCAGCTCCACCACGACTACACGAGCGACGCCCCCGGAGCGACCGCCGCGAAGCGCCTCTTCGAGGAAGGCGGACCGGCGCTCCTCGACACCGTCTCCACCAAGTTCGACCTGACCTTCGCCCTCGGCGAGCGGCGGGACGCCGAAGGGCTGCCGGCCGGCCTGGCCGGCGGCCTCGAGTACGCCACGGACCTGTTCGACGCCCCCACCGCCGCGCTGCTCGCCGCCCATCTGGAGGCGACCCTGCGGGCCGCGGCGGCCGACCCCGGCGTACGGATCGGGGACGTGGACCTGTTCACCGCGGCCGACCGGTTCCGGCTCGTCGACGAGTACAACGACACCGCCACCGTGGTGGATCCCGGAGCACCGGAGACGATCCACGAGCTGATCGCCCGCCGGGCCGCGCGGACGCCCGACGCGCCCGCGCTGATCACGGACGAGGAGACCGTCGGCTACGGAGGGCTCGACGCCCGGGCCGGCGCGCTGGCCGCCCGCCTCCGGACCGCCGGGGTGCGCCGCGGCGACACCGTCGGAGTCCTCCTCGAACGCGGCGTGTCCCTGGTGGTGACGGCCCTCGCGGTCCTCAAGTGCGGTGCCGCCTACCTGCCCCTGGACCCGCGACTGCCGGAAGCCCGCCTCCGCCTGATGCTGGCGGACGCCGGGGTGCGCCTGGTGGCGACCGACGAGGACCATGCGGCGTTCGCGCCGGGGGCGACCGACGAGGACGATGCCGGGTTCAGGCCCGTGGCGACCGACGAGGACCATGCCGCGTTCGCGCCGGGGGCGACCCACGAGGACGATGCCGGCTTCAGGCCCGTGACGACCGACGAGGACCATGCGGCGTTCGCGCCGGGGGCGACCGACGAGGACGATGCCGGGTTCAGGCCCGTGGCGACCGACGAGGACCACGCGGCGTTCGCGCCTGCCGCGACCGACGAGGACCACGCCCGGTTCCGGCCGGGGGCGGACGGCGAGGAGCGTGCTTCCGACGCCGTCGCCCCCACGGTCCTGCTCGTGGACGTGCCCGATGCCGGGGAGCCCCTCACCGAGGACGTCCGCGCCACCGGTGACGACCTGGTGTACGTGATGTTCACGTCCGGCTCGACGGGCCGGCCGAAGGGCGTCGGCGTCACCCACCGCAACGTGGTGGAACTCGCCGCCGACCGCGACGTCCGCTCCGGCGGCCCGCACCGGATGCTGGTCCACTCGGCGACCGGTTTCGACGCCTCCGTCTTCGAGATCTGGGTGCCGCTCCTGAACGGCGGCAGCCTCGTCCTCACCCGCGGCGACGGCACGGACCTCGCCGAGACCGCCCGCGCCGTCCGCGAACACGGCGTCACCACCGCCTACTTCACCGTCGGTCTCTTCCACGTCATGGCCGACGAGGGCCTGGACACCCTGCGCCTCCTGCGCGAGGTGTGGACCGGCGGCGACGTCGCCGGCCCGGCCGCCGTCCAACGGGTCCTCGCCCACTGCCCGGACACCGTCCTCGTCCACTCCTACGGCCCCACGGAGACCACCTTCGCCTCCCACAACCAGTGGTTCGGCACCCGCGAGCGCGCCCTGCGCGGCACCGGCCTCCACCTCGGCCGGCCGATGGACAACACCCGCAGCCACGTCCTCGACGCGGCGCTGCGCCCCGTCCCGCCGGGCGTCCCCGGCGAGCTGTACATCGCCGGCGCGCACGTGGCACGCGGATACGTCGGCCGGGCCGGGCTGACCGCCGAGCGGTTCGTCCCCGACCCGTTCGAGCGCGACGGCAGCCGCATGTACCGCACGGGCGACCGTGTGCTGTGGACCCCCGCCGGCGAACTCCGCTTCCTCGGACGGGCGGACGGCCAGATCAAACTGCGCGGCGTACGGATCGAACCCGGCGAGGTCGAACGGGTCCTGGCCGCGCATCCCTCGGTCGGCCAGGTGCTCGTCGTGGTCCGCGAGGACCGGCCCGGCGACAAGACCCTCGTCGGCTACGTCGTCCCCCGCGCGGACACGGCGGTCACCGAGGCCGAACTGATCGCCGAGCTGTCCGCCGAGGCGCGAGCCACGCTCCCCGAACACCTCGTGCCCTCCGCCGTCGTCGTCCTCGACGCCCTGCCGCTCACCGTCAACGGCAAACCCGACCGCACGGCGCTCCCCGCGCCGCACCGTCCCGCCGCCGCCGAGGGCGGACGGCAGCCGCGCAACGCCCGCGAGGAGGTGCTCTGCGCCCTGTTCGCCGAGATCCTCGACGTGCCCCGCGTCGGCATCGACGACAACTTCTTCGCCCTGGGCGGCCACTCGCTGCTCGGCGTCCGCCTGGTCAACCGCGTCCGCGGCGTCCTCGGCATCGAGCGCACCGTCCGCGACCTGTTCCGCCTGCCCACCCCGGCCGGGCTGCTCGGCTCGCCCGAGGACGACGGCACGGCCGCCGCCCTGGGCGTCCTGCTGCCGCTCAGCACCCGCGGCACCCGCCGCCCGCTGTTCTGCGTCCATCCCGGTACGGGCGTCGGCTGGGCCTACGCCGGCCTCGCCCGCCACCTGGGCGACGACCAGCCGCTGTACGCGCTCCAGGCCCGCGCGCTGAGCGAGCCCGGGCACCGGCCGCGCAGCGTCGAGGCGATGGCCGAGGACTACCTGGAGCAGATCCGGCAGGTCCAGCCCTGGGGCCCGTACCGGCTGCTCGGCTGGTCGTACGGCGGTCTCGTCGCCCACGCGATGGCGGTACGGCTCCGCGAGGCCGGCGAACGGGTCGACCTGCTCGCGCTGATGGACGTCCACCAGACCGGACCCGGCAGCGTCTCCGTACTCCCGCCCGAGGAGCGGACCGCGGCACCCGGGCCGGCTGCCGCCTTGGACCTCGCCGCGGCCATGGCGGAGATCCGCCGTGAGGACCCCGTCCTCGCCGGATTCTCCGACGCCGAACTCCGGGCGGTGCTCCGCGCCTCCGACACCCATGCCGCACTCATGGCCCGGCACGTGCCGGGCGTCGCGGACGCGGACACGGTGTTCTTCACCGCCCGCCGGCCGGGGGAGCGGGAAGGCGCTCTCGCCGCCACCTGGATTCCCTTCACCGAAGGCGTCGTCGACAACCACACCGTCGAATGCGGCCATCTTCAGATGGCCGAACCGGAACCTCTCGAAACGATCGGAAGAATAGTCGCGGAGAAACTCTCCGCGCTTCAGAAGGAAGAAACGAGGAGTCAGTCATGAGCGAGTCCGTCAACCCGTTCGACAACGCCGAGGGCACCTTCCACGTCGTCGTGAACGACGAGGGCCAGCACTCCCTGTGGCCCGCCTTCGCGGACGTCCCGGCGGGCTGGACGAGCGTCTGGGGCGCCGGTGACCGCGCCGAGGCCCTGGAGTACATCACCGCCAACTGGACCGACATCCGCCCGCGCAGCCTCGTCGCCCAGTACGCCTGACCCCCGCGCGACCGAAGCGCCGTGCCCCGCAGCCGATGCGGGGCACGGCGCTTTCCGTATTCCCGCCGGCCAGGCGTGGAAGGGGAATTCCGGAGCGAAAGTGCCGGTCCTTGCTGCCGGTCGTACTTCCCCTTCCGGAATCCCCGGAAATCTATCCTCGACACATGAAGATACTCCTGAGCGGAACCGCATCGGATTCCCACACCTGGAATCTCGTGTATCTCCGTCTCTTCCTCGAGGAACAGGGCCACGAGGTCGTCGGGCTCGGTCCCTGCGCCCCTGCCGAGCTGCTGGTCGCCGGCTGTCTGCGGCACGCGCCCGACGCGGTGGTGCTCAGCAGTGTCAACGGGCACGGATACCGCGACGGACTCGCCGCCGTGCGCCGGCTGCGCGCGGAACCCGCCCTGGCCGGCCTCCCCGTGGTGCTCGGGGGCAAGCTCGGCGTCGCCGGACACCGCCAGGAGGAGGACGTCGCCCGCCTCACCGAGGCCGGCTGCGACGCCGTCCTCGGCGAAGACCTCGACGCCCTGCGGGAGTTCCTCGCCGCCCGCGCCCGCAGGGAGGTGCCGGCTTGACCGCCCCGGCCCCCGCACCGGCCCCTCTCTCCGACTTCGGCGGCTTCGTCGCGGCGTCCGCGGCAGCCGGCCGGCTCGTCGTCCAGCCCCGCATGGGCTTCGGCGACCCCGGCCGCATGCGGGCCGGGCTCGCCCGCACCAGGGCCGCCACGGCGCAGACCGCCGGCACCCTGACCGTCGACAGCTACACCCGCGTCGGTGACCTCGCCGCCGCCCGCGCCGCCGTGACCGAGGGCAGCCGCCTCAACGGCTACCCGATCGCCGCGCACTCCCCGGCCACCACCCGCGCCGTCCTCGACGGCCTCCACGACGCCGCCTTCCCCGTTCAGGTCCGGCACGGCTCCGCCCGCCCCCTGGCCATCGTCCGGGCGCTCACCGCCGCCGGACTCGACGCCACGGAAGGCGGCCCCGTCTCCTACTGCCTGCCCTACGGCCGCACCCCCCTGCGGGAGTCCGTCACCGCCTGGGCCCGTGCCTGCGACCTGCTCGCCACCGGGGCCCGCCCCGGCACCACACCCCATCTGGAGAGCTTCGGCGGCTGCCTCCTCGGCCAGCTCTGCCCGCCCGGCCTCCTGGTGGCCACGAGCGTCCTGGAGTGCCTGTTCTTCGCGCAGTTCGGGCTGCGCAGCGTCTCGCTGAGCTACGCCCAGCAGACCGACCCGTCCCAGGACGAGGAGGCCCTGCGCGCCCTGCACCGGCTCGCCGCCGAGTTCCTGCCCGAGGGCATCGACCACCACGTCGTCCTCTACACCTACATGGGCGTCTACCCCCGCACCGAGCAGGGCGCCACCCGCCTCCTGGAGGCCTCCGCCCGGCTCGCCGTACGCTCCGGCGCCGGCCGCCTCATCGTCAAGACCACCGCGGAAGCCCATCGCATCCCGACCGTCGAGGAGAACGTCCGCGCCCTGGAGACCGCCGCCGCGGCCGCCGCGCTCGCCGGCCCCCCGGAGCCCGGCGCCACGGCCGACGCGGACGGCGAGGTGTACGAGGAGGCCCGCACCCTCGTCGAGACCGTCCTCGGCCTCCACCCCGACCTGTCCCGGGCCCTTCCGGCCGCCTTCGAACGAGGGCTCCTGGACGTGCCCTTCTGCCTCCACCCCGACAACGCCGGCCGCTCCCTGGGGTTCGTCGACCCCGAGGGCCGGCTCCGCTGGGCCCGGACCGGCGCCATGCCGATCCGGCCCGACACGGCGGCCGACGCGGCCCCCCTCACCTCGGCCGGCCTCCTCGCCGCCCTCCACCACGTCGCCGACCGGTACGACAGCCCCCGGCACCGCGACGGCGGCGACGGCCACGACCGACCGCAGGCCACCCCGCTCACCGTCTGAACCACCCGCCGACACCCCGCTCACCGTCTGAACCACGCGCCGACACCCCGCTCACCGTCTGAACCACGCGCCGACACCCCGCTCACCGTCTCAACCACCCGCCGACCACTCGACAGAGCCCCGACCACCCACGCCACCGAACAGGAGCCCCGCCATGGACAAGCCCCACCCCGCCGGCGTACCGGCCACCCCGCCCCCGCTCGGCGAACACCTCCGCTCGCCCCGGCTGCGCGCCGCCATGCTCGTCCAGCAGGAGGCCCTCCACGCCGCCCGCGCCTTCCTGCGCGGCGAGGGCTTCACCGAGCTGCTGCCCCCGCTCGTCGGCCCCGTCACCGACCCCGGCGGCCGAGGCGCCAAGGCCCTCGACGTCGACTACTACGGCCACCCGTACAAGCTGATGACCAGCGCCATCCTCTACAAGCAGGCCTCCCTCCGCGGCTTCCCCCGGCTCTTCTACATCGCCCCCAACGTGCGCGTCGAGCCCGAGGAGACCGCCGGCACCGGCCGTCACCTCGTCGAGTTCCACCAGATCGACGTGGAGATCGCCGACGGCACCCGCGAGGACGCCCAGGAGATCGCCGCCGGCCTGCTCACCCACGTCACCGAGCACGTGTGGACCGCCGTCCCCGAGATCCTGGGCGAACTCGGCCGGGTCGAGGGCGACTTCGCGGACATCCGCGCCGGCAAGTACGACGTCTGCACCCACGACGACGCCGTGTCCCGCCTCCTCGCCGCCGGCCACCCGCAGAACCCCGACGGCGAGATCGACTGGGCCGGCGAGCGGCTCCTCTCCCTGGAGAGCGACCGCCCCTTCTTCGTCAACGACTACCCCAAGGGCTCCCGCGGCTTCTACGACCGGGAGGACCCCGAACGCCCCGGTGTCCTGCGGAACTTCGACCTCATCGCCCCCCACGGATACGGCGAACTCGTCTCCGGGAGCGAGCGCGAGGCCGACTACGCCACCATCGTCACCCGCATGCGGGAGAGCGGGGAGAACCCCGCCAAGTACGCCTGGTACCTGCAGGAGGCCCGCGACGGCATGCCCGCCAGCGCCGGATTCGGCATGGGCCTCCAGCGCCTCGTCCGCTTCCTCACCGGCCTCGACGCCCTCTGGCAGGTCAGCGCCTACCCCAAGCTCCCCGGGGTGGTGGCCCCGTGACCGCCCTCGGCGCCCCCGGCTTCCCCGAGCGGGCCGTCCGCGCCCGCGCCCGCAACGGCACCGCCGAGGTCTTCCCCGACCCCACCTCGTACGGCACACAGCTGTACGGACCGGGCACGGGGAGCGGCCTCGCCGACGAGCTCGACCGGGCCCGCATCGTCCCGCCCGTCTTCATGCCCCAGCGGCTGGAGAAGCTCATCGACCTCGCCCGGGAACCGGAGTTCGGCGACGTCGACCTCAGCTCCCGCGTCGGCGGCTTCACCGCACGGCTGCCCCTCTACCTGTCCGCCTTCGGCTCCACCCGCGCCGGCAGCGGCGACCTGGCCGTCCACGCGAGCCGGCAGGCCGCCCGCCTGGGCATCCCCATGGTCATCGGCGAGAACGTGATCCCCGTGCACGGCTATCGCCGCGCCGGCGACGCCACCCGCTCGGCCCTCCTCGCCCGCGTCGAGGCCTACCTCGACGCCGCCCCCGAAGGCACCGGCGGCATCGTCGTCCAGCAGTCCACCGAGGACGCCGACTCCGAGGTCTGGAACCTCCTCTACAGCGACCCCGCCTTCCGGCCCCTCCTGGAGACCGGCCGGCTCGCCTTCGAGCTGAAGACCGGTCAGGGCGCCAAGCCCGGCCTCGGCGGCATGACCGTCGTCGACCGCGCCGAGGGCGAGCAGCTCGCCCGCCGCTTCACCGTCCTCCAGGTCCTCGACCCCGCCGGCGAGCACCGGCTGCGCTGCGCCACCCCCGGAACCTTCACCGACGAGATCCTCCGCCAGCAGCTGCGCTTCATGCGGAACAACTTCCCGAAGGCCCGCACCTGGGTGAAGTTCCACCCGGGCCGCGACATCGCCCACGCCGCCCGCACGGCCTGGACCGCCGGAGCGGACGCCGTCACCGTCGACGGCGCCGAAGGCGGCACCGGCTGGGCCCCGCGCGTCTTCCTCGACCACGTCGGCCTGCCCCTCGTCGAATCCCTGCGCCGCATCGGCCGCCCCGACGGCTGCCTCCTCGCCGCCGGCGGCATGTGGGAGGGCGGCCGCGTCGTACGCGCCCTCGCCCTCGGCGCCACCGCCGTCGGCCTCGGCCGGGCGGCCCTCGTGGCCGTCGACGAGGATCCGGAACACGGCCTGGAGCGCCTCGTCGACGGCATCGCCCTCGAACTGAGGCTGCTCATCAGCGCGCTGGGCAAGTACACCGTCACCGCCCTGGGCCCCGAGGACCTGTGGTGGCCCGACGGCCGGCCGTCCCACCCCGATCGCGCCGCCGACGCACTGCCGCCCCTGGGCGTGACGCCATGACCGCCCACCGGCGACGCGGCACGGCCCCCGCCGTCCACGCCTGCTTCTCCGTCCGGGAGGCCCCCGGCATCACCGTGGCCGTCTCCCACGACGGCGCCGGCCTCGTCACCGCGGCCCGGCACACGGCGCAGCGCGCCCTCGCCGAGGCGGGCCGCGGCTACCTCGGCGGCCGCGTCGAACTCCGTACCCCCCGTCCGCCCGACCGGGTCACGTCCCGGCCCAGTGCCCATGCCCCGCGCCGCCGACGCGCCGTCCGCAGGGCCGCCGACCGCGCCGTCGCCCAGGCGGTCGCCGCCACGCTCCGCGGCGAAGCCGCCGGGGTACGGGTCCATATCCGCCCGCCCCTCTGAACGCGGAGCCACCGCCTGAACCGGGAGCCACCGCACGAACCCGGCCGCCCGCTTGAACCGGGCCGCCCGCTCGAACGCCACCGTCCCCTCCACCCGACCGCCGCCCCTTGAACGGCACCGTCCCCTCGAACCGGGCCGCCCGCTCGAACGGCGCCGCCCTCCCTCACCTCGCCCCTCGACCACAGAAAGCCGACCCCATGGGAACGACCCCCGAAACCGGCGCACCGGCGGGCGCAGCGCCCGCCGTCGACTGGCGCCGCGTCAGCAGTCTCGTCATCGGTCAGGCCGCCGTGCAGGCGGGCAGCTTCGCCCTCCTGATCGCCATGAGCTGGACGGCCGTCCAGCTCGGCGGCCGGGAAGCCGTCACGTACGTCACCCTCTCCGCCACCCTGCCCCGGGCCCTGCTGCTGCTCTTCGGCGGAGCGCTCGCCGACGCGCTCGGCCCCCGCGCCGTCCTGCTCCGCGCGACCGGCGTCCGCGTCCTCGTCCTCGGGGCCGGCGTCGTCGTGACCGCCACGACCGAGACGCTGTGGCCGCTGATCGCCGTCGCCCTCGTCGACGGCGTCCTGCTCGGTCTCACCGGGCCCGCCTCCGGGGTCCTGCTGCCCCGCCTCGCCCCCCAGGACCAGCTCGGCCGCGCCAACTCCCTCTTCTCCATGGTGCTGCGCCTCGCCCCCATCGCCGGATCGCCCCTCGGCGCCTGGCTGGTCGTCGTCGGCGGACTGCCCGTGGCCATGACCGCCGCCGCCGTCGGCTGCGCCGTCTGGCTGGCCTGCGCCACCCACGTCACCCAGGGCATGACACGGCCCGAGCGCGCCCCGCAAGGGCCCTCCCTGCTGCGCCGCTCCGGAGACGGCTTCCGGCTCCTCGCCGCGCACCCGCGCCTGCGATGGATGTTCGTCGCCTGCTTCTGCATGGACCTGGCGTTCCTCTGGCCGGCCGAGGTCGCGCTGCCCCTGCGGGCCGCCGACGAGGGCTGGGGCGTAGGTGCCGTGGCCATGGTCCTCGCCGTCTTCGGCGCCGGCGCGCTCGCGTCGGCGGCCCTGGGCGCGGCCCTCGCCCACCGCATCCCCGCGCACACCAAACTGGTGGTGACCGGTGTCGGTCTCGCCGCCGGCATGGCCGCCATGGCGCTCGTCCCCTCACCCGTCGTCCTGGCCGCCACGGCCGGCGCCGTCGGCCTGCTCTCCGGCCTCAACGGGCCCGCCCTGGTGACGGCCTATCAGCAGGCCGTTCCCGAGGGCCGGATGGGTGCCGCGATGTCCACGTTCGCGCTCTCCGGCATCGGCGCGGCACCGCTGTCCCTCGCCGTGTTCAGCCCCGTCTCGCTCTACCTCGGGGTGACCGGGACCTGGCTGCTGTGCGCGGGCCTCGCCCTGCTGTCCCCGGTCGCCGCGGCCGTCGCCCTGCGCGGCGGGACGGCCATCGCCACACCGCGCGCCGACGCCCGTACCCGTACCGCACCGGAGCCCACCGCCACGTCCGTGTGAGGCAGACATGATCTCGCTGGTTCCCCCGCCACCGCCGGCGGCTCCGCCGGCCGGCCCGCTCGTCCCGACCACGCTCCCGCCCCTGACCACGGCCCTGCCACGGCTGCCCGGGCTCCGCCCCGTACGGCCGCAGTTGTGGCTGGTGGCCACCGAAGCCCATCAGGACACCGTCAGCCGATACGCCCCCCTCGTCCTGGCCACCGAGGAACTGGCCCGCGCCGAGGAGTTCCGCCGCTCCGGCGACCGCGCCACCTACCTCTGCGCGCACGTCGGGCTGCGCCGCCTGCTCGGCGCCCACCTGGACATCGCGCCCCGCGCCGTGTCCGTGGCGCGGGCGCCGTGCCCCTGCTGCGGCGAGCCGCACGGACGCCCCGTACTGCCCGACGGACGACTGCACTTCTCGCTCTCCCACTGCGAGGGACTGAGCCTGATCGCCGTCGCGACCAGCCCCGTCGGCGTGGACATCGAGCGGGTGCCGGCGCCGCACACCGTCGCGGAGGCCTCGGAGGTCCTCCACCCGGCCGAGGCGGCGGAACTCGCCGCCCTCACGCCCGCACTCCGCCCCGCCGCGTTCGCACGGGTGTGGACGAGAAAGGAGGCCTATCTGAAGGGACTCGGCGTCGGCCTGGGCGCGGATCCGTCGGCGGACTACGTCGGCTCTGGGGCCGTGCCCGCCGCGCCGACCGGCTGGCTCCTCGCCGACGTCACCGTCCCGGACGGACACCACGCCGCCGTGGCACTCCGGCAGTGAGGAGCGCCGGAACGCGGTCGTCGGCCCCGGGGCGCACCCCGAGGCCGACGACCATGCCTGCGCCGTGTGAGGCCTACCAGGCCACCGTACGGCCGCCGAAGGCCACGACGAGACGGCCGTCCGTGGCGTACGACCAGGTCAGCGCCCCGCTGTAGGAGGAGCAGCGGGAGCCGTTCGAGCCGGACCAGAACTGGTTGGAGCCGTCGGCGTCACCGATGGTCCGGTCGTTCGTGCCGCTGCTCGTGCTGCGGCACGAGGTGTTGTTCCGGAAGACCGAAGTGCCCGCGTCGAAGGAGAAGTTCCGCTGGGCGTTGTCGACGGAGACGTTGTTCGAGACCGTGATCGAGCCCGGGTTGCTGTTGTACGTGAACCCGTGCTTGCCGTTGTGGAAGGCGATCGTGCGCCGCACCACGTGGTCGACGGCGATGTCCTCACCGCCGAGCTTGAAGCCGTTGCGGTCGCCGGCGCCGGCCTGGGAGCCGTCGCTGAGGGTGCCGTTGTCGTACGCGAGGGAGTCCTCGATGGTGACGGGCCCGATGGGTCCGGTGTCGGTCTTGGTGTAGAGGTCCCAGCCGTCGTCGATGTTGTGGTGGGACACGGCGTACCGGAACACGTTGCCCGTGCCGACGGTGAGCTTCGCGGCGAACCCGTCGGCGTCCTCGCCGTCGGAGTCGGCGTTGTCGTGCGACTCCGCGCTCAGGATCAGGTTGTCGGACGGCCACTGCTCGCGGGGCGTGGTGGAGGCGATGCGGCCGAGCTGGAGGCCGGTGTCGCGGTTGAAGCGGGTGACCGTGCGCTCGATGACGTTGTGGCTGCCGCCGACGTAGATGCCGTTGTCGCCGGCGCGCTCGACGACGACGCCGTTGACGTGCCAGTACGAGCCGTTGACGGCGAGGCCGCGGTTGGCCGGGTCCTCGGTCATGGCGGAGAAGTTCAGCACCGGGGTCTCGCCGGGGTAGGCGGACAGGGTCTTGAGGGCGGCGGACGTGCCGTTGTTTCCCGGCGGGATGGTGATCGTCGTGGAGTGACGGTAGGTGCCGCCGCGGAGGTAGACGGTCCCGCCGGCGGAGACGCGCCCGATGGCCGAGGTGAGTGTCGTGGGGTCGGACTGTGTTCCCGAGGCGCCGTCCGTGCCGTTCGGGGCGACGTACAGTGCGCCGCTCGTCGGCGGCGGGGTGTCGGCGGAGGTGACGTTCAGGGAGTCGATGTTGGGCAGGCCGGCGGCGGTGGTGGGGTTGAGCCGGATGGTGTTGCTGCCGGCGTTCAGCGAGACGGTCAGGGTCTTGGTGGTCCAGGCGGTCCAGGTGCCGGTGGACTCGAACGACGGTGTCTGCACGGTGGACCCGTTGACGAGGAGGCCGGCGGGCCGCGCCGTGGTGGTCCCGTTGGCGAACCGTACGGCGAGCGTCGCCGTTCCGGCGGAGGGGGCGTTCACGGTGAACTGGGCGTAGGCGCCGACGGCGTTGGTGCCGTTGCAGAAGCCTCCGCCGGTGTAGCCGGCCCAGTCGGAGTCCACGGTGCCGCTGCACACGGCGGGGGAGGACTCGGCCTCGTACAGGGTGGACGCGGCGTGCGCGGTGTTCACGGACAGGGCGACGAGCGTGCCCGCGACGAGGCTGACGCGGGCCGTGACGGATCGCAGATGCATGGGGGGCTCCAGGAGGGAATGGACAGCGTTCCGGGACTGGACGGGAAAGCGCTTTCTCCGGAAGCTAGAGGTGTCGTCGTGGACGCGTCAATGGTTGTGTATGTGACTGGCGTTCATATGGCTGAACATTTACGGGGGTTGAGGGACCCGAGGGACGGCGATCGCGTCGCGATGCGCCTGTCGTGCCGCTACCGCGGCAAGGTCACGGGTGCCTCGGGGCGGCAGCGTGTTCCATCGCCGACACGGGTGGGTGATGATTCATCGTGATCGCCGCCGTGGGCCGGGAAGGGTCCCGCGCCGCACCTAGACTCCCCGCACATGTCGCTCTGGCTCCTCAATCACTTCAGCACCTTCACTCTGGCCGTGGTCACCGTCGGTGGGACGGTCGTGCTCGCCGTCGCCGGCAGTGTGCTGCTCCGCCGCAGGTATCCGTCGCTGGCCCGGGGAGAGCACAACGACATGGTCGGGGTGACCCTGGGGATGTTCGGCGCGATCTACGGGATCATCCTCGCCTTCGTCATCGTCACCCTCTGGACCCAGCTGGACAGCACGCAGACCATCGTCGCCAGCGAGGCCACCGACGCCGCGCTCATCGCCCGCGACGCCGCCGCCTTCCCGCCCGCCGTCCGTGCCGACCTCGACACCGCCCTCAGCGGCTACGTCCACGCGGTCGTCGAGGACCAGTGGCCCCGTATGCGCGCCGGACAGCCGAGCTACGGTGCCACCGAGGTGCACCTCCGGTCCGCCTTCGACGTCCTGCAGGCGTACGACCCGAAGTCCCCGCGCGAGGAGGTCTTCTACGAGGAGGCCGTCAACCACCTCAACGACGTCGCCGCCCAGCGCCGCGCCCGCCTGACCATGGCCCAGCAGGAACTGCCGCCCCTGCTCCAGGTCCTGGCCTTCGGCGGCGCGATCGTCCTCGTCCCGCTGACCTTCCTCTACGGCATGCGCAAGCTCCGGATCCAGCTCCTCTTCGTCGCCTCGGTCGCCGGCCTCATCGGCTTCAGCCTGCTCCTCGTCTTCGTCCTCGACCGTCCCTTCGCCGGCGAACTGAGCGTGAGCCCCGCTCCGTACCGGGAGGGAGCACTCGCCCAGTACTGGGTTCGGTGAGCGCTCAGGCGTGGTCGATGACGACCTTGCCGAAGGGGGCTCCGCCGGCGTAGTGGCGGTAGGCGTCGACGGCCTCGTCGAAGGGGAAGACGCGGTCGACGACCGGCCGCAGTCCGTGCTTCTCGATGAAGGCGTTCATGGCGGTGAACTGGGCGCGGCTGCCGACCGCCACGCTGCGGACGGTGGCACCGGAGGTGAAGAGGGCGTACGGGTCGAGCGGCGGCGCGGTCCTGCCGGTGAACCCGACGCACACGATGGTGCCGGCCAGGGTGATGGCGCGGACGGACTCGTGGAGGAGTCCCGCGACGTCGACGACGCGGTCGGCGCCCCGGCCGCCGGTGAGGGCGCGGACCTCGGCGGCCCAGTCGGGGGTGGCCGTGTAGTCGACGACCTCGTCGGCGCCGAGTTCGCGCAGGCGCGTGGCCTTGGCGGAACTGCTGGTCGTCGCGATCACGCGGGCGCCGAGTGCCTTCGCGAACTGGAGCGCGAAGAGGGAGACGCCGCCGGAGCCCTGCACGACCACGGTGTCGCCGGGGCGGACCCCGCCGCCGTCGCCGGTCAGCGCGTTCCACGCGGTGACCGCCACGCAGGGAAGGGTGGCGGCCTCCGCGTACGTCAGGTGCGCGGGTACGGTCACGAGCGCGTCGGCGTCGACCAGGGCGAACTCGGTGAGCATGCCGTCCAGCGAGCCGCCGCGCTGCGCGGCGTGCTCGACGGCGAAGGGCCCGTCCTGCCACGAGGGGAACAGTGTGGCGGCGACGCGGTCACCGACGCGCACGGAGTCGGCTCCGGGACCGACCGCGACCACCTCACCGGCCCCGTCCGAGACGGGGACGAGGTCCGGCTTGACCGGCAGGACGTAGGTCCCGTCGAGCACCATGAGTTCACGGAAGCTCAGGGACGTCGCCCGCACCGCCACCAGGGCCTGACCGGGGCCGGGCGTCGGGACGTCGTGCTCACGGACGGAGAGGCCGTGCAGCCCGGCCCCGCTGTGCGACAGGTGGTAGCTCCGCATCGGTCGTGCCCTTCGTGTGAGAGGGATGGTGGCTGTGGGGTGTCCCGCTTCGGGTGTCACTCGCCCTCGGACTCGGCGGCCAGCGGGACCTCGCCGGCGGTCTTGCTGAAGCCGAGCGCCTCGACGATCCGGCCGTCCGTCACCCGCATGACGTTGACGCCCTGCACCCACTGGTCGGGGCCGTCGCCGAAGCGGTAGGTCCACACGATCGTCGCGCGGTCCCCCGCCACGATCACCTCCTGCGGGGTGAACTGCGCGCCGAGGTCGTCGACCAGGGCCGTCCACCACTGCGTACAGGCCTCGCGCCCGGAGACCCGCTCCCCGCGCGGCGCGGGCTGGACGCTCTCCATGACGCAGTCCTCCGCGATCAGGTCGGCCAGCAGGCCGGCCTCGCGGTCGGTGAACGCGCGGTTGAAACGGTCGATGACTTCGGCGGTGGTGCGTACGGGCATGGACGCCTCCTCGGAAGAGATAGACCGTTCGGTCTACGAGAGAAATAGATAGACCGATTGATCTACCGTGTCAAGTACTGCAGAATCGAGTCATGAGCACTTCCGTGAAGCCCGGCCCCCGTGAGCGACTCCTGCTCACCGCCCAGGAGTTGACGTACACCCAGGGTGTCGGCGTCGGAGTGGACGCCCTGCTCAAGGGCGCCGGCGTCGCCCGCCGTTCCCTCTACGAGCACTTCGGCGGCAAGGACGGTCTCATCGCCCAGGTACTGCGCCGCAGCACCGCCGAGGACGTCGAGCGGTACCGCTCCACCATGGACGAGGCGGGGGACGACCCCCGCGCCCGGCTCCTCGCGGTCGTCGACCGGCTCGGCCGCATCGCCGCCGACCCGGACTTCCGCGGGTGCCGCTACCTCGCCGCCGACCTCACGCTCACGGACCCGGAACACCCCGGCCACGAGGTCACCAGGGCCTACCGGCGCACCCTCCACGGCCTGTTCGCGGACGAGTTCGTCGCCCTCGGGCACGCCCGTCCCGACTTCGCCGCCGACCAGCTCCTCCTCCTCGTCGACGGCCTCCTCGCCGCCGGTGCGACCCGCCCCGGCAGCGAGCCCGCGGCGGCGGCCCGCGACCTCGCCGAGTACCTCATCGACGCGGGTCGCCCGTAAGGGGGCGCCTTGGCCCGCGCCCGCCATGCCCGGGAGCTCATCTCATGGGGTGATCCCACCGCGCAGGGCCGGGGGATCGGATAGCGTGCGCGGCTATGGGTGAGCTGATAGTGATCAGGCATGGCCAGACCGAATGGAGCCTGTCGGGCCGGCACGCCGGACGGACCGACGTCGCGCTGACCGCGGCGGGCGAGGCCGCGGCCAGTGTCCTGGCTCCAAGGCTGGCGCTCCGCCGACCGGTTGCCGTGTTCAGTAGCCCGCTGAGCCGGGCCATGCGGACGGCCGAGCTCGCAGGACTGACCGGCGCCAAGCCCGATCCCGACCTGTTGGAGTGGGACTACGGCGGCTACGAGGGCCTGACCGCCGAGCAGATCCGCGCGACGCGGCCGGGCTGGGACCTGTGGCGCGACGGCGTCGTTCCCGGTGACGCCGACCACCCCGGCGAGGAGCTCGCGCAGGTGGCCGCACGCACGGACGCGGTGCTCGACCGCATCCGTCCGCTGCTCCGGGAGGGTGATGTCGCCGTGGTCGCGCACGGCCACCTGGCGCGCGTGCTCACCGTGCGCTGGCTCGGCCTCGACGCCTCCGCGAGCCGACTGCTCGGCCACCCGCATCCGGGCACGCTCGGCTTCCTGGCCATCGAGGACGGGCAACCCGTCGTCTCCGCCTGGAACGTCCCGTAGGGCGGCACAACGCCGAGCTTCCGAGGACGCGGGGCCGCGTCGCCGTCAAGAATGGGCGGATGCATGAGACAGAGCTGTCCGACGGGATCATCACGCTGTCACCGCTGCGCCTGGAGGACGTGGACGCACATCTCAAGGGGGAGGACGAGCTCCTGGTCCGCTGGCTCAACGGAGGCCCCGGTACGCGCGAGGGTGTCGAGGCGTACTTCCGGCACTGCCGGGAGCAATGGGCCACCGCGGGGCCGCTCCGCGCCTTCGGCATCCGGGCGGGCGACGACAAGGTGCTGGCGGGGACGGTCGACCTGCGGTTCACGGGAGAGGGCCTGGCCCCCGGCCAGGTGAACGTCGCCTACGGCCTCTATCCCTCCTGGAGGGGCCATGGCCTGGCCACCCGCGCGGTCCTCCTGGCATCCCGGTACGCGGCTGCCGAGGGCGCGCGGGAGGCGGTCATCCAGGTCGATCCCGAGAATCCCGCGTCCGCCGCGGTCGCGCTTCGCGCGGGATTCACCCCCGGCAGGCGAGCGCACGGCGACGCCGCACGCCTCGACCGGTACGTAGGGGACCTGCGCGAAAATCCTCCTGACCACGCCTGTTGAGGGAGCGCCGCCCCGGCGGCTTCAGAGGCTCTTCCGCATGAGGACACACATCGCCTCGTGGCGACGGATGGACCCGTCGGGCCCTTCCTCGTCCCAGGCGTCCGGCTCGCGGCCGTACGCGACGTACCCCAGGCGCTCGTACAGGGCGCGCGCCCGGGGATTGTCCTCCTCCACGGCGAGTGCGGCCGTGCGCAGCCCGCGGTCCCGGATCCGCTGCTCGGCCGCGCGGACGAGCAGCGTTCCCAGGCCGCAGGACTGCAGCGCCGGCAGCACGGAGAGCTGCCACAGGGTCCCGGCTCCCGCGGAGACCCGGTAGTCGATGCCGCCGATCGCCACCGGCAGATCGACGGGAGTGCAGACGGCCAGGTAGTCCACCTCACCCAGGGCGGCGCGCGCCAATTCCCTTTCCACCTGGCGCAGATGGGCGCCCGAGCCCGACCAGGTGCACGCCGGCAGATCCCGGGGCAGGAGATCGCGCACGCGGAGAGGCAAGGTGACGGCGGTCCGAGTGGAGTCGTCTTCGTTGTTCACGCGTTGAAGCATGCGAGCGGAGGGACGGCACGGCAACGGCTTTCTTCCGACCGGCGACCGCCTCGCGTGGGCCCGGTGCTATCCCTCGTGCACGCGGGTCAGCAGTTCCATCAACCGGCGGGCCTCCGTCTCGCTGAGCGGCGCCAGGAGCGCGGCGTTGGCCCGCTCGGCCAGCTCCGCACACCGTTCCAGGAGCCGCGCCCCCGCCGGTGTCACCGTCACCGCGTTCTTGCGCCGGTCGCGCGGATCGGGCTGCCGTCGCGCGAGCCCGGCGTCCTCCAGGTGGTTGAGCAGGAGGACCACGTCCTTGGCGTCGAAGCCCAGTCGGCGCACCAGATCGGCCTGGGCAACGGGACCGTACTCGGAGACCGCCGCGAGCACGGCGTGCTGCGGGAGCTTCAGCCCTTCCTCGGCGATCGCCTCGGCGACCAGACTCCGCCCGCGCGCAGCCACGCGGCCGACCAGCCAGCTCGGCAAGGACTGGATGTGCGCCAGGGCGTTCGGGCCTTCCGCGGGAGTCATGGGCAGCAGACTATCCCGAATTCATTGGACTTCCCAACGGTATGCCTCTACGGTGGAATTCATTGGGGATCCCCATGATTCCGTGAACGTTCTGCATCTGGAGGTGTCCATGCGTCGTGTGCGCCACGAGGTGACCGGCGGTCCCGAAGTCCTCTTCGTGGAGGAAGTCCCGGTGCCGGAGCCCGGTCCGGGTGAGCTGCTCGTCCGATCCGAAGCGGTCGGGGTCACCCTGCCCGCCGTGCGGAAGGTGCGTGAGGGGCCCGAGCCCGGCCCGCTCGGAGGTGAGGTGGCGGGCACCGTGGCCGCTGTCGGCGAAGGCGTCACCGGGTTCGCGGTGGGCGACCGCGTCACCGGTCTCTGCTTCTCCCATGCCTACGCCGAACTGGCCGTCGTCCACGAGGCGATGGCCTCCCGCATCCCCGACCGGGCGACCGCCGTCGACGCCGTGGCCCTGGTCCGCAGCGGCCTGGTGGCGCGCGGTGCCTACGAGGCCGGCCACCCCCGCCCCGGCGACGCCGTCATGGTCACCGCTGCGGCCAGTGCGGTCGGCACCCTCGCCCTCCAGTACGCCAGGGCAGGCGGCGCCTCCCGCGTCGTCGCGGCCGTCGGCAGCGCGGACAAGGCGGAGTTCGTGCGCGCCCTCGGCGCCGACGAGGTCGTGCTCTACGGGGACGAGTCCTGGGGCGATCCGGTCGACCTCGTCATCGACGGGGTGGGCGGGGAACTCCTCGGACCCGCCGTGCGAGTGCTCGCCCCCGGTGGCCGGCTGGTCGCCTTCAGCTCGGGCGGCGGCACGATCGACGCGTACGAGCTGCTGGTCCGGGGCGCGTCGGTGATCGGCTTCCAGATGGCGGCCATCGCCCGGGGCAAGCCGGAGGTGTACGCGCGCTGGCGCGACGAGCTGTGGGAGCTCCACCGCGACAAGGTGCTCCGCCCCCGGGTCGCCGCCGAGATCCCGCTCGCCGAAGCGGCGCGCGCCCATGAACTCGTCGCGTCCCGGCGCAACCTCGGCAAGGTCGTCCTCATTCCCTGAGGCCCGGAAGGGGTGACCGGGCGCGCGGGCTCAGTGGTCGTAGCGGCCGGTGTCGATCTCCCAGCGGTGATAGCCGGCGATCCAGGCGGCGAGACCGTCGACGTAACGGCGGGCAGCCTCGCGCGCGTCCGGCGTGAGGCCGAAGAGCGCGCAGATCTCCGGGACTTCGGAGGACAGCTCCACGAAGCGGTCGACCATCGCCTGGGCCTCGCGCATCACCTGCAGCGCCGCCTCGGCAGGGGTGCCGCCGCGTTCGTCGCGGACGATCATCACCATGTTGGCGACGTCCCCACGGGCGAGCTCCTGGGTGTACGAATGCACATCATTGGTGAACGACGGTATGTCCGCGGCCAGTTGACGCATCCGGCGGAGGGTCGGGTGGTGCAGCATCTCCTGCGGCAGTTCGAAGCCGTTGAGCCGCTCGACCATGTCGAAGAGGGTCTCCATGGCCGCCGTTCCCCGGCGCAGCGCCAGATAGCTCTCCCGGTCCGGGAGCCGCCCGGAGAGCCGGCCGGCGGCCTCTGCGGGGTGACAGGCGAAGTACCACTCCCAGTTGTACGCGGACCGCGCCCGCCACCGGTCGGACATACCGCGTGCGCTGCGCTCCCAGAGGTCCGCGAAGGCCTTCTCGACGGGGGTGCGGACCTCGGGGGCGGGACCCTTCCCGTACAGAAGGGCCGTCAGGCGGGTGCATATCTCGGCCACTTGCGCCGGTGCCCGACCGAGGTCCGAGTCGAAGCCGTCGTCGAAGAGGAAGTAGAAGCCGAGCAGGTCCGCGGCGAGGACGAGGTCGTCGGGGGCGGAATCCGGGCTGGTGAACGCGGCGAGGCGGGGCACGTCCCACTTCTCGTACGACGGCAGGGCCGTGGAGGCGGTGAGGCCCTCGTGATGGAGGAGCCAGTCCCGGTGGCGTGGCGCCACGGATGCCTGGTGCGGATTGGCGCGAGGCGGAAACGGCAGGTCGAGCGTGGTGGCGTTGGACACTGGCCCCCCAGGTTCTGATCCCGGGTGATCCCAAGACGCCCCCGGCGCGTTCGAAGAGTACTTGAATTGATCATCAACTGCCAGGAACGTCAAGCAGATCGCTTTCAAGCCAACGGAAGTGCCGGGTCCGGATGGGCCGGTGAGGGCGTCGAGACACGTGGGCGTCCGTGTCGGTCACGCGTTCCACCGTTCGTTGCGGCGGGTGGTTCGTCCCCCGTACGCGCCACTCGTGGCCGGGGGAGCGCGTTGGTGTTGCCGTGATGCCGGTGCAGTGACGGTTCTGCAACCGGGACCTGCGGGTTCTGTCTCGACTGCCGATCTTGGTGGGTCGACGGCGAGAGCGAAGATCTGGAGGGTGCGCGGTGCCGGAGATGTGGACGCGGGACGAGGGACGCGATGCCCGGTTCGTGGACTGCCTCCGGGACGGTCCCGCCCTGGTCGGACGCGACGAGGAGCTCGCCGCGCTCCGGGCCGCCCTGTCCGGGCACCGGATGGTCACCGTGACCGGCGCGGCCGGGACGGGGAAGAGCAGACTGGCGCTGGCCGCCGTAACGCCACCCCTCGACGGACCCTGGCGGACCGTGGTGCGGGTGCGATGGCACGACGGGATCCCCGTGGGACGCCGGGCGTTGACGGCGCGGGTCGCCCGGGCTCTCAGGGACGCGGGCCCGGCCTGGGATCCGGCGCGAACGGACCTCGCGGTGCCGGATCCTGGCGGGCCGGACGACGCGGTGCCGGGCCCCGCGGTGCCGGGCCCCGCGGTGCCGGGCCCCGCGGTGCCGGGGCCCGCGGTGCCGGGCCTCGCCGTGGCGGACCTCGGGGTGTCGGATCCTGGTGGGCTGGACGACGCGGTGCCGGGCCCCGCCGTGGCGGACCTCGCGGTGTCGGATCCTGGCGGGCCGGACGACGCGGTGCCGGGCCCCGCGGTGCCGGGCCTCGCCGTGGCGGACCTCGGGGTGCCGGATCCTGGTGGGCTGGACGACGCGGTGCCGGGCCCCGCCGTGGCGGAGCTCGGGGTGTCGGATCCTGCGGTGCCGGGCCTCGCCGTGCAGGACTCCGCAGCGTCGGGGCCCGCGGTGCCGGGGCGCGCTGTGCCGGACCCCGCGGTCTCGGACCTCACACGCTCGGACCTCACGGCCCCGGACCTCGTGCCGCCGCCCGGTGGTGTGCTGCTCCTCCTGGACGATGTCGATCCCGTCCACACCGAATGCGTCGGCCTGGTCCAGGCGTTGCTCATGGACCAGCCCGCCGTACGGGTCCTGGTGACCGCGCGGCGGCCGCTCGGGCTCGGCGACGAGAAGGTGATCAGACTGGCGCCGCTGCCGGTGGAGGCGGCACCGGGCCGGGCGGGTCCGTCGCCCGCCGCGGAGCTCCTGGTCTCCCTCGCCCGGGAGCGCGGCTGGAGCGAGGAGGCCGATCCGGCGGCCGTCGCCCGGGTCTGTGGCCTGCTCGAGGGCGTTCCCCTGGCCCTCGAACTGGCCGCGGGACGACTGGGGGAGTGGACGTTGGAGGAGCTGGCCGCGCACCTCGAAGGCGGCCAGTGCCGGCTGGCCGACCCGGCCCCGCTCCTGCTGCGGCACCGCACGCTGCGCACCTCCATCGGGGCCGTCCACGCCCTGTGCGAACCGGCACAGCGCAGTGTCTGGCGTCGGCTGAGCGTGTTCGCAGGCCCCTTCACGGAGGCGGCGGCGGTGTTCGTGTGCTTGGGCTCCGACCTCGCGCCGCACGAAGTGCCCCCCGCCCTGGCGATGCTGAGCGCCATGGGCGTGCTCCAGGCGCTGGGGGACGCGGGCGCGGTGTGCCCGCCCCGCTACCGCATGGCGCGGGCCGCCCGGGAGTTCGGTACGGAGAGGCTCGCGGCGTCGGGGGAAAGGCCGGTCACACGGGACCGGCACGCCGTCCACTTCCGTGGGGTGGCGGCTGTCGCCGAGTCCCTGTGGAACACCGGCCTTCAGCGCCAGGCGCTCCAGACCGTCCGCGACGAACACGACGACCTGATGGCCCTCGTGCACCGCGGAGGGGACGGGACCGGTCCCGCCGAGACGGCCCTGGAGACCGTGCTGCACCTGTGGTTCTGGTGGGCGGTCCACGGCCACGCCCGGGAAGGCAGCGACCACCTGCACGTCCTGCTGCCCCGGCTGCCCGCCGCCGGCCCGCTCGTGGCGCGGGGCCGATGGCTCTTGGCCTGGCTCAGCGCCGCGTGGGACCCGCGCACGGCGCACCACCTGCTGTCCCTCGCCTGGCCGGCGGCCGTGCTCGCCGGCGACGAGGCCCTCCTCGGCCGGATCGCCCATGTGCACGGGACGCTGGCGTGGCAGCGGCAGGACCCGGAGGCGGCTGCCGAGTACTACCGGCAGGCGGCGGACACCACGCCGAGCGGCGCCCCGGGAGGCCCGCCACCCAGCGTGAGTCTGGCCGCCCTGGCCGTGATCGAGGCCCACCGCACCCCCACGGCGGCGGCCCGCACCGCCTGCCGGGCCCTCGCGCAGCCGAGCTGCGCGAACGACGCCTGGGCCACGGCGCTCGCCCACTACGCCCGCGCCTTCGCCGACCACCGTGCCGGGCGCACGGGGCGCGCGCGGTACCGTGCCCGGCGCGCGCTCGTGGCCCTCGAAGCCCAGCTGGACGCCCCGCAGGCCCGCCGCGCCCTGCTTCTTCTCCTCGCCGCCCTGAACCTGGCCGCGACGGCGACCGGCGCGCCGACGCCGCATCCGCGCCCGCACCTCCCCGGGCCCCGGGACGGGGCGGAGAGCCCGCCGGCGACGGCCGGCCTGGCCCCGCGGTGACAGCACGCCGTCAACCAGGGTGCGTTCTGGGTGACAGCGCGCCATCATCCAGGGTGCGTGCTGGGTGACAGCGCGCCATCATCCAGGGTGAGGTCTGGGTGACAGCGCGCCATCATCCAGGGTGCGTTCTGGGTGACAGCACGCCGTCAACCAGGGTGCGTTCTGCATGACAGCGCGCCATCATCCAGAACGCACCCTCCGGTTCAGCCCAGCCCGGAGGTCGCGTACGCCTCGATGGCGTCCCGCTGGTACGCGGCGAGGCCCGGAGCGATCGCCTCGTACGCCGCGCGCCACTGCTCGTTCTCCACGCAGGAGCGCCCGAGGGCGCGGAACTCCTCGACCGAGACGGAGCCGCCCCGCAGTTCCGTCAGGGCCCGGTACTGGGCCTCCGTCTCGGCCTGTACGGGCTCGGCGGCGGCCGGCAGGCCGGCGGCCATCAGCTCGGCGAGCCGCACCATCTGCGCCGTGCGCTCGCGCTGCCCGGCCTCGATGTCCTGCGGAGTCATTTCGGTGACCCGGCGGGCGACCGCCTCGGAGTGCTCGGGGAAGTCGCGCAGACTCTCCTCGTACTGAGCAGGCCGGACGCCCTCGAAGAGGTTCTCGGGCCGGTTGATCGCGGTCATGGATGTGCCGTCCTTCCTGGACAGTTCCAGTTCGCCGATCGTGCGGGAGACGGTGGCGGCCAGCGCGTCGAGCCGGTCCCGCTCCGCGAGCAGCCGCCGGTGGTGGCCGCGCAGGGCCTCCACCTCGTCGACCTGCTCGGCGAGGATCCGGCCGATCTCGGGCAGCCCCACTCCCAGCGCCCGCAGGACGAGGATCTGCTGCAACCGCAAGAGCTGCTGCTCCCCGTAGTGGCGGTGGCCACTGGCGCCGATCCGGGCCGGTGGCAGCAGGCCGATCTCGTCGTAGTGCCGCAGGGTCCGGGCGGTCACGCCCGACATCCGGGCGACCTCCGCGATCGGCCAGTCCATTGCCGCCTCCCGCACGAGTGCGTCACGGGGCCGGTCTTTCCGGCCCTGGTCAGGACGGTAGAAGCTGCCGCAACGGTAACTTCAACCCTTCGGTCCGGGCCGTCACCGGCCCGCCCCCGCGACGAGTTCCTCCGCCACGCGCGTGCGTGCGTACAGCACGGCCCGCCCGGCCCGGTGGGCCGAGACGAGACCGGCCGCGCGCAGGGCGCCCAGGTGCTGGGACACCCCACCGGGAGTGAGGCCCGTGCGCCCGGCGAGTTCCGTCGTCGACGCCGGTGCGGTGAGCTCCGCGAGCAGGTGCGCGCGCGACCGGCCTAGGACCCCGGAGAGGGCCTGGGAGGCCGATTCGGGCGGGGCTTCCCACAGGGTGCCGATGCCGCGCGGGGGGTAGCGCAGGGCCGGCTGGTACAGGGGGTCCGTCGTCGAGAAGACGCGGGGCCAGACGAACGCCGACGGAACGAGGAGCAGCCCGCGCCCGTCCAGCCTGCGCACGCCGTGGGCGAAGCGGTGCTGGACGCTCAAGGTGCCCGAGTTCCAGGCCAGTCGGGGTTCGAGGTCCTCGAAGAGGGTCCGCGTCCCGCCCTCGGCGAAGCGGCGGGCCCGGTACTGGATGTCGGCCTCCAGGTGCGTCTGGATTCGCGGCCAGTACGGAGCCATCGCGAGCTCCCAGAACGCGGCGATGAGATCGGCGAGCCGCCCGAGCCCGCGCTCCGGATCGGCCCGCAGCGCGTCGACGCCGGGCTGTGCCTCGGGCGCGGAGGCCCGGATCCGCTCGGGCGGGGTGGCCAGCAGCGCGGCCAGCTCCACGGCGAGCGACGGGCCGGACGTGCTGGGCGGCGGACAGAGGAAACCGGGGATGGAGGGCGTGGGCACCGGCACCAGCGAGGTCAGCGGCGTCAGATCGAGCCGCGCGGCCGCGATCCGGGCGCGTACCTGCGCGGCCCAGCGGCGGTGCAGGGCCTGCTCGTCGGCTCCCAGGAGCACCCGTGCGCCGGCCACGACCTCCCAGAGCGGCGAGATGGCGAAGCGGGTGCGCGCGACGTCCTCGGCCGAGAACTCGATCTCCAGCACGGGTGCCCCTCCTGACGGTCCGGCGTTCCTTGGATTTACGTGAGGCTAAAACATTGGCCCCTGGCTGTGACAACGGGCCACCGTACAGGGCATGCCCACCTTCCTCCCCGCCTCGCGGCGCATGCGGTCTCCCCTGCGCTCGCAGCGCCCTCTCGACGCCCGGTCCCCGTGGCGTACGGGGGACTTCCGCGTCCTGTTCTCCGCCTCCGTCCTGTGCGCGCTCGGGACGAACGTCTCGGACGTAGCCCTCCCGCTGATCGCCGTCCTCGCACTCGACTCCGGGCCCGGCCAGGTCGGCCTGCTCGGCTTCCTGAGTACGGCGGCGTTCCTGCTCATCGGTCTTCCCGCGGGCGCGTGGGTCGACCGGATGCGGCATCGCACGGTCCTGATCGCGGCGGACCTGGTGCGCGCGGCGCTCCTCGCCTGGATCCCGCTGGCGTGGTGGGGCGACCTCCTGACCTTCGGAGGTCTGTGCGCGGTGGTGTTCCTGAGCGGGGTGGCCACGGTCCTCTTCGACGTCGCCGGACAGAGCGCGCTGCCCCGGCTCGTCGAGCCCGCGGCCCTCATCCCGGCGAACTCGGCCCTGGTGACGCTGGCGGCCGCCGGCAACGTGGCCGGGCGCGGAGCGGGCGGCGCGCTGGTGCAGCTCCTGGGCGCACCGCTCGCCGTGGTGTGCGCGGCGGTGGGCCACCTCGGGTCGGGGATCCAGCTGATGTGGATGGCACGCGAGGCCGCGCCCGTCACCCCCGTCGCACGGGTCGCCGGCCCGGGGCCGAACCTGCGCGCCCAGATCGCCGAGGGCCTGCGCCATGTCCTGCGCCATGCGGAACTCCGCGCCCTGGCGCTCACCGGCGCGGTGGGGAACCTCGGATCGGTCATGGTGAACACGATGCTCCCCCTGGTGTTCGCCCGTGAGCTGGGTCTGTCGGCGGGCGCGCTCGGTCTGTTCTGGGCGGTCGGAGGCGCCGGGATGTTCTTCGGTGCCCGCTGCGCCCGCCCGGTCGCCGACCGGTTCGGACACGGTCGGGGGCTGGTCCTGACCCACCTGTGCCTGGCCCCGGCGGGCCTCCTGGTGCCCCTGCTGGACCGGGGCGGGTGGCTGTGGGTCGCGGGCGCCGGATGGTTCGCTTGCTCCGTGCGGACGGGGACGGCCAACGTCCTCGGCGTGAGCCTCCGTCAGCGTCTGACCCCGGCCGGGCTGCTCGGCCGCATGAACGCCACCTTCCGGTTCCTTCTCACCGGCGCGATGGCCCTCGCCGCCGCGCTCGCCGGTGCCATCGGCGCGCACGCCTCGCCGCGCGCGGCCCTCTGGGTGGGAGGAGCCTTCCTCTGTCTGAGCTTCCTTCCGACGCTCCTCTCTCCGCTGCGCGGGCGCCGTGCCCTCCCGGTCGACGAAAAGCCCTGCGGGAGCGCTCCCAAGGTGGCAGGGTGCACCGGGTGACGACCGAACCGCACATCCGCCCGTACCGGCCCTCGGACCGCGCCGCGCTCGGCGACATCTGCGTCAGGACGGCGCACGACGGCGGGGACGCTTCGCTCCTGTACCCCGACCCCGAACTGCTGCCGTCGATCTTCGCCTACCCGTACGCGGACCTCGAACCCGACTTCGCCTTCGTCCTGGACGACGGTTCCGGCAGCGCCGTCGGCTACGTCCTGGGCGTTCCGGACACGGTCGCGTTCGCCCGACGGTTCCGCGCCGAGTGGCTGCCGGGGATGACGGGCCTGTACCCGCCTGTCACGGGAACGGCCCGCACTCCGGCCGAGGAGATGACCGGACTGCTGCACACGCCGGAACGGATGGTCCGCGAGGAACTCACCGGCTTCCCCGCCCACCTCCACATCGACCTGCTGCCCGCATGGCAGGGCCGGGGGTACGGCCGCGCCCTGATGTCGACCCTCCTGGAAGCCCTGCACCGCCACGGCGTCCCCGCCGTACACCTCTGCATGGCCCGGACGAACAGCCCGGCCCGGGCGTTCTACGACCGTCTCGGCTTCCGGCTGCTGCGTGTGGACGACCCCGGCCCGGTCTGGTACCTGGGCAGGTCGACGAAGCCGGAAGAAAGTTCCGGCGACGATGTCGAGAACCCGTGGGCCGCTCCGTCCCCGGTGTGAGAGCGACCAGAATGGGCCGCATCCGCACCGAGGAGAACACCATGGCCAAGTACCTGCTCCTGAAGCACTACCGCGGCGCCCCCGCACCGGTCAACGACGTCCCCATGGAGCACTGGACGCCGGAGGAGATCTCGGCCCACGTGCGGTACATGCAGGACTTCGCGGCCCGGCTGGAGAAGACCGGCGAGTACGTCGACGGGCAGGCGCTCTCGCCCGAGGGCACGTTCGTCCGGTACGACGGAGAGGGCCGCCCGCCGGTCACCGACGGCCCGTTCGCCGAGACCAAGGACCTCATCGCCGGCTGGATGGTGGTCGACGTCGACAGCCACGAGCGCGCCGTCGAGCTCGCCGGGGAGCTCTCGGCCGCCCCCGGGGCCGGCGGGAAGCCGATCCACGAGTGGCTGGAGCTGCGCCCGTTCCTGACCGAGCCGCCCACCATCACGGAGTGACCTCCTTCATGGACGAGGCCCTGCTCCGGAACCTCACACCCGCCGTCCTCGCCGTCCTCGTCCGCCGCGGAGCCGACTTCGCGGCGGCCGAGGACGCCGTCCAGGACGCCCTCGTCGAGGCGGTCCGCGTCTGGCCGGACGACCCTCCCCGCGACGCCAAGGGCTGGCTCGTCACCGTCGCCTGGCGCAAGTTCCTGGACGCGACCCGCGCGGACACCGCCCGCCGCCGTCGCGAGGACCGCGTCGACGAGGAGCCCGCGCCCGGACCCGCGCCCGCGGTGGACGACACGCTCCAGCTCTACTTCCTGTGCGCCCACCCCTCCCTGACGCCCTCGTCCGCGGTCGCGCTCACGCTGCGCGCCGTGGGAGGGCTGACCACCCGCCAGATCGCCCGCGCCTACCTGGTGCCCGAGGCGACCATGGCCCAGCGCATCAGCCGGGCCAAGCGCACGGTCTCCGGCGTCCCGCTCGACCGCCCCGGCGACGTCGCCACCGTGCTGCGCGTCCTCTACCTGGTCTTCAACGAGGGCTACTCCGGTGATGTCGACCTCGCCGCCGAGGCCATCCGGCTCACCCGGCAGCTCGCGGCCGCGATCGACCACCCCGAGGTGGCGGGGCTCCTCGCCCTCATGCTCCTCCACCACGCCCGCCGCGCCGCCCGGACCGCGCCCGACGGCAGCCTCGTGCCGCTCGCCGAGCAGGACCGCGGCCGATGGGACACCGCGGCGATCGCCGAGGGCGTCGAGATCCTGCAGACGGCGCTCGCCCGCGACCGCCTCGGCGAGTTCCAGGCGCAGGCCGCCATCGCGGCGCTCCACGCCGACGCGCCCACGGCGGAGGAGACCGACTGGGTGCAGATCGTCGAGTGGTACGACGAGCTCACCCGTCTGACCGACAGTCCGGTCGTCCGGCTCAACCGCGCGGTCGCCGTCGGCGAGGCCGACGGACCGCGCGCCGGCCTCGCGGCGCTGGGGGAGCTCGACGTCTCCCTGCCCCGGTACGTGGCCGTGGCGGCGTACCTCCACGAACGCGCCGGCGATCTCACGACGGCGGCGCGGCTGTACGCGGAGGCGGCGAAGAAGGCGACCGACGTCCTGGAACGCGACCATCTGACGCGCCGGGCCGCCCGCATCAACACCCACTTGGGTCACTGACTGCCCGTCCGTCGCGGAGCCCCGCCTCGAACGTGCCCATTTCACGGAGGAGTTCGCGACAGGACGTGTGCGACGTGGAGGCGGTGCGGAGGGCTTATTAAGAAAGCTTGTTGAATAACCCCTTACCCCTGGTTCGCACTTGATTTGCTCCTGCCAACCCGCACAGGGTTTCTCTCGAACGTTTGACGCCCCACACGTCAACACGAGGAGAGACCCTTTTTCATGGCAACTCACAAGCGATCCCGCGGACTTCGCAACGCGGCCATAGCCGCAGGAGTAGCAGGCGCCGCCACCGCGGCGCTGCTCGCGGGCAACTTCGCCGGTGCGGCCACCCCGGCCGAGGGCACCGTGCACGGACTCGGCGCCCCGGGCGCCGTCGCCGGCAGCTTCGTCGTCATCCTCGACGCATCCGCGAACAAGGCGGAGCTCGCGAAGAAGTACGGCGGCACCCTCCAGCGCTCCTACGGCTCCGAGGTCAACGGCTTCTCGGCATCGGGCCTGACCGTCGACGAGGCCAAGCGGCTCGCCGCCGACCCCGCCGTCGAGACGGTCGTGCAGAACAAGCGCTTCAGCATCAAGGAGACGCAGGAGAAGCCCCCGTCCTGGGGCCTGGACCGGATCGACCAGGCCGAGACGGCAGGCGACGACAAGTACACCTACCCGGACGGCGGGGGCGAGGGCGTCACCGCGTACGTCATCGACACCGGCGTACGGATCACCCACCAGGACTTCGGCGGCCGGGCCACCCACGGCTTCGACGCGGTGGACAACGACGACACGGCCGACGACGGCAACGGCCACGGCACCCACGTCGCGGGCACCATCGCCGGTACCTCCCACGGCGTGGCCAAGAAGGCGAAGATCGTCGCCGTGCGGGTGCTCGACGACAACGGCTCCGGCACCACCGAGCAGGTCGTGGCGGGCATCGACTGGGTGACGAAGAACCACTCCGGCCCCTCCGTCGCGAACATGAGCCTCGGCGGTGGCGCCGACGAGGCGCTCGACGCCGCGGTCCAGCGGGCCATCGCCTCCGGCGTGACCTTCGCGGTCGCGGCCGGCAACGAGTCCTCGGACGCGGGCCAGGGCTCCCCGGCCCGGGTGCCCGAGGCCCTCACCGTCGCGTCCAGCACCAAGGACGACGAGCAGTCGGACTTCTCGAACTTCGGTGCGGTGGTGGACCTCTACGCCCCCGGCTCGGAGATCACCTCGGACTGGAACGACAGCGACACCGGCGTCAAGACGATCTCCGGGACCTCCATGGCCACGCCGCATGTGACGGGTGCCGCGGCCCTCTACCTGGCCGCCCACCCGTCGGCGACACCCGCGGACACGGCCGCCGCGCTGACCGGGGCGGCGACACCGGACGCCATCAAGAACCCCTCGGCCGGCACGGCGAACAAGCTCCTGAAGGTGGCTCCGTAACCACACCGCACCACGCGGCACATCGGACGGCCCTCCACCACGGTGGGGGGCCGTCCCCCGTTGCGCGCCCGCCGCCCGCCGCCCGCCGCCCGCCGCCCGCCGCCCGCCGACCGCGCCCCCGGCGGCCGACCGCGACCCCGGCCCGGGCAGCCGCGGTCGGCAACCACGGCGGCGCACTTTCGCCGGGAACCGGCCGTGGCGAGAATCTGTCCCTGTGGAGGAAGGCTGGGCGGCCGCACCAAGGTCCCGCCACGGCGCCGAGGGGGTACGGGAATGAGCGCATGGGTGGTCCCGGGCTACGCCGAGTCCCGGGAGCTGGGCGCGGGCGGCAGCGGACGGGTGGTGCTGGCCGTCCATGAGGCGACCGGCCTGCCGGTGGCCGTGAAGTACCTCGGCGAACGGCTGCGTTCCGACGAGTCGTTCGTCCGTGGATTCCGTTCCGAGGCCCGGCTCCTCGGCACCCTCGACACGCCGTACGTCGTGGGGTTCTACGAGTACGTCGAGTCGCCGCGGGGCGCGGCCATCGTCATGGAGCTGGTCGACGGCGTCGCGCTGCGCGCCCTCCTCGCCCGGGAGGGCGCGACCGGCCCCGAGGCCGCGCTCGCGGTCCTCAAGGGCTCGCTCCTCGGCCTCGCCGCCGCCCACCGGGCGGGCGTCGTCCATCGCGACTACAAACCCGAGAACGTCCTCGTCGCCGCCGACGGGTCCTCCAAGCTCGTCGACTTCGGGATCGCGGCCGGACGGGACAGCAGCCCCGGCGTCGCCGGGACGCCCGCCTACATGGCACCCGAACAGTGGAACGGCGCACCCGCCTCGCCCGCGGCGGACGTCTACGCGGCGACCGCGACCTTCTTCGAGTGCCTGACCGGACGCAAGCCCTTCGCGGGCGACAACTTCGCCGAACTCGCCCTCCAGCACCTGGAGGCACCCGTCCCCGACGGACAGGCGCCGGAACCGCTGCGCCCGCTCATCCGCCGGGGTCTCGCCAAGGCCCCGCACGAACGGCCGGAGAACGCCGAGGCGTTCGTGAGCGAACTGGAGTCGGTGGCCACGGCCGCGTACGGACCGGACTGGGAGGAACGGGGCCGGGGCCGCCTGGCGGCCCTCGCGGCACTCCTGCCGCTGCTCTTCCCCTCCTCCGGCGGTACGGCCCAGGGCACGACGGCGCTCGCCACGACGACCCTGCCGACGCCTCCCGTGCGGCGCCTGCGCCGGTGGCTCCCGCACGGGCTGCCCGCGGGCGCGGCCGCCCTGGTCCTGGCGCTGCTGCTCGCGCTCGCCGCGCGGGCCGGGGGAGAGGAGCCGGACGGCGACCAGGCCGCGCAGGCCTTCGCCACGACGAGCACGTCACCGAGCCCGAGCACGAGTCCAGCGACCCCGAGTACGTCGCCGACGACCGAGGAGCCCACGGCCGCGCCGGAAACCCCCACGACATCACCACCGCCGACCTCGACAGCACCACCCACACCCACCACCACGGAACCGACACCCCCGCCCACCACCCCACCCACGACGCCCCCCACCACCCCACCCACGACTCCGCCCACCACCCCACCGACGACACCCCCGACGCAGCCGCCGGTCACGGTCACGTCCGTCTCCGTCACGAGCCTGCGCCAGACCGGGCCGACGACGGCCGAGGCCACCGTCGAGATCACGACGGACGGAACGGGCCCGGTGACACTCCTCGCCGAGTGGTTCACCAGCGACGAGAAGGACGTGCCGGGCACGCCGGACGGCACCGAGACCATCCGGCGAGAAGGCGCGGACCACTACACCCTGACGCTCCCGCACGTGGTCCAGGGCGGCGGCTGCTACTGGGGCGTGCGTGCGACGACGGACCCGGCCGCCGCGAACGGCGGCTCCCTCCAGCAGATCTTCATCAGGCGGTGTGTGATCACGTGAACGACGACGACTACAGCGCCACCGAACTGGGCAGCCACTGGTTCCAGGGCCCGACTCCGGACCCGACGCCCGACCGCGTGGAGGGCGAAGTCCTCCGCTTCGGCCCCGGGGTGACCGCGGCCGCGGCCCGGCGCGTCCAGAACACCCCCACGGCGGCCCAGATCTGGCACGGCACCCTGCCCGGCACTCCACCACCCCGCCGCCCCCGCTCCCGGTGGCCCCTCCGGTACGCGCCGGCGGCCGTGATCCTCCTCGCCGTTCTGGCACTGCTCGCGTGGCGCGAGTACGGCCCCCGGGTCTCGGTACGGGACGTCACGGTCACCGCCCCCGCGGGGACGCTCGGCTGCGACGGCACGGCGAACGTCCTGGCCGTCGTACGCACGGACGGCCGCCCGGGCACCCTCACGTACCACTGGGAACGCAGCGACGGCACCCGCTCCGCACCCCTGCGCGAAACCGTGCCCCGAGGCCAGAAGGAAGCCCGGCTCCACCTCCTGTGGACCTTCGAGGGCCGGGGCACCCACCGGGCCGTGGCACGCCTGGTGATCACGTCCCCCACCCCCCACAGGGCGGAGAGCACCTTCACGTACCGCTGCGCATGACTCCCAGCGGGCGACAGGACGGGGCCTGCTCCCTGGCTCCGCCGTTCCCGTCCGGCTCCACGCGGTACAACCGCGCATGCGGGACTCGGCGCACGGCATCGGTCAGCAGGCCATCCGTGAAGAGCGCGCCGACACCGTCCTCCACGGCCCACCCGGCGGCAAGCGCACCGCTCGCCACGGCCGCCCGATAGGACGCGCGTCGGCCGGGCTCGGTGTCGTAGTGGGGGCACACCGAGCCGCGCAGCAGGCCGAGCCCGTCGGAGAGATGAGTCAGCGGCCCGAAGGAGTCGGTGTGCGAGCCGTCGGCCCAGCAGTTGGCGCCGGCGCTGATCCCGCACAGCAGGGTCCCCCCGTCGTAGGCCTCGCGCAGCAGGCGGTCCACGCCGTGCACCCGCCACACCGCGAGCAGGTTCGCGGTATTGCCCCCGCCCACGTACACGACGTCCTGAGCGAGCAGGAAGGTCCGCAGGGCGTCGTCATCGAGTTCGCGCCGGAACAGGGGGAGGACGCTGGGTTCACAGCTGCGTGACCGGTACGCCGCCCGAAACTGCTCGACGTAGCCGGGGGCGTCACCACTGGCCGTGGGAACGAAGCAGACCTTCGGCCGGGCGACGCGCGCCTGACCGAGTACCCAGTCGTCGAGAAGCCCGTCACCGTCGGTGGAGAAGCCACCCCCGAGAAGAGCCAGCCGACGCCGGCCGCCTGAGTGCTGGTTCATGAGGTGGCGATCCGTTTCATCAGTGTCTCGGGCAGCGCCGGGTTCTCCGCTGCGGCCCGGGCGAGCGTCTCGTCCGGGCCGTGGACGTCTGCGGCGGGGTGCTCGGCGAGCCGGTCGAGGAAGCCGGTCGGGAGGTCGGTGCGGGCCGCGGACGTCGTGACCGGGAAGACCTCGGGCGCGTCCAGGAACGCGGCGAGTCCCGCCGGTGGCGCGGCCGGATGAGCGGCGGCCGCGAGTCGGACGCGTCGGACGCCGGGCGCGTGGTCGGGGCAGGCCGTTGCGCGTCGGTGGCACGCGCCGCAGCGGGTCGGGGCCGGGTGGCCACCGTCGGCGAGAAGGGCGGCGAGCACGGCAGCGGGCGCGTTCTCGTTGTCGGCGACGGCCACGCGTACGACCGTGCTGGAGTGGCGGGCGAGACCGGGGAGCAGTTCCGGCGGGAGGCGGGGGTTTCCGGCGGCGCCCGCCACGACCCTCGGGTCCGCGTCCTGGGCGAGGGCGGCGACGACCTCGCTCGGCGCGTCGAACTCGTGGGCGACCTCCTGCCGTACCCCGGCATCGGGATCCGTGGCGGCTTCCCACCAGACCGCGGGCGGAGCCACCCCGCCGACCACCGCGTCCAGTGCCCGTCCGGGATGGGCTTCGGGAATGTCGGACCACGGCATCCGCCCGGTCCGTACCAGATACGTGGTGACCGTCGGGTCGCCGGCGGCGAGCAGGGTTCCGGTCTGGGCACGGGTCAGCTGCTCGCGCGCGGCCAGTGCGTACAGGACGTCCTCGTCGCCGAGCGCCGCCGGCCGGGCGAACAGGTCGGCGGGCAGCGCCGGGTTCTCGGCCGGCCCCTGCAGCAGTGCGTCTCTCAACACGATCCCCTCGTCGGAGCCGATGGAACAGGAGGTGAGCCCCCTGAGTCCACCTCATATCGGGGACGTGCGAGCCCCGGTGATGTTCGTGTGGGCCGGGAGCGAGCGCTCCGCGCACAGCAGGATCGCCGCGCCGGTGAGGACGAGGAGGGCCAGCACCGTCCACAGGTGCCACGGTCCCGTGTCGAGCAGGAATCCCAGGAGCATCGGCGCGACGGTGCGGCAGACCGACCAGGACAGTTGGTGGACCGACAGGTAGCGGCCTCGGAGGTGGTCGGGGGCGGCCTGGACGGAGAGGCTCTGTGCGGGGGCGGAGTGGATGAGTTCGCCGGCGGTGTAGAGCGCGGCGACCGCCAGGACGGCGATCAGGGCGTCCGCGCCGTGGACCAGCCCGGGGAGGGCGGCGAAGGCGGCGAACGAGAGCGCGAAGGTGACCGCGCCGAGGGCGGCCGTGCGGGTGCGTCGGCCGCGCGAGGTCAGGCGGGCGGCGGGCACGCCGAGTGCGGCGACCAGAACGGTGTTGACCGCGAACACCGCCCCGGCCATGGCGTCCGGCATGGCGACGTCGCGGGTGAGGAAGACGGGCAGTGCCATGGCCTGGGTGGTGTAGCCGAAGGCGATGAGGAAGTTGGCCGTCGTGAGGAGGAGGTAGGGGCGGTCGGCGAGCACCTGGCGGTAACCGCCCCGCTCTTCCCGGTGCTTGGTGGTGCCGCGGACCTGGGGGATCCGGGCGACCAGGACGGCGGCGACGGCGAAGACCGCGGCCAGGACCTCGGCGGCGACGATGAAGCCGGTGGTGCCGTTCCACGCGAGCATGCCGGCCGCCGCCAGGCTGCCGCAGCCCATTCCGGCGTTGCGCAGGCTGCGGTCCCAGGCCAGGAGCCGGTCGCGCTCGGCGCCCTGCGCGAGGTCGCCGATGAGCGACTGCTGGCTCGGTGAGGACGCCCACATCCCGACCGCCACCACCAGGGCGATCGTCAGGAAGGCGGGGTAGGAGTCGGCGAACGGGTAGGCGGCGAAGCCGATCGCCCGCAGAGCGAGCACGGCGATGAGCACGCGCCGGCCGCCGAAGCGGTCGATGAGGATGCCCGCGGCGGGCATGAAGGCCAGTGCGCTGAGCCCGGCGATCGTGAGCCCCGTCCCGATCGAGGTGAGGGACAGGCCGGTGAGTCCGTGGATGAACAGCATGGTCAGCGGCACGTACATGCCGTCGCCCATGGAGGTGGCCAGGCTTGAGGCGATGAGTCGGCGGCGCGCGGGGGAGGAGCTGACGGAGGGGTGGACGGGGGGTGCGGCGGCCTCGGGCACGCGAGTATCTTCCACGGAAGATAATTTATCATCCGTGGAAGATAAGGTGAAGAGATGCAGCCCGACGCCATCGCAGCCATCGTCGACCAGTGGAAACGAGAGCGCCCCGATCTGGATGCCTCCCCGATGCTCGTCATCGGCCGCCTCTTCCGGCTCACGCAGATGCTCGATCAGCAGCTGCGCCCGCCCTTCGCCGACGCGGGCCTGGGCAGCGGGGACTTCGACCTGCTCGCCGCGCTCCGGCGGACCGGCGCGCCCTACGCCCTGTCCGCGGGCGAGCTGAGCCGCACCGTCCTCGTCACCACCGGCGCCATCACCAAGCGCGTCGACCGGCTCGAAGCCCGCGGTCTGGTCGCCAGGACCGTCGACGAGGCCGATTCGCGCGGGCGCCTCATCACCCTCACCCCCGAGGGCGTCGCTCTCACCGACGAACTCATCGCCGTCCACCTGGACAACCAGCGTCGGCTCCTCGCCGGGCTCGACGGGGACGAGCGGGAGCAACTCGCGGATCTGCTGGCGCGGCTCACCGTCACACAGCCGACCAGCGAGGAGTGAGCTCAGCCGTCCGGAGCGTCGTCGGCGATGCGGTAGCCCACCCCGGTCGTCGTCGTGATGACCGGCGGGCTGCCCAGCTTCCGGCGCAGGCGGCCGACGGTGACCGTCACCGTGTTGGTGAACGGATCGGCGTTCTCGTCCCACACCTGCTCCAGCAGGTCCTCCGCGCTCAGGAACCCCGGACTGGCGTGCAGGAGCGCCTCCAGGACGGCGAACTCCTTGACCGAGAGGGCGAGCGGGCGGCCGTCCCGGACGGCGGTGCGGCGTACCGGGTCGAGTTCGAGACCGGCGGCGCGCAGTGTCCGGGCGCGGGCGGCCGGCCTGCGGCGGGCCAGGGCCCGGACGCGCAGGACCAGTTCGGGGAAGTGGAACGGCTTGGCGAGGTAGTCGTCGGCGCCGAGCGTGAGCCCGCTGACCCGGTCGCCCGGCGCCCCGGCCGCGGTCAGCATCAGCACCATCGGACGGTCGTCCCGCCCGGTGATCATCTGGCAGAGCGCATCACCGTGGATGCCGGGCAGATCCCGGTCGAGGACCACGACCTCGTACGCGTTCACATCGAGCTTGGCGGCGGCCGCGAGGCCGTCGTGCGCGAGGTCGACGGCCATCCCCTGATCCCGCAGCCCCTCGGCGACGACCTCGGCCAGCGACCGCGCGTCCTCCACGACCAGAACCCTCATGCCCGCACCCCCGTTCGCACCGCCTCATTCTCCGGGGCGGCCGCCGGCAGCGTCACCGCGACGCGCAGACCACCCTCCGGACGGGCCAGGAGTACCAGGCTTCCGCCGTGCGCGGCGACGATCGCGGCCACGATCGACAGGCCGAGGCCCGTACTCGCCTCCGATCCGGTACGGGTGGCGCCGAGCCGTTCGAACGGCTTACCCAACAGGTCGACTTCGGCCTGGTCAAGGACGCGTCCGCCGGTCTCGACGACCAGCCGCGTCCCGGAGCCGTCGCCGCCGGCGGTGACCCGGATCCAGCCGCTCTCCTCGTTGTGCGCGATCGCGTTGTCGACGAGGTTCTGCACCATCCGGGACAGCAACGCCGCGCTGCCCCGCGTCCAGGCAGCCGGCCGTACGTCGGCGTCGACCGCCAGCGCCTTCGCGGCGACGTCGGGGCCGCGGGCCTCCAGCGCCTCCCGCGCCAGCCCGCCCAGCGAGACGAGGGTGCGGTCGGTGAAGCCGCCGTGCTGGGCGCGGGCGAGAAGGAGGAAGCCGTCCAGCAGATGGTCCACGCGGTCCAGCTCGGTGCGCACCCGTCCGGCGAGCGCGAGGGTCTGGGCCGCGGGCTCCGGTTTGGCGACGGCCACGTCCAGCGACGCCCGGATCGTCGCCAGCGGGGTCCGCAGCTCGTGCGAGGCGTTGCCGACGAAGCGGCGCTGCGCGACGAACGAGGCCTCCAGCCGTTCGAGGAGACCGTCGACGGTGTCGGCGAGCTCCTTGACCTCGTCGTCGGGACCGGTCACGGCGAGCCGCTCGTGCAGGTTCTCCGCGGAGATCCGCCGGGTCGCCGCCGTGATGAGCCGCAGCGGGCGCAGCACCCGCCGGGCCAGGAGGCGGCCGAGCAGCAGGGAGAGGCCCGCCGTCACCGCCAGCGCGAGGAGCGAGGCGACGAGCAGCCGGTGTTCCTGCTGGGCGTGCACCTCCGCGAGCTGCCGCTGCAGCCCCCGGATCTGCTCCTGTGCGGCGGCGAGGTCGGAGGAGCCGCTCGGAGGGGGCTCGGGGACGTTTCCCGGCGCGGGCTTGGACTGCCGGACGCCGGACATCACGTAGATCAGGACGAGCAGCACGATCCCGGAGCCGAGGAACCCCGCGGCGTACAAGATCGTGAAGCGTCGTCCGACAGTCCCGCCCCGCAGCATGCCCGTGCTCCTCTTCCCGCGTGTGTCCGGCCGGACCTCAGCATGCCCCGCCGCACCTAACAGCGAGGTGACAGACGCGGTTCGGACCACGTCAGGGCGACCTCCGTAGAACTGTTGTCATGTCTTCGACCCACGCGACACTCCACGCGGTCCGCCGCGAGTGGACCGGCTTCCGGCGTCCCGCCCGGCTGATCGCCATGGCGACCGCCGCGCTGGCCGTCATCGTCCTCGGCCTGCTCTACGCCTTCGGCAACCACGCGTCCTGCGACGGTCCGTGCCCCGCCGACCCGACCGGGCCGGACGGCTCCCTCGTCAACGACCAGTTCTCCTTCATGCACCAGGACCTGGGCGAGAACGGCAGCATCACCGTCCGGATGACGTCCATGACCGGCACGATCACCTACCCGCCGCCGCACCACGACAAGCTCGTCCCCGGCCTCGTGCCGTGGGCGAAGGCCGGGATCATCATCAAGGACGGTGTCCGCCAGGGAGCCTCGTACGCCGCGCTGATGGTCACCGGCAGCCACGGCGTGCGCATGCAGTACGACTACCGCCACGACATCGCGGGCAGCGCCGTCAGCGGCGGCGGGGTCTCCGCCCAGGCACCGCGCTGGCTGCGGCTGACCCGGTCGGGCGACACCGTCACCGGCCACGAGTCCGCCGACGGCGAACGGTGGGAGGAGGTCGGGACGGTACGGCTGCCGGGGCTCCCCGACACCATGCAGGTCGGCCTGTTCGCCACCTCTCCCGGCGACCTGACCCTGGTGCGCGCCGGCCTCGGCGCCGCCACGGAACAGGTGCGCTGGACCCAGGCCGGCGGCGTCTTCGACCACGTCGGCCTCAAGGGCACGGCCGCGGCCGCCCGCTGGAACAGCGACACCGTCGGCGAGGCCAACCGGACCGACTGGGAGAAGTACTTCACGGCCTCCGGCGCGGTGGAGAAGAACGGGACGATCACCGTCACCGGATCCGGCGACATCGGTCCTTCGGGCGCCGAGGACGGCGCACGGCCCGTCGAGCGCACCCTCGTGGGCCTGGCCCTCGCCCTGCTGATCGTGCTCGTGGTCGCGGTGCGGTTCGCCACGTCCGCGTACCGCCGCGAAGCCGCGGGCGGCGCTCCGGTCACCCGCGCGGAACTGGGGGCGAAGGCGATCGTCGTCGCCGGAGTCACCCTCGTGACCGGACTCCTCGCCATCGGCATCGTGATGCCCGTCGGCGTGACGATCCTGAAGGGCAACGGCATCCCCGTCCTCGGCGTGTCCGTGCTCACCGGAGTGCGGGTCGTCCTCGGCACGGCCGCCGCCCTCGCCCTCGCCGCCGTGCTCGCCCTCGCGGTCGGCGCCCTGCTGCGCCGCGCCCGGGTGGCGATTCCCGTCGCCGTCCTGGCGATCGCGGTCCCGTACGTGGTGACCTCGTTCCCGCTGCTCGCCGACGGCCTGTCACAGTGGCTCCTGCGCCTCACCCCGGCCGCCGGGTTCGCCGTCCAGCAGTCCCTCGTCGCCCACCCGCAGGTGGTCGCCCACTACGCGCCCTCCACCGGCTACTTCCCCCTTCCCTGGTGGGCCGGAGTAGGTGTCCTGGGCGTGTACACGGTGATTCTGCTGGGCCTCGCCCTGAGGCGACTGCCCGGGAGCGGCGAGCGGAGCCCGGACCCGCGTTAATCGTTGGCGCGCGGGCCGCTGGGGCTTGTACGTTGGCTTCGCGACCGCGCCTCCCGATGCGCCCGGCTGCGGCTACTTCCTTCCGAAACCAAAGTGACGCCGCCGCCTCTTCTGATCTCGGCAGGCGCGGGCGTGTTCGCCCCCGTAGGGCAAGGTGCCCCGGGGGCCCGCCCCGCCGGACGTCGTGCCCGGGGCCGTCCGATCCTTTGAATCCGGGGGGATTCACTGCCTCGTCACACCCCACGTGTCTCCAAGATGTGGTCCGACATGCTCGTCGCCCCACACGTCCTGGCGGCCGCCCGCGCCATGCCCGCGTCACCACCACGGATCCACCACCCGCCCCTCGGGCCTGGGTTCCGGACCTACCCCGGCGGTCCGGCCTTCGTCCGGGAGCCCCGCGACGAGCTGTTCCTCCTCGCCGTCGGCAACTTCGTCTCCCAGGGCACGTTCTACGAGAGCGGCGAGGACCGGGACGCGCGGTACGTCCGGCTCGTCGGCGAACTCGCCGTCGAGGACCCCGCGTGGACGGCCGGCCTGCTGCGCTGGCTGCGGGGCGAGGGCAACATGCGCACGGCGTCCCTGGTGGGCGCCGCCGCGTACGTACGGGCCCGGCTCGAGGCCGGAGCGACCGAAGGCCCGTCCAACCGGTCCGTGATCGACTCCGTGCTCCAGCGCGCCGACGAGCCCGGCGAGCTGCTCGCCCACTGGATCTCGGCGTACGGGCGGAAGGTGCCGCAGCCCGTGAAGCGGGGCCTCGCCGACGGCGTACGCCGGCTGTACACGTCCCGGTCCCTGCTCAAGTACGACACGGCGTCCAGGGCCTTCCGCTTCGGCGACGTCCTCAACCTCGTGCATGCCACCCCCGACCCGGACAAGCCCTGGCAGGGCGCGCTCTTCCGGCACGCACTGGATCGCCGCCACCACCCCGAGCGGGCGGTTCCGCCGGCCTCCGACCCGCTGCTGACCGCCCACCGGGCGCTCCTCGGAACGGCGGCGGACGAACGGCGGCCGCTGGTGACCGCGCCGGGCGGCTCCGAACGGCTCGCCGCGGCCGGCATGACGTGGGAGGCCGTGGCGGGCTGGCTCCACGGGCCGATGGACGCCGCCGTCTGGGAGGCCCTGATCCCCACGATGGGGCCGATGGCACTCCTGCGGAACCTCCGGAACTTCGACGAGGCCGGGGTCTCGGACGAGGTCGCGGCCCAGGTCGCCGGACGCCTCTCGGACCCCGTGGAGGTCGCCCGGTCCCGCCAGTTCCCCTTCCGCTACCTGGCCGCCCATCAGCACGCGCCGTCGCCGCGCTGGGCGGCCCCGCTGGAATCGGCGCTCGGCCACTCCCTGGCCAACGTGCCGACCCTGCCCGGCCGGACCCTGATCCTCGTGGACCGGTCCGACTCCATGTTCTGGGACACCGTCTCCGAGCGGTCCAAGCTGACCCGTGCCGACGCGGCCGCCGTGTTCGGCACCGCGCTGGCCATGCGGGCCGAGCAGGCGGACCTGGTGGAGTTCGGCTGGGGGAGCGCGGCAGTGCCGTACGCGAAGGGCGAGCCGGTCCTCGAGGTGCTGAAACGCTTCCGCGGTATGGGGGGCACCTACACCGCGAAGGCGGTACGGAAGCACTACCGGGGCCACGACCGGGTCCTGATCGTCACCGACGAACAGACCGCCCCGTACGAGCCCGCCGTGCCGGCCGAAACGGTCCCGGCCGACATCCCCGTCTACACCTGGAACCTGGCGGGATACCAGCCGGCCCACGGCCCCACGGGCCCCCACCGACACACCTTCGGCGGCCTCACGGACGCCGCGTTCCGCATGGTCGGCCTCATCGAGGCGGGCCGCGGCGCATCCTGGCCGTGGACACCGCCCGAGGTCACCTAGGGCCCCGGCGGATCAGGGCCCGACAGGCCCTACGAGCCGCCGGTACGGGTGAACGTGCCCAGGCCCTCGTGGTTCAAGTACTCGACGGTGAACGACTTTCCGTCCGGGGCGAAGGTGACGCCCGTGAGGCCCACGGCGTTCTCGCCGGCCGTCGGGAAGCTGAACGTGTCGCCGTCGTAGTGCGTGAGCCGGTACGTCTGGGGCTTCGGGCCCAGTTGGAGCATCAGGGTGCCGTCCGTGCCCGCCACGACCTTCGCACTCCCGTAGTAGGCGTTCCCGAACGTGCCCGCGTACGTGTCGGCGGCCTGTGCGGGCGCGGCGCCGGACGGCGGGTGGGCGTAGTCGGTCCTCGACCGGAGGGCGTCCGTCTGCTGCTGGTACACCGAGTCCACGAGCGGGATCCAGTCACGGCTGACCTTGCCGGTCTGCGCGATGTCGAAGAAGGCGAGCGCGACGGCGTCGGCGACGCCGACCGGTGAGGCATTGGTCAGGACGACGATGCCGAGCTGCTCGCCGGGCAGCATCGTCACGTTGGTGTGCGCTCCCAGCTCGAACCCTCCGGTGTGCGAGAGCCTGAGCCGGCCCTCGTCGTCGTAACTCACGTTCCAGCCCAGGCCGTAGAAGCCGGTCCGGCCGGCCGGGGCGTGCGGCGGGTTCGAGACCGACTCGGGCCAGTGGGTGCGCTCCAGGGCGTCGGCGTCGATGATCTGCCTGCCGTCCAGCTTGCCGTTGGCGAGCTGAAGCTTCAGCCACGTCGACATGTCACGGGCGGTGGAGCTGACTCCGCCGGCGGGCGACTGGGCGTCCGGATCCCGCACGTACTCCGCCTTCCAGACGCCGTCCACCTTGGCATGGCCCCAGGCCCGGTCCGTGGCCTTCGCGAAGTCGTCGAAGCGAGAACTGGTGGAGTTCATGCCGGCCGGCTTGTAGAGCGTGTCGTCGGAGAGCTTCTCCCAGGACACGCCCTTCTCGTTGGCGACCGCCTGAGCGGCGGCCGTGAGGCCGAAGTTGGTGTACGCGTAGCTGGCACGGAAGGGGGTGAGCGGCTCGTACCGCAGATGGGACAGGATGTACGCGCGGTCGTAGCCGAGGTCTTCGAGCAGGTCACCCGCGTGGTCGGGGAGGCCGCTGCGGTGCGCGAACAGGTCGGCGGCCGTCACATGGGAGGTGACCCACGGGTCTTTGAGCGCGAAGCCCGGCAGGTTCGGGGAGACCGGCTCGGCCCAGCCGTCGACGCCGATGGCGCCGGCCATCACGGTGGAGGCGACCGGCTTCGACACGGAGGCCAGCTGGAACACGGTGTCGGCATCGACGGCGGCACTCTCGCCGACCTTCCGTACGCCGTACCCCTTCAGGTGGATCACCTTGCCGTCGTGGACGACGCCGACGGCCACGCCCGGCACGCCGGTGCGTTTCATGGCGTCCTTGACGACTCCGTCGAGCTGGTCGACGGCGCGCTGCACATCTGCGTCGTCGAGCTGGGGCGGGGGTTGCGGGGGAGGCGGCGTGGGGCTGGGTGCTGCGGCGCCTATAAGCGCCGCCGCCAGTCCTGCCGCGGCAAGCCATCGAACGGTGCTCATCACTCCATTCAAGGTCCTCCTCCGGCGTCTGTCGCGCGCTGCCGAACCCCCAGGTCCTGTCCGGCCGTGCGCGTCAGCAGGCCCGAGCCCCGTCGTGGCGTGCTTGCCGATCAGCGGCGGTGTTCCTAGCGTCGGAGCATGACTCCGACCTCTGCCGAGCCCCGCCGCACCGTGACCGTCGCCGTCGCCCAGGCCGCGGCCCCGCTCTTCGACACTCCGGCCGCGGTGGCCCGGGCCGAGGAACTCGTCCGCGAGGCCGCCGCCCGGGGCGCCGAAGTCGTCGTCCTCCCCGAGGCGTTCATCGGCGGCTACCCCAAGGGCCTCGACTTCGGCATCACGGTCGGCAGCCGCAGCCCCGCGGGCCGTGACCTCTTCCGCCGCTACCATGCCGCCGCCGTCGAGATCCCCGGCCCGGAGACCGAGACGCTCGCCGCCGTCACCAGGGAACTCGGCTGCCACGCCGTGATCGGCGCGGTCGAACGCCAGGGCGGCACCCTGTACTGCGTCGCGCTCTTCTTCGGCCCCGACGGCTACCTCGGCCTTCACCGCAAGCTCATGCCCACCGCCGCCGAACGCTTCCTGTGGGGCCAGGGAGACGGTTCCACCCTGCCCGTCGTCGACACCGGCGCCGCCCGCCTCGGTGCGGCCATCTGCTGGGAGAACTACATGCCGCTCCTGCGCACCGCGATGTACGCCAAGGGCGTCGACCTGTGGTGCGCGCCGACCGTCGACGACCGCGACGCCTGGCAGGCCACCATGCGGCACATCGCCCTGGAGGGCCGCTGCTTCGTCCTCGCCGCCTGCCAGTACCTGCGCCGCGACGGCCTGCCGGACGACCTCCACCCCGTCCAGGGCGACGAGCCCGGCACCGTACTGATCGGCGGCGGCTCCGTCATCGTCTCCCCGCTGGGCGAGGTCCTCGCCGGGCCGCTGCGCGACGGCGAGGGCATCCTGACCGCCGACCTCGACCTCGACGAGCTCGCGCGCGCCCGTTTCGACCTCGACACCACCGGCCACTACGCCCGCCCCGACGTCTTCACCCTCCACGTCGACGAGACCGCCCGCACCACCGTGACCAGCGGGTAGGGGGCGCGGCGCGCCCGACCGCCGTCGAGGTCGGCCCGTGGCCGGCGGTAGAATCCGGGACCGTGGCGGATACCCAGTACGAAGACTTGTTGAAGACGGTGCTCACCTCGGGAACGGCCAAGGCCGACCGGACGGGCACAGGCACCCGGAGCATCTTCGGGCACCAGCTCCGCTACGACCTCTCGCAGGGATTCCCGCTGGTCACCACCAAGAAGGTGCACCTCAAGTCGATCGTGTACGAGCTGCTGTGGTTCCTCCGCGGCGACTCGAACGTCGGCTGGCTCCAGGAGAACGGCGTCTCCATCTGGGACGAGTGGGCCGACGACAAGGGCGAGCTCGGGCCCGTCTACGGCGTGCAGTGGCGCTCCTGGCCCACGCCCGACGGGAGCCACATCGATCAGATCAGCCAGGTTCTCGACACGCTCAGGCAGGACCCGGACTCCCGCCGGATGATCGTCTCCGCGTGGAACGTCGCCGAACTCGACCGGATGGCGCTGGCCCCCTGCCACGCCTTCTTCCAGTTCTACGTCGCCGACGGCAAGCTCTCCTGCCAGCTGTACCAGCGCAGCGCGGACCTGTTCCTCGGCGTGCCGTTCAACATCGCCAGCTACGCCCTGCTCACCCACATGGTGGCGCAGCAGACGGGCCTGGAGCCGGGCGACTTCATCTGGACCGGCGGCGACTGCCACATCTACGACAACCACGTGGAGCAGGTGACGGAGCAGCTCAGCCGTACACCGTACGCGTTCCCCGAGCTGAAGCTGCACAAGGCCGACTCGCTGTTCGACTACGCGTACTCCGACGTCGAGATCGTGGGCTATCAGCACCACCCGGCGATCAAGGCTCCGGTCGCCGTATGAGCACGATGAGCGGCACGAGCGGCACGAGCGGCACGAGCGGCACGAGCGGCACGAGCGGCACGAGCGGCACGAGCAGGACGAGTACGGCTGTGCACATCGGTCTCATCTGGGCGCAGACCCCCGACGGCGTGATCGGCGCCGGCAACACGATCCCGTGGCGGCTTCCCGAGGACATGGCGCACTTCAAGGCGACCACCCTGGGTCATCCCGTGATCATGGGACGCAAGACCTGGGACTCGCTGCCCGCCCGCTTCCGCCCCCTGGTGGGCCGCCGGAACATCGTGGTGACCCGGGACGCCCAGTGGGCGGCCGAGGGCGCGGAGCGCGCCGGATCCATCGAAGCCGCCCTCGCCCTGGCAGCGGGGTCGGCGGAGCCGGCCGACGAGGCCGTCGCCTGGGTCATGGGCGGTGGTGAGATCTACCGCGCCGCCCTGCCCCACGCCCGGACACTCTCGGTGACCGAAGTGGACACGGCGATCGACGGCGACACCTACGCCCCGGCCGTCGAAGCCGACTGGGAGGTAGCGGACGACTCCGGCTGGCAGGACTCCACGACCGGCCTGCGCTACCGCATCCGCCGGTACACCCGCCCGTAGCCCGTAGCCCGTAGCCCGTAGCCCGTAGCCCGTAGCCCGTAACCGGCCGGTCGCGTCCGTCAGCGCGCCTCGCGCACCCCCAGGACGTACGTCGCGGTCAGCGCGACCGCGCGGTCCTCGTCCCGGGACAGCTCGGTCAGCGCCCGTGACGCCGCGTCTCCAGGGATGTCCGCGAGGGCCTGCGCGAGGCGCCGGCGCTCGGACGCCTGCGTGGTGCCGTGGGCGAGGCGCTCGACGAGCAGGCCGGTGATCCGGTCCGCGAGCGCGGGACGGCTCGCGAGCCCGCTCAGCGCGTCGGCCGCGTCGACGTCGTTCACCTCCTCGGCGATCATGTCGACGAGCGTGGGGACCGCGTCGGCCACACCGCGTGCCCCCAGCTCCAGGGCGGCGTGCCTCCGCACCGCGACGTCGGGGTCCGCGAGGGCCTCCCGCAGCAGGGCGGTCGCCTCGTCGCCCGGGATCTCGGCGACGGACTGGACGGCGCGCCTCCGGACCTCGGCCGCCGGCGAGCGGAGGCCGCGCGCGAGGAGCGGCAGCCCGCCCCCGCCGGAGCGGGCGAGGGCCCAGCGGAGGGCTCCCGCGACGACCGGGTCCGCCTCGCCCAGCGCCGCCTCGACCAGCGCTTCCACCGGCACGGGGGCCTCCTCCGTCGAGGACAGGGCGGCGCGCTGGCGCGTCTCCGGGCTCTTCGAGCCCAGCGCATGGAGGAGGGCGACGACCTGGAGGACGTCCTGCCAGCCGGCGGGCTCCGCGGAACCGATCCGGCGCAGCCGCGTGAGCAGCTCCGTCTCGGCCGCGATCCGCTCGCGCGTCCGGCGGATCAGGTCGTCGACGAGCTCCGTGGGCGCGAAGCCGGGATCGTCGAGCGCGCGCCCGACCTCGCGCAGCGAAAGCCCCAGGGACCGCAGGCTCTCGATGTGGAAGATGCGCCGGATGTCCGCTTCGGAGTACTCCCGGTAGCCGCCGCTCGTACGGCCGGTCGGCCGCACCAGGCCCAGCGCCTCGTAATGCCGGAGCATGCGGGCACTGACCCCGGAGTGCTTCGCCACATCACCGATCAACACCGACGGTCACTCCTCCTGGCCGGACGGGCCGAGCAGCACGATCCGCTTCGCCTCCTCGACGGCGAAGTCGAACCCGGCATCCGGGTCGCGCGACAGCTTCTCCGTGGCGATCGCGTGCCGACGTACATGGGGGCGGGGATCCGACGCCGCGGCGCGCAGGACCGGCGTCATCGCCTCGCCGAGCGCGATCAGCGCCCGGCTGAGGCTCAGCTGCGTCTCGCGCCTACCCCGCCCGAGCTGGGTCGCGAGCACTCCGGCCGGCTCGGACTCCGCGCCCTCGGGCACGAGCACGACCGCCGCCCGCCAGGCGCTCCGCGCCACCTCGTCGTCCGGGTCGGTCATGAGCTCCCGTGTGATCGCCGGCCAGGCGCTCCGGTCCCCGATCTTGGACAGGGTGTGGAGGGCCTGGCTCCGCGCCTGGGCCAGCTCCGAGCGGAGCTCGCCGAGGAGCCGGGGGAGTGTCTGCGCCGACGCGTGGCGGGTCAGCGCCCACGTGAGCATTTCGCGCACCTGGAAGTCCGGCTCGATCGCGCAGCGCCCGACGAGCTCGTCGACGCACCGCGGGTCCGGTGCCGTGCCCACCGCGAGGGCGGCCCGCAGCCGCACCGACGAGCTGTCGCTCCCGAGCCCCCGCAGGGCCCTCATCACGTTCGTGGCCTCGTTCGCCATGGTCATGGGACCACCTCCTGGGCCACAGTGAAGACCTTGTCACCGTGTCAAGGTCAACCGGAGCCGTGCGGGCGGCCCTGCGGGGGAGCGGGGTTCAGTAGGTGTGTCCGACGTGGGCGAGGGCCTGCTTGAGGAGGTGTCCCTGGCCGCCGGGCATCTCGTTCTGCACGGCCGGGGAGGCCGCTTCCTGAGGGCTGAACCACACCAGGTCGAGGGCGTCCTGCCGCGGGCGGCAGTCGCCGGCGACCGGGACGATGTACGCGAGGGACACGGCGTGCTGGCGCGGGTCGTGGAAGGGCGTGATGCCGGCCGTGGGGAAGTACTCGGCGACCGTGAAGGGCTGCAGGGAGGCGGGGACGCGCGGCAGGGCCACGGGTCCGAGGTCCTTCTCCAGGTGGCGCAGCAGTGCGTCACGGACCCGCTCGTGGTGCATGACGCGGCCGGACACCAGGGTGCGGCTGATCGTTCCCTCGGCACCGATCCGCAGGAGCAGCCCGATGCTGGTGACTTCGCCGCTGTCGTCCACGCGTACGGGGACGGCCTCGACGTACAGGATCGGCATCCGGGACCTGGCGGTGTCCAGTTCGTCCGTGGTCAGCCAGCCGGGCGTGGTCTCAGTCATGTCGGACATCGCTTGATCATACTTTCCGGGCGGAGCTTCGGCCCAGGCCGCGTGTCCGCCGGCCGGGTGGGAGTTCGGGCGGGAGTGCTGTCGGTCGCTGCCGTGGGGCGGTCAGAGCGGCTTGAGCCGCTGGTGCAGGAGACAGAATTCGTTGCCTTCCGGATCGGCCAGGACGTGCCAGTTCTCGGCGCCGCTCTGGCCGACGTCGACGGGCTTGGCGCCGAGTGCGAGCAGCCGTTCCAGCTCGGCGTCCTGGTCGCGGTCGGTGGCGTTGACGTCGATGTGCAGACGGAGCTTCCCGGTCCGCGGTTCGCTGCTGGGGCTGAGGATGAGCGTGGGCTGCGCGCCGCCGAACCCGATGCCGGCCGGCCCGATCTCGATGCTTCCGTCGTCCTCGCGGCCGACCTCGACGTAGTCGAGGACCTCGCTCCAGAAGACGGCGAGCCGCTCGGGGTCGGCGCAGTCGAGGACCAGCTCAGTGATGCGGGATGCCATGCCGGCGAGTGTACGTGCCGACCCGCTGTGACGCACCGTCATATGGCCACACCCGGATGCCGGTTGACTGTCGGGAGGCTCCTCGCGGCGCACCTGTCAGGTGTCCGCCGGAGGAACGGCCGTTCGACCGCGTCGATCCTCACATCAGCAGGGAGCCGGGGTCACGGACCAGCGGGGCCGTGCCCACCGAGTTGCTCACGTTGAACGTGACGCTCCCCGCGCGGTAGCGGTCCTCGGTCCACTCGATGGGGCGGCCGTCCTGGTTGCTCGTGAGGTGCCGCTGGCGCAGGAGCGGACTGCCCCGGCGGACGCGGAGCAGACGGGCGTCGTCGCTCCCGGCGGGGACCGCGTCGATGAGGTGCTCGCCGTAGTGGGCGACGATCCCCGCGTCCTCGGCCATGCTGTCCATGATCGAGTCGCAGTCGACGGGCAGGGACTCGACGGTGGGCGCGACCCACTCCGCGTACGCCGTGCGTTCCACCATCACCGGTTCGTCGTCCAGGCAGCGCAGGCGAAGGACGTCGAGGACCCCGGCCCCGTCCGGGAGGGCCAGCCGGCGCGCCTCCTCCGGGGTGGCCCGGCGCCGCTCGCGGTGCAGGAAGCGGCTCGCCGACCGATAGCCCATCGTCCGTGCCCACTGGGCGAAGCTGTGGAGCTCGGCGAAGCTGTGCCGGCGCTCCCTGCGGAGCACGATGCGGCGGGCGCCCTGGCGGGAGCCGATGATGCCTTCCGAGGTGAGCAGGGCGACGGCCTGGCGCACGGTGCCGCGTGACGCGGACCAGCGGTCGGCGAGGTCGCTCTCGGACGGCAGTCGGGCGCCGACGGCGTACTCGCCGTTGAGGATCGAGCGGCGGAGTTCCTCCGCGATCTCCACGTACAGCGCCGTCACATTGCCCCCACTCGTCCTCGACTGTGCGCACCCGGTCACGGGGTGTGCTGTCCCGGTGGTCACCCTAACCCGGCGAGCCGACGTCCGGAGGTCCTGTTGCTTCCTCTCAAGTCCACCTGGTTCACCTGTGGTTCGCCACAACCGGCTCTTCCGGGAGGCGTCTGGATTTCGCCATGTCCCGTTCACTTTCCAGACAGGAGGCGCGGGCGAACTAGGGGCGGCTTGTTCAGACAAGTTCCGTCACTCGCTTCTGGGAGAACCCGTGCGCAGAACCCCCCTCAGCGGCGCCGCAGTCCTGCTCGGCGCCGTCGTCCTGACCACCGTCACCGCCTGTGGTGCCGCTCCCGAGGGCGCCGCCGGCGCCGCCGGCGAGGGCGCGAAGTCGGCCAAGGCGGCGTCGGCCAAGGACTTCGGAGGCATGGACGCCCTCGTCAAGGCGGCGAAGCAGGAGGGCGCGCTGCACGTCATCGCGCTGCCGCCGGACTGGGCCAACTACGGCGAGCTGATCAAGGCGTTCGAGACGAAGTACGGCATCAAGGTCGAGAGCGAGAACCCGGACGCCTCCAGCGCCGACGAGATCGCCGCCGTCAAGTCCCGCAAGGGCCAGAAGCGCGCCCCCGACGTCCTCGACCTGGGCATCGCCTTCGCCCGCAGCGGCGCCGAGGAGGGCCTGTTCGCCCCGTACAAGGTCGAGGCCTGGGACAAGATCCCCGGCGCCCAGAAGGACGCGGACGGCCGCTGGTACAACGACTACGGCGGCTACGTCTCCATCGGCTGCGACGCCAAGCGGATCCCGAACTGCCCGAAGACCTTCGCCGACCTCCTCAAGCCCGAGTACAAGGGCAAGGTCGCCCTCAACGGCAACCCGACCAAGTCCGGCTCCGCCTTCGGCGGCGTGTACGCGGCCGCCCTCGCCAACAAGGGATCCTTCGCCGACATCCAGCCCGGCATCGACTTCTTCGGCACGCTGAAGAAGAGCGGCAACTTCATCCCCGTCGAGTCCACCCCGGCCACGGTCGAGAAGGGCGAGACGCCCATCAGCATCGACTGGGACTACCTCAACGCCGGCTACGCCGACCAGTTCAAGGGCAAGGGCGTCGACTGGCAGGTCGCCGTCCCCACCGACGGCGTGTACGCGCAGTTCTACTCCCAGGCGGTCAGCAAGGACGCCCCGCACCCCGCCGCCGCCCGTCTGTGGATGGAGTTCCTCTACAGCACCGAGGGCCAGAACCTCTGGCTCAAGGGGTACGCCCGCCCCGTCCTCCTTCCGGCCATGACCGCCGACGGCACCGCCGACAAGACCTTCGTCGCCAAGCTCCCCGCGGTCCAGGGCGCCCCCGCCTTCCCGGCCTCCGCCGAGCTCGACAAGGCCAAGGCCACCCTCGCCGAGAAGTGGGACAAGGCCCTCTCCTGATGTCCTCAGCCACCCCCACCACGGGAACCGCCGGCGGCACCCGCCGCCGGCGGCGCGGCCCGCGCACCTGGCTCGCCGCCCTCCCCCTGATCGCCTTCACGGCCCTCGCCTTCGGACTGCCCCTCGGCGCCCTCCTGTTCGGCGCCGTCACCCGCACCGATCCGGCGACCGGCGCGACCGCCCTCACCGGCGAGCACCTGAGCCGCTCGCTCCAGGGCCCCTACCTGGGCTCCCTCCTCGGCAGCCTGCAGCTCTCCGCGCTCACCGCCCTGATCGGCTCGGTCCTCGGTGTCCTCATCGCCCAGGCCGTCGTCACCTCCCGGTCCCAGGCCCTGCGCGGCGCCGTCCTCACCGCCTCGGGGGTCCTCGCCAACTTCGGCGGCGTCCCCCTCGCGTTCGCGTTCATCGCGACCGTCGGCATCTCCGGCGTGGTCACCCAGCTCGCCGACCTGACCAGCCTCGGCTGGAACCTGTACTCCTTCGGCGGCCTCGCCGTCGTCTACCTGTACTTCCTCATCCCCCTCATGGTCCTCGTGATCCTGCCCGCCCTCGACGGCCTGCGCCCCCAGTGGCGGGAGGCCGCGCAGAACGCGGGCGCCGGCGGATGGCAGTACTGGCGCCACGTCGGCATCCCCGTCCTCGCGCCCTCGCTGCTCGGCGGGTTCGTGCTGCTCTTCGGCAGCGCCTTCGCCGCCCACGCCACCGCCGCGGCCCTCGTCGGCGGCTCCGTGCCGCTGGTCACCCTGAAGATCGCGGACGCCCTCTCCGGCAACGTCCTCGTCGGCCAGGAGAACGTGGCCCTCGCCCTCGGTCTCGACATGATCCTGATCGCCGGCCTGGTCATGGCGGTCTACCTCCCCCTCCAGCGCAGGAGCGCCCGATGGCTGCGATGACCCCCACCGCCCCGGACGTCACCCCGGAGTCCGGGGCGCGCGCGGCGGCCCGGCCCACCACGCCCGTACGGACGAGGCGCCGCCCCCGCCTGTGGCGCGGCCTCGTCCTCGGCCTCGGCGGCGCGTACTTCCTCGTCCCGCTGATCGCCTCGTTCGTCTTCACCGTGCACACCCCCGGCCAGGGCGTCTCCTTCGAGGCCTACACCGCGCTGCTCTCCGCCGACGGATTCACCGAGAGCCTGCTGCTCTCCCTCGGGCTCGCCGCCGCCACCATCGCACTCGCCCTGCTGCTCGCCGTGCCCGCCCTGGTGGCCGTCCGGCTCGGCGCGCCGCGCCTGCGCCCGGTCGTCGAGGTGATGTGCATGCTGCCGCTCGTCGTGCCGCCGATCGCACTCGTCACCGGCATCAGCACCGTACTGCGCTGGGGCCCGGACCACCTGTCGCGGACCCCGCTCTACCAGACGTTCCTCGCCGTCCAGAACGAGGACTTCCCCTTCGTCCTGGTCCTCGCGTACACCGTCATGGCCCTGCCGTTCGTGTACCGCTCCCTCGACGCGGGACTGCGCGCCGTCGACGTCCCGACCCTCGTCGAGGCCGCCCGCAACTGCGGGGCCTCCTGGCCGTACGTCATGCTCCGGGTGATCCTGCCCAACCTGCGCTCCTCGCTCGCCGGCGCCGCCTTCCTCACCCTGGCCCTGGTCCTCGGCGAGTTCACCACCGCCTCGATCCTCGGCTTCCGGCCCTTCGCCGTCTGGATCGTCTCCATCTCCGGCGCCCAGGCCCGCATGTCGGTGGCCGTCTCCCTCCTGAGCCTCCTCATCACCTGGGCACTGCTCCTCGTCCTGTCCCGGGCCGGAACCGCCCCGACCGGCACGCCCGGAGCCCCCCGCACCTCCCGCAAGGAGTCCTGACCCATGACCTCTGCCACAGCGGAACGGACGGAGTCCACCGCCGCCACCGGGGCCCGCGTCGAATTCCGCGGCCTGCGCCGCGCCTTCGGCACCACCGTCGCCCTCGACGGCCTCGACCTCACCGTCGAGCCCGGCGAACTCCTCGCGCTCCTCGGCCCGTCGGGCTGCGGCAAGACCACCGCCCTGCGCGTCCTCGCCGGCTTCGAACGCCCCGACTCCGGCGAGGTCCTCGTGGACGGGCAGGACATCACCCACGTCCCGGCCAACCGCCGCGACGCCGGCATGGTCTTCCAGTCGTACAGCCTCTTCCCCAACCTCACCGCCCGCGACAACGTCGCCTTCGGCCTCCGCGTCCGCAAGACCAAGGCGGCCGAGCGCCACGCCCGCGCCGCCGAACTCCTCGACCTCGTCGGCCTGCCCGAGCACGGCGACCGCTACCCGCACCAGATGTCCGGCGGCCAGCAGCAGCGCGTGGCCCTCGCACGGGCCCTCGCCCTGCGCCCCCGCGTCCTGCTCCTGGACGAACCCCTCTCGGCCCTCGACGCCAAGGTCCGGCTCAGCCTGCGCGAGGAGATCCGCCGGCTCCAGCTCTCCCTCGGCATCACCACCGTGTTCGTCACCCACGACCAGGAGGAGGCGCTGTCCATGGCGGACCGCGTCGCCGTCCTCAACGCCGGGAAGCTGGAGCAGTGCGCCGCCCCGGCCGAGCTGTACCGCCGACCGGCGACCGCCTTCGTCGCCGAGTTCGTCGGCACCATGAACCGCCTGCCCGGCCACCTCACGGACTCCGGCCTCGTCGAGGCCGCGGGCAGCCGGCTCCCCGTCGACGGGGACGTCCCCGACAGCCGCGACGTCGAGGTGCTCGTCCGCCCCGAGAACGTCACCGTGACCGCCGACACCGACGGCGAGGCCGTCATCGTCTCCACCTCCTTCTTCGGCTCCGTCACCCGGGTCCACCTCGACCATCGCGGTACGACCGTCAAGGCGGACCTCCCGTCACGCGACGCCGGCGAACTGACCCCGGGAACCCGCGCCACCGTCGGTCTCGCCCCGCACCCCGTCCTCGTCGTCCCGAGGGCGGAGCGGTGAGCGGAGGCTCCACCGACCTCGCCGCCGTCCTCTTCGACATGGACGGCACGCTCGTCGACACCGAGGTCCTCTGGTGGCAGGCGACGGAGGAGGTCGCCGCGCGGCTCGGACACCGGCTCACGGACGCCGACGCGCCCGAGGTCGTCGGACGCGCCGTCGAGGACACCGCCGCCCACCTCGTACGAGCCACCGCCGCGCCCGATCCGCACGGCGTCGTGACGGCCCTGACCACCGCCTTCCAGAAGCGCGTCGACGAGGGCGCGCCGATGCGCCCCGGAGCGGACCGGCTCCTCGCCGCGCTGGAGCAGGCGGGGATGCCGTTCGCGCTGGTCAGCGCGTCACCCCGCTCGGTGGTCGACTCGGTCGTCGGCGGCGCGCTCGCGCACGTCCCCTTCGCCCTCACGCTCTCCGCCGACGACACCGCCCGCACCAAGCCGCACCCCGACCCGTACCGCGCGGCCGCCCAGCGGCTCGGCGTCCCGACGGAGGCGTGTGTGGCCGTCGAGGACTCTCCGGACGGAGCGGCCTCGGCCGATGCCGCCGGCTGCACCGTCCTGGTGGTCCCCTCCATGCTGCCGGTGCCCCCGGGCCCCGGCCGGATCTTCGCGGACAGCCTGGAGGACGTGTCCCTCGACGGCCTGCGCCGCCACGTCCGGGACCGGGCTGCGGCCCGGGCCTGAACCGCTCCTCCGTACAGCCCGGGCCCGTCTCCGGAAGGGACGGGCCCGCGCTCCTTCCCGCCGGTCAGGCGGACGTACGGGCGAACATCCCGGGCTCGTACGAGCCGCCCGGGTTGTGCACGATCACGTTCATCCGGGTGGCCGCGTTGATCAGCGAGACCAGGCAGACCAGGGCGCCGATCTGGTCGTCGTCGTAGTGCTTGCGCACCGCGGCCCAGGTCTCGTCGGACACGCCGTGGTCACCGAGCCGGGTTCCTTCCTCGGCGAGCGCCAGCGCGGCCCGCTCCGCCCCGGTGAACACGGTGCTGTGCCGCCAGGTGGCGACCAGGCTGAGCCGGACCGCGGACTCGCCCTCGGCCGCGGCCTCCTTGGCGTGGGCGTCCAGGCAGAATCCGCAGCCATTGATCTGGCTCACCCGCATCTGCACCAGCTCCCGCAGGGACCTCGGCAGAGTCGACTCCTCCAGGGCCAGCGAGGTGGTGGAGAAGCGTTTGGCGACCTTCGCGGCGGTCGGGCTGTCGAAGAGGTTGAAACGGGGTTCCATGACGTCGTCCTCACTCGTGGTGTCGATTGCCGCCCCCTCGGGCGAACACGAGACGCCGGCGCCCCGGCCCCTGTGACGACCCCGTGCTGTGGCCTGGGTCACCGGCCCCGGGTGTCACAGAACGGCGGCGGCCGGCGTCTCGTGCACGACGCACGGGACAGCGAACGGGCAGGAGCCGGAGATGAACGACCCGACCGAGAACGACGCGATGCGCGAGGGCACCGGGGCGTTCGTCGCCCACCGCAATCTGCTCTTCACCGTCGCCTACGAGCTGCTCGGCTCGGCCGCCGACGCCGAGGACGTCCTCCAGGAGACCTGGCTGCGGTGGGCGCGCGTCGATCCCGGCACCGTACGGGACCGGCGCGCCTACCTGGTCCGGATCACCACGCGCCAGGCGCTGACCCATCTGCGCACCCTCGGCCGCCGCAAGGAGTCCTACCTCGGCCCCTGGCTGCCCGAGCCGCTGCTCACCGCGCCGGACGTGGCGGAGGACGCCGAGCTGGCCGACAGCGTCTCGATGGCGATGCTGCTCGTCCTGGAGACCCTCGGCCCGGCCGAGCGGGCCGTGTTCGTCCTGCGCGAGGTCTTCGAGCTGGCGTACGAGGAGATCGCCGAGGCCGTCGACAGGACCCCGGCGGCGGTCCGCCAGATCGCCCACCGGGCGCGGGCCCACGTCGCCGCGCGCCGGCCGCGCGGGGTCGCCTCCGCCGCGGAGACCCGCCGCACGGTCGACGCGTTCCGCCGGGCGGTCGAGACGGGCGACCTGCAGCGGCTCCTCGACGTCCTGGCGCCGGACGTCGTCCTGTTGACCGACGGCGGCGGAGTCGTACGGGCCGCGCTGGAGCCCGTCGTGGGGGCCGAGCGGGTGGCGGGCGTCCTGAGCCGGATCGCGGCCACGACGGCGCTCCAGCCGGCGCGGGTCAACGGCGACCCGGCGCTGATCGTCCGAATCGGCGGCGAGATCGACACGGTCATGGCGCTGCGGATCGACGAGGGCCTGGTCACCGGTCTGTACGCCGTACGCAACCCGGAGAAGCTGTCGTACCTGGAGCGGGAGACCACGCTCACCCGCTGAGCCCCGCCCCGGCCCGCCCCGACTGTCCCCCCGTACCTCTCCTTCCTATGCTGGAGGAAGGAGAGGTGAGGAGGGCCGCGATGGCCGCCGTCGCCGTGCACAGCGCCGACCTGGGGGAGGGGCGCCCGACGCTTCCGTACGCGGAGGCAGGCCGTCCTGGGCGCGTACCGCTCGTCCTGGTGCACGGCTACCTGGACTCCTGGTGGACGTTCGAACCGCTGCTGCGCCGCATGCCCGCCGGCCTGCACGCGTACGCTCCCACCCAGCGCGGCCACGGCGACGCCGACAAACCGCCCGAGGGCTACCTGCCGGAGGACTTCGCCGAGGACCTGATCGCGTTCATGGACTGCGTGGGCCTGGAGCGTGCGGTCCTGGCCGGCGGATCGAGCGGTGGGGTGGCCGCCCGGATCGTCGCGGGCCGCCGGCCGGACCGCGTGGCGGGCCTCGTCCTGCTCGGCGTCCCGGCCACCCTCGCGGACAAGCCGAAGGCGGCCGAATTCTGGGAAGCCGTGAGGGGGGTGAAGGATCCCGTGGACCCGGCGGTCGCGGAGAGCCTCCTGGACGGCCTGACAGCAACCCCCATGGGACGCGGCTTCATGCAGACCGTCGTCGACGAAACCCTCAAGGCCCCGGCCCACGTCTGGCGCGAGACCCTGCGCGGCCTCCTGGAGACCGACCTCCGGGCCACCTTGTCGGGCATCCTCGTCCCCACCCTGCTCGTCTGGGGCGACCAGGACCCCATCCTGACCCGCGAGGACCAGCAGACGATCCTCGACGCGATCCCCGACTCCCGGCTCCTCGTCTACGAAGGCGTGGGCCACATCGCGTACTGGGAGGACCCGGAACGCGTACTCCGCGACCTGACGGCCTTCGTGGCCGACCGGACCTGAGGAAGGGCCACCGGTCCGCGCGGGCCGGGATCGACCGGACGTCCCGTCAGACCTCGGGCAGGGACGGGTCGGGGGTCCACGGGGCGGGGGCGGTGGCGGCCCAGCGTTCGTGGTCCCGCCAGTCCCCGTCGATGAAGAGGTAGGCCGGCGACACCCCTTCGAAACGGAAGCCCAGCCGCTGCACCAGGGCCAAGGACGCCTTGTTCGCGGGCTGGATGCAGGCCTCCACCCGGTGGAGCCGGAGGTCGGTGAAGGCGTACCGCAGGGCGAGGGCGATTCCTTCGGTCATGTAGCCGGACCCCGCGGACGGGGCGAAGGCCGCGTAGCCGATGGACGCGCCCTGGTAGCGGCCCCGGATGATCGAGTTGATGTTGACCGTACCGGCCACCTCGCCGGTCTCCCGGACACGGATCAGGAAGCCCAGGTTGCTCCCGTCGTCGAAGCGGCGCATCCACGCCCGGAAGTCCTCCGCGGTCGCGGGCAGCTGCATCCACGGATGGTGCAGCTCGGCGCTGGCCCGCACGAGCGCGCAGAACTCGTCCTGGTCGGAGAGGGTGAGCGGGTGGAGTTCGACCCGTGGCGTCGGAGTGAGCATGGGCCAACGTTAGGGCTCGCGCGCATCCGGTCGCTCCTCGCGGTGGGGCCATTCCTCCAGAAGGTGCGGGAGAAGACCTTCCGGCATGCCCGCGGTACACGCCGTGCGCCAAGGACGCTTCCTGGCACGGGTGTTGCCACAGTGGCAACACCGCAGGCCCCCGTTCCGCCGTTCCGCCACTCCGCCGGGCAACGTGGGTCGCGACACGCGACGAGGTGGCCGACAGCGCCGCCCCGCCGCGACCGGGGCCTCAGTCGAGCCCGGCCTGCTCGCCGACGGGCGCGCCCAGCCGCTCGGCGAGGGTGGTGAGGGCCGCCCCGAGGGGGAGCGCGATCCGGGTGAGGGCGTGCCGGTCGCCGCGGGTCGGGTCCCGGTTGATGATCAGCACCGGGGTCCCGGCCTGCGCCGCCTGGCGGACGAACCGCAGACCGGACATCACCGTGAGTGAGGATCCGAGGACCAGCAGCGACGCGGCCTCGCCGACCAGCCTGCGGCAGTGCTCGACCCGCTGGGGCGGGACGGCCTCGCCGAAGAACACCACGTCGGGCTTGAGGATGCCGCCGCAGTGCGCGCAGGGCAGCACGCGGAAGTCCGCGACCTGTGCGTCGGTGAGGTCGGCGTCACCGTCCGGATTGAGTCCGGCCGCCACCGGCTCGAAGCCCGCGTTCGCCTCTTCCAGCCGCCGGGCGAGCTCGCGGCGCGGACTGTACGTGCCGCAGGACAGACAGACGACCCGGGCCAGGCTGCCGTGCAGCTCCACGACCTCTCCGCTGCCGGCGGCCTGGTGCAGTCCGTCGACGTTCTGGGTGATCACGCCGGAGAGCAGGCCGCCGCGTGCGAAGGCGGCGACGGCCCGGTGCCCCGCATTGGGCCGCGCGCGCCCGAAGGTGCGCCAGCCGAGGTGGCTGCGCGCCCAGTACCGGCGCCGGGCCTGTGCGCTGCCGGTGAAGTCCTGGTAGGTCATCGGGGTGTGCCGGCTGAGGCTTCCGCCCTCGCCCCGGTAGTCGGGGATGCCGGACTCCGTGGAGATCCCCGCGCCGCTGAGCACCAGCACACCGCCGGCCCCCAGCGCCTCCGCGACCGGCCCCAGGTCCGTCGTACCCGGTGGCAGGTCCTCGTCGGGGATCCAGCTCAGAGTGGGGCGCATGCGCATGCCGCCAGGGTACGGAACCGCCACCTGGTCCGCGATTGCGACAGGGGTGTCACAGGCTGCGGAGATCGCTTGACCGCCACCGGGAGCGGAAGGCCAGAGTGTTCGGATGTCCGAGACCTGTGTGATCTTCGATATCGGCGGCGTGCTGGAGTTCACGCCGGAAACGGGATGGATCAAACGGTGGGAGGAGCGGCTGGAACTGCCGTTCGGGACGGTGAACGAGCGGATGCGGGACGTGTGGGTGGCCGGCAGCGTCGGGACCATCGGTGAGCACGATGTGCACGCGGCGGTGGCGTCACGTCTGGGTCTCGACGGCCCGCACGCCGAGGCCTTCATGGCCGATCTCTGGGCGGAGTATCTGGGGACCCCGAACAACGAGCTCATCGAGCACGTCCGAGGACTGCGCGGCCGGTGCAGGCTCGGCATCCTCAGCAACAGCTTCGTCGGCGCCCGTGAGCGGGAGACGGCGCTGTATCGCTTCGACGAACTGGTCGAGCGGATCGTCTACTCGCACGAGATCGGTGTCGAGAAGCCCGACCCGCTCGCCTTCGAGGCGGCCTGCGCCGGCTTGGACGTGCGGCCGGAGAACTGCCTCTTCATCGATGATGTCGCGGTCAACGTGGAAGCGGCCCGGGCGGTGGGCATGCAAGCCCATCTGTTCGAGGACAACGCCCGGACCATCTCCCGCATCGCAGCGCATCTCGACGGCGAAGGGCGACGCGACCGCGCATCACGAGCCCTCGCCGAATGACGCGTCTCCGCCGAATGGCGATGCGTCAGACCATGAGGAGAAGTCGTGTCTGGGCGACCAGCTTCCGATTCACGCTGGTGCTCTGCACGAAGATGGTGAAGTCGTCATTGTGGTCCGGCTTGACGCGCGTCTCCACATTCGGAAGACCGAGCAGGGAACGGGCCTGGGGGCCCGTGTACACCCGGTCCGTCTTCTTCTCCAGTACCGCGATCTGCTTTCGCGCCTGAATCTTCTCCGGCTTGCTCAGCTGGTAGTACGCACAGCCCGTGCGATAGGTGTGCCCGGATTCGACGACCCATTCCCGGATCGCCGCGTCACGGGCCACCGGAATCAGCTGGTACGCCGACGGATCCGCCGGGGTGAGACCGGCCGCCTCGATGGTGTCCTTGTTGACCGCGTCCGCGCCCGTGGAGAACACCGCCCGCGATCCACGGATTCCCTTGGTGCGTCCCACCATGAACTTCTCGGTGGCCTCCTGGATGACCTGCCCGGCCTCCTCCAGGCCCTGGGTGCTCGTGGCGTCCCAGATGGCGATGTTCTCCTTGGGGAAACCGCAGTTCATCGCCTCGCGCTTGCCCATCTGGTCCGGTACGAGCACGGCGAGGGTCCAGTTGTCCTCCTGGCCCTGGATCATCTCGGCCACGGCATCCACCAGTTGACGCGCATTGCGGCTCGGGGTGCCGGGGCAGCGGTGACTGGCGTTCTCCTGGCCGTCCGTCAGGACGAAGGTCAGGAAGCTGTGGTCGCCGTACAGCTGAGCCGTCTGCGCCAGCTCCCGCTGCGATTTCAGCGCGGCCGCCAGAAGGGCCGTCATTCCGCCGGTCCGGTACATCTCCTTCAGCGACGGCATGCGCAGCACGTCCTTGTCGTAGATGACGCACTCCACCTTGTCCGCGAAGACGTACACCGTGACTCGCGTTTCCTGGTCGAGTTCCCTCGACCGGCGGGCAAGATAGGCGATCTGCTGATCGGCGACTTCCACGACCTTCCGGCTCAGATGCGACATGGACGAACTGGCGTCCAGCACAAGGGCGACGTGGTTGATGTAATTCTGCTTTCCGGACAAGACAGGTTCCCCCTCATTCCGTCGTGGTGGTTCCACCCTCTCATCCACCACTGACAATCGACCTCGGGCGCCGAGGCGGGGGAAAACCCATGGCGCCGACGGTCATTCGGGACGGTTGAAGCGGTGCGCGGCCCACAGCAGGGCGAGGACGCCGCCGGCCAGGAGGAGAACCGCTTCGAGGAGAAGGGGTGGTGGCCCGCCGGCCCACTCGATGCCGGCGGCGGCCGCCCGGTCCGGTACCCGGAGGGCGATCGTGCGGCGGAGGAGGTCGACCGCGTACGCGAGGGGGTTGACGTCGGACAGCGCGCGGACCCAGCCGGGCAGAGCCGTGAGGGGGAAGAAGCCGCCCGAGAGGAACAGCAGCGGCATCATCACCAGACCGAGCAGCGTGTGGAACGTCTCGGCCCTGCGCAGCCCCACGGCCAGTGCCAGCGCCAGGGCGGTGATGGTGAAGGACGCCAGGACCATGCCGGACAGCAGCAGCACCAGGAGGAGAGGGTCGTACGGCAGGCCCGCCACGCCCGCCAGGCCGAGCAGGACGGCCCCCTGCACGGTGGCGGTCAGAGTACCGCCGGCGCAGCTTCCCAGGAGCAGGGTGGAGCGGCGCACCGGTGCCATGAGGAGCTCGCGCAGATAGCCGCTCTCCCGGTCGGTGATCAGCCGGATCCCGACCATGATGGCGGGCGTCTGCACCGTCATCATCAGCATGCCGGGGAAGAGGTACGTCTGGTAGCCGACCCCCAGGGAGGACTGGGGGATGAGGGCGGCCAGTCCGCCTCCCAGGATGAAGAGGTAGAGCACGGGGTGGAGCAGCATCAGCGCCGTGTGGGTGCGCTGGCCGGCCAGACGCAGCAGATCGCGGTGGACCAGGGCGTGGACCGCGCGCAGTTCGTGCCGCAGACGAGGGGTGGCCTGCTCCGCGGCGGGGGTCTCCGACGCCTTCCGTACCAGGGTGGTCATCGGCCGCCGCCGGTCTCCGCCGCGGCCCCGGCCACGGGGGTGGCGGCCCGCCGAACGGGGCGTGCGGCGTCCAGGCTGCGCCCGGTGTGGTGGAAGAAGACGTCGTCGAGCGTGGGCGGGGTCGCCGAAGCCGCGTGCACCGCGATGCCGCCGGCCTCCAGGGCCGCGCACAGCCGGGGGATCCAGCCGCTGCCGCCCGGAACCCGCAGGCAGATGCCGTCCGCGTCCACGGTGACGGCACGGTCGGGCGGCACGATCCTGCGCACGACGTGCTCGGCCACCGGGTCGTCGCCGGTGCGCAGAACGACCCGGTCGTCCCCGATCGCGGACTTGAGCGCGAGAGGAGCGCCCTGTGCCACCAGCCGGCCGCGGTCGATGATGGCGAGGCGATCGCAGTTCTCCGCCTCCTCCAGGTAGTGGGTGGTGACGAACAGGGTGCTGCCGTGCCTCTCCCGCAGGGCGCGCAGGTGCTCCCAGACCTGGGCCCGGGCGTGCGGGTCGAGCCCGGTGGTCGGCTCGTCCAGGAACAGCACACCGGGGGCGTGCAGCAGCTGGCGGGCGATCTCCAGGCGGCGGCGCATGCCGCCGGACAGGGTGCGTACGGGGGAGCGGCGCCGGTCGGCGAGACCCGCGGTCTCGAGTACGTCGGCGGTGCGTCCGCGGGCTTCGCGGCGGGACAGACCGTAGAGGCGGGCGTGGATGTGGAGGTTCTGTTCGGCCGTCAGGTCCGGGTCCACGGCGCTGTGCTGGAACAGCATGCCGACCCGGCGCCGTACCTCGTGGGGCTGGGTGAGGACGTCGGCACCGGCCACGGTGGCGTGACCGGAGGTGGGGCGGGCGAGGGCGCACAGCATGGCGATGGTGGTGGACTTCCCCGCGCCGTTCGGACCGAGGAAGGCGAACGTCTCGCCCTGTGTCACATCCAGGTCCAGGCCGCGTACGGCGTGGGTGGTCGTGCCGTCCGGTCCCGGGTAGCTCTTGACCAGACCGCGCGTGCGGATGGCGTACGCGGGGCCGGACGGGGGGTGTGGGGCGTGCGGGCTCGCGGGCGCGGCCGTCCTGAGGGCCGCCGGGGCGAGCTCGTCATCACCGGCGTGTCGCTGCATGGGGTCTGGGTCCTCGTCTCCGCGTTCGCCGCGTCCGCGGCCACTGGTGCGTGCCGCTCTTCCTCTCGGTGCTCCGGCCGGCGGCTGCCCGGGACAGCCGCCGGCCGGATGGTGCCGGCCGTCCTACGCGCAGCTGACGCCGATGCAGACCGTGTTGAGGAGGGTCAGCAGGCCGACGCACTCACACGTCGCGGCGAACGGCGCTCCGTCGACGCCGACGGGGTCGGTCTCCGGAAGGGCGTGCAGACGGGCCAGCAGTTCGAGGTCCTGGTTCTCCATGGGATCTTCCTTCTTTCTGTGATGGCGGCAGCACTGCTCTGCCGCTCGACCCGGCGTCCGGTCGAGCCGACGCCGGGAGTCTGTGGGGAGGTGAGACGGGGGCGAGGCACGGAGAGGCGCGGAGAGACCTGTGACCGATGCGGCAGGCTCTCCCGGGCGGGAGACCTGTGACCGATGCGGCAGGCTCTCCCGGGCGCTCAATCCGACTGCTCGACGATCCAGTGCCGGGGGCTCCTGCGACGGACCCGCAGGAGGAAGGCGAGGATCCCGGCGGATCCGTCGCTCCAGCTGGTCGAGACGTCCCCGTACTCGTTGGGGAACACCACCTGCTCCCGGCGGCGGGCTCTTTCGGCCAGGAGGAGGCCGGCCAGATCCTCGGCCATGTCCTCGTGGACGCGCTCTCGCGTGGCGTCCGCCATGTCGAGGAGGAAGTCGCCGTTGCCCGCGAGCCCGTGGCACTGGGTGAGTGCGGCGCGGGAGGCGCGTTCCGTGACGGCGTGGGCGCTGCGGCGGGCGAGCTCGCCGAACCTGTCGTCGCCGGTGGCCCGCCACAGCCGGACGAGGAAGGTCCCGATGCCTGCCGAGCCGTGGCACCAGTAGGGGGCCGTGGGCACGTCACCGGCCTGGGCGGGCCACTGGGCCGCATCCCCGGTGCGTACGGCGGCGGCCAGGAGGTCCTCGCCGATCTCCAGTGCCAGTTCCCGGTGTTCGGGATGTCGGGAGAGGTCCGCGGCAGCGAGCAGGAAGCACCCGATGCCGGCCGTTCCGTGCGCGAAGCCGAGGTAGCGTTTGCCGCCCTCCGGGGCGTCGGCCTCCCCGGGCACGGCCCAGCCCACTCCCGCGGGCTCACGCGTGACGGCGGCGGTCAGTCGGTCGGCCGCGTCGACGGCCAGTTCGGCGAAGCGCGTGTCCCCGGTGCGCTGCCACAGGTGGAGGGCGGCGAGGCCGCTGCCCGCGGTGCCGTGGGTGATGTCGTGATGGGGTGTCACCTGTTGTGGGGCCAGGGCCAGGGCCACCGCGTGGTCGACGAGCCGGCGGTCGTCGACGGCGCGTCCGGCGTCGTACAGCGCCCAGGCCGTGCCACGGCCGCCGAAGTGCAGGCCGGGGCGCGGGGAGCGGAGGTCGGTGCGGTCCGCGATCCAGTGACCCGCGGTGGAGAGCAGGCCGGGCAGGCGCGGGTCGCCGGTGAGTTCGAAGGCGCGCGTCAGTACGGCCAGGACACCGGCGGCGCCCTGCTGCACGGTGCAGGGGTCGCTCTCCCCGGCCTGGGTCGACACGGGCCACAGCCGCCGGTCGTCGGCGGGAGTCATCGAGTCGACGAGGTGGTTCACGAGCCCGGCCACCACCTCGTCGTGCACCACCTCGTCGTGCACCACGTCGTCGTGCACCACGCCGTCGTGCGCCGACCGCACGGCCATGCCTCGTGCCACCGGGCCCGTCGGACCCGCCGTCCGCAGGACCGCGCGGGCCGCGGCCGGATCCCATCGCTCGGCGGGATCGTCGCGCATCAGCCCGAGGATCATCTCCACCAAGCCGTACCGGAGTCGGAGCGGGCCGGTGCAGGCCTTCAGCCAGGCGGCGAGCCGCTCCTCGGCAGGCCGGCCGCCGGGCTCCTCGGGCAGGAGGTTCGGCACCTTCCCCGCCAGGACGAAGCAGATGGTGGCACCGAGACTGTAGTAGTCGGCCGTCGGGGAGACGGGCGCGTCGGCCAGGCGCTCGGGCGCGCTGAACCCGGGCGTTCCCACGCGGGTCGGCAGCGCGGTCTCGTCCTCCAGGACGGCGAGCTCCAGGTCGATGAGGCGCAGTTCACCGTCCGGACGGACCATGACATTGCCCGGTGTGAAGTCCCGCAGGACCAGGCCGCGGGCGTGTGCCTCCGCCACCAGGTCCACCAGGCGAGCGACCTGCGCGAGGGCGTCGGCGCGGTAGCGCTCGCCTCCCGCGTCGCGGAAGTGCTCGGCCACCCAGGTGCGCAGCGTCACGCCCGGCACCTCGTCCTGGGCCAGGAACAGATGCCCGCCGTGCTCGAACAGCGCCACGGCCTCCGGGGCGAGCCCCGTGCCCCTCAGCTTCTCCAGCGTCCTCGCCTCGGCACGCAGCCAGTCCCGTACGTCGGCGCCGGAGGCATCGCCCTCCACGTGCGGCCGTGCCTCCTTGATCACCACGCCGGCGCCCGTACGGGCATCGCTGCCCCGGTACACACCGCCCTTGTTCGTCTGCCGGATCGCCTCCCGCACCGCGAAGCGGCCACCGAGCACCACCGGACGGTTCGTCGCGTCCCCGCCGCGCGGCGCCACCGGCACCACGGCGGGGAACGGACACTCGGCCCAGGGCGGCGGGGAGTACTGGCCGGTGCGCCTGTCCTCCACGGGGTTGCCGTCCGGGTCCTCGATGAACCACACCAGCAGCCCGTAGTCCGAAAGCCGCCGCCGGCCGACGAACGACCCGTAGCGGTAGTGCACCAGGCTGCGCACGGCGTACGGCTGGTCGGACAGGATCCGGGGGCCGGCGAGGCCCGCCGTGGCGCCGTGCAGCTCCTGGGCGAGCGCGGCCGCCTCCGCGTCCGAACGCGGGTAGACGGTGATGAACTTGCCCGAGCTCCCCCGCGGCGTCGCACGGGAGTTGAGAGCACCGACCTGCTCCAGGGAGCGGACGAACTTGAACCCCGACCTCTCCCGCAGCAGCACGCCCAGGGCCCGGGTGAGGACCGCCGGAGCGGAGGCGGTCGTGGCCGAGACGTGCAGCTTCCATCCCTGCGCACGCCGCGTCCCGGCCACGGGCGCGACCCTGCACCACATCTCGTCCGCCTCGACCGCCCAGCGCGCACCCGTACCCGTGGCGTGCAGCGCTCGGCGGAGGAGGTCTTCCAGCTCGACTTCGGTAGCGTGGCTCGTCATTGCGTGTCCCTCTCAACGGTGAGAACCGCTGACGGGAAGGTGCCCGATGACATAAACAGACCAACACGCGGACACCCGGATTCACTTCATTCAGCGAGCGCGCGACGTGGTAGCGCCGCCAAGAGGCGCGCCCGGCGCAGCGAGCGGCGCACGCATGCGAATCCCACCGGCTTCACGACGCCCGTACGGCTCCGAGGCCGGCGGGCACCTTCAGGCCCGCGTCCGTCGCGGCCCGGACCTCCTCGACCGTGACGCCGGGCGCGAGTTCGACGAGGGCGAAGCCGTCGGGGGTGATGTCGAGGACGGCGAGGTCGGTGATGACGCGCTGGACGACGGCCCGGCCGGTGAGCGGCAGGGTGCAGGTGTCGACGAGCTTGGGGGTGCCGTCCTTGGCGGTGTGTTCCATGAGGACGATGACGCGTCCGGCGCCGTGGACGAGGTCCATGGCCCCGCCCATGCCCTTGACCATCTTCCCGGGGATCATCCAGTTGGCGAGGTCGCCGGCGGAGGAGACCTGCATGGCGCCGAGGATCGCGGCGTCGATGTGGCCGCCGCGGATCATCCCGAAGGACAGGGCGGAGTCGAAGAACGAGGCGCCGGGCAGGGTGGTGACGGTCTCCTTGCCCGCGTTGATGAGGTCGGCGTCGAGTTCGTCCTCGGTCGGGTAGGGGCCCACCCCGAGGATGCCGTTCTCGGACTGGAGCACGACCTCGATGCCGGGCGGCAGGTGGTTGGGGACGAGGGTGGGGAGTCCGATGCCGAGGTTGACGTAGGAGCCGTCGGTCAGTTCCCGGGCGGCGCGGGCCGCCATCTGCTCGCGGGTGAGGGCCATCAGGCGTCGCCTTCCTGTCGGACGGTGCGGCGCTCGATGCGCCGTTCGGCGGCGGGGTCGCCGGGGGTGACCCGGACGACGCGCTGGACGAAGACGCCGGGGAGGTGGACCTCGTCGGGGTCGAGTTCGCCCGGCTCGACGAGGTGGTCGACCTCGGCGACGGTGATCCGTCCGGCCATGGCGGCCAGCGGGTTGAAGTTGCGGGCCGAGGAGCGGAAGACGAGGTTGCCGTGGCGGTCGCCGATGGTGGCGCGGACCAGCGCGAAGTCGGTGGTGATGCCGTGCTCCAGCAGGTGCGGGCGGCCGTCGAAGTCCCTCGTCTCCTTGGCCGGTGAGGCCACCGCGACCGTGCCGTCGGAGGCGTATCGCCAGGGCAGTCCGCCCTCGCCGACCTGGGTGCCGGTGCCGGCGGGGGTGTAGAAGGCGGGAATGCCGGCGCCGCCGGCCCGCAGCCGCTCCGCGAGCGTGCCCTGGGGGACGAGTTCCACCTCCAGCTCTCCGCTGAGGTACTGGCGGGCGAACTCCTTGTTCTCGCCGACGTAGGAGCTCGTCATGCGGGAGATCTGTCCGGCGGCGAGCAGGAGGCCGAGGCCCCAGTCGTCGACGCCGCAGTTGTTCGACACGATCCTGAGGTCGCGCACCTGGCGCTGCCACAGGGCGTCGATGAGTGTGCCGGGTATGCCGCACAGCCCGAAGCCGCCCACCGCGAGCGAGCTGCCGTCGGAGAGGTCGGCCACCGCCTCCGCGGCACTCGCGACTGTCTTGTCCAGACCCATACAGGTCCCTTTCCCTCGGGCAGCCGGGCCGACCTTGCTGGTCAGAGCGGGTGCCAGTACAACCGACGGGCAGCGAGCCTAGGCAGGCCGCAGAGGCGGGACCATGGCTGTCGTCCACACATCGACCCCGGGGGAGGTGGTGGTGACCACCTCCCCCGGGGCGGGCCAGGCTCAGGCCGAGCAGCCGGAATCCGCCACGACGTAGTAGCCGGGCGCGGTCTGCTTGAGGGTGTGTGTGGTGAAGGTGTTCCACAGCCCCATGGCCTGACCCGAGCCCGTGGCGTAGGTGTAGCCGCCGCTCTGTGTGGCGCGCCCGGCGGCCACGTGGTCGTAGTTGCCGGCCGTGTGGCAGGTGGGCGTGAAGCCGGTGGTGGTCGCGGTCACGGCCGCCGAGACCGCGCCCGTCGCCCCCGAGGCGTCGACGGCCGCGACGGTGTACCCGTACGAGGTGCCGGTGGCGAGACCGGTGTCGGTGTAGGCCGTCGAGGAGGCGGTGCCCACCTTCGTGCCGGCACGGTAGACCTCGTACGAGGTCGCTCCGGCCACCGCGGTCCAGCTCAGGGACACGGTGGTGTCGGTGGCCGAGGTGACCGCGAGTCCGGTGGGGGCGGGCAGGGATCCGGGGCCGGGTTCCTGCCCGGCGTCGCCGTCGAGACCCCAGAAACGGGCGGTGTGGTAGCTGGAGCAGATGGTGTCGAGGTAGTACGTGCCGGTGGTGCCGCACTGCTCCGGGCCGGCGCCCGGGTCGACCGCGAGGCCGTGCTTCATGCCGGAGATCGAGTAGACCCGCACGGCGGGCTTGCCGGAGACGTCGTCGTACTCGCTGAGAGTGGTCCCGCCGGAGAGGCTCTCGGTGCGGGTGGGCGTCTGGCCGATGCCCCACACGTTCGTCCACTGGTCGCGCAGCTCGGTGGCGTTGGCCGGTACGACGGTGGTGTCGGCGGTCCCCTGCCAGATGGCCACCCGGGGCCAGGTGGTGGTGCCGGCGGGTGCGGCGGAGCGCACCAGGTCGCCCCACTGCGCGGGCGTCCTGTTCGGCGGGCTGTACATGCAGGTGTACGCGGCGGACACGCTGGTCGCGCAGGAGGCGGGCAGTCCGGAGTCGATGGAGCCGCCCGCGAAGACGTCGGGGTAGGCGGCGAGCATGTTCGCCGTCATGCCGGCGCCCGCCGACAGACCGGTGATGTACACCCGTCGGCTGTCGCTGCCGTACTGGGAGACGGCCTTGTCGACCATCTGCTTGATCGACAGGGCCTCGCCCTGACCGCGCGTGCTGTCGCCCGAGTCGAACCAGTTGAAACAGGAGTTCTGGTTGTTCGCGCTGGTCGTCTGGGGGAGGACGAGGGCGAACTTGTACTGGTCGGCGAACTTCGGCCAGCCGGAGTTGGCGTAGTAGTCGCTCGCGCTCTGCGTGCAGCCGTGCAGGGCGACCACGAGCGGCGCGCCGGCCGGCAGCGCGTCGGGGGCGTAGGCGTACATGGACAGATTGCCCGGGTTGGAGCCGAAACCGGTGACCTGGGTCAGGCCCGCGGCCGAGGCCTGCGGGCCCACGGCGACCAGGCCACCGGTCAGGGCCAGGGCCCCCGCGGCGGCGGTGGCCCAGCGGCGGATGCCTCCGACGAGGCGGCGGCTCCTCGCGAAGCGGAACGGAGGGTGCGGCTGTCCCATGACGACTGCCTCCTGTGGTGGTGAACGTGGGGAGCACCGGCCGATGCCGGTGTGAGGCCGGGCGGTCGGTGTGGCGTGCATCATGGGCGCGGCCGCGCCGGCGCAGACATGGGCGGGACACCCAGCCTTGGACAGGGCCCTGTGTGATCGCGATCCATGGCCGTCCGTGCGGCGACCCGGGTACCGGTCGTCTCGGTCCCGCTGTCGTCCGGCTGTGGTTCCGCTTCTCGCTATGGCGGAAGCCACCACTCATGGCCAGTGGTTTGTAGGGGCCGATGACATGGGACGGGCCCCAGGCCCTCCCTACTGTTTCCGGCCATGACGAACACATTTCCCCCTCCGGTTCCGCTGCCGCCGCCCGCCGCGGCGCTCGACCTGAGCGGTCGCACGGCCCTCGTGACCGGCGGCGGCAGCGGCATCGGCCGGGCCTGTGTGCTCGCCCTGGCACAGGCGGGGGCCACCGTCCACGTCGTCGACCGGGACGCCGAGGCCGCCAAGGCGAGCGCGGAGATCGCCGGCGGTCAGGCCCACGTGGCCGACCTCGCGGACGCCGCCGCCGTCGACCTCCTGCCGGCCGAGGTCGACATCCTCGTCAACAACGCCGGCCTCCAGCACGTCGCCCCGCTCACGGACTTCCCCCCGGAGCGCTTCGAACTCATCCAGAAGGTGATGGTCACCGCCCCGTTCCTGCTCATGCGCAGGACGCTGCCGCACATGTACGGGCAGGGCTGGGGTCGGATCGTCAACATCTCCAGCGTCCACGGACTGCGCGCCAGCGCCTACAAATCCGCCTACGTCGCCGCCAAGCACGCCCTGGAGGGGCTGAGCAAGGTCGCCGCGATCGAAGGCGCCCCGCACGGAGTCACCAGCAACTGCGTCAACCCCGGCTACGTCCGTACTCCCCTGGTCGAGGGCCAGGTGCGGGACCAGGCCGCCGCCCACGGCATCAGCGAGGGCGATGTCCTCTCGAACGTCATGCTGGCCCGCTCGCCCGTCAAACGGCTCCTGGAGTCGGAGGAGGTGGCCGCCGCCGTCCTGTGGCTCTGCGGCCCCCACTCCGGCTACCTCACCGGAACCTCCCTGCCGCTCGACGGCGGCTGGACCGCCGGCTGAACCACCGCCCTGAACGGCCCCTTCACGGGCCACCCGCACCACCCCGTCCCGTCCCCCCTTGCGAAAACCCGGTGAACCCATGTCTGACACCACCCCGCCGAGAGGCGGCATCGGCCGCATCGTTGCCGCGAGTCTGATCGGCACGACCATCGAGTGGTACGACTTCTTCCTGTACGGGTCGGCCGCCGCCCTGGTCTTCAACATGCTCTTCTTCCCCAGCGCCGACCCGCTCGTGGGCACCCTGATCGCGTTCATCACGTACGCCATCGGCTTCGCCGCCCGACCGCTCGGCGGCATCGTCTTCGGCCACTTCGGCGACAAGATCGGCCGCAAGAAGCTCCTGGTGGTCAGCCTCCTCATGATGGGCGGCGCGACCTTCGCGATGGGCCTGCTGCCCACGTACGAGACCCTCGGCGCGGGAGCACCGGTCCTGCTGACCGTGCTGCGCCTCGTCCAGGGCTTCGCGCTGGGCGGCGAATGGGGCGGGGCCGTCCTGATCGTCTCCGAGCACGGCGGCGACAAGCACCGCGGCTTCTGGGCCTCCTGGCCGCAGGCCGGCGCCCCCGGCGGCAACCTCCTCGCCACCGGCGTCCTCGCCCTCCTCGCCGCGTTCCAGTCGGAGGAGGCCTTCCAGTCCTGGGGCTGGCGCGTCCCCTTCCTGCTCTCCGGCGTCCTCGTGGTGATCGGCCTGTGGATCCGCGTCTCGGTCTCCGAGTCCCCGGTCTTCCTCGCCGCCCAGGCCAAGGCGGAGGCCGCCGCCGCGCAGGGCGTGAAGGAGAAGGCCCCCGTCGTCGAGGTGTTCCGCCGCAGCTGGCGCGAGGTGCTGTCCGCCATCGGCACCCGGTTCGGCGAGAACATCTCGTACTACATCCTGACCTCCTTCCTCCTCGTGTACGTCACCGTCCACCTGGAGCTGCCCAAGAGCACCGCCCTGAACGCCGTCCTCATCGGCTCCGCCGTCCACTTCGTCACGATCCCCCTGTGGGGCGCGCTGTCCGACCGCGTCGGGCGCCGGCCGGTCACGCTGATCGGGTCCGTGGGCATGGCCGTGTGGGCGTTCGTCTTCTTCGGCCTCCTCGACACCGAGTCCTTCCCCGTGATCGCCCTGGCCGTCACCGCCGGACTGCTCCTGCACGGCGCCATGTACGGGCCGCAGGCGGCGTTCATCTCCGAGATGTTCGACACCAAGGTCCGCTACTCCGGCGCCTCCATGGGCTCCCAGCTCGCGTCGATCGTCGCCGGGGCGCTCGCCCCGATCATCGCCGTGGAACTCCTCAAGGACTACGGCTCCTCCACCCCCGTCAGCCTCTACCTCTGCCTGGCCGCCGTGATCACCACGATCACCGTGGCGGTCACCCGGGAGACCCGGGGCCGCGACCTGGGCAGCTCGCGGGAGGAGGAGCCGGCCACCGCCGCCGCGGTCCCCGCCGGCGACCGCGCGTAGCACCGCCGCGCCGCCCATGAGCAGCCCGGTCCGCCGCCAGGACGGCGAACGCGGCGGACCGGGCTCCGGGCGGTGCCCGGAGAACCCCGCACGGCACCCACGGCGCCCGGCACGTGCCCAGGTCGTGTCCAGCCCTGATCCGCCGGACGGGCCCCAGCCACCCCACCCGACCCCACCCCACCCGACCCCACCCCACCCGAAGACAGCACCCGGCCGCGAGGAGGCCCCATGACCGCCGACAGCCGGACGCCCGCACACGCGGAGGGAACCGCCACCGCGGAGACGGCTGCCCGGCGCCTCCTCGACCTCCTCGCCGCCGACGCCCCCGCCGAGGAACTCGCCGCCCAGCCCGCCCGCTCACGCGCGGCCGGTGCCGCCGCGCCGGACATCGCGCGGATCGAGGAGACCACCGAGACCGCCCTGGCCGTGCGGCGCGTACTCGACCAGTACCGCCGCCGGGAGACGGAGCTCGTGGCACTGTTCGACACCGCCGGCGACCTGGCAGCCCTGCGGGACCTCGACTCCGTGCTCCGCGCCATCGTCCGGCGTGCCAGAACCCTGCTCGGCTCCGACGTCGCCTACCTCACCCTCAACGACCCGCTCGCCCACGACACGTTCATGCGCGTCACCGACGGCTCGGTCTCCGCCGCCTTCCAGCAACTCCGCCTGGGCATGGGAGAAGGTCTGGGCGGCCTCGTCGCCCAGACCGCCCGCCCCTACGCCAGCACGGACTACCGCACCGACCGACGCTACCGCCACACCGGAACCATCGACGACGGCGTCGCCGAGGAAGGTCTGCGCGGGATCCTCGGAGTCCCCCTGCGCCTCGGGGAGGAGATCATCGGCGTCCTCTTCGCCGCGGACCGCACCCCGCGCGAGTTCACCCCCGACGCCATCGCCCTCCTCGGCTCGCTCGCCGACCACGCGGCCGTCGCCATCGACAGCGCCCGCCTCCTGGAGGAGACGCGCAGCGCCCTCGCCCGGCTCGAAGCCGCCAACGCCACCGCCCGCGCCCACGGCGAGGCACTGCACCAGGCGTCCGACGCCCACGACCGCCTCACCCGACTGGTCCTGCGCGGCGCCGGCATCGACGACGTGGCGGCCGAGATCGCGGCGTTGCTCGGCGGGGGAGTGGCCGTCCACGACACCGACGGCAGCGAACTGGCCCGCTCCGGCACCGGACCGGTCACGCCCTCCGCCGACACCCTGGCGTCCTCGCGTACCGACGGCCGCGCGATCCACGCCGACGGCGTCTGGACCTGCGCCGTCCTGGCCGGCACAGAATCGCTCGGGAGCGTCGTGCTGACGGGACGGGCCGACCTCCCCGAGGCGGACCGGCGCCTCTACGAACGCGCCGCACTGGTCACCGCGATGCTGCTCCTCATGCGCCGGTCCGTCGCCGAGACCGAGGACCGGGTACGGGGCGAGCTCCTCGACGACCTGCTCGCCGACCCCGCCGCCTCGGCACGCTGGGACGGCGGAAGCCTCACCCTGCGGGCCCGCCGGCTCGGCGTCGACCTGGCCCGGCCCCACGCCGTCGCCGTCCTCGACAGCGAACCGGCCCTGCGCCCGCGGCTGGCCGCCGAGGCCGCCCGCAAGGCCCGCGCGCTCGGCGGCCTGGCCGGCACCCGGCACGGCCACGTGGTCCTGCTGGCCCCGACCGACCGACCGGGGACACTCGCCCGCAGCCTCTCGGCAGACCTCACCCGGGTCCTCGGCGCACCCGTCACCGCCGGCGCCGCGGGCCCCGGGCACGGACCCGAGCGCCTCGCGGCCCTCCACGCCGAAGCCCTGCGCTGCGTCACGGCGCTCCACGCCCTCGACCGCTCCGGAGAAGGCGCCGACATCGCCGAACTGGGCTTCATCGGCGTCCTGCTGGGCGACCGCGCCGACGTCGGCGCCTACGTCGAGCGCGTCCTCGGCCCCGTCCTCGCGTACGACACCGAACGCGGCACCGACCTGCTGCGCACCCTCCGCGCCTACTACGACCAGGGGGCCAGCCTCTCCCGCGCCAAGGACGCCCTCCACGTCCACGTCAACACGGTCGTCCAGCGCCTCGACCGCGTCGCCCAGCTCCTCGGCCCCGACTGGAACACCCCGTCCCGCGCCCTGGAGACCCACCTGGCCCTACGTCTCCACCAGCTCACCCGCACCGGCGGCGAGACCTGAGAGCCCCCTCAATGCCCGGGCGGTGGCGGAGCCCGGCTCGACGTTGTAGACGCACAGGGTCTGTTCGGTGTCACCGGGGACCTGGAAGGACTCGTAGGAGAAGTGCAGCTCACCGGCGTGCGGGTGGAGGTAGTGCTTGGCGCCGTGGGTGCGGCGCAGCACCCGGTGGTCGTTCCACCACCTGGTGAACTCCGGTGACTTCACGGTGAGTTCACCGATGAGGTCGGCGAGTCGACGGTCGTGGGAGTTGCGTCCGGCTTCGAGCCGGAGGATGGCGACGGTCTCCGCGGCGATCCGCTCCCAGTCGCCGACACGCTCGCGGGCCTCGGGGTCGAGGAGGTAGTAGCGGGCGAGGTTGCGGTGGGGCGCGGGCAGGGCGTCGAAGTCGGTGAGGACGTCACGGGCGAGCCGGTTGGAGGCCAGGACATCGGTGCGCCGGCCCAGGATGAACGCCGGCACATGGTCCAGGGTCTGCAGCATCAGATACAGGCCGGGGCGCACCCGCTGGGGGCCGGCCGGGGCACGGCGAGCGGATGCGGGCCGGGCCAGGAGGTCGGCGAGGTGCTCCCGCTCGGACGGGTCGAGGCGCAGGGCACCGGCAAGGGCTTCGACGACCTCGGGGGAGGGGTTCTGGGCCCTGCCCTGTTCGAGGCGTGTGTAGTACTCCGTACTGACTCCGGCGAGCCGGGCCACCTCGTCGCGGCGCAGGCCGGGCACGCGGCGCACCCGGCCGTCCTCGGGCAGTCCCGCCCGGTCGGGTGTCACCCGGGAACGGCGCGTGCGGAGGAAATCGGCGAGTTCGCGACCACGGTCATCCATGCCCCCAGTGTGCCGGGCGCGCGCGGGTCACACCCCGGTCGCGGGTAGTACTGCCGGTACCTGCCTCGGCGGTACCTGCCTGGTCAGGGCACTTTCCGGCGTCCCGGGGGACCCCTCGGGGTGGTGTTCTTGTTCGGGGGCCGACGGCGCGAGGCCGCGGTCCCGAACCCCTTCACCCCACCCACCCCGAAAGGTGTGTCCCATGACCACGCGCACCCCGCACACGTCCGTCCGTCCCCTCTCCGGCCGCGTCGCCGTGGTCACCGGTGCCTCCAGCGGCATCGGTGAGGCGACGGCCGAACACCTCGCCGCGCTCGGAGCCCGGGTCGTCGTCCTGGCACGCCGAGCGGACCGCCTGGAGGAGCTGGTCGCCCGGATCGAGAAGAACGGCGGCCGAGCGCTGGCTCTGCCCGCCGATGTGACCGACGCGGCGGCCGTGCGGGCCGCCGCGGAGCGGGTGGCCTCCGAATGCGGCGGCGCCGACCTGCTGTTCAACAACGCGGGCGTGATGCTGCCGGCCCCCGTCGAGGAGCTGGCCACCGAGCAGTGGCAGCGACAGATCGACCTCAACATCACCGGCCTGATGAACGTGATCGGAGCGTTCACCCCGCAACTGGTCGAGGCGGCCGGAGAGCGCGGCGTCGCGGATCTCGTCAACACCTCGTCGATCGCGGCGCAGAACATCTTCCCCAACTTCGCCGTCTACTCCGCGACGAAGGCGTACGTCACCCACCTCTCCCGGCACCTGAGGGCCGAGCTGGGCGCGAAGAACGTCCGGGTCTCGGCGATCGAGCCGGGCATCGTCGGCACCGAGCTGCAGAGCCACGTCACCGACGAGGGCGCCCTCGCGTGGCTGGAGGGCTCCAAGAAGGCCATGGAGTGGCTCACGCCCGAGGACGTCGCACTGACCGTCGGCTTCGTCGTGAGCCTCCCGGCGCGGGCCAACCTTCAGCAGGTCACCCTCATGCCGACGGCCCAGCCCAGCTGACGCGCACGGAGAAAAGGAGGGGGTCCGGGGGCCCAGCCTGCCCCCGGACCCTGCGGACGCCGCTCCCATGACGCTCCGGCACACTTGGCCGGCGGCCCTTCCTCCCTCCGCCCCGACCTTCACACTGGAGCCCTCCTTGCCCCTGCGGACAGGTTGTGCCACCGGCCCGATATCCCTGCTTCTGTCGACCGCGCTCGCGGCCACAACGCTCACAGGCTGCGCGCTGCTGGAACTGGCCGGAGGCTGCGAGGGGACCGACGACCGGGTGAAGGAGATGGCGGCGCTCGACATCCTCGACTCCCGGCCCGACGGGGCCACCATCGCCCGGGGGTTCGAGGAGGTGGACGCCGGCTGCTGGGCGGACAGCGGCGATGTCGTGGTGTACGCCGGCCGGACGTACGCCTTCCCCGGCACACGGGCCGAAGTGACCGCGCCTTATCGGACGGCGGTCGTACGGGACGGATGGACTCCGGTCCCCGAAGCCGCCCCGACCTCACCACCGGGGCCGGCTACTCCGTCAGCATCGACTCGTACGTGAACAGCGGCGCCGAGGCGAGTTGCCAGGTTCTGTCGCCCGTGCAATCTCGGTTGGTGGATCGTGATCGTCATCGAGTGATGCGACGTCATGAACTCACCGATACCGAGGGCGATTTCGCGCGGCCATCGCCGACACTGGTACCCGTGGAGTACCTGGCGCGACCGGATCGCCCCTGCCACCTGAAGCCGCTCCGCCTGTGCTGAGCTCTCGGCGAGAACGTGCGTGACCGGTGGCGGCGGGACGACCCGGTCGGCCCCACGGGGGCCCCGGCCGAGTTCCGCGATGCCGTGCAGAGAACAGGTACGGAGCGGGAGGGTCAGGCCACGCCGTCCTGCCACCACCAGGACTGCGACCCGTAGGGGTACTCGACCCGGGAGTCGACGTGCTGCCACGAGACCGTGTACGTCTCCAGACCCGAGTAGCCGCAGGTCTCGGCCTTCTGGTAAATGGTCTTCGTGGACAGGCCGGAGATGGCGACATCCGCGGCGATTCCGTACAGGTGCATCGAGTTGGCGGCACCACCCACCGACGCGTTGTGGGAGATGCTGCGGAAGCCGGAGTTGACCGTGACGGCCAGGTCGCCGCACTTCTTGCGAAGCGCCTCCAGCTTGTACATGTTGCGGCGCACGTTCTCCTTGACGGTCGTGGCGCTCACCTTGCCACCCGAGAAGCCCGAGCCGTCCTTGCTCTCGAACTCGGAGAAGTCGAAGTGCGCGGTCGATCCGTCCGAGCTCTCCAGAGCGTTGAGCCGGCTGAACGTCTGTGACCCCGCCACACCGTCCACGGTGAGTCCGTACGCGGCCTGGAACCGACGGAGCGCCGCCTCGGTGCCGGGACCGAAGTCGCCGTCCACGGAGACGTAGGTCTGCTGGGCCGAGCCGGCGGCCCAGCCGGCGATCCGGATCTGGAGCTCCGTGACGGCCGCACCGCTGGAGCCCTGGGAGAGCTGTGAGGGCCAGCTGTAGGCGGCGGCCGGGCCGGCGAGGACCAGGCCGGTGCCGACGGCCAGACCGGTGGCGGCCACCGCGCCGGCGCCGTAGCGCAGCAGCGAGCGTCGCGAGAGGTCGGATGTCATGGTCGAGTCCTCTTTTCTAGTACCAGTTGTGGGACTGCCAGAAGGACCACGCCGCGCAAGGGCTGCCGTACCGCGACTTGATGTAGTCGAGGCCCCACTCGATCTGGGTGGCGGGGTTGGTCTGCCAGTCCGCGCCCGCTACGGACATCTTGTCGCCGGGCAGGGCCTGCGGGATGCCGTACGCACCGGACGAGGGGTTCGTCGCGTACACCTTCCAGCTGCTCTCGCGGATCCAGATGTTGTCCAGGCAGTCGAACTGGCTGCTCACGGACCAGCCGTGCTCGGTGGTCTTCCACTGAGCGGTGATCTTCACGGTGCGGGCGATGCGCATCGCGTTCATGGTCGCGGGGCCTGTGACGCCGTCGGCGGACAGGCCGTTCGCCTGCTGCCAGGCCGTCACCTTGGACTTGGTGCCGTCGCCGTAGGCGCCATCGGCGGTGGTGCCTACCTTGCGCTGTACCTCCATCACCTTGTTGTGCAGGGCGAGTTCGGTGCGACTGCCGTAGTCGCCGTCCTCGGCCAGCCCGTTGTCGTGCTGGAAGGAACGGACCGCGGTGCTGGTCTGCGAGCCGTAGACGCCGTCGATGCCGCTGTACGGCAGGTATCCGATCCCCGCGAGATTGCGCTGGAGCCAGGTGGTGGAGTCCAGGGCGTGTGCGGGGGCGGAGGGCACCAGCATGGCGAGCAGGGTGACGAACAGCACGAGTGCGGCGCGGGCGACGGGCAGCCGGGGGGCCGGCACCTGGTGGGCCGGAAGGGCCGTACCGATGGGTATCACTCCGAGTCCTTGTCTTCGCGGGTCGATGCCGATGTCTCGGCGCATGCACGCCGAGATGGCCAAGTCGCATGTGTACAGGCGACTTGGTGACGGAGTCGATGGTGCCGCCCCACAGGCGACGACTGTTGCGGGTGTCCGTCCCACACTTTCCCGTCCCACGCACCGAGCGTCCCGCACGTCCCGAGCCCGTCCCGTATCGCCGGTGTGCGGGTGAGACGAAGTCCTGCCCGGCAGGGTGCGGGAAGGTGCTGGTGAACTTTGCCGGGACGTCCGAACTCGCCCCCGGGAAGTGGTTCTGCCCCGCCGTCCGCACCTACGCGCACGGCCGCATCAACTACGGAACCATCCGCAGCCTGTGGCCATCGGGCACCGCACGGCCGCCCACCGCACGGCCGCCCACCGCACGGCCGCCCACCCAGTCTTGATCGGCACAGGGTGGCCGCCTGGCCGATTGGCCCGTGGTGGCGGCGATGCGGGAACTGTTTCGCATGAACTGACCGCGGCTGTCATTGAGGGGCGTACCTGCGCCGCATGAGGAAGTTGGGCGCCACCCCCGAGCCGTAGAGGAGGTCGAGCGTGCCAGGGCCGCGTGAGGCGACCATGGGAGTGCCGTGGGTGCCGTCGTGCGTGGTCGCGGGGGTCCACGTGTTCCCCTGTGCGTGCCAGGAGTGCTGGAGGAGGCGGTACTGGGCGTCGTTGCCGAGGTAGAACACGTCGAGGCGGTCCCGACCGGCTGCCGTGGCGGTGAGGTCGGTGACGAACGTGGGGCGAGCCACGTTCATCGTCCCGAGGTCCACCTCGCCGCTCCAGCCGGACGCGCCGATGAAGAAGCGGTGGATCAGGTGCTGTTCGGGGCTCCGGTAGAAGACATCGAGCAGGTCGGGGCCCCGGCTGGCGACGGCCGGGGCGGAGCCCTGGCCGCTGTCGCCGTCCGCTGCGATGCGCCCGCCGAGGTCCACTTCGCCGCTCCAGCCGACGCCAGGGCGCTCGTAACGCTGGATCAGGTGGCCGTCCTGGCCCCGGTAGAAGACGTCGAGCCGGTTCGGACCCCATGACACGGCCGCGGCGGCGCTGGTCATCCGCCCGCCCAGGTCGACCTCCCCGGTCCAGCCGCCCGCCCAGGGGGCCTCCAGACGCTGCTTCAGCCGGTCGTCCGCGCCCCGGTAGAAGAGGTCGACCCGGTCCAGGCCCCAGGAGGCGGCGGCGAGGCGGGAACGGGCCTCGAACGCGCCCAGGTCCGCCGTCCGCCAGCCGCCGCTTTCGAAGAAGTGCTGGATCGTGTGACGGGCGTCGCCGTCCATGACAAAGGCGTCCACGCGCTGCGTCCCGCGGGCGACGACAGCGGAGACGGGGTGGGCTCCGAACTGGCCGAGCAGGGCGATCCGTTCGGGCTGTTGCCAGCGGGAGACCATCGGCGCGGGAGGTGGAGCCGCGGTGGTCACCACCGCGGTGGCGTACGCGGACAATCGGGCATCGCCGGGAGTACCGCGATAGGTGCGAAGGCCGTATCGGTACGGCGTCACGAGCTGAAGGCCCGAGGTGTCCTCGTACGCGGTCATGGACCGTGCCGCTTCTCCGGTCACGTCGAAGACGTTCACGAAGTTCCCGTCGGCGAGGCCGAAGCGCTGGAGGATCAGCCCGTCGGCCCGGGAGTCGATCCGGTCCCACTCCAGCCGGACGCGGGGCCGGCCGCCGTTCGCGTCGTTCGCGGTGACCCGCAGTCCGGTGACCGGGCTCGACGGCGCGCCGCCCGACGCGGGCGGCACGCCGGTCGTGCTGTGGTCGGCCGAGGACCAGCGGATGTCACCGTCGGGGTAGACGCAGGCGGCCGAGAAGCGCAGGAGCGTACCCGAGGGCAGGTCCGACCAGGTGTGGACGGTCTGCGGCAGCTGTACGTCGACGGTGGGGGACACGGTGTCGGGGCGTGCCGCCACGATGCACTTCATCGGGGTGTCACCATCGATCCGCCAGCCGAGCGTGATCGAGTGGTCGGTGACCTCGTACGGCAGGGCGAAGAAGGTGGGGGCGACTCGTGCCATCTCGGACCTCGCTGCGGTGCGAAGGGCGCGGTTCTGAACGACGTGGGCGGTGCGTCGGTGGGCGGTGACCGGAGGATCGGCGACACGGTGTCGCGCCCGCCGATGGTCCCACGGAACGGCGTCCACGTACCCTGCCGGTGGACGCCATTCTCGCGGCCGGATCGCTCCATCCGCTCGCACTCGACGACACACGCCCAGTACGGGCATCGGCCTCGGAGTTACGGGCCGTGGAAGACGGTCTGGTTCAGCCGTGCCATGCCGGGTTCGACCGGTGCCCTCGCCGGAGGATCCGGCGGGTGCGGGCTGCCGTGAGGTCATGCGTGTGGCCCGGCAGGTGGGCAGGATCCACAGCAGCTCGCCGGCCGGATCGGTGAGGACCTGGACGTTCACGCCGTGCCGGCGGTGCTTGGCCGAGTAGTCCGCCCGGCTGTCGCCGACGCGGTCGCGCTCGGCGAAGGTCCCGGCCCTGATCCGCAGACGACTTCGCCCCGTCGATCACGCGATCGACGGGGCGATCCTGTTCGGCCCGGGAATCAAGCCGGTGGATCAGGGCTCAGCGGGAATACACGCGCTTCACCACAGCCTCGTGACCGGCGTCTGCGAGTCCATAGAAACGTTGCAGATCCTGGAGCCGGCGGCGCAGGTCCTGTTCGATCTCCGCCGCATCGTCACCGACTGCGCCCAGTTTCTTCCGGTGAAGGTCGAACAGTGCATCAAATTCGATGCTCGCCAGGTACTCGTGGGCGACGTGGACGCCGTCGGCATCCAACCAGACCATCACGTCGACAGGAGTTGCAAAACTCCCCACGTGGACGCCGCCGAGAACCGGAAGAGATGCGGGGCCGGTCGCCGGGAACTCCTCGCCCGTGAGCAGGAGGTTCACCGTGCGCCATTCCTCTCCGAGGCTGCACAGGGTCCCGGACTGAATTTCACTTGCGAAAACCTCATTGTTCCGGGTCGCGGAAAAACCCTCTTCCAGGAGGGGGACTCCGCGCTGCAGTTCATCGGCCGGGACCCGGCGCATTCGCATCGAATTTCCCATCAGTACTCCATTACGTGATCGTTGTCGTCCGGTTCGAATGCTATCGGCGACAGCTTATACCAACCCAGACCTGGCACACAGAACGGCAGGGGCCGCATCGCGAAATCTCATGACATTCTGCGATGCGGCCCCTGCGTTTTTCTTGCCGGTCAAACCCGACTTGCGAATATCGATGGGCCCGACCTATGCATGGTTCATGCTGCCAGCGCGAACGCCTCCCGTATCAGTGCGCCCGACGCCGCGAAGCTGACCGGGTCGTCCAGGATGCCGACACCTCCGGTGCCCACGTCCTCGACGACCGTTCCGATGGCGAGGCCCACCCCCGCGAGTCCCAGTCCCACTCCCGTGGCGATGTCCAAGAAGGAATGGCCATCGCCCTTGCTCTGGGCGGCCTTACGCTCCGGTTCCTGCGTCTGGTAGGCGATCACGCCCGGCGATATGGTCGAAGGCCAGACCTTGACCATCTCGTTCGGCTTCGCGTAGTTGGGAACGACGCCTGGCGGGAAGGCGAAGCCGGCTTGCACCACACGGTTGTCACCGGCGGCTTTGAGCTGCTCCTGGAGATACTTCACCTTGTTTTCGACGTCCTTCTTGCCATCGCGCTCGGCCGAGCCGCCCGCATGCTTGGCATCCCAGACGTAGACGGCGTCGTCGGTCCAGTAGAGGAGGTCCGCATAGCCGTCCTCAAGGCCCGGGTTTGCGGCAGATCCGCCCTTGATCTTGGTCTTGCTGTCCCTGAAGGTGTTGCCGGCGGAAGCGGACAGGTCCATGCTCACCTCGCCTCCACCCATCGGCTGGAATTCCGTCAGGTACATTGCGACGAACAGAATGGCCGAGTCGTGTGCCGAGTTGTACTGGTCGAAGTGGCACGAACCGCAGAGATCGTTCGGAGCGAAGAGGTTGGTCTCGGTCCTCCCGCAACCCCCGCAGCCGTCGTCGATACGGTGGCCGTCGAGTTCGACATTCGTCGTGGGGTTTCCGCCGGTGAACGCGTACCGGTTCCCGGTGAACGGGTCCGCGCCGAGGCTCATGTCCGCGAGCGCCCCGTTGTACATGTCCCGGGTGGTGAAGCGGTTCAGGCCCGGGCTGTAGTCGCGGAAGCCCATGTCGTACGTACCGGACTGGGCGTCCCAGCGCTTGCCGTTGTAGCGGTACGGGTTGTACGCCTCCTTGGTCGGATCGGCCGGGTCCGGCTTGTCGATGCCGGTGAACTCGGACTTGTCGTCCTTGCCGTAGGCGGTGTAGCCGTACGTCGACTTCGTGTCGCCGTTCTTGTCGGTGAGGGTCTCGACGTCGGTGTGGCTGTTGTAGCCGTAGTAGCCGTCCTCGACCGTGCCGTCCGTGTTGTGCTTGACCTGGGACAGGCGCTCGCCCCACGGGCTGTACTGGTACGACTTGGACAGCGTGCCGGCGACCTTCTCGTCCAGGACCTCCTTGGACAGGCCCAGGTACTCGAAGTCCGTCTTCTTGCCGTCCGCCGTCTTCGACACGGTGCGGTCGAGCGGGTCGAAGGTGTACGCCGTGGACTTCATCGCACCCGTCGAGTCCATCTTCTGGGACTCGACGACGTGGTCGAAGCCGTCGTACACGCTGCGCTCGATGACCTGGCCGCCCGCGGTGACGGACTCCTGACGGCCGAACGGGTCGTAGTTGTAGCTCGCCGTGCCGCCGGAGGTCGTCGCCGTCAGCAGCCGGTTGCGGTCGTAGTTGAACGTGGTGGTGGTGTTGTCCACCGTCTGGCTGACGACGTTGGCGTTGTCGTCGTGGACGTAGGTCTCGGTGCCCGCACCGTTGCCGGTCTTGACCGACTTGGTGAGCCGGTTGACCGGGTCGTAGGTGTAGTCGGTGGTGGAGTCGAGGTACGCCGCGTTGTTGTCGGCGTTCATCTTCTTCGCCACGTCCTGCGCCTTGTTGCCGTTGGCGTCATAGGCGTAGGTGTGCGACGACACCAGGGTGCCGTTGGGCTTCTTCTCGCTCTGGGTCTTGAGCGCCGCGTTCAGGTAGTAGACGTAGTCGACCGTGTTGCCGTTGGCCTTGGTCTCCTTCAGCCTCTGGCCGCGGTCGGTGTAGGTGTACGAGGTCACCTTCGGCGACGCGTCGGTGGCGGACTTGCCCACCGAGACCGTCTGGACCAGTCCCCGCAGGTCGTACGTGTACGTGGAGAACTGGTCGGGGTGCGTGACCGTGACCGGCTGGCCGTTGGCGTCGTAGGTGTAGGAGGTGGACTTCTTCTCCTGCCCGGCGAGCGCCTCGGTGACCTTCTGGACCTGGTTGAGGCCGGTGTAGGCGATCGTGTAGGCATCGACCCCGGCACCGGAGGAGGTGTCGCCGATCGACGTCAGGTTGCCGTTGACGTCGTAGCCGTAGGAGAAGGTGCGCTTCTCGGTGTCGGTGTCGCCCGAGTTGTTGCGGACGAGCTTGACGCCGTCGGCGACGACCGCGCCCGCGCTGTTCTGGAACAGCTGCAGCTTGGCCGTGTTCCCCTGCTTGAAGGAGAACGATCCGAGGCTGACCCAGGTGCCGGTGCCGGCGTTCTGGTCCTTGGTGACGTCAGTGGTGCCGGTGGAGTGCGTGACCGTGTACTTCGCGGCTGTGGCGGCTCCGGTGACCTGCGGGTACTTGACGTAGGCGGTGTAGGTGCCGTCCTTGGGGATGTTCAGGGTCCAGGTGAACGCGTCGGTTCCGGCGCCGGCGGCGTGGACCTGGTTGTCGTAGCCCTGCTGACCGGAGACGCTGCCCTTGGTCCAGGTCCCCGTGGAAGAGATGTTCTGGACGTCGGAGTTGTCGACCAGCGTCACCGCGCTGCCGACCGGCACGCCGTCGTCCGACTTCGACTTCAGCTTGCCGTCCGGGAAGTACGACCAGCTCATGGTGCGGTTCGAGGAACCGCCGGCCGAGGAGATCGTACGGGCGGTCTGCTTGCCGAGCTCGTCGTAGTCGTACGTGGTGACGATGTCCCACGGGTCGGTGGACGACTTGGCCCAGCCGTTGTCGAAGTAGCCGTAGGTGGTGTCGTTGCGGACCGTCTGGCCCTCCGACGGCGGCGCCGAGGTCTTGGAGACCCGGCCCACGTCGTCGTACGAGGTCTGGGTGTAGACGTCGGCCTTGTTGTAACGGGTGTCCGCCGGGTTGTAGGGCTGGAACTTCTTGACCGGGCGGTTCAGCGCGTCGTACTCGGTACGGGCGGTGAAGTCGTCCGCCGTGGCCGTGTCCACACCGCGCGGGGTGATCACCTTGGTGGTGTTGCCGACCTGGTCGTACTCGTACTTGGTGGTACGGAACGTCGTCCCGGAGTAGGGCGCCTTGACCTGGGTCTGCTTGCCCCGCTCGTCGTAGGTGACCTCGGTGGTGTTGTTCTCGGCGTCCGTGGCGGAGACGACCAGCGAGTCCTTGTCGTAGGACTTCTTGGTGGTCTTGCCCGCGGCGTCGGTGACCTGGGTGACCCGGTGGTTCAGGTCGTAGGCGGTCTTGGTGCTGTAGTCGGTGGTGTCGGCGGTCGCGTTCTTCTTCGGGTCGATGACCGTGACCGGGTTGCCGACGTTGTCGTACTCGTAGGAGACCTTGTCACCGGCGGCGTTGACCGCCGAAGTGAGCTCGTAGATCTCGTCGTAGGTGTTGGTGGTGACGTAGTCGTTCGGGTCCGCGGTGCTCGCGGTGCCCTTCGGCTCCGTCGTCGTCCTGACGTTGCCGACCTTGTCGTAGGTGAAGGTGGACGTGCGATCCGGTCCCGTAGGGGTGTCCTTCGGAGCGGTCGCCGAGGTGATCTGGTCGGTGGCGTCGTACACCGCCGTGGACACGGCGCCGTTGGGAGCGGTGACGGTGGTGATGTTGTTGTTGGCGTCGTAGACCGGGGCGGGTGCGGTGATCAGGTCGCCTGCGGCCTGGTTCTTCGGCACCGTCTTGACCAGCGGACGGCCGAACGTGTCGTACGTCTGCGTGGTCTTCTTGCCCAACGCGTCGGTGACCTCGGTGACCTGACCGCGCTCGTCGTAGACGAACCGGGTCGACTTGCCCAGTGCGTCGTTGATCGTGGCCGGATAGCCGGTCGGACCGAAGTCGCTGTTGGTGGTCGGGTTGCCGTTGGCGTCGGTGGCTTTGGTCAGCTGGCCGTAGGCGTCGTACTCGTACGACGTCGTGTAGTCACCGGCCGTGGTGGTGGCGACGCCCTTGGGGTCGGTGACCGTCTTCAGGTTGCCGAAGGCGTCATAGCCGAACTGCCAGGTGCGGCCCTCCGGTGACGTCTTGCGGTACAGGTCGGCGGAGTAGCCGTCCAGACGGGTCTGGTACTCGTACTTCTGCGCATTGGCCGGGTAGACGCCCGGTGCGCAGTCGCTGGAGGGCGGAACGCCCGCCTTGTTGTTCTCCGCGTCGCGCTGCCAGAGCGGGTAGCCGGTCCTGGCGTCGTAGCAGTACGTGGTCTTGGCGCCGTTGGCCTCTTCCAGGTACGTGACGTTGTTGTCCGCGTCCCAGCTCATCTTGCTGGTCTGGGACTTGGCGTTGGTCGTCTGCAGCGGGCGGCCGAAGTCGTCGGTCACGTACTGCGTGGCATGGTTCTCGGCGTCCGTCACGGTGGCGTCGGTGAACTTGGTGTTCGCCGTGTCAGCCTTGTACGCGAAGCCGGTCCCACCGCCGAGACGGTCGGTGATCGTCTTGGTCCACCAGTGGTACTTCGGGTCGTCGCCCGTCTGCGGGGCGTAGTACGCCATGGTGGTGGCATTGCCGCGCGGGTCGGTGGCCTTGACCAGCTTGACGTTCTTGTTCCCCTGCGTGGCGTCGTAGGTGAACTTGAAGTCCTTCGGCTGGGAGGACCCCGCGCCGTCGGTGAACTGGCCGAGCAGACCCTTGTCGGTGTAGTAGAAGGCGATCTTGCGGCCCGAGACGTCCGTCATGGACTTCACGTGGTCGTAGATCTTGGAGTTGTTCAGGTTCGAGCCGGTGACCTTGGCGCCCGAGTCGTTGATGTACTCGTAGGAGTTGTCACCCTTCTTGAAGTACTCGACCGTGAGCGACTGGCGACCCGCCGGGTCGGTGATGTACTTGAGGAACTTGGTCGGCTTGTTGTTCGACTTCCGTTCCTCGTAGGTGTACGTCTGCGTGTTGCCGTTCTTGTCCACCGTCGACGTCATGTAGCCGTCGCAGCCGAACACGAACCGCGTGCCGTCGGGACGGGTCATCGTCCAGGCGTCCGGGATCGGGTCCTTCAGCGGGGTGCAGTCCAGGCCCGCCTTGGCGGCCAGCTTGTAGTGCACACCGGCCGGCGCCTTCCACGAGCTCGTCGCCGAGTCCCAGCGGAAGACGTGCGTGGTGCCGTCACCGTCGGGGAGACGGATCTCGGTCGGGTTGGGCTTGGGCTGGAACTCCAGCGGCGCACCGAGCCGGACCGGACCGGCGGCCTGCATGGACCAGCCGTAGCCGGAGACGGTGTCGGAGGTGTCCAGGCTGTTGTAGGCAAACCGGGTGAACGTGGTAAGACCGCGGCCCGGGTTGGTGAACGCGTTGTACGACCAGACGCTGTTGCCCGAGGCCAGGTTGTTCATGACCGTGGAGCCGGCGCCGGTGTTCTTGCCCGTGTAGGAGTAGAACTTCTCCATGCCGAGCTGGTTGGAGGTCGGGTCCTCCACCGCCACGTTCTGCGCGAGACCCGGGATGCCGGAGGTGCCGGAAATCCAGGTGCCGGTGGTCTTGTTGTAGACGTCCCAGGTCAGGACGTAGTCGGTGCGCTTGTTGCCGTTGTCCGAGTTGATCGGGGTCTTGACCTG